>NZ_LNVF01000003.1:0-112074 GCF_002093545.1 Streptococcus oralis subsp. tigurinus
CCGTCCTGTCGCGGGTAACCTGCATCTTCACAGGTACTAAAATTTCACCGAGTCTCTCGTTGAGACAGTGCCCAAATCATTACGCCTTTCGTGCGGGTCGGAACTTACCCGACAAGGAATTTCGCTACCTTAGGACCGTTATAGTTACGGCCGCCGTTTACTGGGGCTTCAATTCATACCTTCGAGTTACCTCTAAGCACTCCTCTTAACCTTCCAGCACCGGGCAGGCGTCACCCCCTATACATCATCTTACGATTTAGCAGAGAGCTGTGTTTTTGATAAACAGTTGCTTGGGCCTATTCACTGCGGCTGACCTAAAGTCAGCACCCCTTCTCCCGAAGTTACGGGGTCATTTTGCCGAGTTCCTTAACGAGAGTTCTCTCGCTCACCTGAGGCTACTCGCCTCGACTACCTGTGTCGGTTTGCGGTACGGGTAGAGTATGTTTAACGCTAGAAGCTTTTCTTGGCAGTGTGACGTCACTAACTTCGCTACTAAACTTCGCTCCCCATCACAGCTCAATGTTATAGAATTAAGCATTTGACTCAATTCACACCTCACTGCTTAGACAGACACTTCCATTCGTCTGCTTTAGTTAGCCTACTGCGTCCCTCCATCACTACATACTCTAGTACAGGAATATCAACCTGTTGTCCATCGGATACACCTTTCGGTCTCTCCTTAGGTCCCGACTAACCCAGGGCGGACGAGCCTTCCCCTGGAAACCTTAGTCTTACGGTGGACAGGATTCTCACCTGTCTTTCGCTACTCATACCGGCATTCTCACTTCTATGCGTTCCAGCGCTCCTCACGGTACACCTTCTCCACACATAGAACGCTCTCCTACCATACCTATAAAGGTATCCACAGCTTCGGTAAATTGTTTTAGCCCCGGTACATTTTCGGCGCAGGGTCACTCGACTAGTGAGCTATTACGCACTCTTTGAATGAATAGCTGCTTCTAAGCTAACATCCTAGTTGTCTGTGCAACCCCACATCCTTTTCCACTTAACAATTATTTTGGGACCTTAGCTGGTGGTCTGGGCTGTTTCCCTTTCGACTACGGATCTTAGCACTCGCAGTCTGACTGCCGACCATAATTCTTTGGCATTCGGAGTTTATCTGAGATTGGTAATCCGGGATGGACCCCTCACCCAAACAGTGCTCTACCTCCAAGAATCTCTAATGTCGACGCTAGCCCTAAAGCTATTTCGGAGAGAACCAGCTATCTCCAAGTTCGTTTGGAATTTCTCCGCTACCCACAAGTCATCCAAGCACTTTTCAACGTGCCCTGGTTCGGTCCTCCAGTGCGTCTTACCGCACCTTCAACCTGCTCATGGGTAGGTCACATGGTTTCGGGTCTACGACATGATACTAATGCGCCCTATTCAGACTCGGTTTCCCTGCGGCTCCGTCTCTTCAACTTAACCTCGCATCATATCGTAACTCGCCGGTTCATTCTACAAAAGGCACGCTCTCACCCATTAACGGGCTCGAACTTGTTGTAGGCACACGGTTTCAGGTTCTATTTCACTCCCCTCCCGGGGTGCTTTTCACCTTTCCCTCACGGTACTGGTTCACTATCGGTCACTAGGGAGTATTTAGGGTTGGGAGATGGTCCTCCCAGATTCCGACGGGATTTCTCGTGTCCCGCCGTACTCAGGATACTGCTAGGTACAAAGACTATTTTAAATACGAGGCTATTACTCTCTTTGGCTGATCTTCCCAAATCATTCTTCTATAATCTTTGAGTCCACTTTGCAGTCCTACAACCCCGAAGAGTAAACTCTTCGGTTTGCCCTCCTGCCGTTTCGCTCGCCGCTACTAAGGCAATCGCTTTTGCTTTCTCTTCCTGCAGCTACTTAGATGTTTCAGTTCACTGCGTCTTCCTCCTCACATCCTTAACAGATATGGGTAACAGGTAGTACCTGTTGGGTTCCCCCATTCGGAAATCCCTGGATCATCGCTTACTTACAGCTACCCAAGGCATATCGTCGTTTGTCACGTCCTTCTTCGGCTCCTAGTGCCAAGGCATCCACCGTGCGCCCTTATTAACTTAACCTTATTTTCTGACCTTTCAGTCATAAACTCTTTTAATACTACAGCGTTTCGGTTTATTTTCTTGTTACTATTTGATATAGATATTCAATTTTCAATGTGCATTACTTGGTGATCTCTCACCAATGGAGCCTAGCGGGATCGAACCGCTGACCTCCTGCGTGCAAAGCAGGCGCTCTCCCAGCTGAGCTAAGGCCCCACAAGACCTCTCAAGACTAAACAAGACCAATGTGCAGTTCCTTATCCTTAGAAAGGAGGTGATCCAGCCGCACCTTCCGATACGGCTACCTTGTTACGACTTCACCCCAATCATCTATCCCACCTTAGGCGGCTGGCTCCTAAAAGGTTACCTCACCGACTTCGGGTGTTACAAACTCTCGTGGTGTGACGGGCGGTGTGTACAAGGCCCGGGAACGTATTCACCGCGGCGTGCTGATCCGCGATTACTAGCGATTCCGACTTCATGTAGGCGAGTTGCAGCCTACAATCCGAACTGAGACTGGCTTTAAGAGATTAGCTTGCCGTCACCGGCTTGCGACTCGTTGTACCAGCCATTGTAGCACGTGTGTAGCCCAGGTCATAAGGGGCATGATGATTTGACGTCATCCCCACCTTCCTCCGGTTTATTACCGGCAGTCTCGCTAGAGTGCCCAACTGAATGATGGCAACTAACAATAGGGGTTGCGCTCGTTGCGGGACTTAACCCAACATCTCACGACACGAGCTGACGACAACCATGCACCACCTGTCACCTCTGTCCCGAAGGAAAACTCTATCTCTAGAGCGGTCAGAGGGATGTCAAGACCTGGTAAGGTTCTTCGCGTTGCTTCGAATTAAACCACATGCTCCACCGCTTGTGCGGGCCCCCGTCAATTCCTTTGAGTTTCAACCTTGCGGTCGTACTCCCCAGGCGGAGTGCTTAATGCGTTAGCTGCGGCACTAAACCCCGGAAAGGGTCTAACACCTAGCACTCATCGTTTACGGCGTGGACTACCAGGGTATCTAATCCTGTTTGCTCCCCACGCTTTCGAGCCTCAGCGTCAGTTACAAGCCAGAGAGCCGCTTTCGCCACCGGTGTTCCTCCATATATCTACGCATTTCACCGCTACACATGGAATTCCACTCTCCCCTCTTGCACTCAAGTTAAACAGTTTCCAAAGCGTACTATGGTTAAGCCACAGCCTTTAACTTCAGACTTATCTAACCGCCTGCGCTCGCTTTACGCCCAATAAATCCGGACAACGCTCGGGACCTACGTATTACCGCGGCTGCTGGCACGTAGTTAGCCGTCCCTTTCTGGTAAGATACCGTCACAGTGTGAACTTTCCACTCTCACACTCGTTCTTCTCTTACAACAGAGCTTTACGATCCGAAAACCTTCTTCACTCACGCGGCGTTGCTCGGTCAGACTTCCGTCCATTGCCGAAGATTCCCTACTGCTGCCTCCCGTAGGAGTCTGGGCCGTGTCTCAGTCCCAGTGTGGCCGATCACCCTCTCAGGTCGGCTATGTATCGTCGCCTTGGTGAGCCGTTACCCCACCAACTAGCTAATACAACGCAGGTCCATCTGGTAGTGATGCATTTGCACCTTTCAATGAATTATCATGCGATAATCCATTTTATGCGGTATTAGCTATCGTTTCCAATAGTTATCCCCCGCTACCAGGCAGGTTACCTACGCGTTACTCACCCGTTCGCAACTCATCCAAGAAGAGCAAGCTCCTCTCTTCAGCGTTCTACTTGCATGTATTAGGCACGCCGCCAGCGTTCGTCCTGAGCCAGGATCAAACTCTCATTAAAAGTTTGAGTTCTCACTCATTTCTGTCACTGACAGATTTATTGTTTTTCATTGTTCAGTACTATAACCTTAGTTATAGTGCCCTGCACATTGGTTCGTCTTGTTCAGTTTTCAAAGGTCTTTGTCACTCAATCTCTCTCAAGCGGCAACTATATTAGTATATCACAGCTCTCTGTCTCTGTCAACACTTTTTTGAAACTTTTTTTCAAGTTTTTTTACCGTGATATACACATAGTCCGTACGGGATTCGAACCCGTGTTACCGCCGTGAAAAGGCGGTGTCTTAACCCCTTGACCAACGGACCTGAGCTTTTCAACTCTTTCTATTATACCTACTTTTCCTCCTTTGTCAAGAACTTTTTTCCTCTTTATCAAAATTCTGAAAAAATAAGGGAAGAGAGCCAGTAAAACTGGCTCCTTCTATTTATCTTGCCAATTAGTCGCACGTTCCTCTCCCCACCAGTATGGGATCAACTCGGCAACTTTGATTGTTTTTCTTGTTTCGTAGTTCATCATGAACTCTGCTTCTTTATTTTCAGCATTCAATTCTAAGAGAAATTCTCTGCATGCGCCACAGGGCATACCGGATCCTTCGCCGTAGGGAGGTTTATCTCGAAAGGCGAGGATTTTCTTAAGTTTAGTTTGTCCTGAAAATTGATACATATTGAAGAGAGCTGCTCGTTCTGCGCAGAGATGAAAAACGCCACAAGTGCCCTCCATACAAAATCCTGTGAATATCTGACCATCTTCTGCTTCTACTGCGGCAACGACATGGTTAGCATAAACAAAGTCAGAAACTTCATGAGGATTGTATAAGGTTCGTGCTTCTTCGTACATCTTTTCCCATGTATCCATCTGCAGTCCTTTTTATTTAGAAATCTCTTTGAGCATGTTCTCGATATGCTGGATAGATTTTTCACGACCTAATAGGTAAATCGTATCTGGAAGTTCTGGTCCATGCATTTCACCTGATACAGCAATACGAATAGGCATGAAGAGGTTTTTTCCTTTAATGCCTGTTTCTTTTTGAACTGCTTTGATTTGTGGGAAGATGTTTTCTGTCACAAATTCCTTATCTGTCATTGATTCTAGTTTCGCTTTGAAGGCTTCTAGAACAACCGGAACGGTTTCTCCTGCCATAACCTCGCGCTCAGCATCTGTCAACTCTGGGAAATCTGCAAAGAAAAGATCTGTCAACGGAACAATTTCGTCCACTGACTTCATTTGTGGCTTGTAGAGTTCCACCATTTTTTCAGACTTGTCAGTTAAACGTCCTGCTTCTTCTAAGTATGGTTTGGCCATTTCAAAGATAGTAGCTAGATCGGCTCTCTTGATGTAGTCGTTGCTCATCCAGTCTAGTTTCTTCTGATCGAAGGCTGCTGGTGACTTGCTGAGACGATTTTCATCAAAGAGTTTAATCAATTCCTCACGTGAGAAAATTTCATCTTCACCACCTGGGTTCCAACCAAGAAGAGCGATAAAGTTAAAGACTGCTTCTGGCAAATAGCCTTTCTTACGATAATCTTCGATAAATTGGAGGGTGTTGGTATCGCGTTTAGACAACTTTTTACCCGTTTCAGAGTTGATAATCAAAGTCATGTGACCAAACTCTGGAGCTTCCCAGCCCAGTGCTTCATAAACCATAAGCTGTTTGGGTGTGTTGGCGATGTGGTCATCTCCACGGATAACATGAGAAATTTGCATATCGTGGTCATCGATAACAACGGCAAAGTTGTAAGTTGGGTAACCGTCTTTCTTTTGGACAACCCAGTCACCACCGATATTGCCACCTTCAAACTCGATATCACCTTTGACCATATCGTGCCATTTGTAGATACCAGACTCATTGACAGCCAAACGGACAGTTGGGATGATACCAGCTGCTTCACGTTCTGCAATGTAAGCCGCCTTTTCTTCTTCGCTCATGCCAAGATATTCATTGATGTAGCGTGGTGTTTCGCCAGCTGCTTCTTGGCGTTCGCGCTCAGCTGCCAACTCTTCTTCTGTAACGTAAGATTTGTAGGCTTTTCCTTCAGCTAGCAATTGGTCGATGTATTTTTGATAGAGTTCCAAACGCTCTGACTGGCGATAGTTTTCATGAGTTTCTGGACTTTCATCCCAATCCATTCCTAACCAACGAAGATTTTCAAGCTGTGAACGTTCTCCATCCTCAACATGGCGTTTACGGTCAGTATCTTCGATACGAATGATAAAAGTTCCACCATGATGGCGTGCGTAAAGGTAGTTAAACAATGCTGTACGGGCATTTCCGATGTGTAGTAGTCCTGTTGGACTTGGTGCGTAGCGTACGCGGATATCTTTTGACATAGTTTCTCCTATAAAGTCTCTAGGCGTCTGCCTTTTTGCTTTCTATATTATATCACAAGTCTCGCCTGAGTCCAATTTCTACGGATAAAGAGAGTAAAAAGAGTGGTCAGGCCACTCTTTTCTTTTATTATAGACGTGCGTTAAGCTCTTTGCTCAATTCTTCAAATCCTGGTTTTCCAAGAAGGGCAAACATGTTGCGTTTGTATGCTTCAACACCTGGTTGGTCAAATGGGTTGATGGCATTCAAGTAACCTGAAAGGGCGATAGCCAATTCGAAGAAGTAGATCGTGTAGCCAAGAGTGAAGGCATCTTGCTCTGGAAGGGTTACGTACATGTTTGGTACATCACCGTCTGTGTGGGCAAGAAGAACACCGTCAGTTGCTTTTTTGTTTACAAAGTCAACGTCTTTTCCTTGAAGGTAACCAAGTCCGTCAAGGTCTTCTTCCAAAGTAGGAATGATCACGTTCTTACGTGGTTTGTCAACACGAACAACTGTTTCAAACATGATACGAGTTCCTTCTTGGATAAATTGACCCAATGAGTGCAAGTCAGTTGAGAAGTTTGCTGAAGTTGGGTAAATACCTTTTTGGTCTTTCCCTTCTGACTCACCAGCCAATTGTTTCCACCATTCTGAGAAGTATTGAAGTGATGGCTCGTAGTTTACCAAGATTTCAGTAGCGTAGCCTTTGCGGTAAAGGATGTTACGAACTACTGCGTATTGATAAGCTTCATTTTCAGCAATCTTGTCTGAAGTGTAGTCTTTACGAGCTGCATTCGCACCTTCCATAAGGGCTTTGATGTCAGCTCCTGATGCAGCGATTGGAAGCAAACCAACTGCTGTCAAGACTGAGAAGCGTCCACCGATGTCATCTGGAACAACAAATGTTTCCCAACCGTTAGCGTCTGCTTCAACCTTAACAGCACCTTTTTGGCGGTCAGTTGTAGCGTAGATACGTTTGTTGGCTTCTTCTTGACCGTATTTCTTAACCAAGAGTTCTTTGAAGACACGGAAAGCGATGGCTGGTTCAGTTGTTGTACCTGATTTAGAAATCACGTTTACTGAGAAGTCTTTATCTGCAACGTACTCTACCAAGTCAGCAAGGTAAGTAGATGAAATTGAGTTTCCAGCGTAAAGGATTTGTGGCGCTTTACGCTCTTCTTTTGTTTGTAAGTTAGCAAAGTGGTGGTTCAAGAAGTCAATAGCTGCTTTGGCACCAAGGTATGATCCACCGATACCGATTACAACCAAGACATCGCTATCTGACTTGATTTGCTCAGCAGCTTTCAAGATGCGGTCGAATTCTTCGCGGTCGTAGTTTTCAGGAAGGTCCAACCAACCCAAAAAATCGCTACCAGCACCAGTTCCTTTGCGGATCAATTCGTCTGCTGCTGTTACTTGTGATTGCATGTATTCCACTTCATGTGGGGCAACAAATTTGTCCAAAACTTTTGAATAGTCAAATTTAATATGTGACATGATATTCCTCCAATATTTCTTCTTTTCTATCATAACGCTTACCTTCGATTTTTTCAAGTTTTTTTATTGAATTTGCCCAATTTTTATCAGAATTCAAACGTTTGCGTAAAAACGCTAAAATACAAAAAATCTGAAAGGACGAATAAAAACGGCTAGATATTCTAACCGTTACAATTCATTTAATAAATACTCAAATAGTTCTAAATTGCCGTCTTCTTCATTGACCAGAAACTCTGGATGCCACTGCAAACCGATGATACGGTGCTCGTCGATAGACTCAATCGCTTCAATGGTCTGGTCTCTTGGATCAATAGCTGTCACACGGAAATTAGGTGCTAGGTCTTTGATACTTTGTCGATGGACTGAGTTGACTTGGCTTTCTTTGCCGAACAACTTAGCAACAACGCTTCCTTCTACTGTTTCAATCGAATGAGAGGTCCCGAAAGGCAAACCTTGCCAATGCCCCTCAATTTCTTGGTGGAGGGTGCCGCCAAAAGCAACATTGACCAGCTGAACACCACGACAGATTGCCATAATTGGTTTATTCTGACGGAGCGCTTCTTTCAGGAGAGCTAGTTCAAACTCATCGCGTACAAGGTTGTAATCATCGCTCTCAATGGTTTTTTTCTCTCCATAAAACTGAGGATGGACATTTTGTCCACCTGTCAAGATGAGTTTGTCGATCATTTCTACATAATCGCGCACAATGGACTCATCCCCTACAGGAATCACTAAAGGGAGACCTCCGACTTGACGAATGCTCTCTGCAAATTTACAGGATACAGATGAGTGAATGTTTTTCCCTTCTGCATCTACAGGACATAGATTTGCAGCAACTCCTACAACCGTTCTAGCCATGATGTGTCTCCTTTCGATTTTCTTGCGACAGTCTTATCTTATCACTCCAACCCTTTCCTGTCTAATATGTTTTTTTAAAGACCGTGATAAGTATTTTTTATGGACAAGAAAAAGCTGCCCAACGAGGACAACTTCTTTTTTATTCGAAGACAAATTGATTGTGATACAGTTCCGAGTAGAAACCGCCGAGTTTGAGCAACTCGTGATGATTTCCACGTTCAATAACCTCTCCATCTTTGAGGACAATAATCTGATCGGCATTGAGGATGGTCTTGAGACGATGGGCAATGACAAAACTGGTTCGTCCTGCTACAACCGCCTCCATGGCATGTTGAATCTTGCTTTCTGTTACGGTATCCACATTGGAAGTCGCTTCATCTAAAATTAGGACTTGAGGATCTGTCATCAAGGTCCGAGCGATGGAGATCAATTGTTTCTGCCCAGTCGAGAAGATATTTTGCTCATCATCAATAAGGGTATCATACTTGTCAGGCAAGCTTTCGATATAGTCATGAATATGAGTTGCCTTGGCAGCTGCTTCGACCATTTCCTGACTGGCATCTGGCACACCAAAGCGGATATTGTCTCGGATCGTTCCACTAAACAAGACCGAATCCTGCAAGACAATCCCGACCTTGCTCCGCAGACTATCCAAGTCGTAGTCACGGATGTCTTTGCCATCAAAGGAAATACTACCTGCATCTACATCGTAGAAACGATTGATGAGGTTCATGATGGTCGTCTTCCCTGAGCCAGTCGGACCGACAACTGCTATCATCTGCCCCTTAGGAGCTGAAATGCTAACATCTTTCAAAATCGGCTTGTCGGGTAAATAAGAGAAATCAATATGACTGATTTCAACACCTTCTCGCAATTCCGTAAAGGCTGGTGCATTTTGCGGGCGAATCTCTTCTTCTGCATCGAACATTTCTTGGATACGATCCGCTCCAGTAAAGGCCAACTGGAGGCTCCCCCAACTCGCAGCCACCTGAATAATCGGCTGGTAGTACTGCTGAGAAAATTGGGTAAACATGACAATCAAACCTAGGGCTGTTGTTGTTTCGATACTTGGATCGTTCAGCAAGACAGCCGAACCTGCAAAAATGACGATGGCCGTATTGACCAGGCTCATCCCATTCATAACAGGAAAGAGGATTCCTGAGAACATTCTCCCTTTAAAGGTTGCCTTGCGCACGCGCTCATTTTGCTCCACAAAGCCTGCTACGATGTCGTCTTGAATTCCTTGTACGATAACAGCTTTCTGTCCAGAAATACTCTCGTCCATGTAGGCGTTGAGTTTCCCAACCTCTTTTTGCTGGAGATTAGTGTACTTGCGGGCCATTTTCACGATGAAGATCAACATGAGAAAGGCCACCGGGGTGCTGGCTACTGTTATCAGGGCTAGCGTCACATTTTTTGAAAACATGACAAAAATTAAACCAATGTAAAGAGCAATATTGCTCATAACCTGAACTAGGCTTTCATTGAAGGCTTGAAGGATATTATCCAAGTCACTCGTGAAGCGAGAAAGGATATCACCATCCTGATGGCGGTCAAAGAAAGAAACCGTCAAACGGGAAAGTTTACCAAAAAGGCCCTTACGCATCTCATTTGTTGACTCAGCAATCACACGAGTCATAAAGGTCATGTAAATCAAACTGGATACCACTAAGGCGAGGACAACCAGAGCTAGATTCAGCATCAGAGCTGATAAACTCTGCCAGGCTAGTTCGGAAGTTCCGTTTTGATAAGCTAGAACTAGGTTAGCGAGCTCTGTTACTGCTTGACCTGAAAAAACAGGGAAGAGGGCTTGGGCAATTGTCGCAATCGCAACCATCAGAATCACAATGACAAAGGAGAACTTGTAAACTTTAAAATAATTCCAGAAAAATCGAACGGTTTTCATTTTATTCCTCCTTTCCCTTTTGTGTTTCGTAGATTTCGCGGTAGACGGCATTGTTAGCTACCAAGTCTGCATGCCGTCCTTCTCCAATCAAACGCCCTTGATCCAAGACCAAAATCTTGTCCGCATGGACGACTGAACTAATCTTTTGAGCGATGATAATGGTTGTTGTCCCTTTCAGATCATTGTTCAAAGCTTCCTGTACGAGTCTTTCTGACTTAGCATCCAATGCCGAAGTCGAATCGTCAAAAATCAGGATACGGGGATTGCTGACAATCCCACGGGCAATGGACATCCGTTGCTTTTGTCCACCAGAAAAATTGGTGCCACGTTCCTCGACCTGACTCTCAAATTTGTTTTCCATGCGTCCGATAAATTCGCTGGCTTGAGCGATTTGTGCTGCACGTTCCAATTCGGAAGCGCTGGCATTGCCTTTTCCTTGACGGAGATTATCTGCAATGGTTCCACTAAAAAGAATAGCACGTTGCAAGACGATGGAAACTGTTTTACGCAAGGTTCCCTCGCTGACGTCTTGAATATCCTTGCCACCAATCTTAATAGAGCCCTCCTGTGGATCAAACAGTCGTGGAATTAACTGAGCCAAGGTGGACTTCCCTGCTCCAGTTGCTCCAACCACACCGACCATCTGACCAGGCGCAATATCAAAGCTTACATTCTTCAGCATAGGTTCGTCATCATTGGGATAGGTAAAGGTTACATTTTCAAAAGAGAGACTTCCTTCCAACTCCTCATCTGGGAGGTCCTTAAAAGTCATCGCTGGCTCGGTATCTAGAATCTCACGGATACGACGTAAGGAAATCATGGCACGGCTGACAGAATTTCCCAAAAAACCAACCATGATAATAGTGAAGATGATTTGGCTGAGATAGTTGATAAAGGAAGCAACAGAGCCCACTACAGACGGATCTGACTGAGCCATTCCAGCCACCAACCAGATAGAGAGAAAGACCGCCCCATAGCCGACTAGCATCATGAAGGGTTCCACTACAGAGAAGGCGTAGCCGATATAGAGATTTTGACCGAGAAGCTCATCTGAGACTTCGGTAAACTTGGCAAACTGCTCTTTTTCCTGCACAAAGGATTTGACCACACGCACACCACGTAGATTTTCTTTAGCAATAGCATTGATCCGCTCAAGAAGGGTTTGAAACTTAGCAAATCGCGGCCCCATCATCCCCATCATAATGGCTGTAAGTGCAAAGATTAGGAGCACCATAAGGACAATCACCCACCAAAGTGACGGGAGAGTGTGGACCGCCAAAATAAAGGAACCGATGAAGAGAAGAGGGAGACGGAAGAGGATTTGAAAAGCCATCATCACCACATTCTGAATTTGGTTGATATCATTGGTCATACGGACGACAAGGTTGCCGGCATTGAATTGCTCGATATTGGCATAAGAAAAAGTCTGGATTTTTCGAAAGGCGTCTTCCCGAAGATCCGAAGACACTCCTTGAGCAATGTAGGCTGCAAGTGTCACATTGACCCCACCTGCAACCAGCCCCACTAGGGCTACTCCTATCAGCCAAGCGCCAATACTATAAATAGCCTCATGTTGACCGGCCAACAAAGCCTCTAACACCTCTTGCAAATAGCGCGGTTGCAAGAGCGAGCTCGCAACCATCAAGCCTGTCATCACTAGGGATGCCAAGGCCTGCCATTTATAGGTTTTTATTTTTTTAATGAGCATATTTCCTCCTAATAAAATAGATAAAGGGAGCGACATCCTGCGTCAGCTCCTTCCCATTCGTTCATATTGATGCTATTCTAGCAAAAAAGAGGAATCTTGTCAAAGAAGTCTCCTTATTATAAATTAGTGCGCTTTCATATACAGGTGATGCATGAAAAGGCTTTTTATGGTAAAATGAAAGGAAGAACTCTTACAAGGAGGAAAAGATGAAGAAACAAACCATCGCTGTCTTGGGTCCTGGTTCTTGGGGGACCGCCCTTTCGCAGGTCCTAAACGACAATGGACACGAAGTTCGAATTTGGGGAAATATTTCTGACCAAATTGATGAAATCAATAACCAACATACAAACAAACGCTACTTCAAAGATATCCTACTCGACGAAAAGATCAAAGCCTATCATGACTTGGAAGAAACACTAAAGGATGTGGATGCTGTTTTATTTGTGGTCCCAACAAAAGTGACGAGACTGGTTGCCCAACAAGTAGCAAAGGTGCTTGATCACAAGGTTGTCATCATGCATGCCTCCAAAGGATTGGAACCAGATAGCCACAAACGTCTATCAACCATTCTTGAGGAGGAAATCCCAGCTGACCTTCGCAGTGATATCGTCGTTGTTTCAGGGCCGAGCCATGCTGAGGAAACTATTGTACGGGATATTACCTTGATTACAGCAGCCTCTAAAGACCTCGAAACTGCTCAGTACGTTCAAAATCTCTTTAGCAATCACTACTTCCGTCTCTATACTAATACGGATGTTATCGGGGTTGAAACCGCTGGTGCTCTTAAAAATATCATCGCAGTTGGCGCTGGCGCACTACATGGTCTAGGGTTTGGCGACAATGCCAAGGCGGCCATCATCGCACGTGGCTTGACAGAAATCACCCGTCTAGGAGTCGCTCTTGGGGCAAATCCTCTAACTTATAGCGGGCTTTCTGGAGTTGGGGATTTGATTGTAACGGGAACATCTGTCCACTCTCGTAACTGGAGGGCCGGTAATGCTCTTGGCCGTGGAGAATCCCTCGCAGACATCGAAGCAAACATGGGCATGGTCATTGAAGGCATTTCAACAACTCGAGCAGCTCACGAACTGGCTCAGGAATTGGGTGTCTACATGCCAATCACACAGGCTATTTACCGAGTTATCTACGAAGGTGTCAATATCAAAGAAGCAATCAACGACATCATGAGTAATGAATTTAAAGCAGAAAACGAATGGTCATAGACCTTTATAGAAAGGAACATTTATGAAACAAAAAGTCAGAAAAGCAGTCATCCCTGCCGCTGGATTGGGGACTCGTTTCCTCCCAGCAACTAAGGCCTTGGCCAAGGAAATGTTACCAATCGTAGATAAGCCAACTATCCAGTTTATCGTTGAAGAAGCCCTCAAATCTGGTATCGAAGACATTTTGGTTGTTACTGGTAAGTCAAAACGTTCCATTGAGGACCACTTCGACTCAAACTTCGAATTGGAATACAACCTCAAAGAAAAAGGGAAAACAGATCTTTTAAAGCTAGTTGATGAAACAACTGGCATGCGCCTACATTTTATCCGCCAAACGCATCCACGTGGTCTCGGCGATGCCGTTTTGCAAGCCAAGGCTTTCGTTGGAAATGAACCCTTTATCGTTATGCTTGGTGATGACTTGATGGATATCACCAACGAGAAGGCTATTCCACTTACCAAACAACTCATGGATGACTACGAGCGTACCCACGCGTCTACTATCGCTGTTATGCCAGTCCCTCATGACGAAGTATCTGCTTACGGGGTTATTGCTCCGCAAGGCGAAGGAAAAGACGGCCTTTACAGCGTTGAAACCTTCATTGAAAAACCAGCGCCAGAGGATGCTCCTAGCGACCTTGCTATTATCGGGCGTTACCTCCTCACACCTGAAATTTTCCAAATCTTGGAACACCAAAAACCAGGTGCTGGCAATGAAATCCAGCTTACCGATGCAATTGACACCCTTAACAAAACACAGCGTGTTTTCGCTCGTGAATTCAAGGGCGCTCGTTATGATGTTGGAGACAAGTTTGGCTTTATGAAAACATCTATTGATTACGCACTAAGGCACCCCCAAGTCAAAGACGACTTGAAAGACTACCTCATCCAACTCGGAAAAGAGTTAGCTGAGGGGGAATAGAAGAAAAACAAAGCTCTTAAATAAGGGCTTTGTTTTTTTGTTGAAGCTTGCAACAAAAAAGCCATCTTTGCAGATGACTTATTAGCAACCGAATCGGTGCTCGCTTTTTCAAGTTGTGCACGGACAAAGCCTTATTTTAACTTGCTGTGTTGTTTCGAATGGTTCCAATCTACATAAAAAGCTACTCATTTTTTGAGTAGCTTTTTAACTATCCCCCCTACACATAACTCATTCCTTTGTAGAAAAGGAAAACGGCTAGTGCAATAAAAAGTACAGTTGCTCCTATTCGCTGGCTGGTGCTATACATTCTTTTTTCCCATTTGACTGGAAAAATGACTGCTAGAAATGCTCCACCGACTGCACCTCCGATATGGCCTGCTAGGCTGATTCCTGGAATCAGAACACTTCCAATAATGTTAACCACAAAAAGTGTCAGATAGGATTGCCCCAACTGCTGGATATAGGGGTTGCGAGTTGCGTAACGCAAGACGATAATCGCAGCAAATAGTCCGTAAAGAGAAGTGGAGGCCCCTGCTGCTAGGACTTTCGGTGTGAAAGCAAAAACAAAGAGATTGCCCATCATTCCTGATAAGAGATAGAGAAAGAAGAACTGCTTAGAACCGAAAATCTCCTCCACTTGTCGTCCAAGAAAGTAGAGCGAAATCATATTGACAATGAAATGCTCCCATCCAATATGCACAAATATAGCCGAAAAAAGGCGCCAAATCTGCTCAGGGAACAGGCGAATTATTGGTCCATACATAGCTCCAAACTGAAGTAAGGTATCTGCTCGTTCAAAATTTAAACCTGTAAGAACCAACATCAAAAGAAATACCAATGCCGTTACTAGGAGGAAGAAACTAGTCACAGGATAGCGTTTATCAAAGATTTCCTTCATAGATTAGCACCTCCTGGACGGGAATATCATGGTCTTCCAAGTTAAACTCCTGAACCTGACAAGGATAGATTGTACTCAGGCTCTGCCCAACAAAATGTTCCAGATAGCGGTCGTAGTAGCCTCCACCATATCCAATCCGATAGCCCTCTGTTGTAAAAGCCAAGCCCGGAACATGAATTAAATCAATCTGAGAGGCATCCACCACTTCCATGTTCCCTTGCGGTTCCAGTAAGCCAAAGGAAGTTTTTACCAACTGCTGCGGATGATAGACCACAAACTCCATTCGCCCCTTGGGATAGGTTTTGGGTATCAGAACTTTTTTGCCATCCTTCAGCGCCTGCTCGATCAATTCTTGCGTTTGAAATTCATGAGGGAAGGAGAGATAGGTTGCGATGGTCTTAGCTTCTTGGTAAAAGGGGTGATTCAAAAATCGTTTTGTTAAAGCTCGATCCATAGCCTGTTTTTGTTCTTGAGATAAAGCCTTCATTTCTTGCAAGACTTGCTTGCGTAATTTCGATTTCATAGCTAAGCCCTCTACTCCGCCGCTTTCTTTTTGAGAAAACTAGAAACCGCCTCAACACCAATGGCTAGGGCTTCTTCCTTGGGACTCATCTGAGGATGATGAAGAGCATAAGGACTGTCGATACCTAGCCAAAACATAACCCCATCAACCTTTGAAAGAAGATAACCAAAGTCCTCACCTGTCATAGCAGGTTCGATATCAATCAACTCGATTCCGTCTTTCTCTTCAAAAAAGTCCATCAGTTCACGCGCCAAGGCTGGATTGTTCTCCACAGGTAGGTAGCCTCCTTGCTTGAGTTCTACTTCGACTTCCATATCAAAGGCTGCTGCAACTCCTTTTGCAACTGTTTTGACCCTCTTTTGTACCAAGAGGCTCATGTCCTGGGTCAAGGCCCGAATAGTTCCATGCAAAAAGGCTGTGTCTGTAATGACATTGTTGGTGGTTCCAGCTTGGAAAACACCAAATGTCACCACTGCTCCCTCGATTGGATTAACATTGCGGCTGACCACTGACTGCACCTGGGTCACAAAGTAACTAGCAGCCACCAAAGCATCATTGGCTTCATGCGGAAAGGCTGCGTGGCCACCTTTGCCTTTGAAACGGATCTTCACCTCGCAAGTCCCAGCAAAGAGTGTATGGGTATTGGTCGCGATCTGTCCGACCTTCAAATCTGGACGAACATGGAGTCCATAAAACTGGTCTGGTAGCCAGTCCTCAAAAGCGCCATCCTCATACATGAGCATACCACCGGCTTCATTCTCCTCAGCAGGCTGAAATAGGAAGAGCAGATTATTCTTGGGTTGCTCCTCAAGGGCGCGCTCAAGACAGCCTAAGGCAATAGTCATATGAAAATCATGGCCACAAGCATGCATGCGACCTTGGTGTTGAGAAGCAAAAGGCAGGCCTGTTTGTTCGACGATAGGCAAGCCATCAATATCTGTCCGCCAACCAATGGTCCGCTCCGGCTGACTTCCCTGCAAATAGACCAAAATTCCTGTTCGCCAAGTACGAACTTGAACAAAGTCCTTGCCCGCAATCAATTTCTCAATCACATCCAGCAAATAAGCATGAGTCTCGAACTCCTCCAAGCCAATCTCTGGAATCTGGTGTAAATCTCGTCTAGTCTGAATCAAATCTAACATCTATCTATCCTCCGATATAGCAGAAAGAGGCTGGAAAAAGGATTCCGCCTCTTTTTTTACTTTTACAATTACAAGGTACGAAGCGCATCCTCAAGCGCTGTTTTTTGTTGGGTTTGGGCATCAATCTCTTTGATGATACGAGCTGGAACACCTGCTACCACTACATTTTCTGGGACATCTTGGGTAACGATGGCTCCTGCAGCAACGACTGAACCACTACCGATTTGGACTCCTTCAATAACTACTGCATTGGCACCGATAAGAACATTGTCTCCGACACGGACTGGATCAGCACTAGCTGGCTCAATCACACCTGCCAAAACTGCACCTGCACCAACGTGGCTGTTTTTCCCAACAATGGCACGGCCACCAAGGATAGCCCCCATGTCAATCATAGTTCCTGCACCGATTTCTGCTCCGATATTGATGACAGCTCCCATCATGATAACAGCATTGTCACCAATTTCCACCTGGTCGCGGATAATAGCACCTGGTTCGATACGAGCGTTGATATCTCGTTTATCTAGCAAGGGAACGGCAGAATTACGAGCATCTTGCTCAACAACATAGTCTTGATTTTCTACCAAGCCTTCGAGAAGCGGAGCGATATCCTTCCAGTCTCCGAATAAAACATTTCCTAGTTTGACAACAGAGCTTGGTACAGCAGTTGCGAGTTCTCCCTCAAAGGTTACTTTGACACTGGTTTTCTTTTCAGCATTGGCGATAAATTGGATAATCTCTTGAGCATTCATTTTTGTAGCAGTCATAGGCGCCTCCTGGTTCGTTATAATGATACCTATTCTACCAAAAAAGGCTTCAAATTTGAAGCCTCAACTATCAAATAAGCATCTTTACTTGGCTTGTTTTGCTTCTTCTACAGATAAGAAAATCATCGGAACGATAATCAACACCATAGCTAAGGCCAAAAAAACATCCATGACCAATCCCAGAAAAAGAACACTTAATAGAGCTGAAGAGAGAGGCTCGCTAGCGCTCACTACAGAGACAACGAGAGGGGAAACGAGAGAGACAGCCTTCATAGACAGGAAAAAGGCAAAAGCGGTGCCAAACACGGCAATCATCAGACAAATCAGCACGCTTACCAGATCCATTTGAAAGCTTATCTGATAGATAGGGTAAAGGAAATTACTAAAGAGCCCTGCCAGAATCATCCCCCAACCAACAGTAGGGACAAATCCATAGTGGCGGGCAAATCGTTGGGGAAGGATGACATTAAACATGACCCCTACCGCACTGAGCAAACCAGTCACTAGAGCCAAGGGCGTCATGGATAACTGGGACAAGTCCCCTTTTGTGGCCATCAAAAAAACACCTAGCATGGCAATCAAAACATAGAGAATCGCTGTAATCGAAGCCTTTTTCTGGTAGACAATGCGATTGTAAAACAGGATAAAAACTGGGCTGATAAATTGCAAAATGGTCGCCGTCGTCGCATTGGAATACTCAACGCAGAGATAGAAGAAAAACTGCACAGAAAAAATACCTAGAATAGCATAGGCTAAAAAAGGTAGATAATTTTTCTTATCACGCCAGATGTCCAATAATCGAGTGCGCAACTGAAAGGCCGATAAGCCTAAAACCAAACTCCCCGCTACCAGTAAACGCATAGAAGTAATCCATCCAGAAGACACTGGATAATGAGTGAAAAAATACTCTCCTAAAATCCCACAGATCCCCCAGATTAGGCCTGAGAGTAGCGAATATAATGTTCCCTTAACAATCTTTTTCTGATAATGATTCATATTATTATTGTAACACGAAACCAACAAAGAAAAAAGTAGCAACAAGGTCAAAATTAAGATAACCGTGCTGCTACTCTATCTTAACGATTAAATAGACGTGAACGTCCTGAAGAGCCACTCTGAGTATTTCCACTCGAACTTGTTGTTCCCGAACCGCTACTTGAGCTTGGAGGAGTTACTGCAGGAATGCTTCCTAGAATATTCTTCCAAGCATTCTGATAATCTGCATCGCTTCCTCCAATAGCGAAGCGGTAGGCGGTTACTGGCGCCCCTTCTTTAGTAGCCCAGTAACTTGTTACGGTAGAACCGGAAACGTTAACTTCTTTGCCATTAATTGAAACCTTGCCCGGTTTCTCCCCTGTCGACTTGAGGACTTGTGACTTGGTCACACTTGAGTCGAGATTAAAGCGCTCATTCCCCCATATTCCAGGCTCGGCTTGCTGGATAGCATTGACCAAGTGGGCCATATAGTTGGCATTGCGGTAGTGGCCCGCCCCTTTGGCTAGTGGTCGGTTGTCATCGTGACCTAGCCAGCCACCCAAGGTCAAGCGAGGCGTAGAAAGCATAAGCCACATGTTTTCATCTTCATTGGTTGTACCAGTTTTTCCAATCCAGTCGGCGCTAGCGAGGCTTGGATTGATGGTAGCCAAGTCTGTCTGGAAACTTGAGGTAATCCGAGATGAAATGACATCCCGAAGGAGACTTTGCATGATGGTCGCTGTCGCTTTTGAGTAAACTTGGACAGGTTTATCTTTATGTTCATAAACCACTCGACCATCTGTTGACTCGATCTTCGCGATCATGTGTTTCTTATGGTAAACTCCGTTGTTGGCCAGAGTCTGATATCCGTTAGTATGCTGGGCAACTGTAACGTCAATTCCTCCTCCCATCGGTAAACTCTCAATACCATATTCTGGGATTTCGTAACCCATTTTTTCCATATAGCCTTTAACATCAACACCCTTCTCTCGAAGTGTACGATAAGTCCAGTAGGCTGGGATATTCCATGAGTAGTTAAGGGCCTCCCCTAACGTCATCATGCCCGTACCAGGACTATTGACATACATGATGGGATTGCCGTTTGAAAAGTTGGTTGGATAGTTTGATAAGATACTTGCACTTCCCATCAGACCTTGGTCAATGGCAATACTGTAAGCCAATATCGGCTTAGTAGTCGAAGCAGGAGAACGTTTTGTGTCGATAGCGTGGTTATTCTGATTTTTTTGATAATTGCGACCACCGACAAATCCAAGAATAGCTCCTGTTTGGTTATCCATGAGGACATTCCCCACCTCAGGCTGGCCTGTCGAATCATCTAGCAGATAGCCGTAGGTCGCAACCGCATTTTGCATCGCAGCATGAACATTTTTATTGATAGTTGTCGTAATCTTATACCCACCATTTTCAATTTCCTTAGTCGCTAAATCACGATAAGCTTTCTGGATGGATTCATTCTTTTGCTCTTGTACAGAAACATTATCTCTCTGAATCAGGTAGTCATACATTCGATCAGTAGCTTCTGCCAAGGTTGCGAAGTAGAGATAGTCACGTGAAGTACCGCTGACACTACCAGATGGTAAGAAGTCTTTCTTAAAATCATAATCCTTGTACTTGTCGTAATCTTCCTGACTTAGAGCCCCTGTCCGGTACATATTATAGAGAACATCTCTAGCCCGTTTGACCCCCAGAGCCAAATCCTCCTCACTCTTCATACTACCGTCAGATTCATAAGGGGAGTAACTGATTGGGCTCTGTGGCAATCCTGCAATAAAGGCTGCTTGAGGGACCGTTAAATCCGAAGCCTTAACTCCAAAGATCCCTTCTGCAGCCTGTTGGGCACCTGCAATATTTTGGCCTTTATGATTGCGACCAAAAGGAGCAATGTTAAGGTAGGTTGTTAAAATCTCATCCTTACCCATAGCCCGCTCTAAAGCTAGAGCATCAATGATTTCTTTGGCCTTACGAGCTAGAGTGGGAGCATCCCCCACCACTTGCTGCTTGATAACCTGCTGAGTCAAGGTCGAACCACCACTGGATGACCCCAGACCGACAAAAGTTCCCAAGGTCGCACGAATAACGGCCTTAGGCACGACTCCCTTGTGCTCGTTGAAATTCTCGTCCTCTGTCGCAACAATAGCTTTCTTAAGGTTGTCTGAGATAGCATCTGAAGCGACTGAAGTGCGCAACAAATCGCCCTCGATCGAGGCAATGGTACTGCCGTCAGAATAAGTGATTTCTGAGATAGAGGCAATATCCTTCACTTGCTTGACCAACTCTTCTGCTTGAGGGACTTGGGCCTTGTCAAATAGGGCAACTCCATAACCCATAGCCACCCCAGCACCAAACAGTCCACCGATAAAACCTAGGATAAAGAGAGTATTAAAAACTATTTTAAACCCACTCAAAACCTTAGCAAAATTAGACCCTGCCTTTCCAACTTTGTCAGAAGAGGTCCCCTTTTTACCGGTTTTCTTATCAGCCAGTTTTTCTGCTAGTCTTTTCTTCCATTTTGCAATTCGTTGCATTAGCTGCTGAAAAAAATGCAGCATTTTTGTTTTTAATTCATTAATTCTTTCTTTCATGAATGTCCTCGCTTTCTCTATTATACCATAAAAGGGAAACTTTCAATAAAATAGCCACTTTCTTCCCTATTCTACTAGGCTATTAATCAAGTTTGTGATACAATAGGTAGAAACAATATTTTATAAAGGAGAAAAGACACATGCACATTTTTGATGAGCTAAAAGAGCGTGGTTTGATTTTTCAAACGACTGATGAAGAAGCTTTGCGCAAAGCCCTAGAAGAAGGTCAAGTTTCTTATTATACTGGCTACGATCCAACTGCTGACAGCCTTCACCTAGGCCACCTTGTCGCAATCTTGACAAGTCGTCGTTTGCAACTAGCAGGTCACAAACCTTATGCGCTCGTTGGCGGTGCAACAGGTCTCATCGGAGATCCGTCCTTCAAAGATGCTGAGCGTAGTCTCCAAACAAAAGACACAGTAGAGGGCTGGGTCAAGTCTATCCAAGGACAACTTTCTCGTTTTCTTGACTTTGAAAATGGGGAAAATAAAGCTGTCATGGTCAACAACTACGACTGGTTTGGCAGCATCAGCTTCATTGACTTCCTCCGTGATGTCGGAAAATACTTCACTGTCAACTACATGATGAGCAAGGAGTCTGTGAAGAAACGGATTGAAACAGGGATTTCTTACACTGAGTTTGCCTACCAAATCATGCAAGGGTATGACTTCTACGTCCTTAACCAAGAGCACAACGTAACGCTACAAATCGGTGGTTCTGACCAGTGGGGCAATATGACAGCTGGTACCGAATTGCTTCGTCGTAAGGCTGACAAGACTGGTCACGTTATCACTGTTCCACTCATCACAGACGCAACTGGTAAGAAATTTGGTAAATCAGAAGGAAACGCAGTCTGGCTCAATCCTGAAAAGACTTCTCCATACGAAATGTACCAATTCTGGATGAACGTGATGGATGCTGACGCTGTTCGCTTCTTGAAAATCTTTACCTTCTTATCACTTGATGAGATTGAAGACATCCGCAAACAATTTGAAGCTGCTCCACACGAACGCTTGGCTCAAAAAGTCCTGGCTCGTGAAGTCGTGACTCTTGTTCACGGAGAAGAAGCTTACAAAGAAGCTCTTAACATAACTGAGCAACTCTTTGCTGGAAACATCAAAAACCTTTCTGTCAAAGAACTCAAACAAGGACTTCGTGGAGTGCCAAACTACCAAGTACAGGCAGACGAAAACCACAATATCGTGGAACTTCTCGTCTCATCTGGTGTGGTCAATTCAAAACGCCAAGCCCGTGAAGACGTTCAAAACGGAGCTATCTACGTCAACGGCGACCGTATCCAAGACCTTGACTATGTCTTGAGCGACGCAGATAAGTTAGAAAACGAACTCACTGTTATCCGCCGCGGGAAGAAGAAATACTTTGTGTTGACTTACTAAATTGTTAAACATTTACCTATAAACAAAGGAGTTACCCTCGAGAAAGGTAACTCCTTTTTGCTGTGAATAGTCCCCATCTATCCCTTAATAGACAGGCTACGCAGGACTATGCGTAAGGTTGTTAGATTATGTAGGATAGAGAGGTTTGAAGGACTGAGCCAATTAAACAAGCCAAAGCCAATCAAACTACTATTTACGACAACGGTATCTTGAATATTCTTCTTGATGAGTGTTTGCAAAGATGATGATAGCCAATCCAACTCTTGGAAGAAATCCAAACGATTATCTAACAATAAGATATCGCTCATCTGCTTAGAAATATCTGCACTCTCATTCATCACCACACCGATATCTGATAGGGTTAGAGCCGCTGAGTCATTCAATCCATCTCCAACCATCAAAATCGTGTGACCTGCTTTCTGCAGTTCCTCTACTAACTCAAATTTCCCATCAGGTTTCAAGTCTGTATAGACCTGATCAAAGGGCAAATCTTTGACTAATTCCTCTGTCCTAACCAAGGTGTCCCCTGTTGCCAGAATCAATTTTTTCCCTTGTGCCTTAAGTTTCTCCAAGGCTGCTTTTGCTTCTTTTCTCAAAGGAGTATGAATGCAGAACATTCCAATCAATTCATTCTGATAAGCCAAGAATAAGAGATTGTAGTGACTCTTGTACTCTTCAATTAAAGCATTTTGTTCTGAACTGATATGAATCTGCTCATCCTGCATCAAGACATAATTCCCAATAAGAACTGGTTGGCCATCTATATGAGATTTGATCCCCTTGCTTGCAATATATTGGAGTTTCCCATGCATTTCCTCATGTTCAATTCCCTCTATCTCAGCTTGCTTGACGATGGCATTAGCAATAGGATGATAAATGTGTTCCTCAAGACAGGCACTGATTCTGAGAATATCTTCCTCACTATAGTCCCCAAAAGGTAACACCTTTTCAACTATAGGATAACTAGTTGTGATTGTTCCCGTCTTATCAAACAAGAAAGTATCAACTTCCAGATATTTCTCCAGAACATCCCCATCCTTAATCACCATTTCACGGTTCAACCCCTCCTTGATAGCTGTCAAATAAGCTACAGGAGTAGAGATTTTCAAAGCGCAGGAGAAATCGACTAATAGGAAAGAAATAGCCTTAGAAAAAGAACCTGTTAATAGGTAAGTTAGCCCAGCCCCCAAGAAATTATATTTGACGACCTTATCCGCCATCTTGATGAAATAGCGTTGTTTCGTTTTCTTGTTTTCTTCAGATTTCTTCATTAACTCAATCAGTTGTAAAATCCGGCTGTTCATCTGATTATCGGTTACACGAATGCGTAACTCTCCAGTTTCTAATACTGTATTTGCACAAACCAAATCAGACTCTCTTTTTTCAACTGGAAAACTCTCTCCCGTCAAGGAACTTTCGTTGACCATACCTAAACCTGAAACTACTTGTCCATCAAACAGAATTTCATTTCCTTGAGATAGGACCAAGACATCTCCTATTTGAACATCGGAACTCTTGATACTAACAACCGTATCGCCCTGTACTAAGAATACGTCGCTCTCTTTTGCAAGAAGGCTTTGTTCTAAATCTGTTGCAGTTTTTTTCAAAGACCACTGATCTAAATGATTCCCCAAATCAAGCATAAACATGATATTGCTAGCTGTCTTGGATTGGTTCATAAACAAGGACAATAAAATCGCCGAACAGTCCAAGACTTCCATCGTTAGTTCCTTACGCGCTAGTGTTTGATAGGCTTCTCTAATATAACCCAAAGCCTGATAACAAGTCCATATATAGCGAATAGGATACGGCACAAAACTACGAAAAAGTACACGCTTAATCGCTGCACCTGAAACAATAGAATAAGCACTCTCTTCTCTACGAATGGGAAGAGTCATCAACTCAGAAACTTTCCCTTTATCAATTCTTTTTAAAAAGGCTTCTGCATTATCTAATACAGAAAAGCCTTCTTTTATGCGTAGAGTAAAGTGCTGTTGATCCATGTAAAACTGGATAGACTCAATCCCCTTTTCATCTCTCGCCAAGGAACGAAGATAGTCTTGAATATCCAAGGTGAGTGAAAAAGAAGATGATAGTCGGATATGTTGGTATCCTCTATGTAGCACTTTAAAAGACATATTATTCTCCTATAAGGCTATCTAATTGCTCTTCTTTTTTCTCTTGCTCGTACAAATATTTGGCATCTTGCAAGACATCGTCTCCATGTTGTTTCACAATAGAAACAGATGCATCCAATTCGTCTTTCAATTTGTAAGCCTTAGCCAAAGCTTTAGAATAGCCTTTTTTAGCTTCTTTACTTGCCAAGATTTTCAAACCAAGAGTGCCAAATGCTACACCACCCAAAAAGAGTGATGATTTTTTCGCAGCTTTTGCGATGGTTAATACTTCTTTTAACATAGTCGTTTCCTCCTTATCATTATTATATAGCAATTTAGATATAAAAGCAATTCCATTCTATGGATTAAAGAATTGGATTTATTTCTATTGAATCTCATATCTACATACTCCTATACTTGCTTTCGCTTGCCTCTTTTGCTAGACTTAAACTATGAATACAAACCTCAAACCAAAACTCCAGCGCTTCGCTACTGCTAGCGCTTTTGCCTGCCCCATCTGCCAAGAAAATCTGACCTTGGTCGAAACTAGTCTCAAGTGTAGCAATCGCCATTCTTTTGACTTGGCAAAATTCGGCTATGTCAATCTGACTCCTCAAATCAAGCAATCTGCCAACTACGACAAGGAAAACTTTCAAAACCGCCAAGAAATCCTAGAAGCTGGCTTTTATCAGACTATCTTAGAAACCATCTCAGACCTGCTTGCAAGCCTAGAAACTGCCAAAACTATCTTGGATATCGGTTGTGGCGAAGGATTCTACTCTCGTAAACTCCAACAAACACACTCTGACAAGACCTTCTACGCCTTTGATATTTCAAAAGATTCCGTTCAAATCGCTGCCAAGAGCGAACCCAACTGGGCGGTCAACTGGTTTGTCGGTGACCTGGCTCGTCTCCCTATAAAAGACGCCAGCATAGATATCCTGCTTGATATCTTTTCGCCTGCCAACTATGGGGAATTCCGTCGCGTTTTATCCAAAGATGGTATTTTGATCAAGGTCATCCCGACTGAAAATCACCTCAAGGAAATCCGTCAAATGGTGCAGGACCAGCTGACAAAGAAGGATTATTCCAACCAAGATATCAAGGAACATTTCCAGGAACATTTCAGCATCCAATCTAGTCAGATTGCTTCCTTAACAAAACCTATCTCGGCTGAGCAACGCCAAGCCCTGCTTGCCATGACGCCTCTCCTCTTTCACGTTGACCAAACCAAGATTGACTGGAGTCAGTTGACTGAGATTACCATCGAAGCAGAGATTTTAGTTGGGAAAGCAGTGTAAATAAATCTTTCAATAAGACAAAACCCACACCTCCTCTTGAGGTGTGGGTATAAATCGCGATTTTTCAACTGTCTATCCGAAAAGTGGAAAAAATTTTAACCTCTCCATTTATTTTCGATTCGAAATAACAAATTTATCAATAAATAGCAAGTGAAATGAGGCAAGTGATGCCCCATAACAACATCCATGAAAAGAGATTTCTTGATGAGTCAGTGGAAAGGAACTACTATTACCCATATAAAGGCATGACCAAATCACAAATAGTATCCAAAATAAATCAGTCCATTTATATTTTGAAAAATATTTTTTCCACATAAGAACACCTTCTTTCCTGCAATCATATTATAACACTTCGTGTAAGCGGATACAAGAAATGTGAGGTAATCAACTAAGAAGAAGCATGAGGTTGAAAGAGAGTGTTAAACCTTCAATACGTCTATGATTTCTCTCTTTTTAGACCAGATTGATTCAAATCAACATTATTCAAAAAAAGCGAATTTCAATCGAAACTCGCTTTTTTACAAAATGTATTAGTATAAATTTGTATCTTAGTTCAAGTGCCAGATATCTTCGTTGTACTGAGCGATTGTACGGTCAGATGAGAAGAATCCTGCTTTGGCAATGTTAACGATGACTTTATCCAACCATGCGTCGCGGTCTTCGTAGTCAGCAAGCATTTGCTCTTTGACTTTAATGTAGTCTTCCAAGTCAAGGAGAGTCATGAACCAGTCTTTGTTGATCAATTCGTTGTAAAGACGTTCCAAGCGTTCTTTCTTACCTACTGCAAGAACAGCATCGCTCACAATGAAGTCAACCAAAGGTTTGATAGCTTCACGAGCATAGAATTCGCTTGATTTGTAAGCTGCTTTTGCGTAAAGGTCGATAACAGTTTCTGAATCTTCACCAAAGATATAGATGTTTTCGTCGCCAACCAACTCAGCGATTTCCACGTTAGCACCGTCCATAGTACCAAGAGTCAAAGCACCGTTCAACATGAATTTCATGTTACCAGTACCTGAAGCTTCTTTAGAAGCAAGTGAGATTTGTTCTGAGATATCACATGCTGGGATAAGGAAGCTTGCTGCAGTAACGTTGTAGTTTTCAACCATAACCACTTGCAAGTGTGGAGCTACTTCTGGATCATTTGCAATCACTTCTGACAAGCAAAGGATCAAGTGAATGATGTCTTGGGCGATTGTGTAGGCAGGAGCTGCTTTACCACCAAAGAAGACTGTGATTGGACGAGCAGGGATGTTACCAGCCTTGATATCAAGGTATTTGTGGATGACATACAAAGCGTTCATTTGTTGGCGTTTGTACTCGTGAAGACGTTTGATTTGGATATCAAAGATAGAGTTTGTATTGATTTCCACACCTTGGTGATCTTTCAAGTGACGAGCCAATTTACGTTTGTTGTGAGCCTTGATGCTTTCCAATTTTTCTTTGACAGCTGCTTTGTCTTCGTAAGACAAGAGTTTTTCAAGCTCATCTGCTTCATGGTGCCATCCCTCTCCAATAATCTCATCCAAGTAGTGAGATAGTCTTGGGTTGGCATGCATGAGCCAACGACGGAATGTGATACCGTTTGTTTTGTTGTTGAATTTTTCTGGGTAGATGTCGTAGAAAGCTTTCAACTCTGAATTCTTCAAGATCTCAGTGTGGAGTGCTGCCACCCCGTTTACGCTGTATCCATAGTGGATATCCATGTGAGCCATGTGTACACGGTCGTTTTCATCAATGATTTGAACAGCTGGGTCTTTGTATTCTGCTTTCACACGACGGTCCAATTCTTTGATGATTGGTACCAAGTGAGGAACCACTTCTTCCAAGAATTCAAGAGGCCATTTTTCAAGGGCTTCAGCAAGGATTGTGTGGTTCGTGTAGGCAGTCATGCTACGAACGATAGAGATTGCTTCATCAAGTTCGATACCACGTTCAGTCAAAAGACGGATCAATTCAGGGATCACCATTGATGGGTGAGTATCGTTGATTTGTACAACTGCGTAGTCCGCAAGGTCGTGCAAGTTGCTTCCCTTTTCGATTGCTTCGTCGATGATCAATTGCGCGCCGTTTGAAACCATGAAGTATTGTTGGAAGATACGGAGCAATTCACCTTGCTTGTCGCTGTCGTCTGGGTAAAGGAAAAGAGTCAAGTTGCGAGCGATATCCGTCTTGTCAAAGTTGATACCATCTTCGATGATAGAAGAATCAACTGAATCCAAGTCAAACAAACGCAAGCGGTTTTTAGTAGCTGTCTTGTAACCAGGTACGTCGATATCGTAAAGAGTAGATGTCAATGTGAAGTGTGCGAATGGCACTTGGTAGCTACGGCTTGAGCGAACCAACCAGTTTTGCTCTGTCAACCAAGCATTAGGAATCGTTTCTTGTTGGTTGTTTTTAAGAACTTGTTGGAAAAGACCAAAGTGATAGTTCAATCCAACACCGTCACCATTCAAACCAAGTGTAGCGATTGAGTCGATAAAGCAGGCTGCCAAACGTCCCAAACCACCGTTACCAAGTGATGGTTCCAATTCTACTTCTTCGATTTCGATCAACTCTTTACCGGCATCAGCAAGTTCTTTTTTCACATCGTCGTAAAGACCAAGGTTGATCAAGTTGTTTGACAAGAGTTTACCGATCAAGAACTCAGCTGAGATGTAGTAAACTTTCTTCTTACCAGTGTTGACTGGTTTTTGACTGCTAGCAAGCTTGCTGTAGTTGAGAAGAGCAAGGTAAAGCTCTTCATTGCTACATTCTGCGATAGATTTATTGTAACGCTTTTGTACAAATTCTTTTAATGGTAACATGTTTATGTGTCTCCTGATATTGTCTTATTTCTTTAATTCTACCAAATTTTCATTGATTCGGCGATAAATTGTAGTCAAGTCAAGCAAAGTTTCTTCAACAGCTGGTGTGAGTTGGTCTGCTGTCATACGCCATGACCAGTTTCCGCCAAGAGTAGATGGGAAGTTCATACGAGCTGACTCATCTAGTTCTAGCAAATCTTGCATAGTTGCAATAGCCATGAAGCTAACAGATGAAAATACTGTGCGAAGCATTGCGTGTGGCACTGTTTCGTACTCTTTACGGTTCGTGTAGCGCGCCATGTACTCGCGAGTTGGATCGTCGATCTCATTACGATACCAACCAAGAACTGTATTGTTATCGTGTGTTCCTGTGTACATAACAGAGTTAGCAGGTGCCAAGTGTGGGCTATCGATACTTTCGTCTTCTGGATTAAAGGCAAATTGAAGAATCTTCATCCCTGGGAATCCAGTGCGTTCACGCAACTCGATGACTTCATCTGTCATGAAACCAAGGTCTTCTGCGATGATGTTTAGCTCACCAAGCTCTTCCTTAACGGCTGCGAAGAGTTTGTAGCCTGGACCTTTCACCCATTTACCAGGTGCCGCTGTATCGGAACCAGCAGGAATTTCCCAGTAAGATTCGAAACCGCGGAAGTGGTCGATACGAACGATATCGTAGATTTTGAAGCTTTCGCGCAAGCGTTCAACCCACCATTTGTAACCGTCTTTGTCCATTGCTTCCCAGTCATAGATTGGGTTTCCCCAAAGCTGACCAGTGGCAGAAAACTCATCTGGTGGGCATCCTGCGATGCAAGTTGCTTTACCAGTGGCATCTGTCTTGAAGAGATGTGGATTTGCCCACATGTCGCTTGAATCTTCCGCAACATAGATTGGCATATCTCCAACGATTTCGATGTGGTTGTCGTTAGCGTAGGCTTTCAATTTCAACCATTGTTGGAAGAAGAAGTATTGAGTCACACGGTGGTAAACCAACTTGTCTGCCAATTTCTCACGGTAGCTTTCAAGTGCTGAAGCTTTACGCGCACGAGCGTCTGCATCTGGCCATTCTGTCCAAGCAAGATTGTCAAAATGCTCTTTGATAGCCATATATTCTGCGAAGAGTTCGAGCCATGATTGGTTGTCTTGAGCAAACTTCTCAAAATCTTTGACATCACCCACTTTCAAGAAGCGTTTAACTGCTTTTTCTAAAAGCGGACGACGTGCGTAATAAATCTTCGCATAGTCAACTTCAGATGCATCACTACCAAAGTCAACACCTTCAAGGTCACTAGCTTCGAGCAAGCCTTGCTCTACCAAGATATCAAGGTCGATAAAATGCGTATTTCCAGCAAAGGCTGAGAATGATTGATATGGAGAATCTCCATAGCTTGTTGTCCCAAGAGGGAGGATTTGCCAGTAACGTTGCTTCGTACGAACCAAGAAATCAACGAAATCATAGGCAGTCTGACCAAATGATCCAATCCCGTATGCTCCTGGTAGAGAAGAGATGTGCATTAACACACCACTTTGACGTTTTTTCATAATAGCACCTCATGTGTTTGTTATAAAACGTTGCGCAATTAAGGCGCAAACGTTTGCGTTGAATTAAGTATAGCGTATTTCAAAGACAAATGCAAGCGTTTTTAAAAATTTTTTTGAATTATTTTTATCTAACTAAAACTTATTCCCACTGATATTTTACGAAATAAGCGAAAAAATTTTTAAAGATTTTCTGATTTAAGATAATTCATTCCGAACATCTGCTCTATTTTCTGAAAATCGGGCTAGATTAACGCAATCGTTTCCCTTGGTTTTCACAAAATAAAAAAATCAGCGTTTAGGATGTTTTCTTCCTATTAAAAGTAATTATATCCACTTCCAAACCTTAAAAATTTTTTAAAATTTTTTCAAAAAAACCTTGCAACCGTTTTCTATTTGTGCTATACTAAGCTCATGAAGGAAAACGTTTGCGTTTCCCGAATAAATTATAACTGTTATTCTTTAGGAGGAATACACTATGTCATCTAAATTCATGAAGAGCGCTGCTGTGCTCGGAACTGCTACTCTCGCTAGCTTGCTTTTAGTAGCTTGCGGAAGCAAATCTGCCGACAAGGCTGCTGATACTAGCTCTTCAGAAGCAAAAGAACTTACTTTCTACGTTGAAGACCAATATAAAGCCTTCGCTGAATCTGCTGCAAAAGCTTATGAAAAAGAATCTGGCGTAAAAGTTACTATCAAAACAGGGGACCAAATGGGTGGTCTTGACAACCTTTCTCTAGACAACCAATCTGGTAAAGCTGCTGACGTTATGATGGCTCCATACGACCGTGTAGGTAGCCTTGGTACTGACGGACAACTTTCAGAAGTTACTCTTAGCGACGGTGCAAAGACAGACGATAAAACAAAATCACTTGTAACTGTTGGCGGTAAAGTCTATGGTGCTCCAGCTGTCATCGAATCACTCGTTTTGTACTATAACAAAGATTTGCTTAAAGAAGCTCCTAAAACATTTGCTGATTTGGAAAACCTTGCTAAAGACAGCAAATACGCTTTCGCTGGTGAAGATGGCAAAACTACTGCCTTCCTAGCTGACTGGACAAACTTCTACTACTCATACGGACTTCTTGCTGGTAATGGCGGTTACGTATTTGGCCAAAACGGTAAAGATCCTAAAGATATCGGACTTGCAAACGAAGGTTCAATTACAGCTATCAACTATGCTAAATCTTGGTATGAAAAATGGCCTAAAGGTATGCAAGATACTGAAGGAGCTCCAAACTTAATCCAAACCCAATTCCAAGAAGGTAAAACTGCTGCTATCATCGATGGCCCTTGGAAAGCTCAAGCATTCAAAGATGCTAAAGTAAACTACGGTGTTGCGACTATCCCAACTCTTCCAAACGGTAAAAACTATGAAACATTTGGTGGTGGTAAAGCTTGGGTTATCCCAGCAAGCACTAAGAACCTTGAAGGAGCTCAAAAATTTGTAGACTTCCTTGTATCAACTGAACAACAAAAAGCGTTCTACGACGCTACGAACGAAATCCCAGCTAATACTGAAGCTCGTACTTATGCTGAAGGCAAAAAAGATGAGTTGACAACAGCCGTGATTGAACAGTTCAAGAACGCTCAACCAATGCCAAACATCTCACAAATGTCAGCTGTTTGGGACCCAGCTAAAACAATGCTCTTTGAAGCTGTAAGTGGTACGAAAGATGCGAAAACAGCTGCTAACGATGCTGTAACATTGATTAAGGACACAATCAAACAAAAATTTGGTGAATAATTGATTTGTTCAAGGGGGGTGGAAGCAAAATCCCCCTTTGAATTTATAGATACGCCTATTATCATACGCACGTATCTTACGATCGAATCCGAGTTTTATCTCGCATCCTATGAAAGGAGTAATCATGGAAAAACAACAGCCTCGCAAAGCAGCCTTGCTGTCAATCATTCCTGGTTTAGGACAAATTTATAACAAACAAAAAGCTAAAGGATTTATTTTCCTTGGTGTTACCGTTTTATTTGTTCTGTATTTTCTAACACTTGCAAGCCCTGAATTGAGCAATTTAATCACTCTTGGTGACAAACCTGGTCGTGACAATTCACTTTTCATGCTGATTCGCGGTGCTTTCCATTCTATCTTTGTTGTCGTTTACTTGCTCTTTTATATCTTTAATATCAAGGACGCACATACAACTGCTAAACGTATCAACAACGGGATTCCTGTAGCTCGTACCTTTAAGGATATGATTAAAGGTATTTATGAGAATGGATTCCCATACCTTTTGATCATCCCATCGTATGTAGCGATGACATTTGCGATTATCTTTCCAGTTATCGTAACCTTGATGATTGCCTTTACCAACTATGACTTCCAACATTTACCACCAAATAAATTGTTGGACTGGGTTGGTTTGACGAACTTCACAAACATCTGGAGCTTGAGTACCTTCCGTTCAGCCTTTGGTTCCGTTCTTTCTTGGACCATTATCTGGGCTTTAGCTGCTTCTACTTTGCAGATTGTTATTGGTATCTTTACAGCAATCATTGCCAACCAACCATTTATCAAAGGAAAACGTATCTTTGGTGTTATTTTCCTTCTTCCTTGGGCAGTTCCAGCCTTCATCACTATCTTGACGTTCTCAAATATGTTTAATGATAGTGTTGGTGCCATCAACACCCAAGTCTTGCCTCTCTTGTCTAAGATTCTTCCTTTCCTAGATGGAGCGCTTATCCCTTGGAAAACAGATCCAACTTGGACTAAGATTGCCTTGATTATGATGCAAGGTTGGCTAGGATTCCCATACATCTACGTTTTGACCTTGGGTATCTTGCAGTCTATTCCTAACGACCTCTACGAAGCGGCTTATATCGATGGTGCCAATGCTTGGCAAAAATTCCGTAACATCACTTTCCCAATGATCTTGGCTGTTGCAGCTCCAACATTGATTAGCCAATACACCTTCAACTTTAACAACTTCTCTATCATGTATCTCTTTAATGGTGGAGGTCCTGGTACTGTCGGAGGCGGAGCCGGTTCAACTGATATCTTGATTTCATGGATTTACCGTTTGACAACAGGTACATCTCCTCAATACTCTATGGCGGCAGCTGTTACCTTGATTATCTCAATCATTGTCATCTCTATCTCTATGATCGCATTCAAGAAACTACACGCATTTGATATGGAGGACGTCTAAGATGAATAACTCAATCAAACTCAAACGTAGACTGACTCAAACCCTCACTTACCTCTACTTGATTGGCCTATCAATTGTCATTATCTATCCACTTTTGATTACTATCATGTCAGCCTTTAAAGCAGGTAACGTCGCAGCCTTTAAACTCGATACTAACATCGACTTCAATTTTGATAACTTTAAAGGACTCTTTACCGAAACTTTGTACGGTACTTGGTACCTCAATACTTTGATCATTGCCTTTATCACAATGGCTGTTCAAACAAGTATCATCGTACTTGCTGGTTATGCTTATAGCCGTTACAACTTCTTGGCTCGTAAACAAAGTTTGGTCTTCTTCTTGATTATCCAAATGGTGCCAACCATGGCCGCATTGACCGCCTTCTTCGTTATGGCGCTTATGTTGAACGCCCTTAACCATAGCTGGTTCCTCATCTTCCTCTACGTCGGTGGAGGTATTCCGATGAATGCTTGGCTCATGAAAGGTTACTTTGATACTGTGCCAATGTCTCTTGACGAATCTGCAAAACTAGATGGTGCAGGACACTTCCGTCGCTTCTGGCAAATTGTCCTTCCGCTCGTTCGCCCAATGGTGGCTGTACAAGCCCTCTGGGCCTTCATGGGACCTTTCGGGGATTACATCCTCTCTAGTTTCTTGCTTCGTGAGAAAGAATACTTTACTGTTGCCGTTGGTCTCCAGACCTTCGTTAGCAATGTGAAAAACATGAAGATCGCCTACTTCTCAGCAGGTGCTATCCTCATCGCCCTTCCAATCTGTATTCTCTTCTTCTTCCTACAAAAGAACTTTGTTTCAGGACTTACAAGTGGTGGCGACAAGGGATAATTTATCCCCGCCACCCTTTTTCATTTTATACTCTTCGAAAATCTCTTCAAACCACGTCAGCTTTATCTCCAACCTCAAAGCTGTGCTTTGAGCAACCTGCGACTAGCTTCCTAGTTTGCTCTTTGATTTTCATTGAGTATTAGAAATTGTTACTGTAAATAATATTCTTGCAACAAGCAATTTATCTCCTAGACTTGAAATAAAGCACATTTCTCTATATAATAATACTCATATAGAAAACACTTTTAGAAAGATGCCTATGCTTCCATATCCATTCTCGTATTTCTCTAGTATCTGGGGATTTCGTAAGCCCCTATCAAAACGTTTCGGCCTCAACTGGTTTCAGCTTCTCTTTACGAGCATTTTCCTCATCAGTTTGTCTATGGTTCCGATTGCTATTCAAAACAGCTCACAGGAAACGTATCCACTGGATACCTTTATCGATAATGTCTATACTCCACTGACAGATGAAGCCATCATGGACTTGTCAGAGAATGCACAAATCGTTGATGGAAAACTGAACTACTCAGGCACTAAGAATCAGCAGCCTTCTCTTTTGATTGGCCCGAGCCAAAACAAAGAATTGCCAAAGGACTTGCAACTTCATTTTGATACGGAAGAACTCGTCATCAGTAAGGAAAGTAAGGAACTGACTCGCATTCGCTACCACGCGATTCAAACGGAGAGTTTCCAGAGTAAGGAAGATCTAACCCAGGCCATTTCTAAAGATTGGTACCAACAAAATCGGGTCTATATCAGTCTCTTTCTCGTTCTTGGTGCAAGCTTCCTCTTTGGATTGAATTTTTTCATTGTCTCTCTTGGAGCTAGTTTTCTCCTTTATATCACCAAAAAATCACGCCTCTTTTCATTTAGGACTTTTAAAGAGTGCTACCATTTTATCTTGAACTGTTTAGGATTACCTACTCTGATTACGCTTATTTTGGGACTTTTTGGCCAAAATATGGCAACCCTTATCACTGTACAAAACATTCTTTTTGTTCTTTATCTGGTCACCATTTTTTACAAGACACACTTCCGTGATCCAGATTATCATAAATAGGAGATTTTTATGCCCGTTACGATTAAAGACGTGGCCAAGGCAGCAGGTGTCTCACCTTCAACTGTTACCCGCGTTATTCAAAACAAATCAACGATTAGTGATGAAACCAAAAAACGAGTTCGCAAGGCGATGAAGGAGCTCAACTACCACCCCAATCTCAATGCTCGTAGCTTGGTAAGTAGCTATACTCAAGTTATCGGCCTGGTGCTTCCTGACGACTCGGATGCCTTTTACCAAAATCCTTTCTTCCCATCTGTTCTACGAGGGATCGCCCAAGTGGCATCTGAGAACCACTATGCTATCCAGATTGCAACGGGGAAAGATGCAAAAGAGCGGCTCAAAGCTATTTCCCAGATGGTCTATGGTAAGCGTGTAGATGGTTTGATTTTCCTCTATGCCCAAGAAGAGGATCCTTTGGTTAAGCTAGTAGCAGATGAGCAATTTCCTTTCCTTATCTTAGGTAAATCTCTATCTCCCTTCATTCCGCTCGTCGATAATGACAATGTCCAGGCAGGTTTTGATGCGACAGAATATTTCATCAAAAAAGGATGCAAGCGAATTGCCTTCATCGGAGGAACCAAAAAACTTTTCGTAACACAAGATCGTCTAATGGGTTATGAGTTAGCTCTTAAACGATACCAACTTCCTATTGATCCAAATCTGACCTACTTTGCGACCGAATTTCTTGAAGATAATGGTTATCGCTTTAGTAAACTTCTCTTCGAACATGATCCAAATATTGATGCTATTATTACTATTGATAGCCTTCTTGCTGCAGGGGTCTGTGATTACATCGCAAAACACCAACTGGATGTCCCTGTCCTCAGCTTTGACTCGGTCAACCCTAAACTGAACTTGGCAGCCTATGTGGATATCAATAGTTTAGAACTCGGGCGCGTTTCCTTTGAAACCATTCTCCAGATCATCAACGATGCTAAAAACAATAAACAGATTTGTTACCGCCAGTTGATTGGACACAAAATTATCGAAAAATAAAGACCAGCCCCAAGGCTGGTCTTTTGAGTATGATTAATTGTCTGTTTCTACGAATCGTCCTAGGATGTGGACATTTTCAGATACAGAGACAAAGGCTGTTGGATCGACCTGTTTCATGATGTGTTTAAAATCATTAAACTCTGCTCGTGTGATAACCGTAATCAAGACTGCTTTTCTCTCATGATTATAGGTTCCTTCTGCATCGTGGATCATAGTTGCTCCGCGGTGCAATTTTTTATGGATTTTTGCAATTACCTTGTCAGGATTATTGGTCACAATCATGGCCTGCATGCGTTTTTGCTTGGTAAAGACCGCGTCTGTCACACGACTGGAGACAAAGATAGTAATCATGGAGTAGAGGGCGTATTTCCAACCAAAGGTCAATCCTGCTATCAGCATGATGGTTCCATTTACTAGGAAAGAAATACTACCGACATTCTTACCCGTTTTCTTTCGAATGGTCAGACTGACGATATCTGTACCTCCGCTAGAAATATTGTTACGGAGCGCAAAACCAATCCCCAAGCCCATGACAACACCCCCAAAAAGAGCATTGATGATGGGATCCTCTGTCAAGGTCACAACTGGTACAAGCTGGATAAAGAGGGAACTCATGGATACTGTGATAAAGGTAAAGATTGTAAACTTATGCCCAATCTGATACCAAGCCAAAATCATCAACGGAAAATTGATAGCATAAAAGGTTAGCGATATCGGAATGTAAAAACCAAACCAGTGATTACTCAAGGCAGAGATAATCTGTGCCAGACCTGTCGCACCACTGGAGTAAACGTGTCCTGGTTGAAAAAAGAAATTGACTGCTACCGCTGACAGAAAGCCATAAACCAGAGAAGCCGATACTTTCTCATCATATTTTTCCCGAGAGATACTTTGTAAAACTCGTAAGATTTTTATCTGATAAGCAAAGCGGCGCAGATAATAGCGCCACCGCTTAATTCGTTTTGCTTGTTTCATCTTCTTCTACTTGTAAGCTGAGTTCCTCTAGTTGTTTGAGAGCGACTGTTGATGGAGCTTGAGTCATTGGGTCGGTTGCCTTATTGTTCTTAGGAAAGGCAATGACTTCACGGATATTTTCTTCTCCTGCTAAGAGCATCACAAAACGATCAAGTCCAATAGCCAAGCCACCATGTGGTGGGAAACCATAGTCCATGGCTTCAAGAAGGAAGCCAAACTGGTCATTGGCTTCTTCAGCTGAGAAACCAAGAGCCTTAAACATGCGTTCTTGAAGGTCTTTTTGGTTGATACGAAGACTACCACCACCAAGCTCATAACCATTCAAGACGATATCGTAAGCAATGGCACGAACCTTAGCCAAATCACCTTCTAATTCGTGAGCTGTTTCTTCCTGTGGAAGAGTAAACGGATGGTGGGCACTCATGTAGCGGCCTTCTTCTTCAGACCATTCAAACATTGGCCAATCAACCACCCAAAGGAAGTTGAATTTATCGTTATCAATCAAGTCAAACTCTTTGGCGATACGGCCACGAAGGGCGCCTAGTGTTGCATTGGCCACTTCAAGCGTATCCGCCACAAATAGAACCAAATCCTTATCTTCAAGACCAAGTGCTGCAGTCAAATCTGCTTGGATCCCAGTCAAGAACTTGGCAACTGGTCCATTTAATTCTCCATCAACTACCTTGACCCAAGCAAGACCTTTGGCTCCGTACTGTTTGGCTACTTCGGTCATCTTGTCGATGTCTTTACGTGAGTAGTTATCTGCAGCTCCTTTGACCACAATAGCTTTAACGGCAGGTGCTTCTGAGAAGACTTTGAAATCAACACCCTTGACTACTTCTGTCAAGTCCTGAAGCAACATGTCAAAACGGGTATCAGGTTTGTCAGAACCGTAAAGAGCCATTGCGTCATCATACTTCATACGAGGAAATGGAAGCGTCACGTCGATGCCTTTTGTTTCTTTCATCACGCGTGCAATCAAGCCTTCTGTAATATCTTGGATCTCCTGCTCCGTAAGGAAGGATGTTTCCAAGTCGACCTGAGTGAACTCAGGCTGGCGGTCACCACGCAAGTCCTCGTCACGGAAACATTTGACGATTTGGTAATAACGGTCAAAACCAGCATTCATCAACAACTGTTTTGTAATCTGTGGGCTCTGAGGAAGAGCGTAGAAATGCCCTTTATTGACACGAGATGGCACCAAATAGTCACGTGCCCCTTCTGGCGTTGATTTAGAAAGGAATGGCGTCTCCACATCGATAAACTCCAACTCATCCAAGTAGTTACGGATTGAGTGGGTCACCTTGGCACGAAGCTTAAGGTTTTCTAGCATTTCTGGACGACGAAGGTCAAGGTAACGGTAACGCAAACGTGTATCGTCATTGGCCTCAATCCCATCTTTAATCTCAAAAGGCGTTGTTTTAGCTGTATTAAGCACTGTCAAAGCTGTCACGTTTAACTCAACCGCACCAGTCGGCAATTTATCATTGGCTTGCTCACGCGCAACGACTTGACCAGTCACCTCGATAACAAATTCGCTACGAAGGCTTTCAGCTGTTGCCATAACCTCTGCAGATACTTTTTCAGGGTTGATAACCAACTGCATGATTCCTTCACGGTCACGAAGGTCGATAAAGATCAAACCACCAAGGTCACGACGACGGCTAACCCAGCCTTTCAAGGTCATTTCTTGTCCGATGTGTTCCTCACGAACACGACCAGCATACATACTACGTTTCATGTTTTCTCTCCTCTTTTATTCTGTTACTATTTTACCACAAAAGCGCAGGCACTTCATGAAAATCATCAGAAAAGTTTGATTGCCTTTAGAAATCAAAACAAACAGACAAAAAATCCGATGAAAACGTCATCGGATTCTCTGATTATGATTATTAACCTTTTTTGCGCTTTTCGGCAATCTCCGCTGCCTTTTTAGGTAGAACAATCTCCGTCGCATACGCCGAAGCAAAACGCAAGACACCTGCAATAGGCGCAAAGACAACTGCTAGATAGTTGTAAAAGAAATCGCCTTTAAAGGCATAGGCAAGTGCCCCGATGATAAAGAAGAGAACGACCGCCTGTATCAATGCTAATAAAATTACTCGTTTCATGTGACCTCCTGACTCTATTATAGCATGAGTATCATCAAAAAGCCGATTAAATTATTCAAAGCGTGGAGAGAAATGCTGTAAAGCAGACCTTTTCGGCTTACATAAGCCAGACCCAAACTCAATCCTAGACTGGCATAAACTAAAAACTGTTGCAAAGTCCCTGGAAAATGAATCAAGGCAAAAAGCACACTTGATACGAGGAGAAACAGAGCTGTCTGTTTGCTGTTGTTCTGCTTAGGAAAGAGATAGCGCGCCAACATCCCTCTAAAGATGAGTTCTTCCGTCAGAGGAGCAAAGACCACTACCATAAAGAAACCAAAGACAGGCTGAGCTAGTGTCAATTGTGATACAGTCTGTTGATTGACCGACGGATCATCTGGCAAAAAGAACTGGGCTGTAATCGCCACTAGCAAAACCAGGGTTGGCAACCAAATATAACGATTAAAAGCTGTCGTCTGGATGCTAACCTTTTCTGTCTGATACCATCTGTAAACTCCATAAACATAGGCCCCTGACAGGACGATATAGAGTGGCAAGACTCCAAAGATTGAAGCCCCTAGTCCAAGAGCTGACAGCGCCATACTCTGAACCAGACCATAGCCAAAGAAAAAGGATAGGACAGCTAGAAGAAACCAGCCAAGATTTTTAAGTAATTTCATATGGGCCTCCTATTTTCCTTTATAACTATTTTTCAATACTAAGAGACTAGCTAATCCTAGCAAAAGGACCCATGCTAGCAAAAGACCAAGACTTCTCAAAGATAACTCTCCACCACCTGCTTTTAACAGACTTACCAATGGACCAATGAAAGAATAGTCCAACAATTTTTGCGCAGTTTCATTTTGAACAGCAAGAGTGGGCAAGAAAGAGAAGGTTAGCATAGGAAAAATACTATACACTTGCGCCTTAGACTGAGTATCTGATACTGCACCGATAAGAATGTTAAGAAAGATAATGCTGATAGTTGCCAGAAGCAGATAGAGACCATAGGTAAGAAAGTAGTTTGTTAAATCAACTTTAAGATACAAAGGTAGAACAACCATCGAAAGAAGCACCACTAGAAGAGGAAGAGCCATCATGCTCAGAGTATACTCCGTTGCTGTCACACCACTTAGTATGAGGGATTTAAGATTACGTTTTTCCTTGTCCTCAGCCATCATAATCGATACCATATAACCACTTCCCATACTCAAGACCATCGTCAGACTCATAGAGAGGAGAAACATAGTCAATTCTCCACTCTTGTTTAAGAACTCATTATATAGGATAGCAATACCAAAGGGCATCAATAATGTCGCTAACAAGGTTGAATTACTAATAAGAACTTGTAACCTTAACCAAAGAAGGGCATTTAATTTTCTAAACATCTAACTTTTCTCCTGTCAATCTAATAAAGATTTCCTCTAAAGTCGGTTCACAAGAATGAACAGCAATCAGATCTGTTGTATCCAGATGAGGCAATTCTTCAAAAGGAACCACTTGTTCGCGTCCATCTTGGTAGCGTAAACGAACCTTTTTATCCTCATGGTATTTCTGGATAATCTCTTGTGGACTGCCATACTCAATCAAGTTTCCCTTATTTAAAAGAGAGAGTCGATCACAAAGCAAGGTTGCTTCATTCATATCGTGGGTTGTTAAGAAAATCGTTGTCCCAGCCTGCTTCAGTTCCTGTAAGAGAGCATGAATCGATTTTGAGGTGGTAGGATCAAGACCACTTGTTGGCTCATCCAGAAAGAGGATTTTGGGAGCATTTAGAAGAGCACGAGCCAAGAACATCCGTTGTTTCATACCTGTGGATAGTTTTTCTGCGATAAGGTTTTTGGCATCTGATAACCCAACTTGATCAAGTACTGTATCTACTCTAGAAGCTTTAAGACCATATAATTTTGCATAAATGAGCAGATTTTTATAGAGGCTCATCTTTTCATAAAAACCACTGGTATCACTAACAATCCCGATTTGTTCCAAATCATTTGAAGTCAAATTTCGAGAGGACTTCCCTAGGAGAACGGTCTCACCCTGATCTGCAGCTAACTGACCCGTCAAAACATTGATCATAGTTGTTTTACCTGAACCTGAAGGTCCTAGGAAGCCAAAAATTTCACCTTCTTGAATCTCAAAAGAAATCTGATGCAGAGCTTTCTTGCCTCCAAAACTTTTGCTTACATTTTCAACACGAATCATAGGAACTCCTTTATTTGAAATAACGTTTTACCATAGGTATTTGCATCACATTGATATAAATATGGATTGCTCCGACAAGCAAGAAGCCCAGTAGCTGAATCTCTCCTGTCAAAAAAGAAATGATAAAAAGAAAAATATATAAGCCTGGTAAGACATACTGATTTAATTGGAATAAAATTCGAAAACTCTGTTCCAAATTAGCCTGACGCTCCCCTTCATCATAAGAATTAATATAGTTCAAGACATCCTTTGGTGTAGAGAAAAGAGCCAAATCAAACTGACGAACAATCGCAATTGTTTTAGAAAGATATTTTTGACTCTGCAAGAACAGCACTAATGCCAAAAAGGAAAGGGAAAATGTTATACGGCTTACATCGAGTACAATTACTTCACTACCTGAGATGACAAGAGGCAATAAAATCGCTACACTTGTAATATTAGAAGTAATGGTTCCAAACTCAAGATTACGATACATTTGCACATAATAGGTTTCATTCAAATCATCATCCGTTTCCTCTTTGTACAAGGAGTGAAATGTTCTGCTTTTCTTTAAGAAATTGAACGTCAAAACAATGCCAACGAAACCTAATAGTAAACAAATAGCTGATAGCCATGGAATCACGGTTTTGACATCTAAAATGCTTCCATAGTTTTCGGTATAGGCCTTAAACATCCCTGCAAACATGCCCAAGAAGCCTCCCAAGATAACAGCCATTAAAAATAACAATCCACGTTTCTTTTTCATATTCATCCTCTTTCTAAACTAATCCAACCAACCACTGACCAAAGTCCTTACCTGACTCAAAGATAGCGACCAAACCTTCTGTTCCAAGTGACACCAAAATCAAACAAACAGCAAGTAAGAGAATAGCTTGGTTTCTAGCTTTTTTTGCTCCATCCCCCAAAGGTTCATTGCCAAGCCAACCTGCTAGATAAGCATAGGCTGTAACTGTTAAAATACCAATCTCTGTAGAAGAGAGAAACAACAAAACTGTCACCAAACGAACGATATTGGCTTGAATGTTAAAATAATTTCCTAAACCTGCACAAACACCCGCAAGTTCTTTGTGCTCAGTATCTACTTGAAAATCTGCTAAAAACTTTTTCATCATTCATTCTCCTTTTTCACTTGCTAGATTTTTGGATTTCTTTTCAATCCAGTCAACTACTGGGATGAGAGCAAAGTAGGCCCAAACAAATTGGTCGCTTTGATATGGATTAAACCAGCCTAGGTCCATCCCAATCAGTAGAAATACGCTGACTAATAGGGCTATGGCAACTACATAATAAATCACTTTATACTTGTTCATCATTTTTCTCCTTCTTCTTTAACCAATTGAGAATGGACAAGAGGACTAAATTAATCCAAAACAAATACTTACTTTCAACAAAATAAAACCAACCGAATAATGTTCCAATCATAGCGAAAGCATTCACAATAAAGGCAAAAACACTCATATAATAAATCACTTTATACTTGTTCATCACTCATCCTCCTCTATACGAAATACCGACTCGACTGGTTCATTGAATATCTGTGAAATCTTCAGGGCGATTACAATGGACGGAGTGTATTCATCCCTCTCTAGCAAACTGATGGTCTGTCGGGAAACCCCTGCTAGCTTGGCTAGTTCGGTTTGATTGAGACCATCGCGAGCCCGCAGCTCTTTTAGACGATTTTTAAGCATTCCTCTCTCCTTTACTCTTAACTTGCTTACATTGTAACACATCTTTTTCTTTTTGACAATAATATTTGTCAAAAAGTTTATGATTTTTGTCATTTTGCAAAAGAAAAAAGTCAGGAATAAGCTCCTGACCAGTTTTAAATACTATTAAAAGCCTAATTTTTCAAAGATTTCTGAGAAGTTTTGGCTGATAGCATCAAGCGACACTTGAACTTCTTCTCGGGTTTGGTTGTTCTTAACTGTCACTTGTCCGCTTTCGACTTCACTCTCTCCTAGGGTGATGAGGGTCTTAGCCGCAAAGACATCGGCTGACTTGAACTGAGCTTTGAGTTTACGGTTGAGATAATCACGCTCTGCTTTGAATCCTTGTTGGCGAAGGGCTTGTACCAATTCCAAGGCCTTGACATTTGTGCCTTCACCCAAGACTGCAATATAGACATCTAGGGCGTTTTCGATAGGGAGGGCCACACCTTGCTTTTCAAGGATGAGAAGCAGGCGCTCTACACCAAGTCCAAAACCAAATCCAGCAGTTTCAGGACCACCAAAATAAGCAACCAAGCCATCGTAGCGACCACCCGCACAGACTGTCAAGTCATTGCCCTCAATCTCAGTGATAAACTCGAAAATGGTGTGGTTGTAGTAGTCCAGACCACGCACCATATTGGTATCGATGATATAGTCTACTCCAAGATTTTCCAACATCTGACGAACAGCATCAAAGTGGGCTTGGCTTTCTTCATCAAGAAAATCCAAGATAGACGGCGCATTCTCCACTGCCACCTTGTCTTCTTTTTCCTTAGAGTCCAAGACACGGAGAGGATTTTCCTCCAAACGACGTTGGCTATCCTTAGACAAGGTTTCCTTAAGCGGTGTCAAATAGTCGATCAAGGCTTGACGGTAAGCCGCACGACTCTCAGGATTTCCAAGAGTGTTAAGATGCAATTTGACACCTTGGATGCCGATCGCTTTCAAGAAATGAGCTGCCATAGCGATGGTTTCCACATCGGTAGCTGGATTGCTAGAACCAAAGCACTCGACACCAATCTGGTGGAACTGGCGCAAACGCCCTGCTTGTGGACGCTCATAACGGAACATAGGGCCCATGTAGTAGAACTTACTTGGCTTTTGCACCTCTGGGGCAAAGAGTTTATTTTCCACATAAGAACGGACAACGGGCGCAGTTCCTTCTGGACGAAGGGTAATATGACGGTCTCCCTTATCGTAAAAGTCGTACATTTCTTTGGTTACGATATCCGTTGTATCTCCGACAGAACGGCTGATGACCTCGTAATGCTCAAAAATAGGCGTGCGCACTTCTGCGTAGTTATAGCGCTTGAAAATTTCACGGGCAAAGCCTTCAACGTACTGCCACTTGGCAGATTCAGCAGGTAAAATATCCTGCGTTCCTTTTGGTTTTTGTAATTTCATAGGGAATCCTCTTTAAACTTAATAGTCTTATTTTACCATAAATAAAGGGATTAAAACAGTGAGAAAAAATTAGGATTCAAATATCATTTTTGAGATTAAGACTTGTCAAAAGGATAGCCAGCAAAGAAAGACCAACAAATAAGATCCAAGTCAACTGCATATTCCATACAGCTACAAGTGAAAAACAAGCTGTTCCCATAGGTATGGATAAGGTAAACAATAAACCCAAAAAATTACTGGTACGAGCTAGAACATCTGGAGCTAGATTTTTCATGAGCATGGCACTAATCTTTGGTGAAACTTTACCAGACACATACAGAGTTAAAAAGAGGAATAGCAAACCAAGCACGACTTGATTGAATAAGTTAGCCAGACCAACTAGACTGACTCCTAATGTCGCCCACATCATCAATCTAGGCAAGGACTGCTTCCCAAAATAATCATTGCCCGTAAGGCTACTGATGATGATAGCTAATAAAACACAGACTTGCTCGATAAATAGTGCCTCTGTGTAAGAAAAATTCAAGAGAGAATGACTCAAAAAGAAGATGTTATAAATGCTTCCTAAAGCGCCACCCAAAGCATTGATAAGCAAGACAGCAAAGATCATGAATCCAAAGTTTTTCTGTCCACTTTTAAGAAAAACAAGACGTAAATTTCGGTAAATTGTTAGGAACTGCTCTTTGATAGAAAGCTTCTCATTTTTTAGGATTTCACCATCAGCAGATGAAATTGACAGGTTCAATTTGCTTCTTCCTAAAAAGAGAATAGCAGCTGATACTAGGAAAAAGCAAGCATTGATTCCCGCAACGAGAGAAAAATTATTGACCGATAGACCTAAGAGCCAGACTCCGAAAGCTTGACCACCAATAGCTGAAATATAGGTGATAAACTGGGAAAAAGAATAAGCCTCCATCAGATCATTTTCAGCCACTTTTTCCTTAATAAGAGACATGCGCAAACCACCTGCAAAATCACTGATCACATCACTGATGACATTAATCAAACACAGGCTGGAAAAGGCAAAGAGACTGGCTTGACCAAGTACCAAAGCTGCTAGGAAAAAGAGAAGAGCCTGAAACAAACCGCTATAGGTCATCCATTTGACCTTGCCCCTCGTGTAATCTGCCCGAATCCCTACAAAAACTGTAAAGAGAGTCGGAAGAATCATCACAATATTTGCTACAGCAACCGCAAAAGATGCTTGTGGCAAGGTCGATGCATAGACGATAAATACCAGGTTAAAAATCGAAGCACCAAAAGCATTGAAGAAGCGTGATAAAGTCAAAATTCTATAAGCTGGATTTCTAAACAATAATTTCATAGGTAATCCCCCCTTCTTGTTATAATCCCTATATGAAGTATGACTACAGTATAGCACTTAGAAATTTGAGCGAGAGAACTTTTGAATATATGCAACACATAAAATAAGCAAAAAACGATAGAACTTCTTTGATAGCCTGAGAGAGGGCCAGAATTCTATCGCTTAAAATTTCAAATCATTTTCTTAGTTTGCAGATATTCAACAGTCGGTCGTTTTTCTATAGTATTCGGCAGATTTGTTACAGCCAAGCATCTCAAAAATACGAACTGCATCCTCCATCTTCTTTTGTCCTTGCTTGACCCTGCCTTGCCTGCTATCAAGGAGACCTTCCGCCCACAAATAGACAATTCGGAAATAGGTCTCATTTTCCTTGTAGAAATGCTCTTCGATGACACGTTTAAAATAAGAGGCATTGGTAAATTCTTCACACTCAATACTGGCTAAAAAACCATTCAGTAGCATGGTGTGAAAAAGATTTCGGTTTCCAGACATTTCCATTAAAAAATCAGATTTTCGGACCATTTCTCGTACATATCTAGTAAAAAGAGGAACAGATAAGAGTGGGGAACTAACTGAGAACAAATTGAGTTCATAGATTCCCCAAATCTCGGTGGAAAACAGGTAATCATGAAGGACTTTTCCTTCCTCTGCTGTTAACTCTACCGTTTCATCCATGCTCTTCATATAAGACTTGATCATAATGGCATTTAGAATATGTTTCTGTTTATTTTGAGAATCGGCATGCTTTTGATACTCCTTACGATACAAGTCCTCGAGAGGTGCTATGTTCTTTGGATCCAAGATATCTGTGATTTCTTTTCTTAACTCAGAATCTGTATCATACTGAAAACCTCTCGCCAGAAAGAGGATTTCCTCTACACTCGCAGATATATTTTCTAGGGCAAACAGAAACTTTCCCACCGAAAGTTCACTCTGACCTGTTTCAAATCGTGACAACATGGACGGCGAAAATTGTCCCCCAGTTGCTTGTCTCAGCGAGATATTTCTTGACTCTCGTAATTGTCTAAAGACTTTTCCAATCTGCTCCATAGACTTCCCCTTGATTGAGTATTTTCTTCATTTTATCATATTTTTCAGAAAATTCATCAAAAACTTGCTAAATTGTCAGAATTATGAGAAAATAGAGGATATTTATCAGGTGGAGGGACTGTTATGAGAGACGATATCAAAATCAATGACCGCGCTTTGGCTTTGCAAGACCAAATTATCGAAAAACTAGAGAAGGTTTTTGATACAGATGTGGAATTGGATGTGTACAATCTAGGGCTGATTTATGAAATCAATCTGGACGAAACAGGTCTCTGCAAGATTGTCATGACTTTCACTGATACTGCCTGCGATTGTGCAGAAAGTTTGCCTATCGAAATCGTAGCAGGTCTGAAACAAATCGAAGGTATCGAAGATGTCAAGGTTGAAGTCACCTGGTCACCTGCTTGGAAGATCACACGAATCAGTCGCTACGGCCGTATTGCCCTTGGACTGCCACCTCGTTAATACTCTTCAAAAATCAAATTCAAACCACGTCAGCTTTATCTCCAACCTCAAAGCTGTGCTTTGAGCAACCTGCGCCTAGCTTTCTAGTTTGCTCTTTGATTTTTATTGAGTATAAGCAGGCAAATCACTTTTGAAGATGAAAAGAAGCAAGCCGAAGTTGGCTTGCTTTTTGAGTTTATTTTTTACCTGACTTGTCCGTATTCCAGAAGTCTGTCACGGCCCCGCGTGAAGCAGATGATACGATATGGGCATATTTACCGAGGACACCACGGCTGTAAAGTGGTGGCAAGGTTGTTTCTGCCTTGCGTTTTTCAAGTTCTTCTTCGGATACGGCCATAGAAATTTCTTTGGTATCTTGGTCAACCGTAACGATATCACCTGTACGAAGGTAAGCAATCGGTCCACCATCCTGAGCTTCAGGGGCGATATGTCCAACAACCAGACCATAAGTACCACCTGAGAAACGGCCATCCGTCAAGAGGGCAACCTTGTCTCCTTGACCTTTACCAACGATCATGGATGAAAGGGACAGCATCTCAGGCATACCAGGACCACCCTTAGGTCCAACGAAACGAACAACGACAACATCGCCATCAACGATTTCATCTGTCAGAACGGCCTGAATAGCATCTTCTTCTGAGTCAAATACCTTAGCTGGTCCAACGTGACGACGCACCTTAACACCTGATACTTTAGCAACCGCACCATCGGGGGCAAGATTCCCGTTCAAGATAATAAGCGGACCATCTGCACGTTTTGGATTTTCAAGTGGCATGATGACTTTTTGACCTGGTGTGAGATCTGCAAAGTCGGCCAAGTTTTCAGCAACTGTCTTACCAGTACATGTGATACGGTCTCCATGAAGGAAACCATTTGCCAAGAGATATTTCATAACCGCAGGAACCCCACCGACTTCGTAGAGATCTTGGAAGACATACTGACCAGAAGGTTTCAAGTCGGCCAAGTGAGGTACACGCTCTTGGATTGTATTGAAGTCCTCAAGTGACAAGTCAACATTAGCCGCATGGGCAATGGCAAGCAAGTGAAGAGTGGCATTGGTTGACCCACCGAGAGCCATGGTTACTGTAATGGCATCTTCAAAAGCTTCACGAGTCAAGATATCTGATGGTTTGAGACCGAGTTCCAGCATCTTGACAACAGCTCGTCCTGCTGCTTCGATATCTTCTTTCTTGTCAGCTGATTCAGCTGGGTGAGATGAAGATCCTGGCAAACTCATACCGAGAACTTCGATAGCAGTCGCCATGGTATTAGCTGTATACATACCACCACAGCCACCAGGGCCAGGGCAGGCATTACATTCAAGACGCTTCACGTCCTCAGCTGTCATGTCACCATGGTTCCACTTACCGATTCCTTCAAATACAGAAACCAAGTCGATGTCTTTGCCATCAAGATTTCCAGGGGCGATAGTACCACCGTAAGCGAAAATAGCTGGGATATCCATATTGGCAATGGCAATCATAGAACCAGGCATGTTCTTGTCACAGCCACCGATAGCGACAAAGGCATCGACGTTGTGACCACCCATAGCCGCCTCGATGGAGTCCGCGATGATGTCACGAGATGTTAGAGAGAAACGCATACCAGGCGTTCCCATGGCGATCCCGTCTGCTACGGTAATGGTTCCAAATTGTACAGGCCAGGCGCCAGCAGATTTGACACCTTCTTTAGCCAGTTTCCCGAAATCATGCAAGTGAATGTTACATGGTGTATTTTCCGCCCAAGTTGAAATCACTCCCACAATCGGTGTTTCAAAGTCCTTATCTGTCATACCAGTCGCACGAAGCATAGCACGGTTAGGTGATTTCACCATGCTGTCATAAATGCTACTGCGGTGACGTTTATCTAATTCAGTCATCTTATCCCTCCCGTTTCAGTTTTTACTATTATAGCACAATTTCCGCATGAAGAACAGAATAAAATTCTTGAATTTTCAGAAAATTCCGATTAACAACTTCTAATTTTTTCATCTTTTTTTGTCAAGTAACTTTACTTTACAAAAAAAATGTGTTATCCTAGTATGGTTGATGAAAATCAGTAGATTGAATCGAATTTAAATACCTAAAGGAGAAATCAAAATGGCAGTACCTGCACGTCGCACTTCAAAAGCGAAGAAAAACAAACGTCGTACACACTACAAAGTAACAGCTCCATCTGTAAACTTTGACGAAACTACTGGAGATTACTCACGTTCTCACCGTGTATCACTTAAAGGATACTACAAAGGACGTAAAATCGCTAAAGCTGCATCAGCTGAATAATAGAAGGGAGATACCATGCGCGTAAATATTACACTTGAACACAAAGAATCTGGTGAACGCTTGTACCTTACTTCTAAAAACAAACGTAACACTCCAGACCGTCTTCAATTGAAGAAATACTCACCAAAACTTCGCAAACACGTCGTGTTTACAGAAGTGAAATAAGCACACCTAACTCAAAACGCCTTACTGGGCGTTTTTTGCTTTATTGGTTAGCAATCTATAGCTTTTCAGGAGAGATTTATGGCATTTTATCTTTGGATGTTTCCTCTACTCTTTATCTTTCACGATATGGAAGAAATTATCGGTCTTGTCCCTTGGATTCATCTCAACGAAACCTTGCTGGCTCAAAAGGCTCCAGCTATTCTCAAGCTCCACAAAAGAATTACAACAGAAGGATTTGCCCTTGCTGTTTTTGAGGAATTTGTTCTTGTCTTATCCATCACTTTATTAGCGTATTTTACTCAATCTAGAGCGCTCGAATTAGTTTGGTTAGGGGGATTTGTAGCCTTTGCACTTCATCTCTTGCTCCATATTGGACAATCAATCCTTCTTCGCAAGTATATCCCTGCTCTCATCACTTCTATCCTTTGTTTTCCTGTCAGTGCTTATTTGATTACAGACATTGTACATTTGTGGCGAGTTTCGACCAGCGAATTTTTCCTATTTTCACTGGTCGGTTCAGGCATCGTCGTCATCAATCTCCTCTTTGCTCTCTGGCTTGGGGTAAAGTATTCCGCCTGGCTTGCCCATAACCATTAACAAAAGTTCCTTGCAATTTCAATTTGCAGGGAATTTTTATTTTACTTCTTGAATCAAACTGATTTCACTTTCATATAGAGAAATTTCAGTCGGCTCTTCAGGACTAGGATTGGCAATGAAAATAGTGATTTCGTCTTGTTCGTCATTGTCCATTTCGTCAACAAAATCTGTGACAAGTCCCTTGATTATCTTGCCGTCATTAGTGACTACCTGAACTCTTGAGCGTAGGTAGTTCCATAGTTGCTTACTCATCTATTCTCCTTTCTTTGCCACTAGTTTTCGATAGTTCTTATAGTTAGGTTGATAAAAGTGCTTAAACTGTTCCATGTCTAAGTTGCTGAAATACTAAGAATTTCATCCTCAAAATATTCTCTAAGAGTTCCATCAACATCCACAAGCAAGGAGTCCATCTCCTCTGCATTGTCAGAGGCGTCACAAAAGTCCTCTACAAACCCTCTAACTATCACGCCATTTTTAAGCGTGATAACTACATCTGTACGGTTAAATTTCCAGAGTTTCATTTAAATATCCCTTTCAATATTGGCTAATTGCTTGGCTTTTTCGTAGTAAGGTGTTAAGAATTCGATAAATCCTTGTTAGTCGCTTGAATCATGCTCTTCTAAATGCATCATTAGATCAAAGTCATTAATAGTTTTAAAAATTTCAGGATTTTCATTATCCCAAGTCTCGGCAAACTCTTCATCTTCTCCCAAGAGAGCGTTAAACGTAAAAGAAAAATCCCCAAAATTATCAATCTACCCACTGACTGCATGCTTAAACATGTCTAATACTTTTGACTATATTTCATTACCCAAACCCTCCTAATAAGAGCATTGTAGCATATTAAACTGCGTTTTAAAAGTTTAACAGATAAAATCTAATCTTTGGGATGCGGTTCATTCATCAAAGGTGCTTTTTATTTTAATAATACTGCACTTCAATTCCATCCATAATATTTATTAAAGTATTATCGCCAATTTTTAAAGAAATCAGTTCATTTAATGATGATACCTGGTATTCTTTATCTCCAATAACCACAACAATATCTTGAGCAGAATTAATAAAAATCCCACAAGCTTTACCATTATAATCAAAAGAGGCATCCCAGCCGTTGTCGTATAACGCTTGTAAATCATCTAATATCGCCATATAAAAATCCTTTCCCATAGTGTTTTGACAGGTGAAAGCGCCTAGATTGTTCTAAGCGCTATGTTTTACTAACTGTTTTACCTGTTCATAGTATGGCTTTAGGAAATTTATAAATCCTTGCTTATCACTTGGATCATGTTCCTCTAAGAACATCATCAGCTCAAAGTCATTGAGAGCGTCAAACATTTCAGGGTTTTCATTGTCCCAAGCTTCGGCAAAATCTTCATCTTCTCCGAAAAGGGCGTTAAACTTGAAGGAGAAATCCCAAAAATTATCAATCTGACCATTGACAGCTTGCTTTAGCATGTCTAATACTTGTTGGCTGTATTTCATAATGGTTTAAATCCTCTCAGTTTTTTTTACGTTTCATCCTAGTTACTACAATATTTGTATAAGCCTCAGTGATGTAGAGGATACCGTTATAGTATCTTGCAAGTCTGCCGTTCTGCTCTGATACATAATTAGGTGGTAAAGAAAAGGCTGCCCTTACCGTTTCATTGCACTCCTCCTAATAAAAGCATTATAGCACACCTTGCTTGCTAAAGTACTACAGATACTCCATTAGACTAGCTTACTACTTTATTTTCCTTGTAAAATGTCGTATGCTATAGCGTGCAAAGGAACCGACTATCATCAAATAGTGGGCTTTAAGTATACTTGCGTCAATTAGTTTTTTCGATTATAATCTATTTAATGAATAGAGGTTTTCCATCTCCCCTTGAAACAGATTATTATGCGGTAGGAGGTGGGACACCTCTATTTTTATAATTGCTAACCTTGGATTATACTTGTACTAGAAATTTTTTTGAGTTATAATTAAGTTAAGGTAAAGGTGGTCTAACGTCCATGAAGCAGCTTGCTGTGGAGGCGGTGGGTCACCTTTATTTGATTTTAAAATCAATAAAATGTATAATTTAGTTAAGAAAGAAGTGTGGTTTTCCCGCCTAAAAGCTCTATTGCTGTGGGAGAGTCATGCTTCTTTTTACCTCTCAAAAATGAACGCCAAAAAAGCCGTCTCAATTTTTGAGGCAGCCATCAGCAATCTATAAATAATAAGGGTGTCCCATTTTGGGGCTACCCTCTTACTATACCTAAAATTAGTTATGGGTAACTAAAAGGGTAGTAAAATCAAAAAAAGCACTCTAGGAAAGCGCCCCAAAGTGCTTAATATCAAGGCTCTAAAGCCTATCTGATTCAATAAAATATTACAACATTTTGTTGTATAGCAAAAAGTAGACAGGGATAGATTTCTTTAGGCACTCCTAACCCTTGATACATAAGGGTTTACAGGGAATTTAGTTTTATTCTGTATTCTTAGGTTTTCTTTCTATCTAAGCAAAAGACTAAGCAAAAAGAGCTTTTTCAGCTCTACCAATCGATGAGTTCAGCAGGCAAGAAACTAGCACGGTCAAACGTGCTTTTTTTGTTTTCTGACGAAATATGTACATACTTTTCCATACTTTAGTTTCTAATTGCTGATAGGTATATTATACCATGAAGCGCGTGCTTTATGATGTTATACCTGTCACTCTTTGCCTTCATCTTCAAACATAATTGTAGGAACTTCTAGCACCTCGCAAAAGCCCTCAGATTTGCTTCTAAGGGCTTGGCTATAAGGAAGGATAGGCGGGACCGCCGAATGTCGCCCGCATTTCTCGACCCACTAGCTAAGTGGCGCGTTGGAGGCGGATACTTTTCAACCTCTATCCTCCATGCTTTTATTATATCATGTTTTCTATTTATTGATATTCAGATTATCTCCAAGAGTAGAGTCTCAACGTTCTTGTATTTAAAAGTTTTTTAGGTTATAATCTAAGCAATGAGAGTTACTACCTCCTACATTAAAGGCTTCGGCTGTGGGGGGTGTGTGCTCTCTTTTTTTCTTTCGAAAATATCTATGATTTCATCACCTACTACCAAGAAAATATGATCATCTCACTTCTGCCAAGTGTTCTATAGCTTCCTGCCTTACACGATATATCGAAGATTTAGATTTCCCTATTTCCTCAGCAACCTCCCAAGCGTCGAGATCATTCAAGTAAAAAAGCCTTAGAACAGAACGCTCAAACGGATTGGCCAGCTTATCGATCAGCCTAGATATTTCCATTCTTTCTTCAGTAAGTCGCTCAATTCTCTGTAAAGTGTCCTCTTTTAGCTTCAGAACACTTATAAGGTTATTCTCGGCCGTATTTACCCTGCTTATTTGTACTCTGGTAGTGCTCAGTTCTTGCTTTTTGATAATACCACTTTCTAAAGCTGCAAGCTCTAAATATAAGCCCTCTATTTCTTTATTGATCCACTTAACGCCCTCTAGTTTTTCTTTTACCTGCTCTGGTGTCATGCCTTGGCCTCCTGTATGGTATAATTTTATTGTGTTAATTATAGCTGAGGCGGAGCGCCTTGGCTTTTTTGCGTTTTCTCTATGTTCGCTCTAGCTTCAAATGATTTCCCGTGAGAAAAAATGTACAATGACGGGTGAAGGTCATAGAAGCGCGTGGATAGGGAGATATCCCCCGTATCTCCTTATGGTTTGATAAGCAATTAAGGGATGTTTTTATCTCTCTTATTTCCTTGTCATTCTGCAAGCAATTAAGGCAAGTTATTTCTTTGCTTATCTGCTTATCATTTGGTAAGCAACAAATCCAAAATAACAGACTTTTAAATTGCTCTTATCTCCTTATCATTTGGTAGGAAAATAAGGGGAGTTATTTTAGTTCTTATTTCCCTGTCATTCTGCAAGGAGAAAATCCAAATTAAGGAAGCTAATAAGTCTCCTTATCTCCTTACAGTTTTTCAGGGAGCAAAATCAAAATAAGCGATGTTATTTCCTGTCTTATTTCCTTACCGTTTGACAAGGAGAAAAACGAAAATAAAGAGCTTTTAAATTCGTCTTAACTCCCTATCGTTTTGTAAGCAATTAAGAAGGCTTATTGTCGTTCTTATCTGCTTGTCATTCTGCAAGGAGTAGATCCGAAATAAGAGGGCTAAAAACTTCGCTTATCTGCTTGTCGTTTCTCAGGGAGTTAAGGAGGATCTTTATTGCTCTTATCTCCTTGATAAATGATAGGGGGATATACCCCACTTTCTCGGGCTTCGCTCGAGCTTCAAGCTATGTAATCTTCTCTGTTCAAAAGCTATTTTCTCGGAGTTCGCTCGGAGTTCAACACACATAACCCTGCCATTTGTCAGGCATATTTACTGCCACTACCTAAGCAAAATCTCACCTTTTCTAACCCTCGGTAAACCTCGTTATCTTACCAAAACCTAAGTATTTCCTGTTTCCTTTTCCTAAACGAATAATTTTTTTATCAAAACACGCGCTCCCTTTATCGCACTCTTTTTTTGGAACGCTCTACTTACTTAAATCCTTGATATATCTAGCTTTTTTAACATTTAAACCGTCTAATATGTAGTATTTATTTGTTTTGTAAATTGCACCCTACTACAAATTATCGGAGTGATCCTAAACCATTCAGCCAAAAGCTATCCCCTTTTCTGGTGTAGTTAACAAACTTTTGATAGTGCTTATAATATCGTTTCTGTTTCATGTATTTTGGTCTTTCAGGAAAACTATCAAACATATATCCGCCACGTCTAGGACTCCAACCTGGTTCTACCTTTCTAGCTTCCCTAAGCGCAAGCTCCCAATAGTATTGACAATCTGTCTTACTTCGGTTCAGTGTTGTCTTGTGTATTTTCTGGCATGATCCACAACCATATATCAAAAGTCTCTTATAGAGTTTTCTGCATCGATTACCACAAATAGGACAAAGAAAGAAGTAGCGATTACCTCCCTTAGTTCCTGGTATACTTGCTAAATCAAAATGATTACTTTCAAAGGTGATATGCAGGTTATCTAAGTCTATTTCTAGCTTTCTACCGTCCAACTCAGCTATACCATGACTGATATTCTTGTTTTTCATTGGCTTTATAAATGTCTCTATGGTTATTGATTTTATAACTTCCATTCGTTCAAAAATACCCCCTATATAGAATAACCCAAATCTATTGCCTAAATGCTAAAAGGGGATCGCTCCCCTTCCTGTGTTTATTGACCGGAATAACCAGCAAGGCCTTCATATTCGCCGTCTACGTCCAATTTTTGGAGTAGGCTAATACTTTCATCGCCCAGCATTTCCAACGTACCAAAAGCTGTCATAGAGTCCATAGGGATAGGCTTATCAGAAAGCAAGCGATCAGCATAGTCCAATAGTTCCAGCTCGTAGTCTGTGACCTTATTCAACAAGCTCTCAAAATCCTCTGACTCTTTGAGTTGAAGCACGCGCTCCCGTTTGTAACATTCTTTGAATGCTTCAGCCTCTCCTGGTTGTTTGTGGTAGTCTTTAAAGCTGTCACAAATACGCTTGAAAGTCTTGTTTAGTTTGTTATCCTCCACATACTCAGCGACAAGCGTCCCTTTATCCTTGTAGGTCAATGAGATTACAGGCTGGCAATATGTTCCAGTCATATATCCCAGTAGCGCGTGACCTGCTACCATAGCAGTATCTAGGTCTTTAAATTGGTAAGTGAAAGTAAATGTTTTTGCTTTATCTGAAAATGTTTTTAATGTCATGTTGTTTTTCCTCTTTCTTATTTTAAGGTAAATTATGTAATATTTGTTAATTTGTTGACCTTCTTTGGTGTTTTGTTGACCTTCTAGGTAACGTAGTTCAGTCTTACAGTCCCAAGGGTTTAGACAACTTTGTTACCATGTTGACCTTCTTTTGAAGTCATAACCCTTATATATATAAATACTATTTTTTCCCTATATAGAGAGTTAAAAAGAAGGTAACAAGGTCAACATAAAGGCTATAAAACTAGTGCTATCAAGGGTTTAGGATGTTGGACCTTCTTTAAAACAAGGTCAACAAGAAGGTCAACAAATTTTTTGAAAACCCAGTCATATCAACGGTTTAGAGCATCATGAGAAGGTCAACATTATTCTTTTTTAGTTATAGCATGATTTACTCGACCCAGTTTAGGTCTCTCAAACTCCAACGGATCTAGTTTGTCAAAATCTTCAATCCTAACACGGGCCTTTTTAAGCTGATACTTATTAGGTGTTAACTGTTGTAGGTGTCTGATAGTATCTTTTCCTGCCCCGTAAACATTGGGCTTGGGTATTCCCATATCTTCAGCATAATGCTTCAGTGATCTGGTCAGTATAAAAACGGGTACCACGTCCAGCTCATGCCAACCTCTTTCCATGTATTCATGTTTAACCCATGAAAGCAAGTAGTCATTATCCTCTTGGTATTCTTCTAGCAGGTCTTTGACTGATTGAGGTTCGATAAAGTGTGTAAAAGGCTCTTGATTGATAGCTTTGTACAGGGCATACTCTAGGACTTCCTTGTTTGCTAAAAACTCATTTTTTATCCAAGGCTTTTCCTTTTCCCCGTTAAAGTCAGCATTGAAAGGTACGATCATAATTCTACGATACCAGCCCTTTGTCTTGTTGCCACCATTGGGGATATAGTTGCCTGAAAAGATATTGAATAGCTTAAAGGTAGCTTCAAAAGCTGGCCGACCTTTTGGATTGACTAGCACGGTGTCACCACTAGTGATACTCATTAAATCAGACGGATTTTTTAAGTATTCGTTTGGGGCTTCATCTCCGATATTGCAAACTTTGCCTACCAAGGTTTCAAGGTTATGCTTTTCAGCAAACTGTGCAGGTTTTAAGGCTGATATATTGCTTTCCCCTATCAGATTGATAAGGAAGCGCTGAAATGTCCCTTTACCATTGTTACCGTCCCCGTAGAAGATCGCAAACTTATTGCGGGTGTGGTTAGGATTGATAGCTTCTAGGATAATCTGCCAAAACAGTGTCACCAGTTCACTATCATTACAAGCGATTGAGTTTAGCCAATCGTCAAAAGTTTTGCCCTCTCGATCTGTTGGGACTCGTTTAGGCGCGTGGTAGGCTGTGCTGATCTTGCTTGTAATCACATAGTCAGGGCTAAAAGGGAGTAGCTCCTTAGTTCTTAGGTCAATAATGCCATTCTTTACAGGTACAAGGTTAGCACTCTCTAAAGGTTTCTTTATCTTGGTCAATGTCCTAACCATTAACTTAATCTGTGGCCACTCTCTGGGCTTAATTCTCACGTCAAAAGTCTTACAGAATAGGTTAAACAGATCATTACTAGCGGTATAGATACCCTCGTCTAAATCATAGATATAGAGTAGGCTATAATCAGCTATGTTGCTCTTACTGATAAAAGTAAACGTGACAATATCGCTTAAAATTTTAGCGACTGTGAAGGTTTGTGGTATGGCTACCTTCTCAGTAACGTCCCCTGTGGACTCGTTTACCTTTGTTTCAGTATGTTCTGCCCGCCATTCTTCACCAGCCTGAAAGATACGATTTTCAAGCTCCTTCATCGTCCTAGGGGGTTGCTCTTGCTCTCTCACCTCTAAGATTTCACTTTTTAGGTTTTCCAATTCTTCTAGTTCTATGGTTCTACCCTCTCTTTCTGTATTCTGCCCGTGCTATGCTGCTGAAAGTACGGTCTAGTTCCTCGATTGGTAACGGTTCAGCAGTCACGCTATTGGCTATCTTTGCCAGCTCGTAGGCGGTCTCTAAGTCACAATCAACCCACTTATTAAAGAGTAAACCTACAAAGCGTGTTAGTGCCACGTTACGCCCTCCCTCGTCTCCAAAACCGTTGAAAAGCGTATCAATGATCCTCATAGTCATTGACCTCTGGCCACTTGCTCTAGGCTTGTAAAGCTCAGTAGTTCCTTGCTTCGCTCTTGGTTCAACCTTGGGGACTGGATAATCTAGACCATGCTCTACGATTTTTTGATAGTCTGCTGGTTCTCCAGTGGTAACTGGTAGCCCTTGGAGTTGTGACCAGGTCAGACTGGCCATGTCAAAGGGTAGCCCTATCTTGTCCGCTATCTCTTTGACTACCTGCTTATAGGTTACCTCATTCATCACGTTGTCAGGCTTCACCACAAGGCGAAAACGGGGCTTTTCTAAACTATGTTTGATAGTGGGGTATAAAATATAGGAGTAGCCAAACAAGGCGCTAGAAACGGCTTCTATGAAGTCCTCAGACGTTCCCTGTATATCGTCATAATCAAGGAAAATCAAATCCCGATAGATTAGACTGGAGTTGTTTCGTTTGTAACTGCCATTCTTTTCTGGTGTCACTTTACCACTGATACAGTAAGGCGCTTGTGTACGTTTAAACCCTTCAATGTTTGCACCTTCAGGAACTATCAGGGGTTTAAATTGTTCAATGTACTGGAAAGGCTCAATCCTATCAAATGGATAGGCAAGATTACTCTGAAAGCCTTTAGCCTCGTAAATTGTCATACTATCGCTCCTTTTTTCGTTTCTTTTTTAACTTCTTCAGTAGCTTTTGTTCTTGGAACTGTTCCAAAGATCTGCCACGGTGCTTATACAATTTAATGTCATGATAATGACCTCCACCTTGTGCTGGGTGTGTGTTATATCTAGCCATTTTCCACCCCCAAAAACTTCAGCAAGTCAGAAACTCTATAATAGATCTTCCTAGTATCTTCTAGTGGGGGCTGGTATCGTCTTAGCCCAGCATCCTCCCACTTTTGGAGTGTCTTATACTTTATGTCTAACTCGTCCATGGCTTCTTGTGCCGTGATTAACCCCGTCAAACGTGGTTTGACTGTATCACGCGCTTCCAGGTAGTTCTCCACAAGCTCCAGAACGCCATGAGTTAGCTCATATTCGCTCTCTTTGCTGAGACTAAACATATTCATCAGCTCCCTTCAGTAGTTGCTTGTAGCTCTCTAAATCGGTATTTAAAAGGACAGTCAGGCGCTTCTGTTCCTCTTGTACTTGGTTATAGAATGACTTTGCCCCGTCCAGTAGTTCCTCTTTGTTAGCTGGGATAAAGTAGCCTCTAAAAGATCCGTGACGTACCCCAACGATAGGAACTCCGTAGCGCGTGATTAGACGGCTTATAATATCTTGCACGGTTCTTTCTGCTAGCTTAGTGATCAGGCTGATTTCTGCCCCTGTTATGGAGTTCTCAGCCCCGACCTTGATTAGTCTTAATACTCGCTTGTCATTCATTGTTAGACTCATTCAATTCCTCCCCATACATTGACCCCTGCAAGCTGAATATAACGCCCATAATCGGGGTTTAAATCCTCGCTAGGTGTTTCTATCGTCTGTTGGTTTTCTCGCTCAATTTGGGCGCTTTTTTGGCGGTCTCGGTGGTTTAGGTAAAGTAGTAAGCCAATCAGTACCACGGAAAAGATAATTGCCTGTGTGTTAGTCAAATCTAGTTCATTCATGTTATGCCCTCGCCTGATAGTTCTTGATAAATTCCGCTTGTTTAGGTCGTTCCATATTCAGCAAGTCGTCTTCGGCTTGTGCCATTTCTTTAATATCTTTAGTCATGGTATGCCTCCAGCTCTTTAGCGTCGTCATTGTTCAAAAGCAAAAAGGCTATCTCATTTAGACGATCGTATAACTTTTCATTCTGGGCGTATGCTGTATCAGTGTATTTTTTAGCAAGCCATAAGAATGTGGTTGTATCTTTCTGTAGTGCAAACTCAAGCCCTTCAAGAGCTAGGTTATTCATTTCTAAAACGTTCATGATGTCGGTTAATTCGTTCCCTAATTCTGCTAGTTTCTTAGCCGATAATAGAACTTGTTGGCTTGATGTTGATTTTTTTGTTGTCATGTTTTTTACCTCTGTTTCTGTGTTTGTGTAATTGCCTTGATGGGCTTTTTAATGGTTGTTTACTATACAGGATTTTTTCACCACTTCAAACGCTGGGCGATTGCCCCAAGTTGGCGAACGCTTGGAAGTGGTGTCCAGTTTAAAGAGTTGGCGCTCTCCGTATGGTCAAAATGCCCTAGATATGCTATAATCTAGGTATAAATCTTACTAAAACCTCTTTAATAATAGCTTGCCTGCGTTGTTAAATTCGTTTTAGTGTTAGTGCGAAAGGCTTTGCTGATTGGTCTCGGTAAGCCTTTTTTGTTGCTCTCACGCGCTTTCTAGGCGTGTTTTTTTATTTCTGAATACCATAGCTTTGATTTCCTGATAACTCATATTCAAGCCAATCATGGCTATTACCATGTCTTCAAATGCCTGGTATTGCTCCAGCTCGTCACTGGTCAAGCTATCAATGCCATTATAGCCCCCACGTTCCTCCCTTAACTGCTTAGCATTCATGTCAGTTACTGCTTTTAGTAGCAGGTTATTCATGGTGCTATGCGCGTGCTTTGGGGCATGCTCCCAATTCTCTATACTGTCATGCAAGGTTTTTCTTTTTGGCTTTTCTAGCGCCCTCTGCATACGAAACTTAGAAAGTTCCTCACGCATTTCAAAGAATGCTTTGACTAGGGTCTTCTTAAACTCTTTCACGGGTTCTGTATTTCGTAAGTAAGTGATCAGCAAAGTTGCTTGTTGCTCGTTCAAAATATAGTCTCGAACATTTTGCCCACTCTCTGAAGGTGAAATTTTAAATTGCACCTTTCCGAAACTCTCGAAGTCCTCTCGGTGTTTATTTAGCAAAATCTTCAAATGTCTGTGCTTGACTTCTGCACATTCTGCCACAATACTGCTCAGTGTATACGGCTCTTTCTTACCGTCCATGTAGACTAATTCCATTGGTTTGCTCCTTTCTATTCCTCTGGTGTCAGTAGCTCATCTAAGGTTACGCCCAGATAATCAGCAATTTTCAGCAAAGTTTCTGCTTCAGGATTTTTGGTACGCTCGTAATATAAAGCTGTGAGTGTGCTTTTTGAAATACCTGTAGCGTTGTAGACGTCTGAAACTTTTTTGCGTTGCTTTGCCAAAAGAACTCGAAAATTATTTCGCATGTCTTTAGCCCTCCTTTTTGTTTCTTTTTGGAAAAATTGAAGCGTTAGCGCTAAAATTATGTCTCTTATTATACACTATATTTTTATCGTGTCAAGTAAAATAATAAAAAAACTTGAAAAAAATTAGCGTATAAGCTAAAATATTTTCAAGGAGGAAAGAAATATGCTTAGAAATAATCTTGCTAAATTAATGATAGATAGAGGAATAACCGCCACACAATTATTCAATGATACAGGGATTGCACGCTCAACAATATCAAAGATTTCAAACAATAAAACCGATAAAATAAATATCTCGACCGTTGACAAGTTATGTAACTACCTAATGGTATCTCCTGCTGATTTTTTCGATTATATTCCGTTCGAAATTTCTATGAAAGCGGGATTTGATAATTACGACTCCTTATCTGAGTTAGCAGAAGAAATGCAATTTGCTTTTGAAGGTTGGGAGGAACCTGTTTTTTTAATAATCAACATTTTTCATTTAGGAAAAAAGTTGACCATTGAATATCAAGGAAGTTGTTTTGTCAACACTCAAAACTTTTTCAAGTGCTCAAATATACAATTTAAAATTTCCAAAGATAATGATGGAGTTAGTGACACGATATTCAACTGGCCAATACAGTTTCAAAATGATTTCGCAGAAATTGTTCGTGAGTATATTCAAAGCACTTTTGATATCGAACCTAGCTCCTTGGAGGAAACAATTCATTTAGGTACTCTTTTGTCTCCTACTTTCTAACCCACGCGCCACAATGTCCAACAATCATGAAGCGCGTGATTTCTCAAGCTTCGTTCAAGCTTCAACCCAATATAAGCCCCATATCTACTAATTTTGTTGATGTCAACAAAAGTCAACTACTTACAATATTTTAGAAAGGATACTTTATTATGGAACTCCAACAGTACGATGAATTAACTTTTGAAAATATCAAACACATAGACGAAAATGGAGTAGAATTTTGGTACGCTAGAGAACTACAAACCATTTTAGAATATATGGAGTGGCGTAACTTTAACCAAGTTATAGACAAAGCAAAAATAGCCTGTGAAAACTCCGGAAAGCGCGTGGTTGCCAATTTTGTTGACGTCAACAAAACTGTACAACTTAATTTTGGAACGCGAGAAATTGTAGATATTAAACTCTCTCGCTATGCCTGCTATTTGATTGTCCAAAATGGCGATCCTAGAAAAGAGGTCATTGCACTAGGGCAATCATATTTTGCTATTAAAACCCGTCAGCAAGAACTAAACGATGATTTTAATCAACTTACTGAAGATCAGAAACGCATTGCTATCCGTGACGAAATAAAACATCACAATAAATCATTATCTGAGTCTGCTGGCAATGCCGGTGTTAAAAACTTTGGCCGATTTCACAACTCAGGATACAAGGGGTTATATGGTGGGCTAACTATGCAGGATATTCATAACCTCAAAGAACTAAACGAAGGGGAGCATATTCTGGATTTTATGGGGAGTGCTGAATTAGCTGCTAATTTATTCCGTGCCACTCAGACCGACGAAGTTCTACGACGTAGAAACATAAAAGGAGAAGATCTCGCAAATGATACCCATTTCAACGTAGGCCGAACCATTAGAAATACCATGAAAGAACTTGGAACAACCATGCCGGAGAATCTCCCTACTCCTCGTGAAAGTATACAAGAGTTGAAAAATAAACAGAAAGAACTTGAAAAACAAGCTGATAATAACCAACTTTCACTCTTTGATGATATGTAAAAACGCCCACACAAACCCCATATCCGCCTTATTTCCTACTCTGGTATAATTTGCCGTCTGACTCTTTAAAATCGAATGTGGGGCAAACTGTGAAGCCCTAGCATGATATAAACCACAATCTAAAACCTTTTTAATAATAGCTTGCCTGCTGATGTATTTTAGAAAGGTTTATCATCATGAAAATAACGCAACATAGCAAAAAAGACGGGTCAATAGTCTACCGCTCTAGTGTCTATCTGGGCATTGACCAGGTTACAGGTAAACAAGTCACAACGAAAGTCACGGGACGCACTAAAAAAGAGGTCAAGCAAAAAGCCCAAGACGTAATTATAGACTTTAAGGTAAACGGATCGACCAGGTTTCAAGCCTCCACTATATCCACCTACGAGGAACTAGCTAGGCTATGGTGGGATAACCACAAGCACACAGTAAAGCCAAATAGTCAGGACGCTACTAGAAGGCTCCTAGAAGGTCATGTTTTGCCTCTCTTTGGCTCCTACAAGCTCGATAAGCTGACAACTCCACTCATTCAGTCTATTGTCAATAAACTAGCAGAAAAGACCAATAAAGGCGAACCTAGGGCTTATCTGCATTATGACAAAATCCACGCGCTAAACAAGCGTATATTGCAGTATGGCGTAGTTATGCAAGCTATCCCATTCAATCCAGCCCGTGAGGTCTTGCTACCTCGAAACAATCAAACAGCAAACCGCCACAAGATCAAACATTTTGACAATCAGGAGCTTAAAAAGTTTCTTGGCTATCTCGATAGTTTAGACAGTAGCAAGTACCGCCATTTTTACGAGGTTACACTTTACAAGTTCCTACTGGCCACTGGTTGCCGTATCAATGAGGCTCTAGCCCTATCCTGGTCTGATATCAACTTAGACGGTGCCCTTGTCCATGTCACAAAGACTCTAAACTATAAGCAAGAGATCAATAGCCCAAAATCAAAGTCTAGCTATCGGGATATAGATATAGACCGCCAAACAGTCGCTATGCTCAAGCAATATAAACGTAGGCAAATACAAGAGGCTTGGCAACTCGGGCGCTCTGAAACTGTGGTCTTTTCTGACTTCATACATGAGTACCCCAATAATCGAACCTTACAAACCAGGTTAAGAACCCACTTCAAACGTGCTGGCGTTCCTAACATTGGCTTTCACGGTTTCCGTCATACTCACGCTAGTTTACTGCTTAACTCTGGCATACCTTACAAGGAGCTTCAGCACCGCCTAGGTCATTCACAAATCAGTATGACCATGGATATATATAGCCACCTCTCAAAAGAGAACGCCAAAAAAGCCGTCTCATTCTTTGAAACGGCTATGAAATCAATCTAGCAAATATCTAAGCAAACCCAGAAATCAACATTTTAAGACAAAGCAAAAAGCCCACTGTTGTAGGCTTTCTGTAAGATATTTCTTAAAATTAAAGCATTTTGTTGTAGAATTCAACGACAAGTGCTTCGTTGATTTCTGGGTTGATTTCGTCGCGTTCTGGCAAGCGAGTCAATGAACCTTCCAATTTTTCAGCGTCGAATGATACGAATGCTGGACGTCCAAGAGTAGCTTCTACTGCTTCAAGGATTGCTGGAACTTTCAATGATTTTTCACGAACTGAGATCACTTGACCTGGAGTTACGCGGTATGATGGGATATCAACGCGTTTCCCGTCAACAAGGATGTGACCGTGGTTTACGAATTGACGAGCTTGACGACGAGTAGTCGCAAGACCAAGACGGTAAACAACGTTATCCAAACGACGTTCCAAAAGAAGCATGAAGTTGAAACCTAGGATTCCGCCTTTGATTTTTGTAGCTTGTACGAACAAGTTACGGAATTGTTTTTCACCTACACCGTAAGTGAAACGAAGTTTTTGTTTTTCAGCCAATTGCAAACCGTATTCTGACAATTTAGAACGGTTGTTTGGTCCGTGTTGTCCTGGTACGTAGTTACGACGTGCCAATTCTTTACCTGTACCTGTAAGTGAAAGGCCAAGGCGACGAGCTTGTTTCCAAGATGGTCCTGTATAACGTGACATGTGTATGTCCTCCTGATATAAATAATATTTCGGTGGAAATAGTCACTTAGAAAGCCCTGATTCGTGCAGATGCCCTTCGCCTAAACAGCCAAGGTTACTTGTTATAAGACGCCTGTTGACGAGCTTCATGCTTTCCTGCTGCTATTTCACACAAAGGCTATTGTACCATGAAAAGCTAGATTTGTAAAGAGATTTTACGCCTTTGTTTGTGTCTATTCTTTTGAGGTAGTAAAAAAATACATCAAAAACGGAAATATAAAAACAAGGCTAAACAATTTTACTTGCTCAGCCTTGACATCTACTAAAATTTCTGATAGTATTAATCTTACTGATAAACAAGCACCAATTGTTTATCTTTATGAGAGGTACGTTGCTGCGTGCCTCTTTTTTATTGATAAGATTATTATACACTATTTCTTCCTGTAAGTCAAGAGTTTAAACCGTTTTGAAGCATACTATCTATTTATTTTTTTCCCTACAAAACGTTGTTTATCTCTCTGCTTTCGCCCCTTCCAAGAAGCATTTACAATCGTTCCTAAACTCCTTGGAGCTTGATTAATCTTTTTTCGTACTTTTGCACTGCTCATTCCTTCTGAGTGGTATTTTTCATATTCATTTCTCCAATTACCAAAAAATAAATCTCGGAGTTCTTGATTGTAAGACAGCAAAATAAGATGGGACATCGCATCGGCATGGTTTAATGACCAATACATCCCTCTATTTTTCATCCGATAACTTATTTTGCGATGCTGACTTTCCATGATTCCTAAACTTGCTGTATCTAGATTCCTCTGTTCAGGTGGCTGCGTATATTTAAAATTTCCAAGAATTCTATTCTTAAAAACCGTAAAGGTATCAATCTTTTTTTCGTTCCGATTAAGCAGGACTAATGATTCTAGAGTATCAATAGCTGTTTTCAATTTCTGCTTGCAATGGCTATCTATAGCTTTCATAAATTGATCTAGTAGCTCTTCTGAATACGGCTTGACCAACTTTTTTATTTCTTTGTTTAGATGGTATCTATCCCAAAAATGTTGATGATGCTTAATTCCTAGATCATTTGATATCTCTTTAAATAAATGTGGAGTATATCCATGACCCATATCTGAATTTGTCACAAGTAGAGTATCTGATGTAATTTTAAAGTGATTATAAATATAATCTACTACTTTTTTCCTTGCTATTCGATTATTGGATGACACAATTTCCACCTTATTTTTTAAAATTTTCCTCTTTCCGTACTCCTCCGTTCCAGTATGGATGACAAAATGAGATAATTCTTTATTCTGTTGTTCTTTTTCACGTCCACTGACCTTTATCCAGACACCGTCCCCTTCAAGATAAATAACAGGAGCCTCAATTTTTTTGACAGGTACTTCATCGCTATAGAAACGATAATTTTCTTTTTCATTTAACAATTGACTTGCTAGTTTAATCGCTTTTAACACCGTGTCTTTAGTAATATAAACCTGGTACATCAGTTCAATAACTTCCACTACTTTCCGATACGGTAACATTGTAGCTAGTTTAGTGATTTGATACAGCAGTTCTTTGGAATAGGCAATACGTTTCTCCAAACCTAACTTCTCATCTACTGGAATCCTACATTTCCCATTCTTATACCAGCGCCTTCTTGAAAAAGTTACCTGGCCAAACGTAAAAGTAACGGTTCTCTCAGCATAGTTTACAAATTTGTAGCCTCTAGCTCTCATTGTGGGAGCAATATAGTTGTCATAGTCACTTACAAATTTATGAAATCCTTGTAGATTTTTCTCTTTAAATTTCTCTACAAATTCTCTTTCATCAATAATTTTTGTATCCAAATTAAAAACACTCCCAACTAAAATCATAATAAAAAAGTATAAAGATTTTAGTTCAAGAGTTCAAATGTTTTTTGTCAGCAAAGATAAAAACCTTCCCTATAAGGAAAGGTTTTTTGATTAAAATTATAATTACAATTATATTTATATTTATATTTATAGTGATAGGTTTTCAATCAGTTTATCAAGGTAATCTGATGCAGACTTTGCACCAGCTGCTTTAGCAATTTTATCCAATTTTTTCCGATTGCTTGGTTTCAAAGTAAACTGAAATTGTTTCTTACGTTCAAAACTTTCAAAGCTGGCTACATCTGAAATCTGCTCAGGTTGATGGGTTGCTTCGATAATCTGCGAAATCTCTTTTTCTTTTGGTGTGAATGCCATGACAATCTCCTTCTAATTATATTTATAATTGTATTTGTGTTTATAAATATAATTATATTGTATCATAAATTTTGGAAAAAGTCTGCTCCAGCTCAGTGAAAAACTTTTTATGTTTTTGATAAAGCTCAGGATTGTCCTCCATATCTGCAATAGAGATTTTATCAATCGTGGAATGATTGAATAGCTCTTTTGCTGGTACAATTCCTAGAAGATTGTCTGTTCCCTTTTCTTTAGCTTCAAGTCCCAGGGCTTCCAGTAATTCTCTTGATGATCCATAGTTTGGTCGGATCATATTTGCTAAGAAATATAACTCAGCAGTAATGTATGATTCTCTTGTACGATAGTCAATCACATCCTTTCTGAATGCTTCTAACCGAGTTGATAGATTGAATTTGGCATTATAACCAAACTCTGAAGGAGTCAAGGGACTAATAATAGCGTGACTGACCGCAACAGCATTTTTAGTAGCTGTCGCAAAGTCTGGCCTACAATCAATCAAGATATAGTCAAACTGATCTAATTTCTTTTTTTCGTAGTTATCCTCTAGCCAAAGATAAAGTAGCATATTTTTCTTATCACTGTTCTCCAGATCTCGTTCCACCGTGTCAAGTTGCACCGAACCTGGAATTAGACTGATATTTCCCTTAACTTGCTTAATATCCACATCGCCACCTTTAAAAGCATTAGCAATTGTATTCTTGCTCTCATAGATATTGTAACACTGAGTCAAATTACACTGATGGTCTAAGTCTATAAAGAGAACCTTATGACCTTTCTTAGCCAACCATTCCCCATAATTAAAAGTTAAAGTAGTTTTTCCAACACCGCCTTTAATAGCCGCAAAAGTAATAATTTTCATTCTATTTCTCCATTCCATCCGTAATAGCAATGGCTACACATTGTTTCTTCTTCATCTATCCACCAACAAGCTCCTTTGTCAGAAGTATAGCAAGCATTGTTCCAAGTGCAACCGCAAATTTTGCAATGAGATTTTTCTGCCATCTACTATCTCCTTATTATTTTCTATACTTCTATTATACCATTATAATTATATTTGTCAATATGTTTATAATTATATTTATAATTATTTTTTTACAATGAAGTTTCTCTATCCTTACGCTGCTCCACATTTTTCTCAATGTCTTGATGTAGCTTATAATCTTTTGTAATTGCTTCTACTCGTTGATACAAAGCCTGGCGCTCAAAGGTCGCCTCTTTAACAAGTTTATCAATCTCAGCTTTACGAGTGCTAGGATCTACTCTCAAGTCTTTCAGAATAGAAACAGCTAGTTTCACTTCCTGAGGATCGCTTGATTCCAATGCAAGAAATGCAGACTGAATTTTATTAAGCTCACCCAAACGTTGATCTAGTTTATCAAGCAAGTTATCTACTTCTTCCAGTTCCTCTTCAAAACGATTTAACAATTCATCAAATTGCTGTCCTTCTGTCACTCCATGAGCAGATAGATAATTATATTCACGAACAAGCTGATCCAAACTGGAGATTTTCGGATTTTTCCGGACAATCATTTCTCCGTTATCATACGACAACTGAGAAGCGACTGTTTCTCCCTTCATGTACCGATTCTTATCAGCGTGTTCAGGATTAACAAAATAGTAGAAATCATTTTTTCTGATAAAAATTTCATAAGAGCCATCTTCTGCTTTTTCAATCTGATGAGCTGGAATAAGAATGGTTCCCTTATTTCTAATCCCAAATTCCATTTCAAGATAGATCCCATTTTTTGTTTCTTCCATCACCTGCCATTCTTCAACTGTGATTCTCATTTCAAAATCATCTTCTCGTTCCGCAACCATTTTTTCATATTCAGATTTAATTACATCGACAGAGAAGGTCACCTCGTTACCAACCACTCTCTCATAAATTTTCTCTAAAGAATAATTTCCTTTTTTTGATAACGTGCGATCCCTAACATTTCTTGTTTGATCCTGGTCAGTTAAACGATATTTTATTTCCTTCCCTGAAGTATCAACTATTAGATTTAAAGCTCGTGCCTTGATCTTAAAATCCTCTAAAGAGGTTGAGTGTTTCAAAAGAAAATCTATGCGTGATTTGATTTCATAACGAAAAGAGTTCTTTTGTCGATAAGCATGATAGGTTTTTCGATTAGTCCATAATCTCTCTTTGAGAATTTTAGCTCCAGCCAAGTCAGAATACTTGTTTGAAATATTGAATAAGCTTCTAGCAGTATTTTTCTGCCAACGAAACTTTTTTAATGTAACAGAATTAGTGGAATTGAAAATGATGTGATTGTGAATGTGCCCCTTATCCATGTGAGTCGCTATGACAAATTCATGTTGTCCACCAGTTAACTCTAAAATTGTTTTTCGACCAATTTCATGAATTTCTTGTGGAGTCAAGTCATCTTCAGGAGAAAATGATTGGATGATGTGGTGAGCCAAAACCCGATTCGGATTTTGAATATCAGATAGTTCTTTTGTCCCTGCTCGCTGAGCTGCATTCTTTTTGGTCAAAAGAAATTCTTCTGTCGCTGTGCTGGCATCTGTAATTCCATAAGTAGATACAAGTTGCTTGACTACTCGGCCATCTTTAACCACTGCTGGAAATTCCAGCTGTTCGTCTTGTTCTAAAAAACTCGTTTTAGTTGGATTCTCGATATAGCGTAAAGCATTATTTAAACTTTTTGTATCAGTCAACTCGACCGTCTTTGCTTCATCCTCAATATATTTTGTAGATCGTCCTAAAGAAGCCACTCCTTTTATCTGCAACACTTTTGTTACAACCATCGCTCTTGTTCCTTTGTTTGATTTTCCTGTTTTTGGATAAATTGATTGACGGTATCTTTCAGATGTTTTTGCAGTTCAAGAATCTGACTCAATTCATTGAGGCTAGCTTGATCATCTTCGTTTACCTTTTTTGCAACCTGATTAATATTGACCCCTATCCGATTTATTTCTTTACGCAGTTCTCTCAATTCTTCAAAATTTAAGATTTTGACCTCGCCCATAATCAACATAATTCGGGCAAAGGCATTAAAATTTGTCATTCCAGATTCTGCAACTTTAGTTGAAATAAACCGTGCCTCTTCTTCCGTCAAACGAATTTTTTTCTGAATCATTCGTTTTCGTTTTTCTCCATTTTTCAAAAATCATCACCTCTGTTCTGCTATTTCTTGATTGAGGGGCTCAGCCCCTTTTCTTCTGGCAAGATTAGCACTTGGGTACCCAAATGCTGTTTTTAAAAAGGTCAAATATGATCAGGGTGTCATCCCTGACCATTCTTGACTTTTTAAATTTTTGGGGAAATCCCCAATCCCCTAATCCCTGCAAGCAGGAATGTTGTTCTATCACGAGGGAAAAGTTTGACTAAACTTTTAAGTCTTCCAGTAGAAGCTCCATTGTATCAACCAGCTCCATTTTTAAAATTTCGTCTTTTAGTTGCTCAAATCTTTCATCACTCATTCCTTCAATTTCTTTAAGTGCAATGGGATACATTTCTACCTCTTCTAACTCATAGTTTGTTTTGATTCGCATATCTCTACGAAGAATGTAGAGGCATTCTTTACGAGAAATATGCTGATTGACTTCATTCACCTTTGGCGAATCTGTAGCCTCATTCTCAAAAAATATCTCCATTAAAATATCAAAAGTTTCTTGTCTTAGATTTTCAATCATCTTCTGTTTCTCCTTTTTTGTTTTTCTTCCGACGGGTTAGTGCCTCCATTAGTGAGGGCTGCTCAGGAACTTTTTTTCTTCCACCTGCTTTACAGCCTCCGCCTTTTGATTACCCAATTGCTCAGATTTTTCTTTTGCCTGTTGGAGTTTATCAGCAAACTTATCTTTCGTTACGCTTTTATTTTTCACCAGTTCTAACTTAGCATCCATTCGATCAATCAAACTTTTTGCTTCCTTCTGAACAATCTGCAGTTGTTCCACCATATCTTCAAAACCATTTTTATCTTTCGCCCAAATAGCCAAATATCCAAAACTGTAACTACTCGTATCAAAACCAAAATGATTAGCTACGACATAGGCTACACTTTCAGCTTGTAATTCTTGCTTACGATATTGGTCGTCCCCATATTGGGCATTAGTTCCTCTGTGTAAATCTGAGTGAGCCATTTCATGAAAAATTGTTTTTAGAATCTGTTCTTGACCCTTTAATCCTTTTGAAATGACAATTCTATTTTCATCTGGAGAGTAATAACCATTTGCTCTCTCTCTTTTAATTTCTTCAAAACTGATAGAGACTTGATTATCCATCGAAACTGCTTTGGCTGCTCGATATAAATCTTCATAATCTTTGACAGAACCAGTTAATTCATTAATTGCTTTTGGCAATTCTTTTCCTTCTGTTTGAGAAACATCAAAGACATTCCCTAACTTGAATCGAGTCACAGTGACTTCCTTCTCTTCCATTCCATTCTCAGACGAAGAAAAACTCAACTCATTTTGATTAGCAGAAATTTTAGTTTTCACTTGATACGGAACCCAAATTTTCAGAGCCTTAGAACCCTTTTTGACTGTTCTTTCAAAATCCGTTTTCCATTTATTAAAACTTGCAACATGGGAGACATTAGGATTCTGCATCTTCAGCAAATGAATATTGTTGAGGGAGTAGTTATGAAACTTACTCATCGTATCCAAGAAAGATTTAAACTGTTCTGAATCCAAATAGTTCTTCATTCCCTCTTTCAAGTGTTCAGCTAAAGCTTTTGTATCTTTATTTGCGACCAACTGGGAAATGGTTTGCTCCGAATTTTTAGTAGCAACTTCTTCGATAATAATAGCACCTGCAGCTACTTCGGCATCTGTCCTTCTTTCTCGATCTTCCTGCTTTTTATGAAGGTTAGAAGCAGCATTGTATGGATCTGTTCCTTGCAACATCTCATCAGAATTAGAAATACCATCACCATCCAAATCACGATCCCTCTCATCTTTTCGGTTATACTGATAAATTTTTTCGTATGGATTATCTGGTGTATTCTGCGAATTCTTGACTTGTGCTTTTTCAAATTCATCCCGAATGTTTTCGATGGTTTGTTCACTCGCCAATCTCTCCAGATGATACTGATTGAATAGTGCCCCATCTATCTTCATCAACTCTGGATGCTCTCGCATTTCTCGTGTTCCAAGTCTTTCTTTGTGAGCGATTGGGTTAATCTCGTCCCCAATATCGTAACGGATGCCATCCTGGATCAGTTCACCATCAGGAGCGTAGATACTAAACTGGATCTTAGTTGGAGAGATGTAGGCTTCTGGGTGACCACCAGTTACTTGTTGTATCCCTTCCTGATGTAGCTGATAGAAGCTCTGATTGGCCTTATATAGTTCCTTAGCAAAATCTTGATAAGATATCAGCTCTGTTTCTTTAAATGGCAATTTAGGCCCATCTGGGCGCTCTTCAGCCCATTGAAGTCGTACATGGTAGTTCTCCTTATAGATATAATCTTGTTTCCATTCTTTATAAAAATCTGAATTTGTATCTAAAAGATGATCTTCTCCAGCTGCAGCAACAATCTGATCAAATTTATCATTATGCTGCTTCGCATAGTCAAGATACTGATTCCAGGCTTGATGAAATCCCTCTGGAGTTTTTGAGATATCACCTGGCACACCTAAATTATAGACAGTATCTAAGACTTGAGTAAACGTAGCCGGATCAAGTAGGGGGTTATTCAGTGTATTCTCTGGAGTTGTTTGTTCAATTTCTTTAGTTGCATCAGGCTGGATTTCCTCAAACAAGCCATTTTTCATAATGGATTGCAATTCTTTGCCCCCATCCTTAATATAGTCCTCATTGATCGATAGCTGTTCAATGTGGCCATTACGTTCACGGAATACAGCAAGAATAGGAGTTTTATCTGCCGTCTCCAGTTCTTTGACCAGTCTTGCTCTGGATTGAAATACTGATACTGGAATATAATTTTCTTCTTCCAGCTCTTTAAACAGTAAAATAATATCTTTATCATCAGACTTTATAAGACTGTCAAAGCGCCCATTATATCGTCTAAGATTAGTTAAATCATCAAAATAGAAAGACGTACTTTCTGTTGCTACTGAAAGATCTGACAGGACGTTGATTTTGTCAAAAGCTGCATCATTGTTAGCCAAAAGAATATTATCAAAGTGTCCGTTTCCCTCTGCAAAATCACGTAAAGTTTTTTCAGGTGTCTGCCCTGGTGCAAGTGGCTTGATCCCCGTCAAGTGCATGAAGTGTTTTTCTTCAAAATTTACTTGTACAGTCTTATCAGGAGTGACATAATAAATCTTAGAGTTAGCCAATTCAGCCAAATAATACTGCGCTGCATTCTGAATAGTTTGACTACGAATTGGACGATTCAATTTAGCTAATTCATGCGAGGAAATAGAATGATAGTGGCCATCGTTACTTGACTGAAACTCTTCATTTATGGTAAAATATAACAAATGAGAGGATAACGTAGGACGACTGGTAACAGAGCGTTCAAAGGTACCAACTTCTGGTACGGGTGTGGGACTGCCTTCAGCCTTGGGCTGTAAAAACCCCTGACTACCATTGGTCCTCTCATTTTTTTGATACTCTGAATGCACATCTAGCTCTTGAGACTTCCCAAGAGCTTTTTCTGTGCTCTGATTTTCTTCCAGCGCTCTACTAGGATCTCCAAGAGGATTGGAGGGCTTTTCAAAGGTCACTGTTTTATCTGAATCAATAACCATCTGTTTTTTAGGCTCTACTGAAAAGCTGATATTATTCCAGTTCTGCTTCAGCCATTCCGCATCTTCTGGAGATAGATTGCTTTTATCTGGAGTCAAGGATGATTTTTGAGTCTCATTCGTACGTTTCTCCTGATTGGACAGCAACTTGTTTACTATCTCTTTTTCTTCATCCGTATTAGGCCGATATTTAGGAGATAGTTCTAATCTCCCTTCCTCGGTCAATTCCAAAGCAACTCGACGTAGCCCTTTTACGAAGTAGATATTTGGCTGCTTAGCCCACTGCTTGACCTCTCCAGAATCAATTAAAGCTTGTGTCTCTGGTTGAATAACCAGTCCATCAACTTTATCTTGAATGGCTTCTAGGCGTTCTAATTCCTTTTTGTAACGCTTGATAGTTTCAGGCCTATAACTCGATTCCCCACGTTCTGCCTTCTCAATTTCTTCCCGAATACGGGGAATATTTTGGACACTCATCTCCAGACCATTCCCCTGCCGGTTGAGACCCGCTGCTTTTCGGTCTTCTATTTCCTGGAGCCTTTCAATTCGCTCTTCTTGTTCCTTGATTTCATCCAATTTAGAGAAGACACGATTTTCAATTTGTTCTTGCTTCTGCATAAAACGGCCTCCACCTCGTTTATCATTCATAGGCTGGCCATTCGTTAGGGACTGATGAGAATAGGCTGCATTAATCGCCTCATCAGCTTCCCCTTTAAGTCTCTCTAGCTTTCGTTTAGCTTGCGCCAAGCGACTGTTATCTGGCTTTTCTGCTTCATACTCAGTCCCTGCTTCATGTACTTCCGACATAGTATGTTTCCTTTCTTTCTCTTGATTGACAATCCTTGTATATTCCTGATAGACTTCTTCCTTCGTCAGCTGCCTAGCTGAGACAAAGGCTTTTACATCATCTGTAGTTAGCTCTTGCGCTTTTGCGAGAGCTATTTCTTTTGAAAAATAGCCCTGGTAATGCCAGGACTTTTCATCTGCTATGTAAACGTGCGCCAAATCCTTAGGAACTTCATTCTCCCTCTTCAGGAAATCATTCCAATCTTCCTTTTCCTGATTGAGCTGAACGATAGGCGGAATCGCAATCTGAACTGGAATCCCCTTCTCCTGCAATAGAGTGATAAAATTCTGTCCTGCAGCATCATTATCTACAGCCAACGTAATCACATCTTGATGCCGACCATCTTTGAAATAATCCGTTGTGTTGACGACAGTTTCTAGAGCTTTTCCAGTATTCTGATCTATTTGATAGGATTTACCGTTCATCTCTGCATACAATTCCATAAAACGTCGGCTAATGATGCCCTGTTTGACACCATCCATAGCTACTAAGCGGACATCCTGAAGCCTATCCTTATGAAGCTCATAGTAGCTCATTAAATCAATTGGGGCTTCCGCAAAGACCAAACGCTTAGGCTTCCCAATATCCACCGAAAATCCCAGTTGTCCATCTGAATTTCTCATAATTTGTTTTAAGCGACCACGTTCTGGATAATACACTCGATTCTCTACTATTCCCTGGAGACTAGCGCCAGCTAAAAAGCCCGTGTTGTCTTTATATTTAAAGACAATCACAGGCTCAAAATAGTCTCCTTTTTTTCGGGTTGCCTCCGCCATACTCCCCTGACTCAAAAAGAAATTAATCGTGTCATCTGAAAGACCTCTCTGAGTCTTCAGGTAGCTTCTAGAAGCCTTGAAATCCTGATGCTCATATTTTTCCAGGTTATAGTAAAAGGGCTCTTTTGGGGCTATCTGAACCGCCAAATCCACTTTCTTAAATTCTCCTGTTTCCAAGAAGTGCATCGCTTCCTTGTAAGTAACACCCTGGATAGTTTGAACTAGTTGAATCACATCCCCAAATTCTGATCGAGAATTCCAATGAAAGTCATTCTTCTTTACATCGATTACAAACGAATCATGCTCTGTCCACTTATAACTATAGGCTCCCGTGCGCTTTAGCCTCATTCCCAGTTGTTCCGCAACAGAAAGGATAGATATATTTTTAGCTGCTTCTTTAGTTAATGCCATCTCTTGCCTCCTCTACAATGAAAATTCTGGCACTTCTTTTTCTAATACATCTTGTGTTCGCTCTTTTTCAAGCTCTTCTGCTTCTACAAAACGTTTTAAATCAGGAAAATGGAGTTGGGCTTGTTTTAGCTTATCATGAATTAACAAGTTCTCATCGATATGATAGACTGCTTCCTGATGGCCATTAAACCCTTTCTCTAGATCAATATCATCAAAGCGGATAACAGCCAACTCTGTCAAACTTCCCTTATACCAAGCTCCAATCTCACTTTCAAGATAAAGCCGAACTGATTCTCTATCTTCCGTCTTTGTATCTCGCAAATAGGCCAGTTCCCAGCTTTCACCCTGAGAATACCCAGTGACTTCTTGAACAATTAGCTCCTGGTTGTTAGTGCTTAAAATCCGATTAATATCGTCTAAACGGGGAACTAAGATTTCCTGAGCTAGAGAGACTGCTTCTGTACGATAGTCGAAAAATTCATATTGTTCCCTATCTTCGACATAGTTCCTAACGAAATCTGAATAATGAGGGAAATGTTCCTGAAAGCTAGGTGAAATCATCCCGTAGATATAGGCTTGTCTTAATGTTTCAAACTGGGCTATTTGATAATATGATGGATCGAGCTTAGCTTCTTGATTAAACATTTCCTTGATACTTTCTGGAAGTTGTATTGGCTCCGAATCTGGCCAAGTTCTCTTGGAATAGTTGATTACTTCCTCGTAGAGAATAGTATCAATCTCTGAATTCTTCATTTCAAGCAAAGCCTCTACAATTTGAGCTGATTCTGAAAGATTGGAACGATAATCAGTAATCAAGCCATCTTTACGAACCTCCCACTCCTCAACTTGAGCATTTTCTGAAGTTCGTAGTAACAATACCTCCTCAGCTTCCAGATCAACTCCAATGACCTGATCACCATTGGGTAGCTGATCCATCTCCAATTCCTGAATCTTAGCATCTAATTGATTATTAACCTGAAGCAAGTCTTGCTTCAAATGAAATAATTCTTCTGCATTAGCCTTTAATTCCTCAAAATACTCTCTGGAAATCTTCACTGGTCGAACCAATAAATCTTTCTCTCGTTGCTCTCGAGGGTAGGAAAATAAGTAGGGAGCAACTTCTTTGAAATCTTGATAATTCATCCATTTTATAGATTCTGTAACAATCATATTTTGGACATCGATGACATCTGTATGAGGAGTAATCCAGCCAGATAAAGCCAACTCTTTTACGGCTTCAGATAGGGGGTAAGAAGGAATATGTTCTAAAATCCCCTCAAAATAACCAATCCCTCGAGCAGTCTCTTCCTCAACTTCACGCTTCATTCGTTTAAATTGTTTTTGTGGTAATGTATTCATTCTTTATCCTTTCTAACTCACTTTGAGAGGAACTTCCTCGACTTCCTTAATCCCAATATGAATAACATTTTCTTCCCCAACCTGGTCTTTCCACTCATCAATATCGCTTAGATATCGCTTGTAACGATACCAGTTATCATCGTTCGGGCCATTACTTAAGAGGTGGGCTCTTGGATGCGTGTCCAGGTTAAATTTTTGATCTCGAAAAACATTTTGTTTGGATAGGAAGAGCAGGGCTTCTGTTGTTCCAATTGTAGCAACCTCATGCGGTGTCAACAATTCCCGGCCAATTTTGGAGTTCTGCTTGGAACTACTGCCATTTCTTCCCCTACTCTCGCTATAGTTCTGATCATTCAAAGTCTGCTTACCAGATCGCTCAGATAAAGCTCTCAAAGTATCCGGATCATTTGTCCCCAGATAAAGAATAGCCCCACAGTTATTGATAATTGTTTTCGTGTTCTCTTTACCGTATAATACTTCAATCTGACTTTGAGATTGAACCATCATTTTAATAGAGATTTCTCGAGACCGAATAACAGAGATAATCGGTGGCAGATTAGGAATCTTGCCAATCTGTCCAAACTCATCCGCCTCTATCTGAACATGCAGTAAATCCTTTTTAGACTTTGTTGGATGCTCACCTAGCAAAATTGCATCTGCAGTCTTTATCAAGACATCAAAAATGGTACTAAAAAGAAGGGCAGACAAAAACTGATAAGCTGGATCTACTTCTGGAATATGAATGAATACAGCAGTCTTTTCTATATTCCATTTCTCAATCTCCAGCGTGTCTTTTTCAATAATCTTTCTCAGCTGTTCATGGTCAAACACTGAGAAAGTAGTCGCAAAAATGGCATAAACAGAAGCTCGTGTCTGACCATCAAAGTTTTTATTAAACAAGCTCCACTGCCTGCAAGCATAATTCCCCGGCAATCTCCGCTCCAAATCTTCAAACATTAATTCAACTGGACTTTCCGCTTCTGGATGATTCCGTCTCAATTCCCGAATCATATCCGTGACTTGACCTAGATTTGGCATATAATGATCAAGCTGGCTGTCAAAATAAAGATAGCCAATAAGAGAACGCATCAAAAGCTTATTGGCCGCCGGCCAGAAAGGATCGCTTTCATGATCATTTCTATTCAAAGATTCCGTGATCGCCTCTGACACTCGGTCTATATCCATTTCATTATGAACATATCTAAAAACGTTGAAACCATCGGAATTCAGAAAGGTAATCAGATCAAAAATTTTCATCTTATAGCCTTTTCCCAGTAGAGATTTCCCAGTCTCATGAATGAGAAGTCCTTTGGTATCCGTTGTCACAAAGCTAGAGTTCCCTTGTAATAAATTTGGCTTTACAAAACTCCGTGTCTTCCAGTCCCCCGTACCTCCATATACCAAGACATTTTTATTAATTTGATTTTCAAAACTCAAACGGTTATTAAATAGTCCCATCTGGCTATTTTGAGTGAAGACTATATTCTTTTCAGGTTCTTCGTCTCGGAATCTCATTAACTCTTCTCTTGTCGCAAAACGAGCTGATCCATGTTCTTCTCCATAACGGTAAGTCCCCGTATCCGTTACTCTCAAATACAGTAGAAAAGCAATCAAAAATCCGCCCATACCAACCAATAAAGAAGCAGGAGTAAATTGAAAATCAATCCAAGAGTTATCGCTTAGATGGTCGCTCATCCAGTTAAGCTTTCCAAGTCCAAATACATCCGTTACTGAATCGGTATCTGGTGCTAACAGCCACAGTTTAAAAAGCCAATGAAAGAGATAAAATAGGCCTAATCCTAACAACAAATATGGTCTAAGTCTCCGTTTCTTCTTTTCTGTAATCATTTCATTTTCCCTCCAATCTGTGGTTCGATATTTTCCGGAAGAACAAACTCCTTCGTATGAATGTTTACCTGGAGGGAAGCAATTTTCTCTTGTTCCACTGCTTTGAAATGTTGCAATTTCTCCTCAAAAGAAGTTGTTTTACCATTTTTAAGGTTTCGCTCATTGAATCCTTTCGGATCTCTTGTGATGCCTTCTAGTACATCCTTAAAGGCTTGTTCGACAACACCTTTATCTTTTGCATTGAAAGCAAGAGTTGTCTTACCATCAGGGTGTGTATAAAAAGAAAAGCCAATCCCGTATTGGCCAAGTTCTTTTCGAACTGCCTCGAGATTGACTTCATTATGTAATAATTGCTGGACTTCTTTAGCATCTGCTGTTGCCATGAATTTATTCCAGTCTGTCTCACCAGTAAAGACTACATTCTCCCCTCTGGCTTGATAAATTTCAATTCCTTTAGAGCACACCAGGAAAAGACCTTTTAAAATTACTTCTCCTGTCACAAGAGTTGCCCGTCCTAACTGGGCTACCACTTGTTCTTGTTCCATTTTAGCTCACCTCTTCAATTTTGAAATAAAGATCTTTCAATTGAGTGGCTTGAGATTCTTTAGTCAAAATCTGTTGTTGCAACTCATCGATCCTATTTTGGCACTGGGCAATTTCCTCGTTTGCTTCTTTGATAAAATCTTCGTTAGATTTGATTTTATTTTTAATAGATTGCTTATAAGTAATCGTCTGAGCCTCAAAACTATCAATAACCTCTGAAGGTAAATTTACTGTAGTCGCATGAGAAAGAGAGAAAGAAGATTCAACCTTTTGATCAGGAATCATTTTATTCTCTTTCTGAGTAAATGTTTCAACAACCGGTGATACTTCTTCTGTAGCTGCATCCTGTGTATTTTCATCTTGTGAAGGTTCTACTTGTTCTTCCTCATTTTCATCTAATCTACTGAAATGATCCGTAGTCCATTCACTAGAAGAATAGTTAATTTTATCTTCCAAAGGCACTTCCTCTCCAACCTGATCTCGAGGCTTCTGAGAAACTAGCTCAGCAATTCTTTGTCGAGCCATATCAGCCTCTTCCTTTAACGTTAGATCCTCTAATTCAGGATCTGGTTGAGGTTCTCGTTCGGCTGATGAGGAGGTATTTTCTTTATGTTTTGCTAAAAAATGAAGAAAACCTCTCTTTTTCTTTCCAGTACTCGTACCAAAATTTTCCAGTAACTGATCAATGATTCCAACAAAAGGTATTTCAAGACTAAGTTCTTGTAGGATTTCACCTTCAGCATCGAGAGAATAAAGCCGATAGGTTCCGGTTATTCTATTACTCTTCATTCGTTCGTTGATGATTTCTAGCTTTGAAAACAGCTCGTCTCGATGCTCAAATGTTTCCTCTTGTTTAGTCAGCTGATTGATAATTTTATACATGGTTCACTCCTTGGTTACTTGATTGTGCTGGAAGGATTAGATCCTTCATTTCCTGATAAGATAGCCCACTTTCTTCCGAAAGGGCAACGAAAAGTTGAGCCTCCACATCCCTTTCCTGGACTGTGTAGTTCTTGATTTTGTCAGTCGCTTCTTCTTTTTGTCGTTGCGCTTTCGCCTTGTCCCTCCTGATTTTTTCAAGTTTATTTTCAAGTTGATTTATTCTCTTGTTCATTCAATTCTCCTTATCGACTACTACTGGATGAGGTCGTTTGTTCAGCAGAGGAAACTGAAGTCGAACTTGAACTGCTAGTATCTGAATAAGTTCCTATACTTTGCCCCTTTGCTTCAGTCAAGACGATCGGCTCAATTTTATTAATCAATAGCTTCCCTGATTGCTCCACATAGGTCAACCGAATTGTAGCCTTAGTGGTACCAGTAAGCCCCTTAGAATCTCGATTATCTTTTTCTGTTAAGGTTGTACTAGTATATTTAATCTGAGCTAAAGCAACTTTATGTGTTTTATCAATGTAGATAGAGCCAGATTCATAAGATTGGTCAACCACATACCCCTTATAGGTCTGATTGACTGGCTTTTGTTCTTCTTGAACAGTTTCCTGATACATAGAATCAGTCATAAAAGGCTTATATCGTGGACGATTCTCTTCTAAATCCTTTTTGGTATAGTAAGCAATTAGAAAGTCCTCGACCTGCTGTTCAGTAAGAGATAGTTGTTCCTGTTGTTTCTCTTCTGGTTTTTGCTTCGCCTCTTCCTGAACTTGACTATTCTGTCTCAAATTCTGTTGTACTTGAGCAATAGAAAAGCCCAGGACAATACATAAAATAGCAGTGACTCCGATGAGAAGTCTCTTGACCATTTTGATTAACTTTTGATTATACATTCTTTTCCTTTCTTATTTAGGGGTAACAAAATAGATGCCTGATTGTGGTGTCAAGGTACGCCAAGTCGTTACATATAAACCACGAAAGTTCATTTCTGAAATCAAGAAACTACCATCGCTATTAACGTACTCACAGAATGCAACGTGACCATAGATTGGTGATGCTCCAGCTACACCATTCATGAATACAACTGCAGAACCTGGTTTTGGAGTCGTTGAAATTTCATATCCTTGAACTTGACCACTGTCAACCCACTGATTGGCATTACCCAGATATGGATAAATTCCAATCCCAATCTGAGCAAAGCGATTATAGACGTACCAAGTACAATTGCCTAGTTCATAAGCATTACCTGAATAACCTTGGCCTTCTAAAATTGCTTGATCTGTAGGTAGTCCATAAGGGAGCTTATCTTTATATTCTGCTGGAACTTGCTGGCTAGATATGCCTGTCGAACCACCTCCTTTATTTTTTAAGAAGTTCAACCATTGACGAGCCGCAGATTGCCGTTCTAAGAGCTTGTTCCCTGGAACCCCCAACCAAGAATTCAAGAAGTCCTCCGCAAGAGCTTCTACGGAACCTGTTGAGGTTACAATTCTTTTAAAAGCTTCTCGTCTAAGTGGATCATCTGCTTCTAATAGGAATTTAGTTTGAACTTCCGCAGACCAAATATCTCCATTCATATCTTTTGCAAAATTCCACAATGCAAGAGCACGGGGGCCAGTAAATTGACCAATCCCAATCCCAATATAGTGCAATCCATTGACCAAGTAACCTCTTTCGTTTAAAGGTAAGGTAGGATACATAGCTTGAAAGGCTCCCCAGTTGCCAACTAGATTTTCTGCAGTTGGCTCTTTAGCAACCTTATCAAATTGATTATTGGTTAGAAAGTCTGTTTCATAGCGTTTAAAAGTGATGGAACTCTCAATATCAAATCCTCCCAAAACGGCTGCAATCCCTTCATCAGTTGCTTCTGGTATATTCTTTTTGATTGCATCCGCAAAAGCTCTTGCACGTTTTCCCTTCTCTCCAGATGTTTCAATACTGCTAACAACAGACGTTGCTTGTGTGTACTCTACACGCTGGAAGTAAAAACCGACATTGACATAAGTCCAACTCTTTTCAACATTACCATCTTTGTCTTTCTTATTTGATCGATCAGGTTCTAGTTTTTGATAATAGACCGTTTGATTTCCTTCAGATGCCACCTTTCCAATGATATCTCCAGATTTGACATGATCTCCTGTTTTGTAACGAATCGTATCTACATTCTTATACAGAAACTTGGAATTCTCATCACTGATTTCTAGATCATTGCCATTTACTTCGACTTTCCCATCTAAAACGGCTAATAGAGTCTGACCACCTGAGGCCTGCAGAACAGAACCATTAAAAATTTCCGTCTTAGTTTTATACCCAAACCGCTCAATAATTTGAAGTGGAGTTTGCGATTCAGGCTGATCATCCGTATAAAACGGATTATCCAACTCTTGAAGCAACATATATTTTCCGCTATCTCGAGCAATTTCTAAGAGCTGTTTATACTCTTCTAACTCATCCTCATTCAGTTTGTAAAGATCATTCTGAGTATATAGTTCTTCCATCGTTTTAAGATTGTCTTTATCCCCATTCAAATCTTTCCATAACGTATTTAAGTAAGTTTTTCCTAGATTATTTTGCGAAAAATATTTGTTTTCGTCTATGTGAAGTTTATCCGAAACTTCATCATACTTATAATTCAAGTACAAAAGCGGATCATCAATTTTTGTCCAATAATCTACCTTATCATTAGATTTTTCACGATCCAATTTTGAAAGATACAACCAGGTATCATTCATATCAAACTCATCTTGACGGGTAATTCCTGAACTACCAATACCAAGTATTGCCAGAAACAAAAGCAGACCAAAAGCAATCAGATAAGCCTTAAAACCAAATGGATTTTTGATAATAGCTTTAATCGGTTTAGAACCTACACGGTAGACCTTCCTAGCCTTCTTGGCAGCTTTCCCAGTTTTAGAAGCGACCAAACGTTTCTTATAATCCTGAATACGACGAGAGAGTTTTCCTTCCCAAGAAAATTCTCTTGGAGTTCGAGTGAAGCCTCTACCCTTAGCCTTATTGTAGACTCTATTTCCAAGGCTATAGCTCGATTTAACCATTCCTTGGCCAAGTTTACCACTATATTTCCCAATCGTTTTGATCCGTTTCCCTTGAATCTGAATATCCTGATACCGATATTTAGCTCGTGCTATATCTGATAGTGTATCATCCTGATGCGCTGCAGAACTAGCTTGTTGACTCGCAGAACGTTCTAAAGCCTGTTTAGTAGCACGATAAAACTTCTTCTTACGTGAACCACCGTTAGCCTCTTGAGCAACTTTGAAGACTTTTTTAGAAACTCTCTTCTCTAGTTTTGCCTTATCGAGCTCTTTCTTGAGTAACGCTAACTTTTTAGCACCTTCTGGAGTTAATGATTTTCCTTGTTTCTGTAAACTTTTATATGCCTTGTTTAGAGATTTTACCTTGGCCTTTGAAGCTCTAAATTGTTTACGACTCTTCTTCACTATATGGCGCTTAGAACGTGTTTGTTCTTTTAGCTCCTTCATTTGCTTAGCACTATCTTGTTGAACAGTTCGGTAATTCTTCCGAACCGTCTCCAGTTTTTGATCTAACTTATGACCGATTGTGTTTGGTCTGCCTTGATCCTGATTCATAATGAGACTCCTAAGCGTCTGTTGCGACTAAGTTATATAACTTAGTATTCTTAGGTATTGGATTCTCAAATGGCACTACAACTGGCCCTGCTACGATTAAGCCGGTACCTTTAGCTTTTGGTCGAGCCAAGTAGCGAATCTGTTTGTCAGTCAGATTGACAATCTCCTTTAAGATAGCCAAATCCTGGGGCTTTTGTTTGAGCAAAATCATGAACTCGCTATTTGAAAGCAACTTCCGACCTTCTTCAACAGCAGCCAGCGTTTCTACGTTCTGGGTAATCCCTGTTGGAATCGCACCGTATTTCCGAATCCGTGAATACAACGTAGTAAAGAAGTCTGCTTGCGCCTTATTCTTAAATAGAATCTGCATCTCATCAAAGTAAACCCAAGTAGTACATTTTCCTTGATTTTCTACAATTTGATTCCAGATATAATCCTGAATAACCATCAAAGCGAATGGCTTCAATTTGTGAGACAACTTCTTCAAATTAAAGATAACAAAGCGATGATTGAGATCCACGTTGGTATTGTGAGCGAAAATATCTTGAGAACCAGTTGTATAGGTTTCCACTGCCAAAGCCAAATCTTGAGCTTCTGGCTCTGGTTGTTCCTTCAATACCTGGTGCCACTCTTTTAACGTTGGAGTAAAATCCTCTGTCAAATAGCGCTCATAAGTCACACCTGTTACCCGGTCAATAATCCCAATCTGTGCATCTGTCACCTCAGATAGAATCGATTCAAACAATCCCATCAATAAGTTTGCCTTATCTCCAATCGGATCGTCATCCTCATCATCCAGACGATCTAGGTCTGGTAGATCCAAAAGATTGATATGTGTTTTAGAACCAATCGAAATATCCACCATCTGAGCACCGAAAGCACGGCCAATATCAGAATATTCATCTTCGGGATCCACAATGATTACTCGATCTTCTGGATATTTCAGCAAAGTCGGAATGACTTCTCCACCCTTAATCGTAGTAGACTTACCAGATCCAGAGGAACCAAGCACAACACCAGAACCCGTATTCAGATCACGTTTTCGATCTAGTGTAATGATATTGTTTGATAATTGATTTTGACCATAGTAGCGAGCAAGTGAGCTTTCAGACTTCAAATCCACGTTAGTAAAAGGGACTTGCGTAGCAATATTAGCTGTAGTCATCTTTCTCATGAAATTCTTCTTCACATTTACGAAACACTCACCGATAGGTAAAACCGTATTTAGAGCCTCTTCTTGGTAATAATAGAGATCTTCAAATTCTACCCCTAGCTTCCGACCAGCACGCTTAATCTTCTGCTCATTACGTTGTAGTTCCTCCTGGTTATCCGCCTTAAAATACACTGCAATAAAGCCAGAGAAGATTTTCTGATCATACTCAGTAATCTCATCTCGCCACTTCTTGGTAGCTTCCGAGATTTCTTGGTCACGACCAGCAACGACCGCATCATCAAAGATACCAGATTGAGCAGCCTTACGTTTAGAACGTAATTTCCCAATTTCAGCATCTGTTTCTGCATCGTCAATCTTCTCTAAGATTTCAACGTTCTCATAGGGTTCTGCATGGATAGTAATAGCCAGCTCCAGCCCCAGTGTCGTCAAATCTCGAATAAGCCGATCAGACATCCAGTTAGGATAGCGACGTGCATAGAGCACCTTGCACCAACGATCATCTATAACCATCCGTTTTTCCTGAAATTCAATCCGATTTGGAGCAATAAATGATTTCGTTGACAAACCAGATAAAGCAATTTCTCTGTAATCAAAATTGACATACGGGTTATCTCGTAACAATTCAGAAAATACCTTTAGACGATCCAAGCCATTCATTTCCTTAAATGTAATATCAGATTCCTGAAATTGCGTTCCCAGGGAAACTCCAATATCTTGTAGTAACAACTGAGCCTGTTTTCGATCATCAGCGTTCGTTGAAATGGTCACATACTTATGTACCTCGAAGTTGTTAGCATGTGTTGTAAATCGCTCCTTAATCATCCCATTCAACTCCTCACGATAGTCATCGTAGCCATCGTTTGTTTCTTCAAACAAGATATTCTGCAAGGAGTTATCCGATACTCGACGGTTGATTACTAAGAGTTGATAGTTACTGCCCTCATCCAGTGAATTAAGAGCATCCATCGTTGTATCGATGATACTCTCTTTTTCATCTTGTTGAGCTGTCGAGTAAGAAGCATCTCCCAACATAAAGCTACGAGAGTACTTCTCACGTGCAACGTGCATCAATCCATCTTCATGTAGATGTGTGTAATTGATCGTGTTTTGCGTTGTAGGTTTCATCTGGCGACGCAAGCGTTCAATTTTTTTCTTTTCTGCTTTTTCTAGTTTTTCTCTTTTGCTTTTGAATAAACTCATCTTTCGTATACATTCCTACCTTTCCAAATTCTGTCTCATAGGTTCTTTGTTGGATCCGGAAAAAGAAATCGATTTTTTCTTTAATCCGCATTCGCTTGGTCATGCCTGTACCGTACATTGCCCCAGGAACTACAAATAGAGCATCCCAAAGATAAATGTACCAATCAGGTAAACCAAAGAAATATATCGTAATTGTCCCTGAGACAGCTATTATCAAACATACGTAGAGAACAATCATTCTACCTGTTAATCCAAATAAAATTGGTCTGTCCTCGGTTTCAAATTCTCTTAAAAATTCTGATCCAATTTTTTTCAATTATTTTCCTTTCATACAAAATCACATTGAACAATTCTAATTTTTCTAGACATGGATTACACTCCTAAAAGTTGCTTAGCTTTTCGACTGGTTCCAACAAGTGTAAAGATGTATATAACACCTTTAGCGATTGAAGCAAATGCTGTTCCCCAACTTCCACTAGATCCTGCCGCAACTTTTAACATATCTGTAGTGACTAAACCGTTATATACAACAGATACCACAATTAGAACAACTCCAATAAAGGCAGAAGCAGCAAAGTATTTCAGGAAGTTAATCGTAACAGAGCGTAAGGAATCCATCATAAAGAACGCCACTAATAATGGAGCCAAGGCTTTGAGCATATACAAATCTAAATATCGTAAGAAGATGATGATTCCCAGCGTAATATTAGCAATAAATTCAGTTAAACCGCCAACTAGACCAAAAATCAGTTTTTCAAACCAGCCTTTGACCGCCCCTTGCGCATATTGATATTTATCAAGTTGTGAGGGTACTACATGGGCAATTACCTTCACGACAATATTAAGCAATTCCAGAATGGCATCACAAATTTGGGATGAGGCCGAAATCAAGATGAAAGCAAATAAATACTTCATCAATGCCTCTAGCCAAATCTTCTGCGTTAGCGCACCTCCCCTCGACTTGACCATTTGTGACCATGATGCCATTTCAAACCAGAAAAAAAGACCTAAAAGGATATACCCAATAGGTCGGACAGCATTGGCCATCATGGTTACAGCTTGGTTAGTATCAAAACTGTAACTGGAAAGAGAGCTAGTCAACTCTCTAATATCTAAATTCATAGGCTACTCCTAAAATTTTAGCTGTGATAATGCTGCAACGATTGCGGCTGCAATTCCTGCAGAAGCTACGGCCAGATACGCACCATTAACCATAGAATCAGAACCATCATCCTGTCTCTGCTTATCTTTATTCTTTCTTCCTTGAATAAAGTCAATTGCACCATTCCAAATCCAAATAAGACCTGTAATTGTTCCAACAACACCTAGACCAGTAATAATTTTTGTAATGATTTCCATTTGTTTTACCTCTTTTAATTTCATTTTTTATAATAAAAAGCACTGTAGAGATTACCTACAGTGCTTAGCACGATTCTATTTTTATAGTTCATCAAATTCCTCACGATAAATCGTCCGAATAGTAGCTACCAGAAGAGCAAGTACAATCATAATAGGAACCTCAATATGTGGATATGGAATGAAATTAGTTCCGCCTGCAGGAATTGGAAATTCACGAACTGCGCCATCAATCCAAGCACGTTGAACAAAGCCCATAACATGAATTCCATACCACCGAAAAACATCATCCCCTACTGAAGGACTAACCCAATGTAAAATATCAATCAAAAGCCAGAATGGCAAAAACATGGCTAACCCAACACAGCATTTAGATACAATCCAAAATATAATAACTCCAAAAACTGATTTTACGAAATTAATACACCAAAGAATGATATAAAAGGGAGCCGTAAAAATTCTAATAATAGCTACCCATAACCAGGAAAAATCACTCCCAAATTTCATAATCCTACTCCTCCACGATTTATCATTATTATACCATAAAAATAGCTTATTTTAAAGATTCCTAGAGTATTCTAAGCCTCTTTTTTCTTGCGCTTACTGTAGAGCAATCCTGCAGCAGCACCCCCCATTGCCAGACCAGCTAACAGCAATTCTGCAGAAGCCTGCTCACCTGTAGATGGCAAGCTTCGTTCTGGTTGTTGCGGATGTTCTTCAGGAGTTTTTGGCTCAGGTTTTGGTTCAGGTTTTGGTTCAGGTTTTGGTACCTGATTCACTACTGTTGGTGTTTCATACAGCTGACCAAAATCAATTTGATACGCTGTATTCTGATACTCGCCTCCTTTTTGAGCAAACTCTTTCTTGATCTTCATTGGAACTCGTAATGTAATGACCTTTCCAGTCTTAACATAAGACTCAAAGAAAGCTTCTGGATCGTCTGCGCTAAAGACTTGAATTGCTCCCTTCGGAGATTTATTCTTAGCTTTAAATGCTTTTTGAACTTCTTCGGGTGCATCTGCTAGGCTAGAGTAAATCTTAGAAGAAAGGCCCTTGATTTCTTTTCCATTCTCATCTAGCATCTGAATACCAGACTGATCAATGTCCAGTGCTTCTTCTGGGAAGTCATCCACCCCGAAGAAACCTTTTTTAATAAAGGCCTTATCTGGTTCAATTCCCTTATATTTAGAATAGTCCAGCTTCACCTCATAGTAGTTAACGGTGTCTGGAGTCAAGGTCTTGCCATTGATTACCACACCAGCCTTATCCTTATTAACCTTGTCTGGTTTTGGAATAGAAACACGGTTTTTCACTATATCCGAGTAGTATCCATTTCCGAACTGAATCTGATGCACCTGGTTTTTGTACTCACCAGTAAAGCCTGGCTTGTTTTTCATTGGTGTATGGAAGTAAAGATCCATCCCTTTCTGGATATATGCCTTATAGAATTCTTCTGGCTTCTCAGCTACCCACATATAGAAAGCTCCTGTTGGAGAAATCCCAGAATCTTCTACCATTTTCTTTAGAGAACCAGTCAAAGAATCTTTAGAAAGCACATGGTACATCTTGAGTCCATCAGCTTCTTTTCCTTCTGCATCTCGAATCTTAAATTGACTCTCCAATGGAGTTACTGCTTCGTCCGGATAATCTTCAACGAATCCAAAGCCACGTTGAATTGCTTCTTTTGCAGATTGATCGCCTTTGTAAGGGAGGTTAGTCATTTTAGAGACATAGTGATTGGTCGCTTCAGGAGCCATTGCCTTTCCGTCTACCAACTTCCCTTCCGCATTATAATTGTGCTTTTCAGGCTGAATGGCAGTACGATTCGGATCTTTCGGATTGTTCGGATTCTTAGGATCCGGATTCTTTTTCCCTGGTGTTGAGATTTTCACGATATTACTCTTGCGAGTATAGCCGCCCTTATCCTTGCCACCATTTACTAGCAGCTCAAAGCCATTCACGTAGTCCGCCGCATCGTTTTGCGGCCGTCCCCAGTAAATGAAAGGTGCAATTTTATAAGCCTTGCTTAGATCACCATTAACTGCTTTGAATAAAGATTCTGTAGCTTTAATTGTTAATTTATTGTTTTGATCAAAACCAATATTCCAATTTGGATTATCCTTCTTGATCAAATCGACTTCTGGCTTAAAGCCACTTGGTGTCGGATCAACCGCCATCAGACTAGTCGTCTTAGGGCGACCAGCAGGAAGCGCCTCTACGTTGAGTATCCACTTATTCAAGCTATTTTTAGCCACATATTTCCCGTCAACATCCACACCATCTGCATTCTGGACAGACTTCTTAATTGAAGGCTGTGTAGAAAGTTTATAGTCAGTGTAGTGTACCGTTGGTGGTTGCAGTTTCTTGGGAATATTTTCTTCCGGTTTTGGTTTTGGCTTAGGAGGTAATGCGACTGTCTGCAAATTCAATTCAGAAGGTTTTAGCTTCTCAGGAGTAAATGGTTTTAGTGGCTTCACCTTGTTTGGACTTGGCGGAGTAACCGTAGGAACTGATAATTCACTTGTTACTGTAAACCAGATCGATGGTGTCCAACGACCCTCCCCTTTCATATCACCTAGTTTGTCCCAACTAGTAATTCGCAAGATATATTCAGGATTAGCTCCTTTCAAGGCAACTGCACCTGACACATACCAAAAATAAGGGCTATCTTTGCTATCAACAATACCTTTTTTATTTAATCCAAAATGATTACCATTAGAGTTGTCCTTTTCGTTTGCATAAACGTAACCATTGTCATGTTTTACGATAGAAGAACCTGTAATAGGTATAAAACGTGCAGAATCAGTTGGCTTGAGTGTTTCCACATGGTTTTTATTAGAGTTTAAGCTTGAAATAGCAAGCAATCCTTTAGCTTGTTTAGCCACCCCTTTATCGTCTTCAAAAACAATCTGATTCCCATTTGCATCATAAAAACGTGGTTTCACCGAAAGCCTCAAATCATAATCCTGGTTACTGTCCTTATGCATAGTCGCAACTTCGATTCCATAAGTAGGATTTTGAAAGATACCATATACAACATCTGACTTGATATTTTCAGAACCAGAAAGAACTGTCAAATCCAATTCCATCCTAGAAATCGGTTTTCCTTTGAAGGTTGAATTTTCTAAACCAGAATAAGTGACTGTAATGGTTTGGCCTACTTTGGCTGTCACAGCACCAATTTTTGAACCTTTACCAGCAAAGTTGAAAGTTCCTTTCGTTTCATAGAACTCAAATTTAGAGGAGTAGCGATCAGATTTCTGACTTAAATCCTGAGGAACTCCAGGGTGAGAATAATATGTAACATACTCTTGTAACTCATCATTTCGCCCAATAATTCGACTAATATCCTTAAAAGATTCACCCAATCCCTTAGCACTAATATAATTTGCTACTCCTTTGACATCTACTTTAGCATTCGGTTCATTTTTATAAACCAGCGCTTGAGTTGCAACCTCTGATAGCCAACCATCTTTGGTCTTATTTTTTTCAGCTTCAGCTAATTCTTTTTCATAGCGCTTCTGATCATCTGCAATCTTTTTATTTGCAGCCATAATCAATTTGTTTTCAGCATCCACTTTTGCTTTTGCACTCTCATTTCGGTTGGCAAGTTCTTCAATATCCTGCTTCACCTTAGCAGCATGATCTACAACAGCTTGCTTGTTAGATTTTTGAATAGTATTAACGATCTGCGTATACTGATCATAAGAGCTCTTGGAATTTGGGTCTACAGTAATTGTCTTCGTTGTTTCGGTAATTTTAACATCTGGAAATTCCTGCTTCACCGCTTCCTTGCTCTGGTTCAACTCTTCCTGAGTCTTTTTAGCTACAGCAGTCGCTTGCTTATATGCATCTTCGAGTGCTTGATTTCCTGTTTGAATTTTCTTGTTGTTAGAAATGACTGTATCAACTTCTTTTTTGTGCTCATCCTTTTGATTCACATAATCCAAGGTTGCTTGTTCAATCTGTTTCTGTTGTTCATTTTGAGCTGCTACAATTTCAGTCTGTGCTTTATGAGTCGCATCGGAGCTAGTTGTCATCCCCTTATCTACAGTAGGATCCTTAACAACATTAACTCCTTCTGCTTTAGCTTTAGCAACCGCCTCAGCCACCTTTGTATTATCTACTGCAACTGAAACAGAGCCTTGTGCTTGATTTGCTTGACTAATCACCGCCTGATTGTCAGCCGTTGGTGCTGGCTGGGAGTCTTTCAGATTGGAAGCAGTATTAGCAACTTCTGCCGTTGATACAGGTGAAGCAATTTCATCGGCAGAAACACCATTAGACATAGCTAGCGATAAAGCAGCTAGACCAAGAATTACTCCACACGTTCCCCAACGTTTTGTTTTTCGGATTGATCCGAATGCTCGTGTCTCATTATTAGATTTCATTTTTTTCTCCTTAATTTTTAATATAGTATTCAATATTATTCACTTTAGACATAATTTGATGGATCTCTTGCCCTAAAATGTATAATTTTCATTTCTTTCTCCAATCTAAAAGTCACCAAGAAATCTTGATGACTTTAATTAATTTAGTTTTCCTTAGATTCTCGTTTGATTTTCAACAAACTCAAAAGTGAAATAGTTACCATCCCCAAGAGCCAAAGACTAGAAGTTTTTTCCCCTGTTTTAGGTAATTCGTATGTTGCAGCAGGTGCTTGATAGACTGGATTTTTCACTTCTGATGCTTGTTTTTCAACTTGATCTTGCACATACTTCACAATCTTACCATTTTGAAATACCGGAATCGGATGACCTCCAGCTAGTTCAATACTAGCTTTCTGAGCAGCCAATTTTTCTTGACGCTCAATTTCCAGTTGTGCTTCCAGATAATCACGATAAGCCGACAACAACTCTTTATGAGCCTCCAATACCTTTCTCTGGTCTGCTTTCGCAGTTTCTAGTTTTGTTAGTGCTAACTCAAGAACTGATCTCTTTTCTTTCAAAACTTCTTGAGCAGCTTCTAGATTAACTTTAGCCTTTTCTAAGAGCTGAGGGGCATTCTTCAAAACTTCCACTCGCTCTTTTGATGCTTTTAAGGCTTTAGTTGATTCTGAAAGTAAGGTTTGACGATTGAGGACAAGTTCTTTAATTCGAGTAAGTTCACCTTGTTTAGCAATCAATGCCTCTTTCTCAGCAGCCAAAGCTTCATTCAGTGATTCCCATTCAGTTTGTTTTTTAGCTAGTTTATCTTTAGCTAACGCAAGTACTTCACGTTTGTTTTGTACGTCCGCATTCAACTGTTCCAAAGCCTCTTGCGCTTGTTTATTTTCTAAACCAGCTTTTTTAAGGTTTGCTTCTGCCTGCTTCAACTCAGCTTCTGCTTCAGGAGTTTTTAAAGTAATATTCTGAATAGCTTTAAGCTGAGTCACTGCATTTTGCGCAACAACTTCTGCTTGAGTATATTCTGTCTGTGCTTGTGTTTTTCTAGCTTGAGCATCCTTATGATACGTTTTTGCAGTATCATAAGTATCCTGAGCCTGTGCCACAGAATTTCTAGCTACTTGAATTTTTTCCTGAAGACTAGCTAGATTGTTCTTCGTATCAACTTTAACATTTTGATGGAAACCATTTTTCAGCAAATCAATTGTTTTAGAATCCGTTCCAACATAGTGCATCGCAACCATACCACGATCTAGCTTTCGAGTTGCTACACCAATATACTGCATCGTAACCGACTCACGATCCAGCCCTGCAAAGTTTAAAGCATGGCCCCAATCAGCATGTTTATCATAAAACAGCATCATAATCATGTTGTTGTATGCCTGTTGTTTCAGATCAGCTAATGTTACTACATCACCTGCATTTTGAAAGCCTATGTTTTCAGCAAGCAGACCTTGATTACCTTGATTCAAACCAACTTCTTTCGCAACAGTATTCAAAGCATCTAGGTCATGGCCGTACTGATTAGTAGATAATTGAGTTGCTTTCTGTGCCACTTTCTGCATATCACGATTCACTAAAACTGGAATATCATCTGTTCCCATCAATCTACGAAAATCATTGATCAGATGCGCATTGAAAGCAGCAAGTTCATCTTGAACTTCAGCAGATAAATGATTGATATCTGTAATCACACTCTGCTTATCCGCTTCGCTCGGTTTAAAAGGAGAAGTTGGATTACTGTAATAGGTTTTACCTCCATCTGGCGAGTTAAACCCAGCAGCAGTCATTCCTTTCTTGGCAATTTCTTGTAACTTATTTGAATTTTCTTCAGTGGGGTTATTGAAGTAAGCCTTTAAAGCTTCTACATAGCCAGCAGGATAAGTGATAGAGGTCGTTGTCAAACTATCCAGGATACTTTGAGCCTTAGATAGATTCTCTTTAGCTACTCGATACTGATTTTCAACGTTAGTAGCGTGAGTGGTTGCTTGATCTAGTTCCTCCACTTTCACTAATCTAGTTGCTTCTGTAGTCGTTACTTCATCTTCTGCCTGTTTCAGTTTAGAAGCACGTTGATCATCTGCTTTTTTAGCTAGTCTCAAGTCCTCTCGAGCTTGTGATGCAGCTTCTTCGCTCATTTCTAAGTTTCGCTTAGCTGCTTCAGCATTGGCAACAATGCCTGCAACACCAGTTCCGTCTAAAATAGCCTGTTTTTCAGCTACAATTTGTTCTGCATCTGTAACTTCTTTTGTTTTGTCAGCAAGCTTTCTCGTGGCTTCTGTGACTTTTGCTTCCTGATCAGTAACATTCTTTTTAGCTAGCTTTTGTTCCTCTTCAGCAGAGGACAGTTCTTCTTGAGCCTTCTTCTGAGCGGCCTCTTTTGCAGAGACATCTTCTTTTGCATCCTGGATATTTTTAGGGGTAGCTTCCTTGACTACTTTCTTCGCTTGAGTAACAGCTTCTGTTGCTTCTTCAAATACTTTCTCAGCATCGTTCACCTCATTTTGAGCTGAGTTTACAATCTCCTCCTGTTTTTTTACAACTGTGTTTGCCTGCTCCACATTTGCTTGGGAGATAGCAACATCAGTTTCTGTAACTGTTTTTTGAGTCGCTGTCTTCTGTTGGCTCCCTGAAATTGGCTCTGTAGGCTTTACTTCTTCTGCGGAAGCCTGAGTCGTTACTCCAACCGCTGCGGTTGCAATTGCGCTAGCCAACATAAACTTCTTAACTTCATTCATCATTTTCATTTGATTTCTCCTTTTTGATATTACTTAAAATAATGCTTATTTGAATAGTCTTTTAGTTCTCGTGAGATTTTATCATACAATTTATTTGGGATAAAAGTCATATATACTAGAATCCCAGATGCTAAAAGAATAACTGTAAATATTATCTGTATAATACTCATTTCTTCACCTTTTCATAACATCACCTATCTGCTTTCAGCAACAAAGATACATTTCCTTGCTCCCCAAAACAGATAGATGAGGACTCTATCTGTTAAATTTTACCGCTAGGTCGGTGATAACCTTTACCGGTTAGCTGTAAGATTGATTTATTTCCTTGTTTAATTCGTCTGGCAACTAAAATATTTCCACGTTTAATGGTGCGTATATCTCTATAGATTTTAGAGTATTCTGCAATCATTTCAACGGTTTGAAGTTTTCCTGCCACATATCCTTTTTTGGGAATAAGACCATACTTATTAGTTAATTTCATTTCTTCACCACTTGCAAGCCGTGCAGTGGCATCACCTTCCAAACCTAGTCGTCTTAAGTCAGTGAGTGTAACCTCACTAGTTGATTTTATTTGATTCATATTGTCCTCCTTTTTGAATCAAAGGCTGATTTACAGCCATGCCGAGTTGATGCCGTAGCATCTCTACTGTGTTTTTTACGCACGATTTATAGCTTAGGAATCGCAAACTCTTTCGTCTTACGGGACAAGTCAACCGTGACTTTACATAATGCAGTCAGCACTAGATATACTTTCTAGCTACACACCGCCCCTGTTCTTCTTTTTATGCCTAGACTGCGCTAATCGGGACAGTGGGGATATTCAATTTTCAAAGGTCAAAAGTAGTTTTATGACTTGCTCAGGTCAAATATTTTAGAAATATGGGGCTATCTTAATTCCAGTCTTCACCTACTAAAGAATCGTAATCTTCTCCACAACACGGACAGAATCCGCATTCCTCAGCAGAATCGAACTCTGTATCACACATTGGACAATCTACTAGCATGGTAATCTCCTATCCTTATTTTGTCCGATAGGTTATCTTCTTCACCCATCTAGGGTTGATAGAAAACGGTGGAGTCGCTGATGTAAAATTCATACTCGCTCCTGTTCCAAATGAACTTGATACCAATTTTTCTAGTTCCTCTAAGTTGAAAGTGATGGAAATACTTTCTACCGTTTTATCAAAATACTCTACAATCATTTCAATCTCTTGAACTGGTTGGGAAGGTGTAGCTTTCATAGCTTGCACTCCGTTAATTCTCTCTTGGTGATTAAACAATCCCATAAAATCAATCCTCTTTCTGTTGCCATGATAAGAAAATTTGTCTGAGTTTCTCATCTCTTTCTTTTTTCGGTAAATCAAAAACAGCTTTAGGAATCATGTATATTTTCTCCTTCGGGCTACGACCGATCGTTAGCACTTTACCATCAATTGGTCTAAATTCATCTTTTAACATATTTCAACTCCCTTAGACAATTCAGCTAAATATTGATTCAGTTTCGTCTCCGATAGTTTATCTGGATAATAGTATGCAATCAGACCAGGGCACTCATCAGGGAATTTTCTAGCGTGCTCACTTTGTCCTGATACCTCCATAAAGCCCTGTTCTTTTTCGATAAGTAGAGCCATTTTCCAGAAGCGAATCATCATTTTGTAGAAGTAGGCTGGGACATTCTGGATTGATTTTCCTTCAGCCTCTCCTGTTTTGATTTTGAAAATCAATTTATCAAGCTCACGTTCAAGATCCTGTAGCCAAACCTCTCCATAAATTTCCTGATCAGCTAAGAGGTTGTTGTAATTTTTCTCAACTTGACGTTTTGCTTGATAGATTTTATTTTCAAGAATTTTTGCATCTTTTCCAAATAAACTGAGTTTCTGAACTAGTTTAGGAGAAAGAAAACCATGTTGCCCCATTTTAAATGCTTCAGAAATTGATAAACCAGATAAAGATGACTCGCCCTCGTATCGATTAGTATCGTATGAGGACTCTGTCTGACTACTCTCTGTATTTATTCCGTCCGTTTTATGGACGTTTTGAAGTCCATTTTGTGGACGTCCGTTTTGTGGACTTCCGCTATTACCGAGGGGTTTTGGTGTTTTTTCTATATCACACTCTTTTTCGTAGAGAACTTTACCAAAAGCATCTATCCTCTTTAACAACTCACCATCGATTGAATAGTGCTCCACTATTTCTAAATTAGCATCTACTAGCTGAAGATAAAGTCTATTTGGTTTATTAAGCCCCTGTCTAACTTCTCGTAAGAGGCCATGTTCTTGCAGTTCTTTCTTGATCTTAGTAACCTTCATCTTTCCCTTATCAAGTAGTAACATCAGATCAGAAACTGTAAAAATTAGAAAGACCGCTCCATTTTCATCAACGTAATCTCTATTTCCCTTCTGAAAAGAACTGATACTTAATTTACAACGATTATAGAGAGCGCCATATGCTAACTTGGCATCAGATGAAAGACCAGTATAGGAACTAGTCAATTTGATGTAGCCGTTCTCATTATGTTGAATACGAGTGAAAAAGATTTCTGGAATTTGATAAAAAGTTTGTGTTGATAGTTGATCAATCGTGATATCCGCCATTAAAATCCTCCTACAACTTGTAACCTCAAACCACCAGCATCAGGAAAATAGACAAGGTGGGCCTTTTCTAATTCTTCAATAGCCGCCATAGCACGCTTTCTAGTCCATCCCATCGTCTTCATCAAGTCTAAAATCATTACGTCTCTAGTCAAACTTGAGACGTTTGTTTGGTGTTGCTTCATATGTGATCCTTTCTTTAAGTAAGCCACTTTATATTCATACTTGTAGTAATTCTTCTGATAGCAAGCTAGTCTCTTTTGCGTTTTCAAAACCAGCAATATAGGCCTCATAATCAACGTCAACTTTAACATTAATGATTCTATTATTTAAACTTCCCATGCGACGATGTTGTTCTTCCAAAACTTCTGCTGGGATTTTTACCATCAAACCAAATTCTTCTGATGATTGAGCCTGGTCCTGAAAACGTTGATCTATTCCGTTCAAGAAACCTAGTAAGTACGATTTCTTATAGTCTTTCCATCTTGCTCTTGAGACTGTAGGGAAAAGTCGTTTCAGCCGATATTTAAGGTATAAGAGCGCACCTTCGTAAACCTTGCTACAAAATTCAGCATCAGATTGATATCCAAAGAAAATTATCTGTGTGATGCCGTCTTCAGGAAGTCGTCTTCTTATCGTTTTACATCTAAAATTTTCACCTAAAATACCTGCCAACTTTTCTTGCCACCATGGAAGTCTATATTCCCATGTTCCTATTGTTTCACCAATATCTTTTTGAGTTTTACTATTCGTTAAATCATTCATAGAAAGATTATGCTTCACCATAAGTCTTTGAGCCATCAGAAGTGCAGTCTGCCCCTCTTCATCGTTTGGTGCATCGTAAGCTAATTCTAAAAGATTTTGTATCTTCTCAATAATTTTATTATCCATATCAATCCACATGTCTATATTTTCTAGGTAAAGAACTAGCGTAATGTTCTGAATCATTGACCTTTGCATTATAAAAAATCATATTATTCCCAATAATGTCTTGCCATTTAGGAATCTCCTCACGATAAATACGATTAAGTCCATAAAAATTCCTTACAATAAATCTAACGGCTCCAATATGATCTCCTAAACCAACCACACACAACACATCATGTTCCATATCATATACCCAATGACTTTTTGAATTTGTCAGTATTTCCCAAGCAAATTCCCAATCTCTCTCAAGCCAATCATGCCCTGGTCTGTAATAAACTTTTGTCTGACAAGAGTCATCATTAAATCCATAAAAACAGTGACTACACAGCGTTCTATTTTTATCTACCCACCAGCAAGTACCATACTTTTCATTGATGCAAGGTGTAACCCAATTGCAAGAACATCGTCTACAAATTCCAGTTTCCACGCTTTACTCCTTCCTACCTAGACATATCCATTACAATTTCAATATTATCTGACATTTTTTCTCCCAAAACACAAAAAAGAGCTAACGGAATTTTCCGTTAACTCAATATTTTCTATTTACCTCAAAAGAATAGACACTTACTACGCCTTTATTTCAAGTTGAGGCTGAATGTAAACTTGCTTCCTAAGCCATACTGACTTTCTGCTGTGATTTCGCCACCAAGCTGATGGGCTAGTTCTCGAGCAATCGCAAGACCTAAGCCATGCCCACCTGTCTTCATATTGCGTGAAGTTTCTACACGATAAAGTCGTTTAAAGATCTTTTCCAAATCTTCAGGAAGGATCCCCTGCCCCTCGTCTTTCACACTGATTGTCAGCTCTTGTTCTGTTAATTGGGCAAGAACCTCGATTCTGGTTCCTGGTTCTGAATATTTAAAGGCATTGTTTAACAAATTGACTAAAATGCGAGAAAGTTTGTCAGAATGGCTCTTGATTTTCGCCGACTCAGGTGATACTTGAATGTAAACATCTCGCTCCTCTTGTTCAATTTGGAGTTGAAATTCACTCATTGACTCAATCAGCAATTGATCTAAAAAGACCTCTTCGACTTCTTCATCAGCAGTTTCTTGAGGTTGTGTATTAAGAGTCAAAACATCCAATTCCTCCACTAGCTTGTTTAGACGCTCAGTTTGCCGACCAATCGTGGCTAAGTAGTGGAGTCGCTCCTCTTCCTTGATCACTCCATCTAGAATTCCCTCCACAGTAACCTGAATGGAGGTAATGGGAGTTTTAATATCGTGAGAAAGCTGCGCAATCATCATTCTCTTTTCTTGTTCGCTCTCATCAAGTGATTGAAAGGTAGCTTGCAAATTGTGGGACATGTCATTAAAAGCCTGGCCCAGCTCTTGAAATTCTAATGGGCCTTTGGTTTCGATTTCTGTGCTGAAATCCTTGCTGGCTATATCCTGAGCTTGTTTTTTCAAATGTTTCAGAGAAGAGAAAACAGGCGACAAAAGAAAGATGCTCACTGCAGCACCAATAAAACTAGCAATCAAGGTCATTCCAACTAGAAAGTAAACTTCACTTTTCTCGATCAACATCCGTTGAACTGCCCAGAAAACGACCAAAATCGTTAGTAGAGTCGACACTAGATACCCCACTAAAATATAGTTTTTTAATTTCATTTTCTACCTCTTGGTTTTTCCATCTTATAGCCCAAACCCCAGACAGTTTTGATAGCAGGAGCATTTGAATTCGTATACTTGGTCAACTCTTGCCTCAAAGCATGGATATGAACATTGAGTGTATTGGTATCATCCACATAGTCCTCTTGCCATACCTTCTCGTAAAGTTCCGTCTTTGAAAAGACTCTCTCAGGATTGCTGGCTAATACCCATAGAAGTTCAAAGGATTTTACTGTCAATTCCAAAGGTTGATCCCCAATGCGAACCTCATGAGTCACATGGTTGATTACCAAGTTACCAAACTCGATCTGTTCTGTCTCTCTTCCACGGCTAAGGCGACGCAAGATATTATTTACTCTTAAAACCAATTCGCGTGGGCTAAAGGGTTTGACTATAAAATCATCTGCACCCAAACTTAATCCATAAATCTTATCCTGTTCGCTTGTCTTAGCAGTTGTAAAGAGGAAGGGTTGATCCGGAGCGATATACTGAACTTCACTGATAAAATCATAACCGTCCATATTGGGCATCATGATATCTGTGATGATGAGGTCGATAGATTTTTTTCTGAAAAGTTCTAATCCCTCCTTGCCATCATGGGCGACTAAAACATCGTATCCTGCCTGTAAAAGATAGCGATTTTGAATATCTAGAATATCTATCTCATCATCAACCAGCAAAATTGTCTTTTTCATCTGCCACTCCTTTGATAAAAACAGTGTTATACTTGCTTTAGTATAACACTATTTTCTCTAATGTTTAAGTGATTTGAATCTTAATCTTCTCGTTTGGTTGTCAAACCCAAAAGTCCAACAAGACCTGCCAAGGCTAGACCAAAGATACCAAGGCCAGCTGTAGCCGTTTTAGCTTCCCCAGTATTTGGTAGCATCGCTTTATCATCTTTTTTCATCATATTAGCCATTGGGCTAGAAGCTGGTTGATCGACCTTCATATCTGACATATGGTGATTTGTACCCATCATACCCTCAGTCGTACCTGTAGAGCCTGTTTCAGAAGGCTTCGTATTCATCTGATCTGGTTGAGATGGTATTGTCGCCATTTCTTTTCCACGAAGCTGAATCGTTACTTGACGAGTAGCAATCAGATTGGTCAAATCAGGTTTGCCATCTTTAGAACCATAGACCTTGACAGTAGCTTGGTAAGTGTGAGTGCCATTGGCACGAAGTTGGTCTAGAAGGGCTTGTCCTTCTTTGCCAACCGTATTGCCATTCAAATCCACTTCGTAGAAATATTGGCCTTTAGCCAAGCCTTCAAGTGGCAATAGAGCAGGATTTTTAGCTGTTCCGTTGTCTGACCATGGGGCTTTGTCTGATGCTTTTAACAAGAAGCGAGTCAACATACCATCTCCACCAAAAGCTTCGTATGGAATAACTTGGTTGACACCGGCCAAGAAAGGTCCAGGAACCTTAGCCTTATCAAGGTAGCTAGCTGGAACATCAATCATGTCTTTGATATTGTTAACAACAGACTCTTTAACCTGACTTGGTGTGGTTAAACCATTCAAATTAACAGTCAAATCTTTAGTTGCTACCAGATTAGTTAAGTCAGGCTTGCCGTCTTTTGAACCGTACACCTTGATGGTAGCTTTATAGCTTTGCGTGCCGTTTTGTTTTAAGAGGTCAAGCAACTCTTTATCAGATTTTCCTTGGGTGCCTGCTAAATCCACTTCGTAGAAGTAAAGGCCTTTGCCCAATTTCTCTACTGGTGGGAGAGCGGGATTTTTAGCTGTTCCATTGTCTGACCATGGAGCTTTGGCTGAGGCTTTTAACAAGAGGCGAGTCAACATACCATCTCCACCAAAAGCTTCATATGGAATGACTTGATTGACACCAGCTGTAAATGGACCTGGGAAATTAGCTCTATCCAAGTAAGAAGCTGGGACATCTACTGTGTCTTTGGTGTTGTCAGCCACACCTTTTTGCACTTCAGCTGGAGTGGTCAAGCCATTCAAGTTAACATCCAAATCTTTAGTCGCTACCAGATTAGTTAAGTCAGGCTTGCCGTCTTTCGCACCGTACACCTTGATAGTAGCTTTATAGCTTTGAGTTCCATTTTGTTTTAAAAGATCAAGCAACTCTTTATCTGATTTGCCTTGGGTGCCTGCTAAATCCACTTCATAGAAGTAAAGGCCTTTGCCCAATTTCTCTACTGGTGGGAGAGCGGGATTTTTAGCCGTTCCATTGTCTGACCATGGAGCCTTATCGGATGCTTTCAAGATAAGACGAGTCAACATGCCGTCACCAGCGAAGAATTCGTATGGAATAACTTGATTAACACCAGCTGTGAATGGTCCTGGGAAGTTGGCTCTATCCAAATAAGAAGCTGGGACGTCTACTGTGTCTTTGGTGTTGTCAGCCACACCTTTTTGCACTTCAGCTGGAGTTGTTGCTGCTTGCGCTTCACTGGCTTCACGGTCTTGTCCAGAAACTGTAGATGCAGGACTTTCCACAGGTTTAACTGCATCTTCTGTTTGTTTCTTAGAGTCAGGTTGTGCTTGCACTTCTTCTTTTGGCGCTACTACTGGCTCTTTAGCAGTTGCGTCCGCTTTTTCCGAAGAGTTTGTAGTATCCACACTTACTTTAGGTGTTGGAACAGACTGTTCTGAAGGAAGAGCTACATCGACTGCTTTTTTGAGAGTCTCTGCTGGTAAGTCGCTCTTTTCACTCACCGAAGTTGCGTCTGGCACGACTTGGGCAGGAGTCGGATTGACGACATCAGCACGTGCAGAACTTGGTTGCCCAACTAGGACAAAGAAGCCACTGGCCACAACAACTGAGGCAACACCGACACTAAGACGGCGAATAGACCAACGAGTATATCTTTGATTTGGATTGAATTTCATAAGATTCTCCTTAGAGTTTTTCTTTATTTGATGACTCTAGTATAATCTCCTAAAATTAAAAAGGATTAAGAAAAAGTTAAAATTTTTCTTAAATCCCTCTTATAAAATACTTATATTGATTCATTAATCATTGGGGAAGAAAACAGCTCTCCCTCTCCTACTCACTCAACTCTGTTAGAGTATCCAAATGTTGGTTATTAATCACCGCCATGATATAGGCGCCTGACCGTAAAAGGTCATCAGGACCGAATTGAACATCTAGAGGAGCATTTTCATAGTCACGAAATCCAAGTACATTAAGATTGTATCGCCCACGTAAATCTAGCTGGCTAAGGCTTTTCCCTGCCCAAGATTGGGGAATCCTCATCTCGACAATTGAAACATTCTTGTCCAACTGAAAGACATCTACGCTGTTATGAAAGAGAATTCTCTGCGCTAACGAACGTCCCATTTCAAATTCCGGTGAGATGACCGAGTCCGCACCAATTTTCTCCAGTACCTTTTTAGCCATGTGACTTTTTACCTTGGCAATGACGGTCGGCACCCCGAGACTTTTACAGTGCATGACTGCAAGAACACTGGACTCCAGATTTTCCCCCGTTGCAACGACTACGGTATCGCAGGTGTCAATTCCCGCTGATAGAAGGAGTTCTTCATCCGTGATATCCCCAACTACCCCACGCGCCAGCACGGGTTCAAATTGATTAATACGCTCCTCGTGGTCATCAATAGCAATGATATTCATATGATGCTTGGCAAGAGCAGCCAAAACACTACTCCCAAAAATTCCCAAGCCTAAAATTCCAATCGTCCGATCTGACATCGTTCTTCCTTTCTTATCCGATAGTGATATCTGCTTTCATATAGTGAATCAAATCTTTCTTGTCTGGCTGGTATTCTGCTAAACTGACCAGCAGTGTCAAGGGGCCAATACGGCCGATAAACATCAACAACATAACGATACTGAGGGCTAACTTACCTAACTCTGGTGTTAAATTCGCCGTCACTCCAACTGTCGCAAGGGCTGAAATGGTCTCAAACATGAGGTAGATAAAGCGCGGATTTCCTTCTGCTGTTATCCCCAGCAGAATCAAGCCCAGCAAGAATGTTAGCAAGAAGATAATAAAGACACTAAAAGATTTTTGCACGGTTCGAGGTTCAATAGTTCTCCGAGCCACATTGGCATGAGGTAAGCCCAATAGTTCGCTACGAGCGAAGGCCAACAAGACAAAGAAGGTCGTAATCTTGAGTCCCCCTGCCGTCCCTCCAGGTGCCCCACCCAGAAACATCTGCAAGATGTAGATCAGCAGGGTGACCGGTCGAGCCTGGGTGTAATCAATAGAAGCAAAACCTGCCGTTCTCATGCTGACAGTCTGGAAAAAGCTAACCAGCAGTTTCTCTGGGACGCTGAGATTCCCAATCGTCCCTGGGTTGTTCCACTCAATCAAAAGGGTTGATACCGTTCCAAAGAATAAAATTCCCGCTGTTAAAAAGAGAACCAGCTTAGTATGAAAGCGAAGACGGCGTTTTTTCTTTTTCCCAAACTGGGTCGCTAGGTCAAACCAGACCATAAATCCTAGACCACCCGTTATAATCAATCCTGCAATCACTAAATTGATCAAAGGGTCCGTCTGAAAGACTGCCAAACTCGTACTTCCAAAATTATCAAATCCAGCATTGCAGAAGGCTGAAATAGCCAAAAAGACAGAGGTTAACATCCCTCGACCCCAGCCAAATTCAGGAATGAAGCGGAAACTCAGAAGAAAGGCACCGAGCCCTTCTACCAGAAAAGTCGTCAAAAAGATCGATCGGATGAAGTCCTTTAAGGACTGGGTTTCCCCATAACTAAAACTTTCTTGAATAGTCTCACGGCTACGAAGACTGAGCTTTTGTTTCCCTTGGATATAAAAGATTCCGATAAAGGTCATAAGCCCCAAACCACCGATCTGGATCAACAGCATGCAAATCAATTGACCCCATATATTGTAAGTAGAGGCCACCGGCTGGGTGAAGAGCCCTGTCACACAGACCATGGACACAGTCGTAAAGAGATGGTCAAAGTAGGTCGCTTGTGACGTTGTTGCTTGCACAAAGGGAAGACTTAAAAGGAGCGAACCCAAGAAGATAACTAGGGCAAAACTTAAAAAGATACGACGGGCTGGTGATAATCGAACCAGAGTCGTCTTGATTTTTTCCAAAAAAGATTTGAATAACATAGCTACATTGTACCACAAAAACAGTAAGAGCACTCACATGTGGTGCACAATAGCAAGACAGAGTTCGAGCGCCTTATCAAAAGCTTCTGAACCCCAGTCACGACTGTCGTAGTTGTCCAGATCCACCAGGGAATCTGCAGTAAAGAGCAATTCTCCCCAGACAACGCCACGTAGCTGAGCTACTGCCGCAAGAGCAGAGCACTCCATCTCCACAACAGCACAGCCTTCTTCCTTGCGATAGGCAATCTTTTCAACCGTCTCTCGGTAAAAACCATCTGTCGTCCAGGTCATGACTTCCTCATAGGGAATGCCTCTTTGCTCCAAGACTTGCTCAATGGCAGAGATAGCCTCAAGCTGTAGCTCCATATAACGAGAAGGCGCTAGATAATGGTAGCTGGTCCCCTCATCTCGCAGAGCGCGAACAGGGACGAGAAAGGCATTCTCCTCTATATCGGCTAGTACGCCACAGGTTCCAGTGGAGATGATTTGCTCCACACCATAGCCAATCAACCAATCCATAAACTGGGCTGCTGGGGCAGAACCAACAGGCGCCTGGGCCAGACAAATCTCCTCGCCCTTGTAGTTGAGGACGTAGACTGGATAAGTCTTGGTGGCCGAAACGAACTCACCAACACAATCCGCCCCTACTGCCTGGGCATAGCGGTCAATCTCCTCCTCCAAAAACGCATAGATGCACTTCTTTGGCAGCTTTAAATCTAGCCCCTCATGTGTCGGCATAAGGACCGCCTGGGGGTTGTCATCAAACTCTAAAATGGGAATCGCATGTTTCTGAATCATAGCCCACCTCCTCTAATTTTGTACTATTGTATCAAAAGCTGGCGGAGTGTCAAGGAGGAAGCTAATGCACTGAGAGTAAAAACAATACAATCGCAACTTTTTGACAGATACTCTTCTTAATGGTACCATGGACTTGCTTAAAAGTTCGATGAAATAAGCATATAAGAGAACACCACCTGTTGTGTACCGCACCCTAAAAGTTGGATTTTTTCTGTCTAACTTTTGGGGTGCAGTACATTGATGTGGGAGGTCTATTTTAGTTATAAGCTCTGCTACATTTTCACCAAGCTCTAATCCAAGCTGAATATACTCCTGTGGGGGATTATATCTGCGAGGTCATCCAGGAGCAACACCGCGATATGCTCATCCGGATGCAAGTTCAGATATAGGGATAAAAACGTCTAGACGTAATCAATCTAATTAATTTTCAAATAATAGTTCAGCAACCAACCTCAGAAATTTTCAGAAAAATTCTTTATCCTAATATATTCTAGAAAGCAACTATCATAAGGATTAACTAGATTAAGAAGCATCCTTCTAATAAGTTCAACGAGATAGCCGCTATCTTCACCTTAAGTATATTTTGAGATTCTCAAAAATGATAGAAACAATTTCCTAAAAGTAGAAAATAGAATAGTAAAAGACAATAAAAAGTAGCTATCAAGTGCAATTGATAACTACTTTTTATTTTTTAGGCAGATTTATTTCGTTACTCAATCAAATAATTCTTAAATATCTCCACCAATTCCCTTGAATTTTTCAACAAAACGACTGATCTTTTGAAAAACGGTTTGTTTTTTTGTACGATATTGTGGATTTAGTGGGCTCATTTTCGGCAGAGCTTCATTCAAATCATTCCCATTTTCACTAGCATACTCACGCTTCAACGAAGCTTGTATGTAGCGCTTAGCACTTTGTTCATTTAATCCCTCAATCTGTATCAACTCATCCGCTTCCCTTTTCTGCTCACCTTGCGCAAAAATAAAGAACTGTTCAATGATATCTGATTTATCAGCAAAACTATCTAAATCAAAGTCATGGATGAAAGCGACTATCAAATCTTCCTTAGCTCGATTGCCAAGACTTGCTCGAATCGTCCGAGTAATTTCCGAAACAAGTTCATCCTTATCTGAGACCTTTTTATTAGTCTCAAAAATTAGCTCTAAGATATAGTCTAGATTGATTTCCTGGGATTTTAGTAATTCAACTTCAAAAACAATCGAATCCCAATCAACTTTAGATTCGTTATCTTCCCGATTACGGCGTTCATTCTCATACCATGACTTAATGTCATTATAGGTTGAACGGTAGTCTTGAATTTCCCTCGTACTTGGGATGTCTAACCTAGATAACTCCTCCAGAGTTTCATCGTCCACATGGAAACGTTCCTTGAAGGCTTCTACAGCCTTATCATCTAAGATATCAAGTTCTTGTAAAGCTCGTAGACTCATGAAATCATCGTAGTTTTGTAAGATATTATCTAAACGAAGAAATTGACCAAACAACGAGACAAATTCTTTCTTATCACTCTCTTTAATGATAGCTTGCGGGTCCGGAAATTTTTCTTGTAACTCTTGAACAACGTCCATATAACCCTTTTGCTCTTCACCGGCCTCCGTAAAGCCTGTCATATACTCTTGATAAGAACGTTCGAGCAAGACTTCTGCTGTCTCAGTCTTTCCAAATAGCTTAATAGCATCAGTTGTAGCCTTCTCTAAATCCCGGAAGGTTACAATATTCCCAAATGACTTGGTAGCATCATAAATTCGATTGGTGCGTGAAAAAGCTTGGATTAAACCATGATATCTCAGATTCTTATCCACAAAAAGAGTGTTTAAAGTTGGTGCATCAAAGCCAGTCAGGAACATCCCAACTACAATTAAGAGATCCACTTCCCGATTTTTGACACGTTTAGCCAAATCACGATAGTAATTCTGAAAATCATTGCCATTAATAGTAAAATTAGTGCCAAACAACTGATTATAATCATCTATACAACTACTCAAAAATTCTTTACTACTAATATCCGCTAAATCTGCCGGTGAAAAGCTCTCATCATCAATTTCACCAATAGCCACCTGAGACTCATTCGCAGCATAGGAAAAGATAGTCGCAATCTTCAATGGTTTTTCAGAATCTTTTTGCTGATTTTGCAACTCTTGATAGTAGGCTTTTGCTGCATCAACACTTGAAACAGCAAACATAGCATTGAAACCTTTACCAGTTAATCGATGCGTTTTTTGATCAAAATGATCTAAGACATACCTGGATATTTCAGCGATTCGAGTCGGATGAAGCAGTGCTTTTTTATTTTCAGCTGCAGATAACTTGGTCAAATCCTGCTCGCTTTCAATTGACTTAAACTTCGGACGAACGTCGTTATAATCCACCATAAACTTCAAGACTTTTTGATCTCGAATCGCATCAGTTAGCACATAAGCATGTAACTCACGACCGAAAACAGATGCCGTTGTCTCGGAACCAAGCGCATTCTCTACCTTAATCGGTGTACCCGTAAAACCAAACTGGCAATATTTCTTAAATTTCTGTCTGAGTCGCTTTTGCGCTTCACCAAACTGAGAACGATGACATTCATCAAAAATGAAAACCACTTGCTTTTGATAAATTTCATGATGGCTCTCACTGCTCATAAAATTGTTAAGCTTCTGAATGGTCGTCACGACAATTTTATTATCATCCTTCTCGATATTGCGTTTGAGACCTGCAGTGCTATTTGAACCGTTGACTGAGTCAGGTGAAAATCGCTGGTACTCCTTCATCGTCTGATAATCCAAGTCCTTGCGGTCCACCACAAAAAAAACCTTATCCACTTCTTCCATCTCAGTAGCAAGTCTAGCAGCTTTAAAACTTGTCAAGGTCTTCCCTGAACCGGTAGTATGCCAAATATAACCACCTGTATCAGGACCGCTTTTGATTTTTGAAGCAATAGCTGAACGTATCTTCCAGATTATTCTCTCAGTTGCCGCAATCTGATAAGGACGCATGATGAGAAGAGTGTCATTAGTATCAAAGACAGAATAATTTATCAAGACATTTAACAAGGTCTGTTGACTTAAGAAAGTTGCTGTAAAGTCCTTCAAGTCCTTAATAGGATTATTATTTTTCAAAGCCCAGTTCATGGTGAACTCATAAGAATTCTTATCTCGCTTGGTCGTATTAGCAAAATACCGAGTATCCGTTCCGTTTGAGATGATAAAAATCTGAAGGTACTTAAAGAGAGAATTCTCCTCATTGAAACTTTCTTTACTATATCTGTGCACCTGATTAAAGGCCTCTCGAATCGCAACTCCTCGTTTTTTGAGCTCAATTTGTACCAGAGGCAATCCATTTACCAGCAAGGTCACATCATAACGATTGCTACTGGTACCGACTTGCTTCATTTGATTAATGACTTGCAGTTTATTTCGACTAATATTTTTCTTATCCCATAGATAGATATTCTGGATATGCCCATCATCAAAGATAAAATCATAAATATAGTTATCATGAAGTTTTCTGGTACTATCAATCAAACTGTCACTGGGTTTATTGAGGTACTCATCCAAGAAGCGCAGCCACTCAGCATCTGTAAAAACCACATTATTCAGAACTTCCATCTGGGTCTTGAGATTAGCCAAAAGCGCCTCTGGGGTCGTCAAATAAGTAAGATACTCGTATCCTTGCTGGCGCAAGTCAGCAATCAGCTCCTTCTCCAAGTCCGCCTCAGTCTGATACTGACTAGGCTGTTCTAGCTTGGTATACTTTTCTAAAATGATAAAATTATCTGACTCAACAATGGCTGTAGTGAATGTACTTTCAGACATAATTACTCCTTATAATTGCAAGTGCTCTCTAAATGCTGTAACAGGTTTTTTAAAAGCGCAGTTTCTGGGAGGGTTACTAGTTCATCTTCCTCGGTTGATACTTTAGAATGACTAGAAATATTTAATATCCTTGACTCATAGTTGCTAAAACTTCCTTCATTATCAAGTGGCAATAAATCCTGCCATTTTTGATAACCCAGGAAAGTTGCTGTTTTCTCGTAAAGATTTCTTAAAAAATTAAAATGATATTTATAAACCAAATTGTCTTCTATAGCTTTATGTAATGATTTTCTTAAAAAATTATGATAAGCAAAAGGAGAGTCATCCGGTTGAGGTATCAGCTTATATGATCCATCTTCTAATTTTTCAAATCTAAATCTACTACTATCAGGAACTTTTCGGGTGTCAATATAGGTTCCATACTCTCCAGTTTCTTCATCAATAGCTCTCTTACTATATCTCTCATTCCGTTTAATATTTTTTAACTCATTATATAAGACGTTATAGAATAAAGGATTGTGAGTTGTTATTATAAATTTAAGATCAGACTTACTCGTTCTAATTAATTTACCTAAATTTGATGCAACCTCTATCAAGTGGTTTTCATCTAATGATGAAACTGGGTCATCAATAAATACATACTCTAAATCATCAAACTCTCTAGTACTACGTTCATCAGGTTCTAGGATATCAAGCTCACTAATAACTAGCTCTAGCAACGTATAAAAAATAGACCAAATAAAATTGCTCTCTTCACCTTTGGATAACTTAATTTGTTCGTTTAGTCTATCCTCACCATCACCACTTTGAATAGTGAAAAGAATATGACCATCTGACAAAAGAAATGAAGGTGTCATTTTATCGTTTGTATAATGCTGAAAATGCGAAATAATATTCTGATCCTGTCCCTGCTCTTGAATAATCCAAGATATAAAAGAATTTGGCTGAATCTTCAGTTTAAAATCTTGATCGCTGTCAAGATCATTATCCCAATAGAATAAGTCCTCAGTAAAAGCATTATAATAAAGAATCTTATCTCTCGTAAGACCGCCTTCTTTAGTTTGAAACAACTTAGCAAATTCTTTAGAGAGCCTGGTCTTACCCGTCCCATTAAATGCGTAGATCAGCTGAACTTTCTGATTTGAAGCTTTTAACTCTTGTGCAATATCACTTAGCGCTTTTGCCATATGCCTTTCCTATTCTTTTCTATAAATCAAAATTAAACAATTGTTCTCTCCAGTATTCATACTGTTTCTGTCTTAGTTCAATTTCTTTTGGAAGACCCTCAGAAAGAGAGTTGGTTAAGGTGTTGAAATTGTCAAGAATGGAGACGATTCTTTCTTGTTCAGTAAGGGATGGTAAATAAAAAGCAACTTTATCAATAGCATCCTTAGATAATCTAGGAATACTAGCCTTTCGAACTTGTGATTTGAGCCTATCTTGCTTACTTAACAAGACATAATACATAAATTTATCAGAAATATCTTCTGATGTCTCTAATGTATAAACATCATCTGCTGCCCAAAAGTCCGTATCACTATACCCAATTTCACCAGCTGCCCCTGCACAAATCACAAAGCTAGTTTCTTTTACTCTGTTTGGATATGTAAAATATCCCAAGGGTGTCAAACTGTTTTGATAAACTGGAAAACTTCCTGAATTAGTTAGCTGCTTTCTAACAAGGCGTTTTCCACGTTGTAAATTCACAACTTGTCCCAACTTTACTCGAATTGGCCCAAATACCCACTGTAAAAGCTTGATAATAGCGAAGTTGTCCCACTCCTCTACTCTACTCT
>NZ_LNVF01000004.1:0-175455 GCF_002093545.1 Streptococcus oralis subsp. tigurinus
GTATAGGCGATTGGAGTGCCACCTTTATCTGCATCCAGATCGGTGAAAATAGCTTGCCAGTTGTTCGCAGCATTCAATTCACGTGTTTGACCAGTTTCAACACCATCTGCTAGAAGTTTAACAGTAATAGAGCCCGGACGTTTGCCATCTTGGTTCTCGCCATCATTCCAAACTTTCTTCACTGGAACCTGTGTTTTAGCTGGTGTGTAAACATTAGTGAAACTTGTGCTACCATCACTTGCATCACTGCGGTATTCAACCGTTTTATGCAATTTACCTTGACCATCATCGGTTACAGTTACTGTAGCTGTGACGGTCTTAGCATCGTAGGTGATACCATTCTCCGTTGTGCCAGCTTTTACTTCCTTAATAGTGTAAGTGTAAGTACCTGCTTCATCAAATGTCAACTCTGAGAACTTAACTTTTCCGTCAGCACCATTCTTCGCTTTTTCAACGTTACCAACTTGGTCTGTCAACGTAAATTCGAACATGTCAGCTTCGAGATTGCGATTGCTTAGTTTCTTATCTACTTCAAGAACAGCTTTGGTATTTTCAGCCTTATAGGTGTTTTCGAAAGTGCTGTCGTTATTGTCATAGGTAACAGTTGCTTCAAGCGCTCCCTTACCGTTGTCAACAACTTTGATCGTTACTTCGATAGTCTTGTTAGAATAAGTGATTCCTTTATCAGTTGTCCCAGCATTCTTTTCAACGATGGTGTAATGATAAGTGTCAGCTTTATTGAATTCTAAATCTTCAAACTTAATGTTTCCAGCTGCATCATTTGTTGTTGTTTGAATTGGAGCTGTACCATTTTTCTCAAACAAGGCAAACTCGAATTCACCACCTTGAAGCTGAATTGGCTTATCAGTGTTCTTATTGATGAATGATTTGGTTGCTGAAACAGGAGCTTTCACATTAGCAGGCTTATAAGTATTGACGAATGTTTGAATTCCGGCATCTGTAATGGTGTTGATGGCACCAGAGATTGGTGGTACAAGATTAGAACCAGGTGCTGAAGTTGAAAATTCAGCTGCTGGAAGTGCTACTTGAGAAATTTCTAATTTCTCAACCCAAGCAACCAGCTGACCTCTTCCATTATCATAGACGTGTACAATTACAGGAACTGTTCTATTATCATAGGTGATACCATTTTCAGTTTCACCTGCTTTTGCTTCCACAATGGTGTACTGATAATGTCCTTCTTTTGTAAATTTAATAGGCTTGAAGACTACGCGACCAGTTCCATCAGCATTAGTACCTTTATTCTTGATTCTTTGAACTTCTTTTCCATCATTATCTTTCAAGATAAATTCAAATTCTTCGTCTTGAAGCTCTGTTGGACGACCTTCCAATTTTTTCTTAGCTTCAATTACAGCCTCAGCTGGTGAAGCACTATAGGTATTGGTGATAGTAAGAGGGGCCGTTTGGCTAGGAGTATAACCGTCTATCGGATCTGCAATGAGATTGCCTTCTTCATCGACTTCCATCACACTATAAGTGTACTTCACACCGTGCTCATCAGTCGCAGGAAGGTCTGTCCATTCTACAGTTCCATCTGTTTTGGGAACTTCTTTTTGACTAACACCAGCCACTTCTTCAATCGCTCCACCTTCTGGTGTACGGTACAATTTGAAGTAGACAGTTGGACGAATATGTTCCTGACCGCCAACCCAGACTTTCTTAGCCGTCACGTTTGTCTTTGGAACTTCGTAAGTGTTGGTGACTTTGTTGTTTCCGTTATAGGATACAACATAGCTGTTGTCGCCTACTTTGACCTTCTCTCCTTCTTTCAAAGGAAGGTTTGTCTGGTCTTGAAGTTCGCGAACAGAGTAGATTAATTTCGTCCCATCAACATCACGTTCAGGAAGTTGATTTTTCCACTTATAAGTGTAGACACCGTTCGACACGGTTACTTCAGGGGTGTAGTTCCCGGTAACAGGTTTTGCATCTGCAACAGTTTGTCCTTCTTTGTGCACATACAAACCGAGTTTGACTTCTTTGTAGTCAGTTGCTTTTCCGTTTTTCCAAGTCTTGGTTGCTTCAAAGTCAACTGTCACACGTTTGTTAGAGATATTGAGGGGAACACCTTTTCCATCTTTCATCTCCACTTCAAACTCTTGACTATTTACCTGATAGCCTGATTTAGGAGTTTTTTCTTTAACAATATACTTACCATCACTGAGAGCCTCTGAAAGAGCAATTCCGTCTTTATCTGTTGTAACGGTATCAACCAAGTTATTAGTGGTTTTCTCACGGATTTCAAAGACAACGCCTGCCAACTTAATATCTGCATCCGCTTCATCGAATTTTGTGATTTTGATCTTTCCAGCAATATCAGCAGTAACAGTTGCACCTACAGATTTAACAGACTTTAAATTAAACGTTGCCTCTGTTCTGGTTCCGGTACTACCTCCGTATTTTTCCCAAATAAGTTGTGGTTGGTTATCAATCAAGTACTGCGCTGAGTTACTTATCGTTGAAGTATCTGCTGGTGAGGACGTATCATACGTTAAGAAAAAGCTCTTTGTACCCATATTGGTCGGCATGAGCAACTCAAATCCTCGTTTCCCGTTGACAAAGGTCAACAAAGCTTTTTTATCTGAGTTAGCCTTGTATACCTCCGGATCGGTTGTGATTTCGTATTCATCACCTAAACGTTTAAGAGCAGATGAATTCGTATTCGTCGTTTCGAATTCCGCTTCATGCATATAGAAAGTACCTTCCACATAGTTAGCAAAGGCTCCCTTTGAAACGTCATCTGTAATCTTCACCACATGTCCAGTCATATCTTTCTTAGCGCGATTAATCTTCATCTGAAAATGTGCTCTCGCCTTATTGTTATCGTTATAACCGTACTTTGTAATGGTTTCTCCAATCACGTCAGTCTGTTCATATTTATTCACTTTATACGTGATGGTCTGTTTTTTACCATCTGGTAAAACATAGGTAACCGTTTTCCCCTCTTTTTTGAGTGTTTCAGTTGCTTCTGCAACAAAGTCCCCACGGATATTTTGCTTGTCCTTCACCTTGTCATTGAAGGTAAATACCAGCCGATGGTTAGCATTCTCCACTCGGACAGTCCCCATTTTGATATTTGATGTCGAATCAATCAAATCCAGACTACCATCCGTCAAACTCAAGTTATCTGGAGCCTTTACGATAAAGTAATCACCATCCTTGATTTCATTAGCTGCCACATTGGGAAATGAGAATTTACCCGAATATTTCAATTTCATCGAAGTATCATTTGAACCATGAATTCCTTCAGTCTCGCTTCCTGTAGATGCTATAGTAATCTTCAAGTCATCTATTTTGACTTTACTCGTGATATCAGTTGCCGCATGTGCTTCACCCGCCGGGAAAAGCATCATCAAGAATAAAAGAGGGAATACCAGAAAACCGAGATATTTTTTTATCTTATCCATTATGACCAACCTTTCTATTTGTATATCGATAAAAAATTAAGTATTCAATTCTACGTACGCAACACCTCCACAATATAGTGACGTATCCATAATAACACCATGCTCTATTCTTGATAAAATTATATTCACTTACAGCACATGATATAATAGAACTTATCAAGTTTATTATAACATATATATTTTAATTGATTTATTTCATTACTAAAGAATTTATTTACGAAATGTCAACTTTAAAGAATCCATTCCTTTAATATTTCCACTCCCTTTCAATAAATAATGTCCCTTTATTCATAAAACTAAATATAACCAATTTATCAATCTATATACTGTTATAAGACTTAACATAGTAGAAATATATTAAAATAAAAGTTTAGAACATAACAAAAAGTGAACTAAACAGAATTCTGATTGTCCCAGAATAGTTTGGTTCACTTTTTATTTAATCTATTAGATTTTCAAAATTCATAATGAAGAGTTTTTAAAATATAAATCTATTTTGTCCCCATCTCTTCATATCGTAGAAATTCTAATCCTCTTTTTTGCCTTTAGTGGCTACTAGTCCTGCACTCAAACCAAGAAGAGCTAAACCTGCTGCTACTGCTGCTTGACCTTCTGCACTTCCTGTATTTGGTAACTGTTCTTTTTGAACCTGACTAGCTGCACTTGAAGTGTTTTGTTTTGTATCTGCTTTTTCTGATACTTGTGGTTTTGTAGACTCTTGCGGTACTGGTTTAGTCGTTTCACCAGCCGTACCTACTTCTACGATGCGATCCTGAGCCACGACTTTATCATAGCTTTCTTTTTCAGTTCGCTTGCCATTTTCAACTTCGATCAAGTGAACACGGATACCTTTTTGTCCCTCTTGGAGAACACGGGTTTGACCTGCTGGAAGCTTATCGTTCTTTTGTTCCTGAACCTTGAAATCAATTGTTTCTTCTTCGATTACAAGTTCTGGTCTGTTAAGGACAAGGTTCTTCACTTCATCCTCTGGAAGGGAGGTTCCTTGCTTCGTTCCTACTTCTACGATGCGATCCTGAGCTATAACTTTATCATAGCTTTCTTTTTCAGTCCGCTTACCATTTTCAACCTCGATCAAGTGAATGCGAATACCCTTTTGACCTTCTTGGAGGATACGAGTTTCACCTAGATACAACTTATCAGACTTACGTTCCTGAACCTTGAAGTCAATTGTTTCTTCTTCGATTACAAGTTCTGGTCTGTTAAGGACAAGGTTCTTCACTTCATCTTCTGGAAGGGAGGTTCCTAGTTTCGTTCCAACCAAGACGATGCGGTCTGTCGGAGCCTCTACCACTTCACGAAGTTTTTCTTCCTTACTTCCATCAGGATTAATCGCTGTAAAGATACGTTCTTTACCAACTTTTCCTTCTTGTTCTACACGAGTTTCACCTAGATACAGTGTTGAATCTTTTTTCTCAACCGTCTTGTAGGCCAAATCTTTTTCAACAAATTCGAGTTTTGGAAGTTCTTCTTGTACAGCAGCAACTGTCTTCTCAGAAACTGGTTTTTCCTTGGTCAACTGGATACGGTATTCCTTGACTTGTTTTCCACTTTCTGAAACAAGACGAACAAGTACTGGAAGGCTATCGTCTCCGCTATCTACAACTGTTGAAGCCACTTGGTCTGTTTCCTCAACTGAAACTTTTGGACGTTGTCCGCTATAAGTTACTTGATAGTCTTGACGGTTTTCAGAGAAATCAGGAAGTTCTTTTCCATCTACAAGAATCTTCGATTGAGTGCTTTCTTGAGGCAATTCGCTTGGAGCAAGGAAGGTCATCTCAATCATCGCAACACCGCTCTTGTCAACTTTACGCTCCATACGCCATCTCATGGCTTTGGCTTTGACAGCTTTAAATGTTACGTTGATTTCATCACCAGCTGCAATGTCTTTATCCGCACGATAAGGCACAGCTTCCCAATTTTCTGGATTGTTGAATGGATGGGCTGCATCATAGGCTTGATAGTTTGAATAGTAGGTAGGGACTTCAAAATCTGGGCCGATATAGCGCTCCAAAACAAGTTTAGATGGTGCATCCGTACCACTATCTGCAAAGAAATGAAGTTTGGCTTGCGCAACAGTCCGTTCTACAATCTTGCCATTTTCACGGAAGATCACACCTGCTGATACTTCTGGATTAGAAGATGGAGTTGGAGACCAGTTTGTCCAACGACGATTTTCTGAATGATTTCCGTCATTGAGATAGTCCACACGGTCATGGGAATTTCTATCAATATCGTTAGTGGCTGAAGCAAAGGCGCGGTTACTATTTTCATCATACTCTGGGTTATTTGAGAGAGCTTCGCCTAGTTTGTCTGTCACTCGTACAGTGAACTCAGCAACAAGATCACTACCTAGGACATGGCCTCGAACAGTAAATTGACCTGCTTTTGTCAGATTTTCTGCTGGAACTTCTTCCCATTCAACTGCCAAGTCTTTTGTTTCATAGCCGTCTTTACCTGTGAAGTAAACCGGAACCTTAGTTGGCAATTCAAGCGGTTGTCCTACTTGTACCAAGCGAGCTTGTTTGACAGCTGCAACTGGTTTACGAGAGAGCAAATCTTTATTGCTTGTGAAGTGCAGACGGTATTCTCCTAAGATATCACCATTTTCAGCCTTAGCGATAACACGAACTGGCTCACCTTCGCGAACGCTCGGAACAACGGTAGCAAGACCATTGTTGCTAACACTTGCTGTTACTGCAGGAACTTTTCCATCTACAGACTCAAGATAGTAGTCAGTCAAATCAGGATTGAAGTTTGCTAAATCTTTACCGTCAACTTGGATTCTCGTTTGTCCTTGTTTGGCTGCCGCAACTTGTTTCGCAAAGATTTGTACCTCTGTGATAGATGTTCCTTTCTTGCTATCAAGTCGAACCATACGAATACGGACAGCATAGGTTTCAACTTTATCAAAGCTAAAGTGATTCATTTCTCCAGCTTTTAATTGAGCTGGTGCTTTGAGATTGCTTACCTCTTTCCAGTTTGCAGGATCGTTAAAGACATGGTTTTCCTCACCTACAAAGCTAGGGTTTTTAGGAGCTGTTGGAACGGTCTTACCGACATAATACTCAATCACATAAGACTTCGGTACACCAACTCCGTGGTCTTCATGGAATCCGACACTTAGATTATCAACCGAACGTTTACTCAAGATACCTGAATCTCCGAATAGGACACCAACTGAAGCTTCTGGATTACTGCGATTCCAGTTTGTCCAACGGTTGGCTGGGCGGTCATTAAAGGAAATCAATTTATCGTTGACGTTTGAAACAGGGTCGCTTGGATTTGAGTCTGAAGCAAAGGCCAGTGGCAATTCTGAACCGGTCCATTGGTCAGAAATATTTGCTCCCTTCTCAGTTTGAGCAGATACGCGAACATGAAGTTTAGTTGTTAATTGCGTACCTTCTAGGCGACCATTAACTGTAAAGACACCCTCCTCGGCGTATTGGTCTGGATGAATCGCATCCCATGCAACCTTGGCAGATGAAACGTGACCATTTGAATCGTAAGTACGGACGCTTTCTGGTAATTGTGGCGCTTCTGCGATTGGTGTTGTCACACTGACTTCTTCAACCGATACGATACCTTCTACAGAGACTTTAGCACGCGCTTCAAGGTCAAGTCCTTCAACTTTACCTAGCACTTCAAAGGTTTGATAGTGGTCTAGTTTTTCTTTTGGAATAGCTTCCCAAGTGACTTTGTGGGCTTTAGGGAAACCTTTGTCATACTCAACTGTTACTGTTGCTGGAAGGCTTGGTTCCTGATGCAAGTCTGTTACTACGTTTACTGGACGGATAGATTGGGCTACTTTTTTCTCAGTATTGGCCTGAATCGTGAGATCGATTTGACCTGTAACCCCCTCATATTCTGCTTTGAGAGTGACTGTTCCTGGCTTATGCAACTCAAGCATTCCTTTACGAACTGCGACTTCCCCTTCACCACTTGTAGAGAAGTTCACTTTATCTGCTGGTAAAACTGCTTGTGTTCCGTCTTGATAGTGGGCAAGGACAGACAATTTCACTGTTTGATCTTCTTTAAGACCGTCAGCTTTCTCTACTTGTAACCTCAAGTGGTCAATTTTTGGTGCTTCTTCAAGGAATTGAATTGCATAGGTTTGAAGAGGGCCACCATCTTTTGGTTGAACATAGATGCTTGCACGCATGCCGTTTGCCGCACTTGCTTGGACTACAGTAACATCCGCATTTTCAGCACTTGCTGTGACTTTTGGTAACTTAGCGCCATAAGCAAGAGTGCGGTATTGCATTGGTTTTTGGCTAGTAAGTCCTGTGACAGCTTCACCACCAACCGTTACAGTTGGTACTACAGGTGCTGCAACATCACCGTCTTCTACTACAAGGGTAGCGTGAATAGTCTCACCACCCAGTTGGCCAGTCATTGGAATACGTGATCCTGCAACCGACAGTTTAGCTTTATCTGCTTCCGCAATCTCCCACTTATCAACTTCGTATTCTTGTATGCTTCCATCCGTAACAGCAATAGAAACGTATTTGTCAACAGCACTCAAGTCTGTTCCTGGAGCAACACGCTTAACAGTTGGAAGCTCATTTGCAATTGCTAGAATTTCGACACGGGCCTCAACTTCGCGTCCGTCTGCCATACCTTTAACAGTCACAACTCCTGCTTGGCTCACATCAACTGAAGACCAAGTTACTGGACGTTTTTCACGACTGCCATCACTGTAGATAAAACCGACTGTCTTCGGCATTTTTGGCTCTTTCTCAATAACAGTACGTACTTTTGGTACTTCTGTCCCGAGAACGGTCTTTTCTTGGTCTTCTTTCTTACCAGTAAAGATGGTGACTTGGTCCGATTTCAAGAGATCTGAATGGGCTGTTAGTGTGAATTTACCTGCTTGTTCAGTTGATTTGACAATGGCAACACCTTTACCGTTAAAGGCTCTGCGGACCCAAGAACCGTCTGGTTGCGCCTTGTAGCGTTCACGGCTGGCTTGTTCCCCATTATCGACACCGACCAGTTGACCTTGTCCATGTAATTGGAAACGAACCAGATTATTTGCAGTTGGTACAACATTTCCTTCACTGTCTACGATTTCGTAGTAGATGTAAGTCAAGTCTTTTCCATCTGCTGCGATTGCGTGTTCTTCCTTGACGAGGCGAACTCCTGCTGGTTGGCCTGCAGTAGTGATCTTATCACGTGCAATTTCTTTTCCAGCTTCATCTCGTGCTACAGCTTCCAGAGTACCTGGTTGGTACGCAACCTTCCACTCAAGATAGAGTTCCTTGGCATTGGCACCTTCTTGGTAAGTGCGTCCATCGCTGGTTTGTTTTTTGTTGAAGGTCTTAACTCCGAGAGATTGACCGTTCAAGAACAATTCAACGCTTGCAGCGTTAGAGTAAGCACGAACTGGAATCTTACCTTCTGAATCAGCAACATTTGCTTTTAGAGTAGGATCTTCCCAGTTCCAGTGAGGAAGGAGGTGAACCATTGGTTTCTTCTTAACAGAAACCCATTGGCTTTGGTAGAGATAAAAGTCATGTTTTGGAATGCCGGCTGTATCTACGATACCAAAATAAGAGCTCTTAACGGGAGTTTGGTTTTGGTTGTGCCATGGTGTTGGTTCTCCAATATAGTCCGTACCTGTCCAGATAAATTGTCCTGCGTAACCAGCATTATCTCGGTCAAAAGTCCATGAATCTGTTGCTGTTTTACCCCAGTTAACTCGGTCATTACCATAGTCAGACTGTTCGTAATGACGTTCAGGTCCGTTACTATGTTTCAATTCATGTTCAGGACGATAGTAACTTCCACGTGTACGGGTTGCTGAAGATGTTTCTGAACCGTAAATCAACCAGTTTGGATGTTTCGCACGAAGTTTCTTGTAGTTGTCTTCTGAGTAGTTGAAACCAACCGCATCCAGTTCATCAGCAATTTTCTCATGATCACCACTACCATCACCAAAGCGGAACTTATCTGCTCCCATGGTAACATAACGAGTCTTATCAACATCTTTAATCACTTTTACTAAGCGTTTAACCGTTGCAAGTGAGTGAGCATTGCCGTTGGCTTCACCGATTTCGTTTCCGATAGACCACATGAAGACAGCTGGGTTATTTTTGTCTCTTTCGACCATGGTACGAAGATCGTAGTCAGACCATTTTTCACCTTTTCTAGCTTCTGGGTGAGTGGCATCTTTTTCAAAGAAACGTCCGTAGTCATAAGGTTTCTTGCCACCATACCAAGTATCAAAGGCCTCTTCCTGAACCAGCAAACCAAGTTCTGCTGCGATTTGCAAGGTCTGTGGACTTGCAGGGTTATGGGTTGTACGGATGGAGTTAACGCCCATCTCCTTCATTTGTTTGAGACGACGGTATTCTGCTTTATAATTTTCTTCTGCTCCAAGCGCTCCGTGGTCATGGTGCAAGGAAACACCATGGAATTTAATGCGTTCACCATTCAAAGAGAAACCTTCATTTGGAGTCCAGTGATAGTAACGGTAACCAAACAAATCTTTCTTAGCATCAACCAATTGACCGTCACGGTAAACACGCGTAATCAATTCGTACAAGGCAGGTTTATCGTTTAAAACTGTCCAGAGTTTTGGTCTTTCAACTTCTAAAATTGCATCAAGGCTTGTTGATTCATGTGCTTTTAAGGTACGACTCGCTGTACGAACCAAACCCGTTACAGCCTGACCACCACGTTCAACGATTTGATACTCTGCCACCAGTTCATGGTCTTTATCATCTGTATTGACGATTTTGCTGGCTACATGAGTTTCAACCTTGCCATGTTGCTGTTCTTCAAGTTTTGGTGTTAAGATAGTTGTCCCATTCTTCTCAACATGAACCTTATCTGTCACTTGCAAGGTTACATCACGGTAGATACCACTACCAGAATACCAACGGCTACTTGGTTGTTTGTTGACAGCATGGACAGCAATCACATTCTCACGACCATCTTTGTGAAGGTATTTGGTGATATCGTATGAGAACTGGTTATAACCATTTGGATAATGCCCCACTAACTGGCCATTGACATAGACTTGAGAATCCATGTAGACACCATCAAATGTCACACGAACATTTTTCTTAAGGTCTTTTTCATCGAGCTTAAAGGTCTTGCGATACCAAGCTTCACCACCATTGAGCTGTCCACCTTCGTTTTGGGCAGGTGATTGATGGTCAAAATCGTTAAAGATACTCCAGTCGTGTGGGAGATCCAATTTTTGCCATGTTGATACATCGGCATCTGATTTCACAGCTTCTTTAGGATTCGCATTGAGTTTAAAGTGCCAATTTTGATTAAAATTCACTTTTCTATCTTCAATCATTTGATTCACTTCTTCATTTGTCGCAGCTTTCAAATCTTCCTTGACAGGCTTTTCTTGACTTGAAGCTTGAGATTCTACCTTTGGAGCTGTTTCTTCAGGTTTTAGTGACGCTTTCTCCTCTTTTGGAACTACAGGTTCATCTTCTTTCTTCTCTGGCTTGCTCGCTTCAATTGGAGCAGCTTGACTTTGGTCGACACTTGTAACATCCTTGTGCTCTGCTACAGTTTGATCTTCTTTTTCCTCCACTGCCGGACTTTCCTCTTTTGCTTGTTCCACAGTGCGGGCGATAGGAGTTTCATCCGCGAAAACTGGTGATTCTCCAATGACACTTCCTCCAAATAGAACCGCACAGGTTCCAATCATCACAGAGCAAGCGCCTACGGCAAACTTGCGAATGCTGTAGACTCTTTTACGATTCCAATGGCCTTTTTCCATAAAATCCTCCTTTAGTAACCGCTTCTATTTCATTGTAAGCGTATTACTTTTTCATAGCCTTTTACCCCTATTTTATAAAATAATATAGGGAATTTCAATACCCTAAACACAAAAAATCATATTTTTGATTGTTTTTTCTATAATTAGTAGAAAAGTTTAAAAATCTGAATGTACATTTAGTGAATGGTTTTACTAAAAAAGGCGGTGGGACAGAAATCGATAGACAAAGTCTCGATTTCGTAGTCCCAGCCCCGCGAGGATGATTAGGAGCTTTTTGGAGTCTAAAAGACGAACAAAAAGTTCAATCATCTACCGCGTCAAAGTTTGATTGCTAAAAAAAGTGAGGTCGGGATCTTTTGTCCCAACCTCTTTTACGGACTATCAAACTGATATTTCCTTATAGATTATTGACTAGATTTCCCCTTTTCCAAAAGCTTGACCATCTCATTTTTACGTTCTTCTAGCTCTGCAATTTGATGAAGCAAAAGCTCTGAAAAATCACAATTAAGCTCCTCGGTTTCGCCACTGTTGTACCAGTCTAGAGCAACTATGTGATTGTCCTTATCAAAACAGAAAATCACATCTCCATCACCAATGATAGACAGAAATGGAATATAATCCACAAAGCCCAGAGCGTGTAATTCCTTGGTTTTAAGACGAATGTCTAAGAAGTCTGGGATGCCATTTGCAATTCCCAAGACCTTAATACCTCGACAGAAGGTCCAAAATGGTGCTACATCGTAAGCCTTGGCTCTTGGCCATAGCTCTTCTCTGACCTCCATAAAGATACCTCCCAGAGCTGACATGGTGAATTCCCTGAAATCTTCTGGCAGACGAATGCCGTATTGATTTTCAAAATCCTGAACATCTTCTTCCGATGGTTCATTACCCATGCAGGCGACAACTTGATAAGTTTCCTTATCATAGTGACGAAAATAATCATAAACTTCATTGAGTGACATCATTCAACTCCTTATCCAAGATAGATATACTCGATAACCACATCACAGAGTTGGTGATCCTTATCATAGCCAAAGTAAACAGGATAATTTCCATCTCCAAAACCAGACTGAATCATTGGAATAGTCAGATCTGTATCTGGGATTTTAAAGTTTATCCAATCACCGCCTTCTCGCTGATATAGGGGATATTCTATGGCATTTTGAGCAAAAATTTCCGCAAAGAAATCATCATAAATGTTTTTTTCAGGATTTTCTTGATACCATTTTTCTTCAAAATCACAGTAGGCATTTTTAGTCTCAACATCCACAATGGTTGCCAAGCCTGCATCGACTGAAAATCCAAAATAAGAATCTTCTTCAACCGAATCCAGATTTTCAGTGCCAGTTAAGGCTTCATAGTAGACAACTGGAAGCTTATCTGTAAATTGAACTCTTGTTGCAACATACCTATAATGATCTTCTTCGATTTTGACTACTAAGGTTTTGAGAGGAAATGTTCCTTTGGGAACGGTCTCTAGATAGGGTTTTTCATTCCTACGGAGCCAGACCAAGGGATCTCTAACTAAAATTTCTCCACTTGGGAAGGTCACTTCCCCCATATCTAAGACAAATACTTCCTTTCCGTCTATTTCTTTCATCTCAAAACATGCTGCATAATTGACAGACGAGGTCAAAATATGCTTGATTTCTTGGTATTTTTGTAACCATTCTTTAGAAACTTGAAGTTTTTCCATCGGTCTTTCCTTTCTCGTTTAAAACAAACCTGTACTAGAGTTAAAAATCGATTTAAATCGAATCTAATTGAACTACAAATCCATCTGGCAAGATGACTTGCTGACCATCTTCAAACTGGCAATGACTCGCTAAATCAACTGAATCTCTGTCTAAGATAACATTCTCCTTAGACTGATTAAAGATAGCCTGAACTTCTTTTCCTTGGTAGTTCCAGCTCAAGGCAAGAACATCTGGTTTCACTTCTTGCAAGCAATATGAACCATGCTGAATCATACTTGCCACTTCCTTACGGACCTTAATTAATTTCTTCATGAAATTCAGCATATCATTGTCCTCAGACACACGGTCCCAAGGCATGACACGACGGCAGTCGGGATCTGGTCCACCTATTAATGCAAGCTCTGTTCCGTAATAGATACAAGGAGTCCCTTTTTGAAGGTAGAGGAAGGTTAAAGCAGCCTTGACATGTTGGAGATTTCCTTTGGCAGTTGTAAGAATACGCTCTGTATCGTGAGAATCCAGGAGATTTAACATAACCTCTGAGATTTGTTGCTTGTAGTACATTGACTGGCTATTGATTTCTGAAATAAACTGCTCTGTCTTTTTATGCTGACGCAAGAAATAATCCTTGATACTTTCAGAGAGCGGGTAGTTCATGACAGCATGGAACTCATCCCCTTTTAGCCAAGGTTGAGACGTATGCCAGATTTCACCTAAAATATACAAATCAGGCTTTTTAGCGAGAACTGCCTTTCTAAAATCTTTCCAGAACTGATGGTCAATTTCATTGGCAACGTCCAAACGCCAAGCATCGATATCAAAATTCTCAATCCAGTAGGTCGCAACACTTAAAAGATAGTCTTTGACTTCAGGATTTGCTGTATTTAACTTAGGCATATAGCTAGCAAAGGCAAAGGTATGATAAGGTAGTTCTCTCGCGTTTTTCAGTTTATCCTCTGTAATTGGGAATTCTTGAATATGGAACCAATCTTTATAAGGTGACTTTTCTCCATTTTTTAGAACATCCTGCCATTGGGCAGACTGGTCGCCAATATGATTAAATACCGCATCTAGCATGATCTTGATACCACGTTTGTGAGCTTCCTCGACTAGAGTAGCAAAGACTTCCTTGTCTCCAAAGTGACGGTCGATTTCAAAATAATCCGTCGTATCGTACTTATGATTGGTTGTAGCTTCAAAAATCGGACATAGATAAAGTCCAGTGATTCCCAAATCTTTTAGATAGTCTAGATGGTCGATAATCCCTTGTAAATCTCCACCAAAAAAGTCATTCCTATTAGGTGTAATGGCAGCATCCCACTCTCGAGCTGCATTTGGAGTTAGATTAGGATTTCCATTAGCAAATCGTTCTGGGAAAATCTGATACCAAACGGTATTTGAAACCCAGCTAGGAACTTGACAACCGTCAATTTCGTGAATATAAGGAAGCTTAAAGCCATTGCCTTCAGCATCCAAGTTTTCTTGAGTATGTTCCACACAACCCTTATCACCGTATAAAACACCCTGACCTTCCTCATCAAGGAGCTCAAAGAGATACTGAATCCGTGCAAAATCAACCGATACTGTAACCTGCCAATAATCAAATAAAGCATCCGAGGTTGCTTTAGTCATTTCTTTCTTGGCTTCATACTTATCCTCAATGAAAATAAAGGGATCTCCATAGTGCAAAATGACCTGCTGTACATCATTTTTCTTGGTTCTGATTCGGATATGTAGCTGACCTTCTTTATACAGATAAGCATACTCTGATTCTGGTCTATGATAAATGGCTGTCAATTCCATGTCTTGTCTCCTAAATAATCTATCATCAACAAAAACGCAAACGTTTTCATAATCGCTATTTCTAGTATACTATTTTAAGATTCGATTCGCAATACTTGGTCAAATTTGACAAGAAAACACCTCAAAATAAATACTGCAGACTAACCAAGAAATTTCAGCACCTATCTATAAGAAGCTCCCAAACTCAGCCTCACAGCCTAGTCAATTCGACAAAGGGCAAGTTCTTTTAAACCTCTGTCGTACAGGAAAGTTAAACAAAAGTTGTCTGTCATATTTTGAAGCTTGTGTTTACTCATTCCTCTAGGCAAGGCTATATCGCATAATTCTCTTGTTGCCAGAGAAAATAGCTTTTGCTTGCCCTTCCAATCATCATTCTTAAATAAGGGGCTCAGGATAAGATAAGGCGAATCCGTAAAAATTCCATTGACACCAGCTTTTTTGCCTAAAGCCTTTAAATGTTCAGATTCTAATAACTTTTCGATAATACGACCATCACTAGAGATTTTAACAAGAGCATAATAGTCCATGCCCCATTTATTGACAGAGGTTTGACTTTCTCCAGAGCTAAAGGCATAGAGCTCTTGCTTCCAAGATTTCATACTATCGATTTTAGGACAAAAACTTGAGTTCGTGTCGTGGTGATTTAACTCTTTTTTATCAATATGCGAATAAGTGGTCCACTTCGCCTGCTTTTTCTCTCGATCAAATTCTAAAAGGGCAAAGTTTCTTGCCTGATTTGTATAAACTTGATTTTCAAAACACACGGGTATCTGGTCGCTATCTGATACGATTTGAAAATATCTCTCTTGTGCCTTTTTAGGAAGTATACTTTGCGGATCCTTTATGGCAATGATTTCTGGATGAGAAAAATCACCAGTATAATAGACTATTTCCTTGCCAGCCTTGATGATGCCAATATTTTGTCCATCTGTAAAGAGTAGAGGCTCTTCCTCCCAAACATGGTCACAATACCAAGCATCTATCTCCTTCACACCCAAAGGAGATACTTCTAGCAGACAGTAGCGATTGCAAGCTTCCTTCTCACTGGTCAAGACAAAGGCTCTACCATCATGTAACATGACAGAATTGAAAACACTATTGTAGTCCTTGTCTAGTTCCCATTTATTCAATGGACTTAACTTTAACTTCCCCATTTTCTCTCTCCTAATCCATCACCACTCGTTGATGGCATATAGAATAGCTAATCTAATATTTCTTAGCAATTGATCTGAAAGTTCATCGTATTGTTGACCAAGTCCCTTATCTTGCGCCAACCATCCTGGTTCGTCATTCCATGAACCCATTCCTCCAAAAACATCCGCTGCACTTGCAGCTCTAAATATATTTTGATTTTGTGGCGGAATTTGAGGTTCCTCTAGTACCTTAGCAGCATCAAGGTCAAGTAGATGGTTTCTAGCAGAGTGAAAGACTTTGGCAAAGTTGTCACATTCAATTTTAATTGCTAAATCTTCTATACGAGCCAATATGTCCTTAAATTCTTCGATATTATTTTCATAGTGGGGAATGTCTTGAGAAGACCTTTCCCATTCATACTCGGTGTAGGTAACATCCCAGCCCCTGCCTAGGGAAGCAGATTTCCAATTTGGTAGGAAATAACTTGCCTTCCCATCTTTATAAAAACAGAGAATTGAACTCTGTGTCGTATTGGAGAAACCTAAAATACCTCTGTCATTTACTGAGATAGGGCAAAATAATTTTAAGTCCTTCAAACCTTTTTCCTTAAGATTTTCAAACCAATCAGATACAGATAGTTCTATAACTTCCCCCTTTTCTGACGGCAAAATTTGAAAGCTCAACTTATTTGTATATTTTTCAGGCTTATAGCATATTTCTTTACCACTTTTTAAAGCCTTCCTAGCTGCTGCCACGATACAGGCAATCTGATACATTTGTCCGTTCATATGATCTCATCCATTATCCCTTCAATCAGATTTGTAAGGCTTTCAGCCGCATAGATCACCTGGTCAGGATCATGGATGTAACAAATAATCTGCCCTTCCTGACCCTCCTGGTCTGGATCAAAATCCAGCATAAGATAACAAGAGTCACAATACTGGGCAAAAGGAAGCCATTTTTTATTAAAAAGATAGGGCTTTATTCTACTATCACGCATGTTTTCTAGGTCTTGACTAGAAAAATAGTCGGGAAATTCTGTTAACAAAGCATCCCTATTTTGAAAGTACTTTTTACAAGTCTCAATTTCCTGTAGACTCATGAGAGAAAAAGTCAAATCTCTCTGGTCAATTACACAAGGTAAAATAGAGAGGTATTTACTCCCATCTTTATAGCTATAAAGCTCTTTGAAGTCACTAGGTAGACGAATGCCAAATATTTCCTCAAAGGTTTGAAGCTCTTCCTCGGAAGCACCAGAAATGTCCTGATAATCTTCCAGATATCCTTCCTCTACAGGATCATCCAAATCCCAGTCTTCAAAACACTCACAAATATAAGTTTCTATTTTTTTAACTTGGTCAATTAGTTGCATAAGAGCCCCCCTTTTTGATTTCTCTTAACCTTCAAGAATTTCTTGTAAGTGTCTAGACATATTGCAGATAAATTCTTTAAAGCTACAAATATCACTTATAGTTTCGTGTTCCTCATCGTAAAAAGCTACTTTACTTGTCTTTGGATGCCAAATGAGATAGATATGAGTATAATCTCCGGTTGACCGTGAAATACGGAGAAATTTTTTACGACCTTTTTTTAAGGGAATTGTTTGCATGAGAGGGAAAAACTCTATCCACTTAAAATCACAGTTAGTAAGTTCAAAATATAAGTCTTGACTCATGAGAAAATCGGTAAGTTCCCGAGGCAGTTTAAATGGTTTTAGTTCATCCAATTTATTGCATAAATTATGAAATTCTACTGGCTCTAGTTTTTTAAAGTATTCTGCCATCTCTTGATCCCCCTTTTCGATAGCGATACTATAAGGTCTCATACCATCTTTTTCAGTGAGAGTCACGTCCGCCCCGTGCTCTACAAGGTATTTACACATATCTAGGTCAACATATCTTGCAGCTACACTGAGAGGCGTTGGCTTAAAGGGATAAACCGAGTCGGAGGCATTATAGTTTATATCAACTCCATTTTTAATAAAAAAATCTAGCACCTGATAATTTCTATCTGCAACAGCTCTCCTAAATGCTTTTCCGCCATATTTTTCGACACTATGTCCTAATGCATGGATAATAGCTAGATTATCAAATTTATTGCCAAATAAGGCTTCTTGAAAGGCTTCCGACTTTACAGCATTTACACTATTAATCTTTGCTCCATGTTCCATAAGATACTTGATGAACGTACCATCACAATACCTGACAGCCAACAAAAATGAAGGGTTATTTTTTACATTTAAATGAGCCCCCTTTTCCACTAGCCATTTTAGGGAGTCAAAATTTCCTGTAATCAAGGATAAATCAATTGGGCTTAGAGAGGTATACTTGCTGATTTCTATTTCTTGGTCAATATCCCAACCACTTGCAAGATATTGGTCTAAGGCCCAGGTGTCTCCCTCTATGATGTCCTTAACAAGTTGTGGAACCGATTTAAATTCTCCAATATTTTTTAATGTAATCATTGTCAAACTCTTATTCTTTTTACCGCTTATAACTTGGTTCTTCTAAGTCAATTGGTTTAGGATTTTGCTTAATCCAAGCAAGAGCCAATTGGCAGAGGCGATCCAAACGGGGACCATCGTTAAAATCTTTGCCGTAAATTTGACTGATGAGTTGCTTGGCTTCTTCTAAGTCAGTGTCTGAAAGTGGAGTTCCTAGAGAAAGATAGTGAGGCATAGCCTGTAGCATCTTGTGGTAGTCTCTGTCCCAGTTGGCCCCACCATTGCGATCCAGTTCATCTCGAACTCTGCCTGGTATACGGATAGCTTCTCCCTGAACAGTTTTGGCTGGCCCACTCGAAGGGATTAAGAAGGACCAAAGTTCCTCATATTGTTCCTCCCAGGATCCTTCTACTAGCTTAATCGGTGAAACTCCATCATGAGTTAGGCGTTTTTCTACAGGCTTAACATCAAATATCTCATAGAGCTTCGTTAAGCCTTTATCTGCAGCCTCTATGTAGTCAGGATGGATACCTTCTCTGTGAAATTCAAAATCCTTACCAATATTTTCAACCTTTTCTTTCATAGCAGAAGTTTTTTTAGCGCCCGCCTCTACCAACATGGTGGCAATTTCAGCTGTTTGGGCAATATAGATTCCCCGGCAGACCATCAAGACTGAAGCTAGAGGAGTTCTTCCCATATCATTCTCTACATTGACATTTGCTCCCTTGTTAATCAAAAATTTGACTGTTTTAGGATGAAAAAACTCAGCTGCCATATGTAGAGGGGTCTCGCCATATCTATTGGGCTTTTCAATGTCTGCCCCCAATTCACACAAGAGTTTTACTGTATCTCTACCCAAGATTGCTTGACGGTATAAAGGAGTCCCTCCATAATAATCAGGAATATTGATATCCAAGCCCTTTTCGACAAGCCAGATAACCAATTCATCCGGGACTCCTCCCATATGCAGAGGTGTACATAAGCTAAATCTTCCATCATGGGCGGTTAATTCACAACGATCATAGACTGCTTTAAGGGCTTCAATATTTCCTTCATCCATTAAATCCTTAAACTCTTTTGGTAATGTAACTCTTTTCTTTGCCATCTTTAGTTCCTTTCTTCTGATTCAGCATCTAGGGCAAGCCAATGAAGATTGTCAATATTTTTTAAAGTCCTGACTTTTCCATCATAATCATTTTTCAACTCAAGACCGTTTTGCTCAATAGATATATGATTGTACCAGTGGTCTAGGCTGGCGTATTCCCCCATATGAATATTGATGAGGATACTCGTTATGGGATTCCAAGTCCCTTTCTTAACTGTTTCTGCTAAGAGGTAGTAAGCATCTAAAAATATGAGATTTCTCCCATAGATCCAAAAGGGCAGATCAAGTTCTAACAAAGGCAACTTGGCAGAAAAAATCTCATCACCGTGTGGTGGTACGGTTTCATAATGAAATTCTATCTCACTGCCATAATAGGTAATCAAGGCTCCCTGACATCCGATATCTTGAGGAATCCCTTCCTCAGCTACAATAAATTCCATGACCTGCTCCTTCTATTTTCAATCATAAACTCCGACCAGACTCTGCCAGAATATCAGGCTGGACGCATTCCCTATTCTAGTCATCAAGTGGATGAAGTTACTTTCACAACCCTTCCAAACTGCAAATTGGGCCGTTCCCATGGCTCTCACAAATACTAGAAAATCTGGTGCCAGCCATATTTTTTCATCATAGGTCAGCTCTGCATCAAGAGCATAGACCGCCCCAGATTGACAATCCAGCAAAATAGTGTAGGGATCTCCATTTGCAATGATGATCAGACCTCTTTCTTGTAGAGTCGAGTAATCGTGGTATTCCAAATTGCGATTGATCAGCCAAGTAAGACTAGTGTCGTCCCCATATCCAAACTGGTAACTTAAAAAACCGACCTGCCCCCAGTTATAGGCCAGAATATACTTCCTAAAAATCGGATCCAAATCTTGTATTTGCAGTTGTTTTTTCAAACGATCCAGTTCAGACACAGGCACTTCAGTATGGCTCAGGACAATTCCTTCTCTTATCTCAGGGTCAAGCCCTTGTATTGCTTCCTCAATAATGGAAATAATTTGGTCAATTGTCAATAATTCCATTGTCAACCTCCGGCTATACATAGGGCATTATCTAGGGTAAGCTAGCTGGTTTGGGACTTCATTTATCTAATGAACTTTCTTATCTCAATTATACTCCAAAACTGTCAAATAGAGATAAACTACCAGTATTTTCAGGGATTATTTTTGATCAACAACTTCTCCTTATTAAAGCAAAAAGCCATTCCTCAAGGGAACAGCTTTCTCACTTATAATTAAAGGTTTCTCCAGCCAACTTATCAGCTAACTTGGGAAAGAGGCTATAAAATTTGTGGGCTAAATTGAGCGAAAGAGGAAGATTGAGTTCTCGTTTGTTTTTTCCTATGGTCTTGACGATTTTTTTAGCAACCGCATCTGGTTCTAAGAGAAATCGGTCAACCGACTTGAGGTAGCTACCATCTGGGTCTGCCTGGTCAAAAAAGGCAGTACGAATCGGTCCTGGATTAACCGTAGTTACATAGACACCATAGGGCATGAGTTCGAGGCGCAGAGCATTTGAAAATCCAATAGCCGCAAACTTGGTCGCCGAGTAAAGACTGGACTTGCTAGTCGCTATCAAACCTGCCATACTGACGATATTGATGATATGGCCTTTTCGGCTTTCTTTCATACGAGCTGCAAGACGACGAGACAGATTCATCAGGGCAAAGGTATTAACCTCAAACATCTGGTGAATGTCTTGATCAGAGATCTTGTCAAACTCTTCAAAAATCCCGTAACCAGCATTGTTAATCAAGACATCAATCTTGCCATAACGGAGATAGAGGTCAGCTACCAGAGCTTCTAGGGCTGAGTCATCAGTAATATCGATTTCAATCAATTCCACATTAGAATGATTTCCGTAGAGTTGGGCTAGTTTTTCCTTGTTTCTACCTAGTAAGATGAGTTGGTCATTTGGCAAGAGTTTGACCATTTCTTGGGCTAAGCCACCGCTAGCTCCGGTAATGAGAATAGTACGCATACTTATCCTTTCTCAATCTTCTAAATTTCCACTTCTTCCAAGTCTTTGACCACATGGACATTTTCAAAAACAGTGGCCGCATCTTTCTTGAGCCGGCTGATATCTTTTGAGAGGAAGCGGGCGCTGATATGATTGAGCAAGAGGCGCTTAGCACCGGCTTCTACTGCTACTTGTGCTGCCTGCATATTGGTTGAGTGACCATGATTGCGGGCAATCTTCTCATCACCCTTGCCATAAGTCGACTCATGGACAAGGACATCGGCATTGACAGCTAGACGCACACTGGCATTGGTTTTTCGGGTGTCACCAAGAATAGTGATAATCTTACCTGGACGGGGAGCTGAGATATAGTCAACTGCCCTGATTTCAGTTCCATCTTCGAGAACAACATCCTGACCGTTTTTGATTTTTCCAAAAAGCGGGCCAAATGGGACACCAGCTGCCTTAAGTTTTTCAGCATCCAAAGTTCCTTCTAAGTCCTTTTGCATGACACGATAGCCAACACAGAAAATAGTGTGGTCCAGCTCCTCTGCATACACCGTGAATTTATCGGTCTCAAGGATTTTCCCTAGAGAATCTTGGTCAAACTCATGAAAATGAATGCGGTAAGGCAGACGAGAACCCGACACACGTAGACTGGTTAAGACAAAGGACTTGATCCCTTGAGGTCCGTAGATGTCCAAATCTGTCTGCTCCTCATTGGCCTGAAAGGCACGGCTAGAAAGAAATCCTGGCAAGCCAAAGATATGGTCTCCATGCAGATGAGTGATAAAGATTTTGCTGACCTTCCGTGGTCGAATCGGGGTTTCCAGAATGCGATTTTGCGTTCCTTCACCACAGTCAAAGAGCCAAACTTCGTTAATCTCATCCAAGAGTTTCAGGGCGAGACTTGAGACGTTGCGGGCTTTAGAGGGCTGACCAGCTCCCGTTCCTAAAAATTGAATATCCATTTGATACTTTCTAATTAATCAATATATAACATGGCTGTGCGGTTTTCCGATCGGAAATAGCGCTTGCCAGAAAAAGCAACAGCTTCTTGTAATAAATCCTCTTGGCTATAACCTTTGAGACGTTTGCGACCATCAGCCAAGCTTTCCAAATCTGTCAAAGCTGTGAGACTCTCCACACTAACAACTTCTTCGTCTCCGGCATCCTTCATGTAAATCTTTCCAGACTCTTCAAAGACCAACTGATGAGGGAAAATTTGCGCAATCTCAAAAAGCAAGTCATTCGAGATTTCCTCTTCATTTTCAGAGAAAATCCTTCCCAGTCCTTCACTCTCGTAGCAAAATCCAAAAGATTTGCCAGATAAATTAAGACGAATGAAAGGCTTATTTTCAAAGGTGAAACTTGGCTCAGCATTGTAGAGATTCAATTCCTGGCTTAGTTCTACAAAATAATCCGTCGCAGCTTGAGGACTCTTTTTCTGGTAGAGTTCTGCAAAGTAAGCATTCACTACACTGGGCGGAGGGGTGATGAGAGCCAACTGCTCTTGTTCTGTTTTGCCAGCTAGAAGTTGATCCAGATAGACCTTATCCAGACTTGTATAGCCCCCATATTTTAGAGCCAAGGTTTTAATATCAGTCATAAAATTCCTCTAACCTCCATTTGTTTTTCTCCGAAATATAGCCTGTAATCGCTTCTCCATCATCTTGGTAGTCACGATCTTCAAGAATCGCTACACTTTCCAAATCATGAATCTTGTAGGACTTAGAAAAAGGCACCCGTAGAGTAAAGGATTCAAAAATATCCTTGATTTTCTCTAAAAATAAAGCCTGCAACTGCTCACGACTATCCTCAGACTTGGCAGAAATGAGGGTATAGGGCGTCTGAGTAGGCGTGAAATCCTCCACCAAATCCGCTTTATTATAAAGGGTCAGACGAGGAATATCCTCCATATCCAAGTCTTTCATGATAGACAGAACCGTTTTTTCATGCTCCTCGTGATAAGGATTGCTGGCATCAATGACATGAACCAGAAGGTCTACATGCTTACTTTCTTCCAAGGTTGACTTAAAACTGGACACCAATTCTGTTGGCAAATCTTGGATAAAGCCAACAGTATCAGTCAAGGTAACCTGAAGATTGCCTCCCAGATGGATACTCTTAGTCGTCGCGTCCAGAGTCGCAAAGAGTTCGTCCGCTTCATACTGGGTCTTACTGGTCAAGGTGTTCATGATGGTTGACTTCCCAGCATTGGTATAACCAATCAAACCAATCTTAAAGGTACTTGACTCCAAGCGTTTTTCTCTGACTGTCGCTCGATTCTTCTCAACTACCTTAAGCTGACGCTCAATATCTGTGATTTGATTGCGAACACTACGTCGGTTCAGTTCCAACTGACTCTCACCTGGACCACGGGAACCAATTCCCCCTGCCTGACGGCTGAGCATAATTCCCTGACCAACCAAGCGAGGTAAGAGGTACTTAAGCTGGGCCAAATGCACTTGAAGTTTTCCTTCATGGCTTCGAGCTCGCATAGCAAAGATATCCAGAATCAACTGCATACGGTCAATCACCTTGACACCCAGAACTTCCTCTAGATTGACATTTTGCCGTGGTGTCAGACGATTATTGACGATGACAGTGCTAATTTCTTCCGCATCTACCATCAGTGCAATCTCTTCCAACTTACCAGAGCCAACAAAGGTCTTGGAATCATATTTTTCACGTTTTTGTCTGTAGCTATCGACTACGACTGCCCCAGCTGTCTTAGCCAGACTGGCCAACTCTTCCATGGACAGGTCAAAATTATCCATGCCCTGCAGTTCAACACCAATTAGCAGGACCCGTTCTTCTTTTTTCTCCGTTTCAATCATTTAAAAACTCCTCAATCTGGCTTAGAATACGCTCCTTCACGCCAGACTCTCCTATCTGATAAAAGGTCATCTGCATGCGATTACGGAACCAGGTCAACTGACGCTTGGCAAAACGACGGGTAACCTGTTTGAGACTCTCACTAGCTTCCTCTAAAGTCTGCTCCCCACGGAAATATGGAAATAGTTCCTTGTAGCCAATTCCTTTGGCTGCCTGCGCATCAGGGTAATGGTCAAAAAGCCACTTGGCCTCATCCAAAAGCCCAGCCTCAAACATCAGATCCACTCGGTTGTTGATACGTTCATAAAGCTGACTACGCTCATCATCTAAGCAGATAATCAGAGGTTCATACAAAGTCTCTTGATTTTCCAAATCCTGACCAAAATGGGCAATCTCCAAGGCGCGCATGGCACGACGACGGTTAAACTGGGGAATTTCAAGACCTGCTTGCTTAACAAGATGGGCTAATTCCTCATCTGAATAAGGCTCCAAACTAGCCCGATAAGCTACAATCTCCTCATGAGGTGTTTCCCCACCTAGATGATAGCCTTCCAGCAAGCTCTGGATATAAAGTCCAGTTCCACCAGCGATAATGGCTAGCTTGCCACGGCTTTGAATATCCTCAATAGCCTTCTTAGCTTCTGAAACAAAATCAAAAGCCGAGTAAGACTCGGTCACCTCTCTGACATCAATCAAATGATGAGGAACAGCTACTTGCTCCTCTGGGCTAGCCTTGGCCGTCCCAATATCCAATCCTCTGTATACTTGCTGACTGTCACCACTGATCACCTCTCCACCAAAGCGCTTGGCCACTTCAATAGCAAGGGCTGTTTTCCCAACAGCAGTCGGTCCAACAATCACAATTATTTTTGTTTTCATCTTTTTTCCTTGAAAAATTCCCATTTTTTCGTTACTATTATTATATCACAAAAAGGTCGGTCAGAAAAATGCTACCTCTTGAGGAGCCTGGCTGATCGGGAAGATAAAGGAGGAAGACTCATGGCTAAAGGATTCGCTAAAGGTCTTGTAACAGGTGTCGCAGGAACTGTCGCTGCCGTTGCAGGTGCAGTATACGCAATTAAAAAGAAAGTGATTGAGCCAGAAGAGCAAAAAGCAGCTTTCATCGAAGAAAATCGTAAAAAAGCGGCTCGCCGTCGCGTATCACATTAAGCAACAAAAGAAGTTGGGGATAAACTTAATTTGAGGAGAATACCCAATAAATATTTCCACAATAAAACACATAGTATCAGGTATTCAAAAAGCTGATACTATGTGTTTTTTGATTTCGACGACTTTTAACCCATACTTTATAATTAAAAAGTAGAAATCGAATTGATAAATAAAGTATGAATCTATATTACGAAAGTTAGACAGAAAATTTCATGATTGAGGTGTAAATTAAATATGTTTGCTACTATTCTTTACTTATATTATTCATAAAAAGGCAATATTGAATCTATTAAATTTACAATATCAGATTTTGTAATAACGTATATATACACAATGACGTTAACTGTCATCCAAATGCAAACAATTCGCGTACTAATAATTTTACAAATGAACGAGACATACTTTCCTCTTTTTATTGATTGTCACTGAGACAAATTAATTACTTTGTCGTATTGTGCAAGTGTCTCCTCATCATAATGGTGGATTACCTCAACCAAGGTTTGTGGAAGGGTTAATAAGATATTTGAAATTTGTTTTGAATTCACTTTATCAAGATTGGCTTTAACCTCGTCTGCCAAAATCAGATCACTATCATGATACAAACTGCGAGCGATTTCTATACGTTGCTTTTCCCCACCAGAAAGATGATTTCCATAAAGAAGATGTCCCTTTAAAAATTCTAGATTTACTCGATTAAGAATCAGGTCCATCTTTATATTATCCATCGACTCTCCAAGGGTAATATTCTCCTCAAGTGATAAACCATCAAAAATATAGGAATCTTGTAAAATATAAGAAGCTGATTTGGCAACTTGCTCTTGATTTAAGATCTGACCAGCATAAGTCACCTTCCCCAAATCTGGAGATAGTTGCCCATAGATGAGGTTAAGTAAGGTTGACTTACCACAACCACTTGCACCTATTAGAGCAATTTTTTCTCCTTTTTTAATTTCAAATGATAGATTTTCAAAAAGTATATTATCTTCAAAACTTAAACTGACGCAATCAACTAAGATAGGAAAAAGTGATGTTGAAGACAGGTCATCTGTTTGTATAATCGCATCTTGAAGTAGAAAATCATAACGATTCCTAAGCTGCTTGCTTGATTTATAGGTATTGATAAAATATGACAATTCATTGAATTGATAGCCTATGTTATGAGATACTAGATAAATTGCAACAAAACTAGCTCCTGACAAATAATTATAATAAGTCATTATACCACCGATAATGATGGGAACTACCGAACAAAATGCGTCAATACTATTAATGAGAATATTATTAATCGTACGTTGTTGTTCATAACGAATGTCCTGATCAATTCTCTTCGACAAGGCTCTTCTGAAAAGAGAATAGAAGAAATCCATAGCACCGTAATTTTTAATCACACTCTCTCCACCAATGATATTCGTTGTCTGAGACAAGTACTCCTGATTCGACGTCGCTTTTTCCTCAGAAATAAGGGCTAATTTTTTACTACCTATACCACTACAGAGTGCAGGCATAGAGTAAAAAAAGATAAATATCCAGCCCAACCAAAAATTTGTTGTCAATGCATATACAATGGAAACTATTGTAAAACCAACTGAGGAAATAATAATGACTGCTGGTTCGAGATAAGACGTTTCTAATTGTTTGACATCGTTTTCAAGATTGGATAGGATATCCTCTTTTTTACTATTTTTATTATATAGAAAATGCTCAAACAATTTATATTTCGTGATCCAAGTGAAATCTGCTACTAACTTGGCATAATAATACCTTTTCCCAGCCAATCCAATAAGAATAAATAAATTACCAATTATACCTACAGTAAGGGCTATCCATAAATCATCCAGAATCTTCTTCTCAAAACTGGCTATAATCATCGATACCAAGGTTGGTGTGATGATAGCCTCTAACCACGTAATAGCAATGAAAATAAAATAGAGCACCAAATGTTTTTTTGTGATGAACTTTTTAAGCATATCTAATGAACCTTTCAAAATTGTTAACTAATTTTGTTAAACGCTCTTTATCCTTACTCAATTCAATAATTTTATAAATACAGTATTCCATTAAATCTTGTTTTTTACACTCAATAAATTTTCCTTCTTCAGAAATAATTGATGAATAGCCATCAATCATATTTGCGACACATTCCATGCACATTCCTCTACACCAACAATCTTTACACTTAGAAAAGTTATCCTTATTATTGAATTGTGTAACTTTATCACTGCTATGGGTCCCCCAAAATCTAAAGCAAGATTTAGTTGATCCATCAACATCAAATGTTATTGTTGTTTCTGGATCAATATCATCACAAAACGATTCTATCTTACTTTTAAAAATCATTGAAAGTAGCACATCATAAACAATCGGGCTAATGTAGTTTTTAACATTATTATTGATAATATCTTCGAATGACTGATCGATAAATGTTTTTCTATTTTCTTCAGTCATTTCCATTTCTTTAACTATTAGAATTTTATTTTTGCTAAATACATTATTGATATTAAATCTAACACCCATATCAGTAAAATATCTATAGATATCCCCTTTTTGAAATCCAAGTATTTGATGCATCCGCGTGTAAGTAGAAGCGACTTCAAAATTTTCGTAATCTATTTCTTTTAAATACTGAATAAAATTCAATGTTCGTCTATGACTTCCCTTGCCTCTTAACTTATCGTGAATCAATTGTGGGCCATCAAGGCTAACTGTTAAAAAAGGATGATAATTGTTAATCATCATTTCAACTTTCTTATTTAGGATGGTACCATTTGTCACAGTTTCAATTTTTTGAATCTCAATATTTTTAGATAGCTTTTCAATAATATAAACAAACAAATCAATATTTAAAAACGGCTCGCCTCCAAAAAGGATTAATCTCTTTATACATTGAATTCTGCGAGAGACTAGCTGATCAATAATTTTATCTGCTGTATCAATATTCATCAGTTGATTCATCATTCCGTAATTACCACCATCAGCATAGCAGTATGTACATGAAAGATTACAGTTATTTGAAATATTGATTACTACTTTTTTTAAAATACTATAATCGTTTTCTTTTTTGATATTATTATTCAAATCATCTATTGAAGTTGATAAAGTAAAGGTTTCAGAATTAAAATAAAGAGTATCAGATTCTGTAATAAATGCTTTTAACATAATTATTCCCCCTATATAACATAGAGAGGGAATAAAAATCCCTCTCACAATAAAAATAAGATAGTCGTTACCGACCTCCACCACAAGAATGACTAGGGCCGCAATCATGAATAACATAGGCTGATTTATTGGCTAGTAATTCTTCCAAATCGATAATTTTGAGATTATCCATTTTATTGTCCTCCTTTATTTGATGATATGATTATATCATTCAATAGTTCAGTCACAATTTCTTTCCCATATCTGCTTGACGACTGTCCTCCCCTAAAACTTTTTTTAAATGTCCTTCATAAATCTTTGCTAAGTGGTTACTGCCTGCTAATTTTATTGCTCCAATACATTTTTTCATTTCAATAATTGCAATCTTATTTCCGTTTTTTTGATAGCGATAAAGGTTTTGAGCATAGAGAAAAATGAGTCTTTCATAAATTTCTGTCTCGATAAAAAAGCATTGTTTCAATTGTTTTTCAAAATACAAAGCATCCATAAACTTTTTCTTTTCAATACAGGTAATATAAGCATTAAGCAACATGGTTGAAATCAGGCGTCGATTAATAGGAATTTCTTTATAAAAATCTGATCGTCTAGACATTTCTCTTGCTAAAACCATAAAAACATCATGTTTTAGAACATCCAAAGTATTCATGAAAATCAACAATTCATAATATCCCCAATATTCAACACCAAATAGATAATCGGTTAAATCATCCAAATCTGTTTCATTATAGTATTTTTCTCCCGATAAATCCTGAAGGCGAATTTTAACTAAAATGGTATTTATATGATGAAATTTCTCTCGTTTTCCTTCATTTTCCATTTGAGATATCAACAATCTCTTCATCCCTTCAATGTCGCCAGTCGTTACACATTTCCTAACCTGAGCTAATAGTTCATTTAGTTCATCACGATGAAAATCATGAACGGCATACATAAATTCATCAATTGGCATGTTAATTTCATTTAGAATATGTATAAACTTTGAAATGGTTAAATCCGTTTCTCCTTTTTCGAAACGTGAAAGCTGAGATGTTGATATACCAGCCTTCGTGAGATCCTTTAACCGCAATCCTCTTGATTCTCTAAACTTTTTAAAAATTTCTCCAAAATTTTTCATTCTGAACCTCCATCACGCATATATGGGAATATATTTTATTCACCCCAATAATAACATATAATAAAAAAAAACAAAAGTGAGGATTACACATGAAAAAACAAAAAATATTACCACTCCTACTCTTTTTACTAGAAGGAATTATTATTATCGGAGTTGGATAATCTTAATTTCTAAGGAGAGTTTTGCCTAGACTGCTCATCGATAAGTACTGCTGAGCGCCGGCTTATAGTTTGGAGGCAGGTAATGTACGTAACAGTCAGGTATTGCCTGCCCTCTTTAGCTAGATAGAAAACATCAAACTTTCTTACATTATCGCGAATTCCAGTTACAAAACTCCCATTAAACTTAAGTTCTTACTGAATTAAGACATCACTCCTATCTCTCCTTACACTCGTCCTAACAGACAGAAGGATATGCTTAGTCCGAAAAAGTTTAACTATAGTCAGCACAATGACTCCTATACCTGTCTTAAAAAGGCTTTTCGCTAGACCACTACAGTTGACGAAAAGCCTGCTTTTGCAGATTATAAATTTGAACTTTATCCTCATAAATTACAACATAAGAAAACACCTCATAAGTTAGATTTTTCTGTCTAACTTATGAGGTGTTAGTCATAGAAGGATATTTACATTTTTCTTAAATAGCCAAATCAAACTTCAGTTGTGGCTTGACTGGATCATAGTCAACCAACTCAAAGTCTTCCGCTTTGATATCAAAGAAATTAGTCCCATCAGGAACATTCAAGACCAAGCGTGGTTGGCAGTTTGACGGCTCACGACGGAGCAATTCCTCTGCTTGTTCAAACTGATTATCATAGATATGGAGGTTATTGATAAAGTAAAAGAACTTTCCAACCTTCCATCCAAAATGCTTAGCAATCATCATCTGAAGAGCCACATACTGCATAGCATTGATGTGGTGTGCAACCAGCATATCATTCGAACGCTGGGTCAAGGTCGCATCCAGATAGATTTCCCCATCAACGCGACGGACATCAAACATGGTCTGAAAGGCGCATGGAAGGAGGCCGTCTGTCTCCTCAAATGCTTGGTAATCCCAGAGTGAGATGATATTGCGGCGGTTCCAGGGATTGGCTTCCAACTGCTTGAGAATCTTGTTGATGATATCGTGCTTTTTAACCACAGCCCCATAGCGCTCACCGATAGTCCCCGTCTCTCCCACTTCCCAGTCATTCCAGTAGTGGACATTGTACTTGTCATTGAGCACTTCTAGGCTATTAGACTGATCTTGGTAGATCCAGAGTACTTCCTTGATGGCGGATTTGATTGCAATGGGTCGCAGGGTTGTGATGGGAAATTCCCCTTTTGCCAAGTCATACTCTGCAAAAGCACCCGTTACGTACTTGGAGTTGGCAACAGTCCCATCCTTGTACTTGGGACGAGCCTGCTCAGAAAAGACACCGTCTTTGAGGATTCGTTCAATATTCTCTTTAAAAATCGTATCTGCTTTTGTCATTTACTCTCACCTCATTTATTGTCCTAACTAGTATAGCATAAAAAAAGAAAGGAGGAAAATCACTGGCTTTAAAGTAGTGTTTTCCCCTTTTTATTATCTTATTGCAATACAAGTGATGCTGCTCCGATAACTCCAGCGTCATTTCCTAGAGTTGCGAGAGCTAATTTAGTTGATGTGCGTACTTGTGGGAAGGTATTTTCATCATAAACCTTTTGCACGCCTTGGAGAAGGAATTCTCCCGCAGCTGATACTCCACCACCAATAACGATTGTTGAAGGATTGAGGATTGAGCCGATATTGGCACAAGCGATTCCCAAGTAACGTGAGAAGTTACGGTAAACGATCAAGGCAAGGTCGTCTCCTTCTTTTGCAAGGTCAAAGACAGTTTTAGCAGTTACTTCTTCTCCGTCATCAATCAAGCGTTTCAAGGTCGCATCGCCTTCGTATTCATCTGCATATCGACGAGTCAAGTTGACAATCCCTGTTGCAGAAGCAACTGTCTCAAGACAGCCTTTTTTACCACAGGTACATGCGATTGGTTGGTCAAAGTCAACAGTGATGTGGCCAAGCTCACCTGCTGCACCAGCAACACCGTGAAGCAATTTGCCTTCTGCCACGATACCGCCACCAACACCTGTACCAAGTGTCATAAAGACAACGTCCGGTTGGTTGTCACCAGCCCCCATCCAGCGCTCACCAAGAGCAGCTACGTTGGCATCATTATCAATGAAGAATGGAATCCCCAAGGCTTTTTCAATCTTTTCTTTAATCGGTTGAAGGGTTTTCCAGTTGAGGTTATATGCACCGATAACAGTTCCTTTTTCACGGTCAACCACACCAGGTGATCCCATTCCAATCCCTCGGAAATCCTTAGCTGACAATCCAAGCAAGTCCAAACGATGCTGAATAGACTCAATCATATCATCTACAATGTGGCTTCCTTCGTCCAAAATGTTGGTCTTGATAGACCATTTTTCTTGGATTTCTCCTTCTTGAGTTAAAATCGCAAACTTGATAGATGTTCCACCAAGGTCAATCCCAATAATCTTTTGACTCATCGTCTTCTCCTTTTTAATTGAAAATGCTTACAGATATAGTATAACAGAATCGTCTGTTTTGTGCAAAGGTTTGCATTAACTTCCTAGAAATTATTCTGATTTATGGTTTCCAAAGGCCAGAACCATCTACGTAGTATCTGCCACCATCAACTCGCTCATTCTTTGCCATTTTACCATCTGATTTGAGGTAATAGTTCCCTTGCCAAGTGTTTCTAGCATAAACACCATTGGATTTTAGGTAGTACCATGCTTGATAACTGGTGTCATAAACCCATTCACTTGCTGCCATCTTACCATTCGACTTGAGATAATAGCTTCCTTGCCAAGCGTTACGGGCGTAAGCTCCGTCCTCTTTTAGATAATACCACGATTGATAATAGGAATCATATAGCCATTCACCTGCTGCCATCTTACCATTTGATTTAAGGTAGTAGCTTCCCTGCCAAGTATTTCTCGCATAAGAACCGTCGGATTTTAGATAGTACCAAGATTGATAGCTAGCATCATAAATCCACTCGCTGGCTGCCATCTTGCCATCTGACTTAAGGTAATAGCTACCTTGCCAAGTATTCCTAACTGCATGCCCATTTTCAGCAAAATAATACCAATAACCGTCCTGTTTGACCCATCCGCTAGCTGTGACATTGGATTGCGAACCCGACTGGCGTGGTTTAAAGACTCCCCGAGGTGCATTTGCACGTTCACAAGCTATCCCATCACCATCACGATCTAGTTTAGAAGAGTAACCTGGTTCTCCTCTATGAATATCAGAGTAACCATTTTCCCATGCTTCTCTACAACTAGAAAAATGAATATTTTCCTCTGCAGTAACTGGTTCGGTAAATAGTCCCCAAACTAGAAGGGCAGCAAAAGCCACTTTTAGCAAAACTTTTTTTTCATTATTCTCTCCTTTTTTGATACCGTTTTCGCTTTTATTTTACCAGACTTATTCCAGCAATTCAAGAAAACTTCTAGTCTTTTCTGCAAACTCCTTCGGTTTGTCAGTGTTCAGTGTGTGAGGACCGTCAGGAATAATCTGCAACTTAGAATCTGACATCAATTGATGAAGGCCTCTCATAGAACTGAGATTAGGCTTGTCTTGGCTACCACAAATTAGCAAGGTTGGATAGTAACAATTCTGTGCTACTTGGGTTAAATCAAGTGTTTTCAATTCCTCAGAAACACCAACCATGAGAGCTTTGTCTGCTCCCTGCTTTTCAAAAAAACTTTTTGGAAGTAGTTTAAAAATCATCAACTGGATTCTAAACAAGATATTACCTGCTAGTTTCACTGGACAGCCTGACAAGACTAAACCTTGAAGATTTGGCAAATCGTAACTTGAAAGCTCTAGTGCAAGAGTAGCACCGAGGGATAAACCGATTAAAACAAAAGGTTTCTTCTCCCCTGATAGGTATTTAGCTATCCGTTTTTTGGCTTCCTTATAAGACCCAACCCCCGTAGGAAACAATTCAAGGGCCTCAGAAGGATGATTGGCAAGTAGATCCTGAACTTCCTTCCAGCTTGCGGCCGTCTGACCTAAGCCATGTAAAAATATCAATTTCATTTATTTCTCCTTCAATAACAACTCATACAAGCCTCTGACTGCATTACAGCCATAGACAGCTTCTGCTTGGTTCAAGTCTGCCAAAGTCAGAATTTTCTCTTCTACCTGTCCTTTTCCTAGCAAATGCTGACGATAGATTCCTGACAAGATGCCAAGATTGATAGGCGGTGTGTAGAGCTTCCCGTCAATTTTCAGAACCAAATTCCCGATAGACGTTTCCAAAAGCTCCCCTGCTGCATTATGGTAAATGATTTCCTGTTTACCTAGACTTAAGTGTGGTCTATGAGTTGTTTTAAAGTAGGTAAACGCCTGATTCAAATCTGCTTCTTGCAGGCAGAGTTTAGCTTTGCAGAAGCTTGGACTAAGAGGTGTTAAGATTTGGCGACTGAGTTCTATCTCTCCAGACTTGCTGAGGCTTATTCGCAAACGGTAGTCTTGGTGGGAAGCACAAGCTCGACACTCTTCCTCTATCTTTTGTCTCAGTTCTTCTGGATCAAAAGGATAGGCAAAATAACGACTCGCCTTTGTCAGTCTTTCCAGATGTTGATCTTCAAACAACAGTTGTTTTTGGCTGATTCTCCCAGTTGTAATCAATTTGAAACGAGCTTGTTTACGATAGAGAACAGCCGCCTTTTGATGAACCTCTCGGTATTCAGATTCCCAAGTACTATCCCAAGTAATGCCACCACCCACTCCATAGATGGCTTTCCCTTGATGCAGTTGGATAGTCCGAATGGCGACATTAAAAATCCGTCGCCCATTTGGAAGCAAGAGACCAATAGTTCCACAGTAAACCCCTCTAGGTTGAGGCTCCAAGTCCTTGATGATTTTCATGGTAGCAATTTTCGGAGCTCCCGTTATGGATCCACAAGGAAAGAGAGAGCGAAAAATGGCAACCAAGTCCACATCCAATCGTAACTGACTCTCGATGGTCGACGTCATCTGCCAAACAGTTGAATACTGCTCCACTTGGCACAGACGTTCTACATGCTCACTGCCCACTTCAGAAATACGGTTCATATCGTTGCGCAAGAGGTCCACAATCATCATGTTTTCAGAGCGATTTTTAGGATCCTGTTCTAGCCAGCTAGCTTGGGCAAAATCTTCTTGGTCAGTCACTCCACGCTGGGTTGTTCCCTTCATTGGTCGCGTTGTCAACTCACGGTCATTTTGCTCAAAAAAGAGCTCTGGACTCATGGAAATCACTGCCATCTCGTCATGTTCAATATAAGCATTGTAGCCCGCCTCCTGCTCTACCACCATACGATTGTAGATGGCAAAAGGATTGGCACTTAAGTCTTGCTTGAGTTGGACGGTGTAGTTGACCTGGTAGGTGTCCCCCTGACGCAAATGATGGTGAATCTGGGCAATAGCCTTTTCATAGTCTGCTTCAGACGTTACTTCCTGCCAATTTGAAGGCAAATCAATATCATCATAAGTCAGAGGAATAGGCGATGTTTCTACCCTATCATGAACTGTAAAGTAAAGCAAGTACTCGCCCAGTAAAGGAGCTTTATGAACTGCTAATTTCTCCTCAAATGCAGGTGCAGCCTCGTAACTGACGTAGCCTACCACATAATAGCCTTGTTCTTGGTAGCTTTCCACCTGTGCCAGCAGGTCCGCAACTTCTGCTAAATCTCTCGTTTTTAACTCTTTGATCGGCTGGGTAAAGGTGTATCTCTCGCCCAAATCTCTAAAATCAATCACTGTTTTTCTATGCATACCTTAAGTATAGCATAAAAAGGCAGATACAGACAAAGCTGATCTACCTTTTTTCATTTTACTAGTCCTATCTACTATTTAGTGAATAAATCTCCAGTAAATCCGTCTGATTTCTGCAAGAGTTGTTTGTAAACTTTCCATTTAAGATTCACTGTATTATCAAATTTATTACCTTGAAGGTCTTTTTCAACTGAAGCATCGAATAGCTCTTGAAGTTTTTCATATGTTGAAATCTTTTGACCATCAATTTCAATTTCTACAAAACCTTTCTCAGCTTTAGCTCTGACTTCTTTATACCATTCTTTCTTCCACTCTTCTAATGTATTAAATCTACCTTTAGAAACTTTTTGGATGATAAAGTCATCACCTAGACCTACGTTACCGGCTACTTTAGATTCTTGTTTATACTTGTTAGATGCATACCCTAAGAATCCATCAAGGTAACCGTAGTAGCCCCACATACGGAATGTATTGTGTTTGAATGAGATTGAGCCAGCCGTACTCTTACTTGTGTTACCACCGTAAATACCAGTCATCATATTCACAACAGTATAAGCAGAATCGAATCCTTCAGTACGGTAATGACCATTACCTGGTAGCCCGTGTTTAGTAGCGAAGTTGTTATCTACAAGTTGATCAATAACTGTCAGTTTCATATTCTTCTCATCATCATTTAAATCACGAACTAAATCCCATTGGTGTGGTGCACCTTCTAACTTATTATAGCTCGCTTTTTCGCGATATTTCTTATCGATTTTCTTGAACCACTTATCGTTAGTTCCAGTATTTTTCTTGATGACAGATTCTGCTTCTAAGTAATCAAGCATCATCATTGATTCGTTATAGTTCTTCATGTAGTGATCAATCTTCTCACGACTACTTAACATATTAGGATCATAGTTATAAATTTGTGTACCATCATTTTTACGTTCGTACGCCATATTTAATCCAAGTGAACCATATTCACCATTATAGTTTGTAAGAGATGGTGATTGTAGCATACCTTGAGCAAATGATTCAATATCTGTCCCTTCACGGTGACGCCATGTTCCTAAGTAGGCCATACGGTCATTGATATGAGTTGTTTCGTGAGTGAATGCAGATGTACCATAATCACTAATCATACTAGAGATGATGTAGTATACAGCTTCTGAATTTTGTGGGTTAGAAAAGATATAAGCATACGCACCCATACCGTTATATCCGTGCCATTTACCTGTAGGTCCATAGAACTCACGAACTGGAGCATAGTCACCATTCTTATTATGACCCATTCGGTCAGCCCATCCATTACCTGGAACATCTTGGTTATCCCAAATTGCTGATGGAACCATATTTTCAGATTTCAACAACTGATTACGTACATTATCAGCAGCAAGTCTTGACCAGAAGTCTAAGTAATTAATTTGCTCTTGTGCACGTAAGTCGATTTCTTTCTTAAACGCTTCACGTTCAGCTTCTGTATTCTTACCATATTTCTCAAATGCACTAAACGCTAGCGTATTGTACGTTGAAATTAAGAACATGTGAGCCTTCTTCGTATTAAGAAGTGGTAAAATGTATCGACCATGTTCACCGTTATTTAAGTTTTCATATAAGTGATATTTCTTATTAGCAAAATCAGGGTTAGATGATTGTTTCTCAACTACATAGTTAGTATGAGAAATAGCTTTCTTATACCATACATTCATATCAGTATCTTCTGTAAAGAGTTTCATGTTATATGTTAAGAAGTCATTTAAATTACCTTTACCTGTTGCTCCCGCAATCACATCACGATAAGCATCTTGAGTTCGATCCCCTTTCAAGAAATGTTCACGTGAACCAATTTGAATCAATCTATCGATAACGCTAACGTTCTTACCATAAAAATCAGGCTTGAACATCATGAGGTCTTTAATGCTCATATCATTGTATTTAAATCCATAATAACGATTTAAATAAGTAAGACCCATCATAATCTTAGCTTTATTGTCTTCCACTTTTTTAAGAAGAGCTTTCATGGCAGCTTCATCACTATTCAATTGATGGTCTTCGTTTTCAACTAAAGCTTTGACTAATTTATCTAAATTAGCTTTCGTTTCTTCAAAGCTTTCTTCAAGGAACAAGTTACGAATGTAATTGTTCTTATGATTGTCACTATTCTCAGCTGGTTTGTTACGTTTGTCCATTAACGCACGCACTTCAGGTGAAATCAATTCAACACCTGCTAATTTTGCTTTAATATCGTTGATTAATTGTGTTCTATCTTTAACAACCATATTCGGTGTATAAACGACGTCACCAAGACCTTCGATACTATATTCACGAACTTGTTGGACTTGAGAATCAGCTTTACGTGTGACAACTTTTTCTTCCTTAGTACCATCAGCATAATGAATCATAATATGATCAACATCTGACAAGTCAGTTACAAATTGCCCATCTTTCATACCTGTCACAGATAATACTTCTGTAGTTAATAATTTAGATCCTTCAGGAGTCTTATTACCTTGATTCACAATCCACTCTTTATTGTAGAACGGTTGAAGTTTTTCAACATTTCGGTAAGCAAGTTCACGTTCTGCATTATAATCTTGAGTAGTTTTGTACGTGTCTTCTTTATACGCTACGTGATTTAATTTATCAGTCAAATATGGTGTGATTTCATATTTATCGGCTGTGATATTGAACGAAGCAATCCGTTTATCCGCTTCTGCTTGGTCGACACCCTTAATCTGTTTTGAACGGTTATAAGAAACGTTACCTGATGCAACATCGTTCACATACACATTGTTCTTGAAGTAATCAAATCCGAAGTATGGGTCACCTGAGTCAACTGACCCTGAACCATACATCATTTCACCATTTGTCACTTTCATCATGCTGACGTTATTTTCAACCCAACCCCAGTCATAGTTTTCGTGAATTAAACCACCGCTTTGATTATTGGTTTTGAGTGTCAATGTCCCTTTGATCACAGATTTAGTTAAACGACCTTTTTGTTTAACATCATTTGGATTTCCACCATGGTTGACTTTGGCAATCAATCCACCAAATTTAGCATTGTTGGCTTTAATGTCAGCTTCAACATAAGAACTATCTACATTGCTTCTCCAGCTTTCACTTACGAGTCCACCAGACCACCAACCTTTGTTACCTACGCTTTCGATTTTACCGATAAAGGCTACATTACGCATATTGGATTCATCTAGTTTGTTGACCATACCTGTAACGTCGTTATTACCAACCACATTACCCGTAACCTTAATATTCTCAATCGTTGAGTTCTTAAACATATCTCCAAGTGGAGCTGTTTTATCAGCCCACGACATATTGATATTCACATTACCAAAGTTGATGTCATGAATATAAGCATTTTCAACACGGTTGAACAATGGTCGAGCTAGATTGTGAATGGTATAACGTTTATCACCTTCACTATACAACTTACCTTTAAAAATGTTCGTCACGTATTGTTTATTCGGAGTCGGAACATTTGCTGCATTAAGATCCGCACCAAGTTTAAACTCACCCGTTGGGTTAGCTTGCATATCTTTTACAAGCTCATTGAAGTTGTAATATACATTACCTTCTTTTAATTTTTGTTTTTCAAAGTAATGAACATACTCTTCACTGAAAGTATCATCTGCTCTACGTTGAACTAAGTTTGGAGCTTTTGCTACCACTTTGTACAATATTTTTCCATCGACAACCACTTCTTCAACAGAACTTACCGTAAGTCTTGTTGTCTTATTATCATGAGTTGTCACTCGTAAGTAAAGTGGAGTAACGTCTGTCGGTTTTTCAGTAAGTAAGCTCTTATCTGTTTCAACACCAGCATCATCCACACTCATCAAGCTTGTTTCTTTGATGTTTTTGATTTCAACTTTTTTAAGGTCAAGTCTTAGCGGTTCTTCTTTCAGAACCTCTTCCTCATCACCCTCACCACGGTCATAAACCATCTTCGTTTCAAGTTTATAATCCTTGTAGTACTGTAAATCTGTCAGGGTAGTTGTCAAGTCGTCTGGTGAAACATTCAAGGTTTTGACAATCTCATCACCTTTTTTCAGAGTTAAGGTAATAGATTTAATGGCTGCCTTACTTGGATTTTCTAGACTATACTTAACATCTGAAGTACGCTTCAAATCCTTAGGCTCAACTGCTGTGATGGTCAATACTGGTTTTTCAAAGGTCTTGGTACCACGTTTCAAAATTTTGTCTTGAGGTGCCTCAAGAATTTCCTCTGTAACTTTTGGAGCGTCCTCTATTTTAACTCCCTTAATGGTATTAAAGGTCTTGGTGATTTTTTTCTGGCCTTCTTTTCCTTCTTGAGCTACAACTTCTAAGCCTTTTTTCAGTTGGTCATCTTCTTTAACAACTTCCTTAAATGGAATCTTTTCAAGACTTTCTTCTACAAGAGTTCCTTCAATTGGTTTAGTCCCACGACTTACCTGTTGGTTTACAGGCTCCTTGGTAACTTCTGTGCTAGTTGAAAGAACTTGGTCAGTTTTAACACCTTCTACTGTTTTATAAGTTGTTTTAGTAACTTGACTACCTTTTTCACCATTTCTTACGACAGTTTCTTCGTCCGTATACTTGGTTGGATCCTCAGTCGTTTCAGTTTTGTAGTCTAGGTCTGTAGTCGATGTTTCAACAAGGGTTCCCTCAGTTACTTTGTACTCAGGTAACTGTTCTTGTACAAGAGCTTGACCTACTTTACCTTCCTCTTGTGTACCTTTTACTTCTACTGGAGCATCTGGTAATGTTGGTTGCGTCAAAGCTTGACCTTCTTTGCCTTCTTCTTGAGTTCCTTTTGCTTCAACTGGAGTCTCTGGCAATTCAGGTTGCGTTAAGGATTGTCCTGCCTTACCTTCTTCTTGAGTTCCTTTTACTTCAACTGGGGCTTCTGGTAATTCAGCTTGTGTTAAGGCTTGTCCTGTCTTACCTTCTTCTTGTGTACCTTTAGCTACTTGGTGAGTTGGTTCAGCTTGTGGTACTGGAGTTGGAGCAGGTTGCACCTCTTTCTTAGTTCCGACTGCAATGACTTGAGACACAGGATTTTGGACTACTTGGTCTTCGATGACTTCTCTAACTTCTTGACCGTTAACCATCGATACCTTGGTTACAAGGCGACGCTGACCATTTACTCCGGCTGCGACGATACGAGTCTCTCCTTCTGCTAGATTCGCATCTGGGCTTGTGACTGTTTCAAAAGGAATCTCTACCAAGCTCTCTTCCTGTCTAGTCTGAGGATTCTCAAAAACTGGTTTTTCTTCAACAGCAGGAGAAACCGGAGTTTGTGCCACAGGTTTTTCAACGACGGTTTCTGGCGCAACAGTCGGTGTTTCTTGAACTACTTCTGTTTTCTCGATTTCATTTGCACTTTGCTTTTCTACTGGCAACTGAGGCTTCTCAGCTGAAGCTGGTCTTGATGGGTGGAGTTCTGCTTCCTTGAAGTAACCAATGTATTCATAGCCATCAATATGGATAATTCCTTCAGCCAAACCTTCATGTGTAGAGGCCGAAATAGTTTGGTTATAAGAAAGCAATTCTTTATTTTCAAATGCAAATGTCCCATAAGGTACAAAAGTGCTGGCTCCCAAAGAACCAATCAAGAGAACACCTAGGACCTCTTTGCGACCTTTTTTGGATACCAAAAAGACTGCTAGTGAGGCTGTTGCCAAGCCAAGACCAGCCAAGGCTAGTTCTTTACTTCCTGTGTAAGGAAGTTGTTGACTGTTAGTTGCTTTCTTGCGATAAACTACATAGAGAATATCTTCATCTTGAAATTCTGTAGGAACTTCATGGTGAATCAGGGCTTTTTCAGACTCGGTCAATTCCTGCTCCGCCAAATAACGGTAATGAACACTATGAGCACCGCCAGCTTCATTGGCATGCACTTTATCTACTGAAAGGGTACTGACACCAAAAAGGAAGGCCCCGATGGCTACAGGACCTACTCCAACAGTGAGCTTACGAATCGAATATTTGGTGATTTTTTCTAGTTGTTGTTTTGTTTTTCTCATTCTCACGACTTTCTGATAGAATCTTGTGGATACTGCGCACGCGCACCACCAATGAGTTTTGGACGGCTAGCTAGAGCCGTTACGTGGGCGTGCCCAATCTCACGCAAAACTGGTCGAATTGGAACCTGAACATGCTTGACATGCATACCAATTGCAGTGTCTCCGATATCCAATCCAGCATGAGCCTTGATAAATTCAACCTCAACTGGATCTTGCATAAACTTGAAGGCTGCCAACTGACCTGAACCTCCTGCATGAAGTGTAGGAAGGACGCTGACCATTTCCAGACCAAACTGCTCTGCCACCTGACGTTCAACGACGAGGGCTCGATTGACATGTTCACAACCTTGAACGGCTAGATGAATTCCATTTTCTTCTAGGATATCTAGGATAGTCTTCACAATAATTTCCCCAATTTCTTGGCTGGATTCCTTGCCAATCTGACCACCTATCACCTCACTAGAAGAAAGGCCCAAAACAAAGATGGATCCCTGCTTCAAATTGGCCTTTTCTAATACATCTTCAACAATCTGGCTTGTTGCTCTTTGAATATCTTTTTCCTTCATACTTGATACCTCTTTTGTCATTATCTATCATATCGTTTTTTCTACGTTTTAGCAAGATAGACAACCTAGAAAGCTTGCCCAATTACGCATAAAACTCCCAGAATTGACTGGGAGTTAGCTAGTTTCTATTCCATTTATGTATATTTCAACTGTCGTACCTTTTGAGGGAATAGAATCAATCTTCATTTGGTAATCTTCTCCAAAATGAAGTTTGAGCCGTTGGTCAACATTTTGAAGACCAACTCCCCCACGTTTGAGCTGACTTTGACTACTATCGTCAGGATTTTGGAAACCAACACCATCATCCTCAATGCGGATGATTAGTCCTGAATCCTTTTTCTGGACGGAAACTTTAATATGTCCCTGTCCATCTTTCTCCTTGATGCCGTGATAAAGGGCATTTTCTACAAGGGGTTGTAGCACCAGTTTAGGCAATACTAAATTATCAAAGACAGAATTTTCATCAATTTCATATTCCAGCTTATCCCCATAACGTTGTTTCTGGATAAAGAGGTACTGGCGGACATGATTGATTTCATCAGACAGGAAAATCAAGTCCTTTCCTTGATTGAGCGCCAAGCGGAAATAGGTTGCCAAGGACTTGGTCACCTGAACCACTCGCTGACTATCCTGAAATTCAGCCATCCAGATGATAGTGTCCAAAGTATTATAGAGAAAATGCGGATTGATCTGACTTGACAAGGCTTGAAGTTCATACTGACGGGTCGTTTCTTCCTGCCTGCGAACATCTGCCATCAACTGATCAATCTGATCCAACATAGCATTGAACTGGCGAGTCACTTCTCTCAGTTCATGGGCACCAGTTTCCTTGGCACGCAGATTCTGACCACCAGAAGCAATTTCCAGCATGGTTTCTCTCAGGTCCTTCAAGGGGGCGATCCAGCGCTTGAGACTGAACCACACCAAGCAGAGACAGGCAAGAAGAGATAAGGCACTAGCAGCAAGCAAGGTCCACATGAGTTGACTCCGAACCTTATCTAACTTCTCCAGTGAAGACACGCCTATAACCGTCCAATCAGTTCCTGCAATCTTTTCCTGACTCACATAGGATTGGTGGTCTGGAGTATAACCCTGCCCTGTCTCAATATAGGGTTTCATGGCCTCCATTTCGCTAGATGAGCTATAGACAGTACGTTTAGGATGGTAGACAAATTCATGCTTCTCATTGATGATAAAGGCAAAGCCCTGCTGGCCCAACTGGAGTTGGTTGAGATATGCTTCCAGAGTTTCATAGGAAATATCCAAGCGAAGCACACCTAAATTGGTTCCCTTTGCATCAACAAGTTCCTGAGTGACAGAAATAACCCACTGGCTGTCTGATTTACGAGCTGGTGTCAAAACGGGTTTAGCCCCCTGATGAATAGCCTTTTGGTACCAATCCTCAGCCATCATATCTGAGGAAGTTTTCATCTGCACACTGTCATCAGTGGAAATGACCTGACCAGACTTGGTTACCAACACCACCGTTTTCAAATCCTGGTCTGCCTTTAAGATGGTCAAAAATAGATCTCGGATTTCCTTGACCTTATCTTGACTAGGATTCTCAGCATAGGCTAACACATCCTTCTGCTGGGTCAAACTGGTTGAGGTGGTTTCTAATTTTTTGATATAAGACTGGATAAAGTGGCTAGTTTGACTGATGGTCGTTTGGCTATTGCCTTCAATGGTAGTCTCAATGGCTGATGAACTAGATTGATAGTAGAAAGTCCCAACCACAGCTAGGAGAATGAGAAAGACCAGAAAGATGGAAATAACCATTCTGACCAGGAGAGAAGAACGCTTCATCGGCCTTCTCCCTTCTTAAACTGACGAGGTGTCACACCTGCAATCTGTTTAAAACGTTGGGTAAAATAGTTCATATCTTCAAAACCAACCTTTTCGGCTATCTGGTAAATCTTTAAATCCGTGGTCAAAAGCAAGAGCTTGGCTTGTTTGACACGCTCTCTCACCAGATAATCCTGAAAAGGCAGACCCAACTCTTTCTTAATCAAGGAGCTCAGATAAGTCGGACTAAAGCCCAAGTCACTGGCCAAAGACTTCAAACTAAACTGACTATCAGCCAGATGGGACTGGATCTTCTGAGCCAGATTTCCCTCAAACTTATCGGTTAATAAATCTTGTAACTGCTCTTCCTTCTCTTCCTTATCTAGTTTTTGCTTGATTTTCCCCAACATTTCCTCAATATCCTGACGAGAAAAGGGCTTAAGCAGATAGTCATCTACACCTAGTTTGACAGCAGACAAGGCATAATCAAAATCATCGTAACCCGTTAAAAATACCAAATGCACTTGTGGATAGGTTTCTCGTACCAGACTGGCCAACTGGATGCCATTTAGCTGAGGCATGTTGATATCGGTTAAAATGATATCCGGCACTTGTTGTTGAATCAATTCCCAAGCCTGTCTTCCATTTTCAGCCTGACCGATGATTTTCATATCGTAGGCTGCTACATTGACCAGTTTGGTCAAGCCTTGTCTTACCAGATATTCATCTTCTACGATTAAGATTGTGTAGGTCATGCTCTGCTCCTTTGTCACTTACTAGTATCAGTATAGCAAAATTCTCCTCTAACCGCTTAGGAAAGCCCTCTTATACTCAATGAAAATCAAATAGCAAACTAGGAAGCTAACCGCAGGTTGTGCAAAGTTCAGCTTTGAGGTTGTAGATAAAACTGACAAAGTCAGCTCAAAAACACTGTTTTGAGGTTGTAGATGAAACTGACGAAGTCAGTAACTATACGTATGGGGACGGTAAGGCGACGCTGAAGTAGTTTGAAGAGTCTTAATCGACATAATCTAGTAAATAAGCATAGCCTTTTTCTTCCATTTGGTCTTTGGGAATAAAGCGGATAGAAAGACTATTGATACAGTAGCGCAAGCCTCCCTTGTCCTTTGGTCCATCCGTAAAGACATGACCAAGGTGAGAATCTCCAACTCGGCTTCTTACTTCCATGCGCGTCATATTGTAAGACTTATCTTCCTTGTAAGTGGCAACATCCGGGCTGATAGGTTGTGTGAAACTAGGCCATCCGCAACCAGACTCAAACTTATCCTTTGATGAAAAGAGGGGTTCACCAGTTGCCACATCCACATAGATACCGGATTCAAATTTATCCCAGTAGCGATTGGAAAAAGCTCGTTCCGTTTGATTTTTCTGGGTGACGGCATACTCCTCAGTTGACAAGGTCTTTTTCAATTCCTCATCACTTGGTTTAGGATATTTGCTGGCATCGATGACGGGATATGCAGCCTGATTGACATTGATATGACAGTAGCCATTTGGATTTTTCTTGAGGTAGTCTTGATGATAGTCCTCAGCCACCACAAAATTTTTCAAGGGTTCCTTTTCAACTGCCAGAGGTTGGTCATATTTTTTAGCAACTTCATCAAAGACTTGATTGATTACTTCCAAATCCTTGTCATCTGTGTAATAAACGCCGGTACGATACTGAGTCCCCACATCATTTCCTTGTTTATTTTTGCTGGTTGGATTGATAATGCGGAAGTAATGAAGCAGGATTTCTTTGAGGGAAATTTGGTTGGCGTCATAGGTGACATGGACAGTCTCTGCATGTCCTGTTTGGTTAATCAATTCGTACTTGGTTGTTTCCCCTCTACCATTTGCATAGCCTGAAACGGCATCTGTCACTCCAGGCACGCGTGAGAAGTATTCCTCCACTCCCCAGAAACATCCCCCAGCTAGATAAATTTCGTGCAAGTCTGCGTCTTTGCTAATCTCTGTTTTTTTCACTGTTTTTCCTCCTTGGCTAACTGACGCTTTCTCAATTTGCGAGCTATCTGTCTGGCCTGCATTTCGCATCAATAGAAAATAGAAACCGCTTATGGCTAGGAGAATGACCCCTGCCAAGACAAACAATTTTACTTTATCATTCATGATCTTTCTCTACCCCATTTCTTTCAATGTCTTTAAAATCATATCCTTATCCATAAAACCTGGTTGCGTTTTGACCAGCTTGCCTCCCTTGTCTATAAAGGCTTGAGTCGGGTAAGAACGAATACCATAACTTTCCAAAAGTTTGCCTGACGGATCAATTAGAACTGGAAAATTTTTATAATCCAAGCCCTTGTACCAGTTCTTAAAGTCCGCTTCTGCTTGCTCCCCCTTGTGGCCAGGAGATACCACTGTCAAAACTACGTAGTCATCACCAGCATCCTTAGCAATTTCGTCCGTATCTGGAAGGCTGGCTAGACAGATGGAACACCAAGAAGCCCAGAATTTAAGATAGACTTTCTTGCCTTTGTAGTCAGATAAACGATAGGTCTTACCATCTACTCCTGTTAGTTCAAAATCAGCGACTGCCTGACCTTTAGTCGCAGTTTGCGCACCGACTTGTTCTGTTTTGGTTTGCTCCTTCATAGTTGATTCGTCTGACATGTTTTTAGCCGAACAAGCTGCCAAGCAACAGATTGAGCCTACTCCAAGTAGACATGTTTGCCATTTCTTCATTTCTTCTTCCTCTCTATTCAAATAATCTTGTCAAAATAGAAGCATTTCCCAAAAGCACCAAGATTCCCATCAGGATAATGAGGAAACCACCCACTTTTTTGAGGGTTCCGAGGTAAGGATGGAGTTTTCGAAAATGTTTCAAAACATAGCTGGAGGCGAGAGCTAGAACCAAAAATGGTAGCGCCAAACCTAGCGTGTAAACCAACATGAGACCAGCTCCCTGCCAAGCACCTGAGCCACCTGAAGCCGCTAAGGCCAAAACAGACCCCAGAACTGGCCCCACACATGGCGTCCAAGCAAAACTAAAGGTCAACCCCAGTAAAAATGCCTGACTATAGCCGTTAGCGTTTTGACCCTGTCTCTTTAATTGTAGCCTTTTTTCCTTGTAGAGCCCCTTCAAATGTAAGACTTCCATCTGGTGTAAGCCCAAGAGAATGATAACTGCACCTGTCACATACTGAAACCAAGAAGCATACAGCAAATTGCCTAAAAAACCAGCTCCATAGCCCAGTAAGATAAAGATAAAAGAAATCCCCGCTATAAAGGCCAGAGTTCGCACTAAACTAACAAGTGAGATTGAAATTTTTCCGCTAGAAGCCTGAGCACCATCTTTGTCATCCAACAAGATCCCTGCATAGACCGGTAACAAGGGTAAGATACAAGGAGAAAAGAAGGAAAGAATTCCAGCAAGAAAAACACTGATAAAAAAGAATACATTGTCCATTGCCTTCCTCCATTCTTTGATTTGTTAAGTCTATTATAATTCCCAACTCTAAGAAAAAACAGGGACAATGATAGGAAAAAATAGGAATTTAATCAGTTTATTCAGAAATATGGTACAAAAAAAGCCAGACAAGGTCTGACTTTGATAGAAACAGAAAAGAAAATCACCTGTCTTCCCTAATTATCTGGTAATAAATAAGGTCCGAAACGTAGTCTTTTCTCTCCACACCATTGGCAATAGTTTTTAGATAGGACATTCCAGCCTTCTCCATCACACGGCCTGAAGCTGGGTTAAGACTGGCGTAACGAGCTCTGACCTTTTGAAAGCCTGCTTGAGTAAAACAAAAGTCTAAGACAGCTTTCAAGGCCTCCGTCATCATACCTCGGCTCCAATAATTTTTTCCTAAAATATACCCAATTTCACAAGAAGAATCGTTCTTATCCATATCAACGATGCTGATATCACCTATCACTTGTTCTGGGTTTTCCTTGAGGCAAATCGCCCATTTGTAATAGTTGGGATTGGCATAAGAGGCAACCCAATTGCGAATTGAGTTTCGAGTCACATCGACATCAGGATGGGGATCCCAGGTGACATAGGTCAGATTCTCAGCAGACGAAGCCCAATTTTCAAACATAGCTTCTGCATCACTTTCCACAAATCTTCTCAAAATCAATCGTTTCGTCTGCAACGTTTGCGTACCGATTGCTTTCATGATGTTACCTCGCTTTCTAAGCTTAAGGCTCAAGCTAAAAAGGTCCCCCGGACCTTCTTCGCTTTCTCATTTCTAGGCTCAGGGTAAAAACCTCCACTAGAGGTTCCTCGTTTTCCCGTTTCTAGACTCGGGCTGAAAACCTCCACTGGAGGTTTTCACTCCCAAAAGTCATCAAATACGGTGATGGGTAGGTGGCGTTTATGTTGGCCTTTGTGCCACCAGTTTTCAATAGTCGCTTGGGCTTCTGGGCTGATTGTTTTGCCTTCTAGGTAATCATCAATTTCATTGTAAGTGACTCCAAGTGCGATTTCGTCTGCAATACCTGGTTTTTCTTCTTCCAAATCTGCTGTTGGGATTTTTTCATAAAGGGCTGGGTCTGCACCAAGCTCTTTCAAGAGTTGTTTTCCTTGACGTTTATTGAGACGGAAAAGGGGTAAAATATCCGCACCACCATCACCAAACTTGGTAAAGAAACCTGTGATATTTTCAGCTGCATGATCAGTCCCAATAACAGCTCCGCTATGGGCTCCAGCAAGCGCATATTGAGCAATCATACGGCTACGAGCCTTGATATTTCCTTTATTAAAATCCGTCATTGGACTGCCTGTAGCTTCTACTGCTAAGGCCATGGCATCAACAGAGTCTTTTATATTCACAACCAAGCTGACATCTGGTTGGATGAAAGCGAGGGCTTTTTGAGCATCCGCTTCATCAGCTTGCACGCCATAGGGCAGGCGGGCAGCGATAAATTGGTAACTGTCATCTCCTGTCTCTGCTCGCATTTCTTCCATAGCTAATTGCGCCAAGCGCCCTGCTAAGGTTGAGTCTTGTCCTCCAGAAATCCCTAGTACAAAAGTTTTAAGGAAGGGGTGTTTTTTCAAGTATCTCTTTAAGAAATCAATCGAACGACGGATTTCTTCCTGAGCGTCAATCACTGGCTTGACACCCAGTTGCTGGATAATGGTCTCTTGCAAACTCATTCTTATTCTCCTTCACCAAGAGCTTCCTTGCGCATCTTGTCAATCAAGTCCATCTTATCTTGCCAAATATCACGCGCCAAGTCTACTGGATAGTGCTGTGGATTGAGTACCCGTTTATACTCATCCCAAAGCTTGTCAAATTCCTTACGAGCATAGGCTTGAATGTCAGTCAAACTAGGCAAACTATAAACTAATTTCCCTTCTTTGAAAATATCCACTAAGAGAGGAACGGCATCAAAATTACGAACGGTCTTCTTGATGTATGTATAAGTCGGATGGAACATCTTGATTTCAGTCATACCGCTCACATCCACACCATCATAGGTGATGTAGTCGCCTTCTGACTTGCCTTTTTCACGACTGGTAATGCGCCACACCTGTTTCTTACCTGGCGTTGATACTTTTTCAGCATTATTAGACAGTTTGATGGTATTGCGCATACGACCATTCTCATCTTCGATAGCTACAATCTTATAAACTGCCCCAAGAGCTGGCTGATCATAGGCTGTAATCAGCTTGGTTCCCACACCCCAGACATCAATCTTGGCCTTTTGCATCTTGAGGTTGAGAATAGTATTTTCATCCAAATCATTAGAAGCATAGATCTTAGCCTCTGTAAAGCCAGCCTCGTCCAGTTGCTGACGGACTTTCTTGGAAATGTAGGCAATGTCCCCAGAGTCGATCCGCACACCCATAAAGTTAATCTGATCACCCAGCTCACGCGCCACCTGAATGGCAGCTGGCACACCGATTCGCAACGTGTCATAAGTATCGACAAGAAAGACACAATTTTTATGAGTCGCCGCATAAGCCTTGAAGGCCTGATAGTCATTTCCATAAACCTGTACCAAGGCATGGGCATGGGTTCCTAGAACAGGAATGTCAAAAAGCTTCCCTGCCCGCACATTACTAGTGCCATTGGCTCCACCGATCACGGCTGCGCGTGTTCCCCAGATAGCTGCATCCATTTCTTGTGCACGGCGTGTCCCAAATTCCATCAATGGTTCATCTTCAATGACAGACCGAATACGAGCTGCCTTAGTCGCCACCAAGGTCTGGTAGTTGACGATATTCAAGAGAGCCGTTTCAACCAATTGACATTGGGCTAGAGGTCCTTCCACCTGCACAATCGGCTCATTAGCAAAGACCAAGTCCCCTTCCTGAGCAGAACGAACCGTCAATTCCAACTTGAGATTACGCAGGTACTCCAAAAACTCTCCATGATAGCCTAGCGACTCTAAGTAGTCGATATCACTATCTGAAAAGCGCAAGTCTTCAAGATAATTCACAATCCTTTCCAAACCTGCAAAAACAGCATAGCCATTGTTAAACGGTTGCTGGCGGAAGTAAACCTCAAAGACCGCCTTCTTATTGTGAATCCCTTGGTCAAAGTAAACCTGCATCATGTTGATTTGATACAAGTCTGTGTGCAATGTCAAACTATCATCTGGATACATATGTTTTCCTTCTTCCTAGTTTACAAACTTATGAAAGTTTTCGATAACTTTCATACCATCCGATAAATTAGTACTATTATAACACATTTTGTCGGGATTGAGAAAAGAGTAACAAGCTTTTATACTTCTTCAAGCTCATCCATATCTTGCTCAAACTTTTTTTGAGCCCATTCGCCATAACTTTTAAGGCCGAGATTGCCGATAAAAATCCAAGGAAGGTAAATCAGATAAGTAATGACCCAAGCAGACAAGTATTTAACGTTCAAAGGATTGTGCTGATAAATTTCTATGTTAAATTGATAATTCTCCAACATCAAGAGAGTCGTAATAGTGAGAGTTACCAGCAAACACCCTAAAATTGTAAAATGAAAACGACTATAGTAGTTCACACCCAAATCTCGAGAACGGCCGAAAAAGTAAGAAGTTCCAATAATGATAATGATGAGAATCATTCTCGGATTAAAAAGACTTGGTGCTAATACTGCAATCATATAAGATAAAATCAAGAAAGCTATAGAGATATAGAAACTTTCAGCCCCCGCTTTATTCATCAGTTGTTCTTCTCTTTCGTCTAATAATTGATAATAAAAAAATCTATTTTTCATCTTCTTCCTCCCAAACTTGCTGATTTCTGCGATTCAAGTATAGAATAACTCGGTCCATAGAATAACTCCCAACGAGATAGATGATAACTGCTAGAACCACTTTTAGGGAGTACTTCCAAGTCAATAGACTGACCAGTTCCTCGCGATTGCCTACGATATCAATCAATAAAACCACTATAGAAAATCCCAAAGCAGATAAAATTCTTTCTTTTCCAGTATTCTCAACAATATCTCGAATATCAATTCCTACATACATGCGGCGAATAATGGCATACAAACCTACTCCAATCAATAAAAGTAATTCTGGTGAATAGGATAGAAGCGTTAAATTAAAAATATAAACTTTGGCAAAAATTTCCAGTGCCAAAAATAGGCACATTCCCAAAAGAATTTCTCCTGAAATCTTTCCATCCAATTTTTCCGTACGTTCATCTTTGATCACAAGTTTTTTTCTATTCTTCATCTTCTTCCTCCCAAAATAATTGATCTAATGTTTTTCCTAAGCATCTGCAAATGGACTGGCAGAGGGAGAGACTCGGATTGTATTTCCCAGCTTCAATCAAGCCTATAGTCTGCCTAGTAACGCCCACAGCTTCTGCCAAATCCCCTTGTGTTAAATCACGCTCCACCCGAGCTAATTTTAACTTTAAATTTTTAGCCACTAGCGTCCTCCTTCACATTCTTAAAAAGTTGCGCTTCTTTTAAAAACATTATACCATATATCTAACTTAATGCAATATATAAATGTCATTTTGTAAGATTTTATTAACAAAAAAACTCTCTACTACAAAAAATAGAGAGCGTTGCCTTTAAATATAGGATTTCAAAATATCAACGACATCACTTCTTTTCTTGACCTGATGGGCCTTGATGCCCAAGTTCTGAGCTACGTTTGTATTGTCCTCAATATCGTCTAGAAAGACACAATTTGTAGGATCTAGCTGGTATTTATCGAGAATCTCCTTAAACATTACCAAATCAGGCTTTATAGCTTTTATATCACAGGATAAGACAAAGCCATCTAAAAGTTCTTTTAAGGGAGATAGTTGCTCTTCCAGCAAGTCATAAAATACCTTTGAGGTATTGGACAAGACAAAGATGCGATGCCCCTTTTTCTTTAGTTCTGACAAGACAGGAAAGACTTCCGTATAAATGTCAATGTAGCTAGGCCAGTTCCAGATAACTTCTTCGACCTTCTTTTGATAGGTCCTGCCAATCATTGACACAACTTTAAGCACCAACTCTTCTCTCGTCATGGTTCCAAGATCTAATCTTTCCCAAAGCCCCGACTGAAAAATGGCCTTATCTAAAATCAAATATTCTTCCTTCGTATCCGAAACACCTTGCAAAATCTTATCTTTGTTCCATTCTAATAAAACGTTGCCCATATCTAGTATGATATCCATTAGCCCACCTCCATAGTGATGTGAAGATTTCCTCTTTGATTTATACTTTCATATTTAGCTTACAAATCCTTTTGGTAATAGTATCTTTGTCCTGTATAGGGATAGTCTTGCAAGGTAAAGACTTCCTTGTAGCCATACCTTTTATAAAAATCTGGCGCTTGAAACTGGTAAGTATTGACGAAAGCAAAACGACAGTTTCGATTCTTAGCTTCACTTTCTGCCTGTTGCAATAGTTTTGAACCGATTCCCTGTTCTCGCAATTCCTCTTTCACAAACAAATACTCGATTTCCAACCAATTTCCGAAAGTCTCTGCTACTAAGCCTGCCAAGAGATTACCCTTTTCGTCTTCGACATAAGGATTCAGTGGCTCGCTTTCAGCCTCTTCTCTTTTGGAACGATTATAAGAACGAATCAGATTTCCTATTTCTTGCGCTTTATGCGATTCCTTATTTTCCAATCTAAAGTGCATCCAAACCTCCTTCGAACTGTTACAGCTTGATTATAATCTTATTTCAATAGACTGTCAAACTAGAAAAAAACTCACCAAGCAGAGTTGATGAGTTCATGAGTTATTTTCTAAATTTCCACTGGCTATAAATTCCGAAACCGATAATCCAGATAGCTGAACCAATTGCTCCCATAAAAGTAGATTCTTGTAAAAAGAGGGTTACAAAGACAAAGATAAAGAAGAGCATGGTTAAAGGATTTAGAAAACGGTAATGGGGCATGAGGTAGCCATCCGCCATGAAGTCTTGTGACTTGCGGTATTTGAGATGAGCCACCATGATCAAGATATAAATCGCGATGTAAACACCTGATGAAGACGCCGTAATCAAAGCAAAGGCATCGGAAACACCTGGCAAAACATTGATAAAGGCAGCTAGAGCAATCAAGATTGCTGAAGCGATGATGGCATTTTGTGGAACATTATGGCGAGAGAGAGTATCTGCCTTGATCGCTTTTAGGAAGCGATTGGGTGAATCATGAGCAATCTGGTAGAGGTGTCGCCCTGTTGAATAGAGGGTTGAATTAAGAGCAGACGCTGCCGACGTCAAAACGACAAAGTTAATCAGAGCCGCTGCCCACTTGATACCTGCTAACTCAAAGACCGTCACAAATGGTGAATCTGAAGAAGCAAGTTCTCTCCAGGGAATGATAGACATAATGGCTAATAGAGCACCACCATAGAAGAAGACAATTCGGAGAGGAATTTCTTTAACTGCTTTTGGCAAAACCTGACGAGGATTCTTCGTTTCAGAGGTTGTCACTCCGATAAATTCAATCATCAGATAGGCAAAAAATACCATTTGAAAGGCCATGACAAAGTTCATGACTCCATTTGGGAAAAGAGAGAATTGATTGCTGATATTTGCCAGACTTGCAGCACCATATGGTGTTTCAAATCCTGTCAAGACCATAAAGACCCCTGTTGCAATCATAGCTAAAATAGCCACAATCTTAACCATAGCAAACCAAAACTCGACTTCTCCAAAGAGCTTAACCGCAATCAGATTGACCAAGGCCAAAATCGTTAAAAAAACAATCTGAATCAACCAACTAGGCCAAGAAGGAAACCAAAACTGAACATAATGCGAAATCGCAGTGATTTCTGCCATACCGATAAAGACAACAGACAACCAATAAGACCAAACAGAGAAATACCCCCAGCCTTTCCCCAAATGACGGGTGATAAAGTTGATAAAAGTATGTTGTTCTGGATCCTGATATAGCATCTCCCCAACAGCCCTCATCATCAAAAACATAAAGGCTCCTGTAATCATGTAAATCAGGATGATAGAAGGTCCAGTAAGGCTGATAGAACGACCAGCACCTAGGAAAAGTCCTGTTCCGATTGTCCCCGCAATGGCCATCACCTGAACATGGCGATTGGTTAAACCACGCTCCATTTTATTTTTTTTCTTATTTGAACTCATATAGTCTCCTATTTATTCAAAAAATCAAAAAGGAGTTGAGCAAGTCAAGACCTCCACTACTCCGTTTTCATTCTATTTAGGCTGTTTTTTCAACCTTTAAAATTTTGACATCGTAACTACCAACAGGTGTCTCAATCGTAACAATATCGCCTGTTTTTTTGCCGATCAAAGCTTGTCCAATCGGACTTTCATTTGATACCTTCCCAGCGAAAGCATCCGCACCTGCAGAACCGACAATGATGTAGACTTCTTCTTCCTCTTCACCGATTTCTTGAATGGTTACGGTCTTACCGATAGCTACCTCATCTTGGGCAACTGCATCGCTATTAACAATTTCAGCATAGCGAATTTTTGTTTCTAGACTTGAAATTTGTCCTTCAACAAAAGCTTGTTCATCCTTAGCTGCTTCGTACTCACTATTTTCTGAAAGATCCCCGTACGAACGAGCAATTTTGATACGCTCTACTACTTCAGGACGACGAACGAGTTTCAATTCTTCTAATTCTTTTTCTAACTTTTTCTTTTCTTCAAGGGTCATTGGGTAAGTTTTTTCTGCCATTTTTTCAACTTTCTTTTCTGTTACTTTTTTAAAACAAAATTATGTGGAAAACCACATAATTTTAGTTTGAACTACTTGATTGTGTTAATTTACTATTGATATGTTCTGCAACGTTTTGGTCATGCTCTTCTTTTGTCGTTGCAAAGTACACTTTACCGTCTTCAACATTTGCTACAAAGTACAAGTACTCACTCTTTGTCTGATTTACACTTGCTTCAATAGCATCAAGGCTTGGACTATCAACTGGGCCGGGCATGAGGCCAAGATGTGTATAAACATTATAAGGTGAATCAATCGTAGTATCAATTGCAGTATCATCAGCCAAGCTAATCTTTTGGTCAAGTTTTCCTTCAGCATACAAGATAGCAATGTTGCTTTGAAGTGGCATACCAAGATTCAAGCGGTTATAGAAGACTCCCGCAATCAATTTACGATCTTCGGTCTTAGCCCCTTCTTTTTCGACAAGAGAAGCAATACTAAGCAATTCATTAACTGTCAGATTCTTTTCTTTGATCATAGTGTAATACGGTGACATGGCCTTGTCCATAGCTGCTAACATATCATCAATCAAGCTTTCAACTGTGGTGCTGTCTTTGATAGTGTAGGTTGCTGGGAAAAGGTAACCTTCAAGGCGATAACGAACGCCACTGTCTTTTGTTGGGAGACTTCCAAGAAGGTTTGGATACTTGGCTACTAGTTGGGAAATGAAGGTTTCATCTTGAGCTTTTGCCAGGAAAGCATCCGCTGTAAGAGGTTCTTTAAAATCACCTTGGAGTTGACCTACTGTCTGAGCAATTTGCTCTAAGGTATAACCTTCTGGAATAGTTAAGTTCGCAAGCACTGGTTCTTGAGGTTCAGGAGTTCCACCTTTTTGCAATTCTTGAATCAAGTCATCCGTACTCATGCTCTTCTTCAAATTGTAATAACCTGACTTCAAATCTGAACCCTTATACTTAGCATAAATACTAAAGATAAGTCCATGTTTGACCAAACCAGATTTTTCCAAAGTGCTCCCAATTTGTTGCACATTTGATCCTTCTGGAATTTGAACTGTCATATACTCCTTAGAGCTCGCATCAACAGGTTTCAAAGAGTCTTGAACATAACCGTACCCAAAGTATCCACCAGCAGCCACAAGTACCAAGAGAACTAAAAAGGTTACTAGGAAACCTTTGGCTTTTGATTTTTTCTTTTTCTTGGTTGGCTTTTTACCTTTACGGCGACGGTTACGACGTGATTCCTCCGTTAATCTGTCTGAGGATCCAGTTGAAGCTAGCGCTTCAGCTTTATTCTCAGAAGAAGCAACTGATGTATTGGCCTCTTCTGTCTTATAAGTCACATCTATCTTGGTCGGAGTATCGTTAAATTCTTTTTCTTCAGGTTCAAGTTCAACTGGTTCCACCTTAGGTTGAACGGACTCCACTACAGGTTCTTCAGCTGGATGAATCGGTTCTACTAGAGGTTCTTCAGATTCTACAACTTCAATCTTGTCAATGACAGGCTGTCTAATCTCTTTCTCTTCTTTTTCATCCGTTTTATCAGCTTCAGCACTCGAAAGTGGAGGAACACTCGGCGCATTCTTTAGAATTTTATCGACAACAGATAGGGAATCAGCCATCAACTCTTCTGTTGAAGCATCCGATTCAGGATTTACAGGAGTTACTGAACTAGCTTGAGATGATGAAGCTGTCAGATTTGGAATGTCTACTTCTTTCTCTCTTCTATCTTGTTCTTTTACTCTCTCTAAATCACGTAGAATCTGATCTTTAAAGCTTAATTTTTCTTCTTCTCTTGATTTTTCAGTCAAAAGCATTACCTCCTTGTTGACAATCCATAATATTATATCTTAAAAGTCGCAGAAAAGCAACCAACTAGGCCATTCCCTAGCTAGTTTTCTTTATTTTCCGGATGCCAAACCATATCATACCAACTTTCACCCGCAAAGCTTGACTGGGATACCCCTTCATTCACAAATCCATGTTTTTCATAATAAGGGATGAGATAGTCATGGCAGGTCAAGTTGATACCTTCTCGTTCATGTTCTAAAGCGACTTCTTTCAGAGCCCTTAACAATCTTTTCCCCACGCCCAAGGCTTGTGCCTCCTTAGCTATGGAGAGACAGGTCACAGAGATATAGCCTCCAGGTCGATGGCTATAGTCTTTTATCTCTTCTGTAAAGGACTGATCTTGTAGATGACGATGTGGGACGACTGGACCTTCGATATACCCAAGGATACGTCCCTCCTTTTCAGCTACGAGAAAACTGGTCTGAATTTCACGTAAATGCGACTCAAAGACCGAACGAGGAATGGCTTCTTCAAGGGAGAAATTCTCCAGCTCTATCTCTAAAATTTGATCTAAATCCGAAAATCTTGCGTGTCTGATTTTCATACTTCCTCCTGATAAAAAGGATTGGCCCAAATCAGATTCCATCCCGAAAATCTTGCGCATGAAGCTTCTGGCACTTCTTCCTCAACAAAGCCATTCATCTCAAAATAAGAGAGCAAGTCATCAGGACAAGTCAAGCGAAGATACTCATACCCTCCTTCCACCACCACTTGTTTCAAGCTAGCAAGAAGAAGGGTCCCCAAGCCTTGCCCGCGATGGTCAGGATGAATAGCTAATGATCTTATTTCTATCCATGTGGGATGAAGAGACTGAGATTCTCCTAAAACATAGCCTACGAGCTGGTTTTCATCTCTAGCTACAAGAAAGGTATCCGCAATCTTACGGATACTCTCTTCTAAAAATTCGTAGCTCACTATTTCTTCTGAGGATAAACAAGATTCTTCAATTGCTACAATTTCTTCTAAATCCGATAAAGTAACCCGTCTTATGGTGATTGGAATTTCCATTCTTTTTTCTTATTGGACGTTGCTTGTCAAATTAGACAAGAGACGTTCAAATGAGTACTCATAGGTTTGGATATCTCCTGCTCCCATAAAGACATAGACTGCATTATCATGCTCAAGGAGTGGTGATACATTTTCAACTGTGATGACTTGGCTTTTCTTCTTAATTTTATCTGCTAGGTCTTCTACCTTGACGTCACCATGGTCCACCTCACGGGCTGATCCATAGATTTTCGCCAAGTAAACAGCATCTGCCTGGCTCAAAGCTTTAGCAAAGTCGTCCAATAGGGCAATGGTTCTAGTGAAAGTGTGTGGTTGGAAGATTGCAACAATTTCCTTGCTTGGGTATTTCTGACGAGCCGCATCTAAGGTCGCAATGATTTCCGTTGGATGGTGGGCGAAATCATCAATAATAATGGTGCCATTGACAACCTTTTCAGTGAAACGACGCTTGACACCTGCAAATGTTCTCAAGTGTTCACGGACCAAGTTCAAGTCAAACCCTGCTGTATAAAGTAAACCAATAACGGCTGTCGCATTCATAATATTGTGACGACCAAAGGTTGGAATGTGGAATTGACCCAACTCTTGTCCGCGGAAATGAACTGTGAAGGTCGAACCAGTCGTAGAACGTAGAAGGTCGCTAGCTACAAAGTCATTTCCCTCAGCATCAAAGCCATAGTAATAGATTGGAGCATTGGCTGTAATCTTACGCAACTCAGCATCCTCACCGTAGACAAACAAACCTTTAGTAATTTGTTTGGCATAGTCATTAAAGGCGTTGAAAACATCCTCTAGACTAGTAAAGTAGTCTGGATGGTCAAAGTCAATATTGGTGATGATAGAGTATTCTGGGTGGTAAGGCATGAAATGTCGCTCATATTCGTCAGATTCAAAAACAAAATACTTAGCATTTTCAGAACCTCGACCCGTTCCATCCCCAATCAAGAAGCTAGTGTCTGTGATGTGAGACAAAACGTGAGACAGCATCCCAGTCGTTGATGTCTTACCATGCGCTCCTGCAACCCCCATGCTGACAAAGTCACGCATAAAGCTGCCTAGGAATTCATGGTAACGTTTGTAGCTGATACCATTTTTGTCGGCATAGGCGATTTCAACATTGTTATCTGGACGAAAGGCATTTCCAGCAATAATTTCAAGATCCCCTTGCAGGTTCTTTTCATCAAAAGGAAGAATCGTAATCCCTGCCTGCTCTAGTCCACGTTGAGTAAAGTAGTATTTTTCAACGTCTGAACCTTGAACCTTGTGTCCCATTTGGTGCAACATCAAGGCCAAGGCACTCATCCCTGATCCCTTGATTCCAATAAAATGATATGTTTTTGACATGTTTTTCTCCCTTACTCAGTAATTCTTGTCAGATTCAACTCTTGGGCAACCTGACGTTCCTGTTCCGTTTGCTTATTCTTTTTATTATAGATTTGACTCTTCTTTAGAAAATCATAGTTGTTCTTTTTAGCCTTTTCCGTTTGAGATTTCGGAGTTGGAGTCACTACCTGGCCAGCTTCCTCGGCTAAGATATAGTGGGACTGGCTCAAGTTTTTACTAAACTTGGCAAACTCACCTGGATTTTCCTTTTGAAATGGTGCTGTTGGTTGGTTTCCTTGACGAACAAGTGTTGAACCATTGTGTCGTCTAGTATGACTAACATCCTGAGTCAAATACTTGGCCGAACGTTTCTTCTTCAGATCCGCACGCGCCTCTTCTCGAGCCAATTCAGCATACGTTTTTTCAACTTTTTTAGGTTCTGGAACTGGTTCTGACTCCTTGCTAGCTGCCGAGGGAGTTACAGCCTGTTTCTCATTGATAGGAGACCATTCCAAATAGTTTTTATCGCGGTAATCACCCTTGATATTGCTAATAAAGTCTGACTCATCGTACAAGTCCATGACTGGCATTTTAGTCAGCATGATCTCATCATCTGACACCAATGGAAATCGATCTTGTTTCATTTTGTATTTCCTTTCAACACTTCATTATAGCGTATTGTCTTGATTTTTCAAGTGCTGGCTTCAGAAATCCCTAAAATTTCTCGAATTTCTGCCAGACTAAGACTCGCACGCGATTCCGTCCCATCTAAAACTTGGGAAACTAGGTGTCTCTTCTGTTCTTGGAGTTCTTGAATCTTTTCTTCAATGGTTCCTCTAGTAATCAAACGATAAACTTCTACCTTCCGCTCCTGTCCCATTCGGTGAGCTCGTCCGATAGCCTGAGCCTCGACAGCAGGATTCCACCAGAGGTCCACTAGGATGACGGTGTCAGCTCCTGTCAGATTGAGACCGACACCCCCCGCCTTAAGGGAGATGAGAAAGATATCCCTTTCCCCTTGATTAAATATTTTGGTCATCTCTTGTCGGTCTTGAGCAGGAGTTGAGCCCGTAATTTTGAAGGAAGTCAAGCCCAAATTTGGGAGCTCTTGCTCGATTTTTTCCAACATTCCTTTGAACTGGGAGAAAATCAAGACCCGATGCCCACCATCTGCCACTTGTAGCAATAAATCTCGAAGACTATCCAGTTTCCCACTGGCTCCCTGATAATCTTCCATAAAGAGGGCAGGGGTATCACAGATTTGACGCAAGCGCATCAGACCAGACAAGATTTCTACGCGACTTCTCTGGAATTCTTGATCTGTCACTTGCGCTAGGCGGTCTCGCATCTGTTGCAACTGGGCTAGATAGATGGCCTTCTGCTGGTCTTCCAGTTCATTTTTATAGACGACTTCGATCAGGTCAGGCAGCTCTGTTAGGACTTCTTCTTTCTTACGCCTCATGACGAAGGGCTTGATAAACTGCGCTACCTGCTCAGCTGGTAATTTCATAAACTCTTTCTTGTTCGGCAAGAGCCCCGGAAGCACAATTTGAAAGATAGACCACAACTCTCCTAAATGGTTTTCGATGGGCGTACCTGACAAAGCAAATACTGCTGGCACCACAAACTGGCGCAAACTCTGAGCAATCTTAGTCTGGGCATTTTTCATGACCTGGGCTTCATCTAAAAAGAGAAAATCAAAAGCCATCTCTTGATAAAGCTCGCTGTCTTGACGAAAGGTGGCATAGCTAGTCACATAGATTTGGTGATTTTCAGAAAGAATTGCTTCTCGATTCGCTTTCAAACCATGAACGACAGCCAAATCCAACTGTGGGGCAAATTTCCTAAATTCATCTGCCCAATTGTAGATCAAACCTGACGGCGCTAAAATCAAGACCCGACTATTTTCTGTCACCTGACTAGTCAAAAAAGCGATAGTTTGCAATGTTTTTCCCAGTCCCATATCATCTGCCAGAATGCCACCAAAACCATAGTGATGAAGCATCTGGAGCCAACGAACACCCTTTTCCTGGTAGTCTCTCAAACTCGCCTGCACCCGTATATCTCCCAAAGGAAAATCCTCTGGATGGGTCAAATCATGAGCTAAATGCTGAAATTCCTCTGTGAAGGAGATCCTATCTCGACCTTCAAAAAGCTGAGAAAGGCTATAAGCCAGAGATTTTCGAGCTTGAAAAGAACCATCTTTTAGCTCAACCCCCAGTTCCTGCAAATTTTGACGAATCTGCTTGGTTTCCTCATCAAAAAAGTACACTTGGTCAGAAGAACTGATATAGAAATCCTTATTGCTGGTCAAAGCTTTAAGAGCTTGATCAATCTCTTCTTGGGCAATTCCTTGGAAATCAAACTGGATTTCCAACAGTCCTCCCTTGGACTCAATCTGAACCTGAGGAGCTTGGACGCTGTAGAGCTGATTCATCTCATCAGACAAGAAAACCTGACCCAATTTCTCAAAAGCTGGAATCGTATGGTGAAAGAAAGAATAAACTGCCTCTGGCTTCAAGGCCTGTCTCCAAGACTGAAAATCAGCCTCAAAACCAGCCCCTAAACAGACTTGAAATAATTGGTTTACCAAGACAGCATCACTTGAAAATGGCAATTGTTCCAGCTGTTGACGACTAGTCACCTTAACATCTCCATAGTCAAACTGGATATCCAAGCGGATGCGGCCGTCATCCTCCCTATCAAAGTAAAAGATTGGTGAAAAGGGTCTGATTTGCAAGCGCTCGGGGGCAGACACTATTCCTAGCTGTCCAAACAAAGGCAGACAAGCGGCCAGACGGTCACGATCACTGTTGTCAAACTGGAGGCATTTTCTCCCTCTCTCCTCCTGAGGAAGCTCCTTAATTTTCTTTAGTAGGCTGATTTGTTTAGGGTTTAAGAGATAAAGATTCCCCTTACGAAATAGAACCGCTCCCCCATAGAATACGTTGACTCGCTCACTTTCAGAAATCTCCATTTCAAAATAATCGGGATGCTCCCTCACAGAAAAAGTGAAAAGTCCCGCATCGGGATCTAAATCATGAAAGAGAAGATTTTCATAACTATCGATCTGGTGTTCGAAATGAAAATCTTCCAAGTTCATCAGCAACTCCACTCCCTGCTCAAAAAAGGTCAGAGGGAAAAAGAGGTGACGACCTTGATTGGGGAAAAAGAGGTCTTGACTCAGTCCCTCCTCAATCAAGCCACATAAAAAAGTAAGAACTTCTTGACTAGCTGTATCAAAAGCATCCCAAGACAAGTCATTTTCATAGTGTTTCCCAATCATGTATGGCTTTCGTTGGACCAAGACCTTCAAAAAGAGAGGGATGTCACGAATGACATAATATTTTTGACTATCAACTAAACCGATTCGGAGAGTCCAAAGGAGGCGATTGGTCCCAGCTTCCACCTGGCCTTGAGCCGACAAAGTGTAGATTTGCTCTCTCTTCTGAGGTTGGATACGCTCCAAAAAACTACCGCCAAAACTAACCTTGGTTTCGACCTCTTCTTGCTCTTCATGTCCTTTTTCTAAGGCTTGTAAAATCACCTGGCCTTCTTCATCATTCTTCAGATAATGCTCTAGCGCTGCGAGGTGAACACAGTAACCTCTTTTTTGGAAAAAATCACAAGAACAAAAAACAAGATCATCCTCTAAGCTGTAGCGCAAGTCTTCTCCCGCCACACGAGTATAGAGGCGATTCCCTTTTTCCTTGATAATCTCAATGTTGCCTGTCTCATAGAGAGTAACACCCTCCATGCGCAACTTTCCCGGAATCAATTTAGCCATAGTTACCCCTTTATCTTATCTTTTCATTATACCACATTTTCCCCTATGAAAATAGCCTTCTAGGAAGACTTTTCTCCTAGAAGGCTGGATTTTTAAAGTGTAGCAAAAGTGGTCACGATGCGTTGACAAACCTCTTCCAATACTGACTTCGGCATGGCTACATTGAGGCGGGCATGAAGAGTTCCCTTCTCCCCAAAGTCCAAACCTCGGTTCAAGATGACCTTGGCTTCATTCTTCAAAAGCTCTTGCAAGCGGTCATCCGTTAGGTCATAGGCTGAAAAATCAAGCCAGATCAAGTAGGTACCTTGTGGTTTCATGACCTTAATCTTGGTTTCGTTGCCCAAAACATCCACTACATAGTTAATGTGGTTCTCAATGACTTCTTTTAACTCTCCTAACCAATCCTTGCCATAACGGTAGGCAGCTTCTGTTGCCAAATAGCCCAAGCCTGAGATTTCATGCTGGTTATTGGCCAACTGGCGTTTCTGGAAAGCAACTCGAAGCTTTGGATTTTCAATAACTGCATAGGAATTCTTGGTCCCAGCAATATTAAAGGTTTTAGTGGCACTACTCAAGATAAGGGCAAAGTCTTTAAAAGCAGGATCAATGGTATTGAAAGACTGGTGCTTGTGACCAAAGAGGGCCAAATCTTGGTGAATCTCATCTGAAACAAGCAAGACACCGTGTTTTTGGCAGAGATGGCCAATCTTTTCTAACACTTCCTTTTCCCAAACACGTCCACCAGGATTGTGAGGATTGCAAAGGATATAAAGCTTCACATCCTCTTCCACCATATCCTTCTCCAACTGGTCAAAGTCAATCTCAAACAGACCATTCTTTTCCACCAAAGAATTGGTAATCAATCGGCGATTGTTCAGTTTGACACTGCGGGCAAACGGTGGATAGACTGGTGTGTTAATCAGAACAGCTTCTCCTTCTTTTGTAAAGGCTTGAATGGCTGTTGAAATAGCTGGTACCACTCCCTCGATAAAGACGAGAGCATCTTTGTCAAAGTGATAACCGTGTTGGCTGGCTTCCCATTCTTGAACCGACTCAATCAAAGCGTCGCTTGCATAAGTATAGCCATAGACCAACTGATCTGCGTAGGCTTGTACAGCTTGTCGAACTTCAGGCAAGACTACAAAGTCCATATCCGCTATCCAAGCTGGTAGAACTTCTCGATCAGCTTCTGCCTCTTTCCATTTATAGGTATGATGCCCAAAACGATTGGGCAGGCTTGTAAAATCATATTTCCCCATATCTGTCTTATCCTCCCAAGGCTTGGCGCAAGTCCGCAATCAAATCTCTAGCATCTTCAATCCCAATTGACAAGCGTAAGAGGTCATCTGTTAAGCCATAGGAATGGCGCACTTCTGCTGGAATATCCGCATGAGTCTGAGTTGTCGGATAGGTGATCAGACTCTCCACTCCACCCAAACTCTCAGCAAAAGAGAAGACCTTCAAGCTATTTAAAATGTGAGGAATAACTTTCTCATCTGCTACTTTAAAGGAAATCATCCCCCCGCGACCAGTATAGAGAACTTCCTTAACTGCTGCAGAATCCTTCAAAAAGGCAACCACTTCTTGGGCATTGGCTGTTGAGCGTTCCATACGAAGAGACAAGGTCTTGAGACCACGAATCAATTGATAACTGTCAAATGGTGACAAGACTGCTCCTGTCGTATTGAGATTGTAGAAAAGCTTCTCGTATAGTTCTAAACTATTGGTCACAACCACTCCAGCCAAGACATCATTGTGGCCTGCTAGATACTTAGTTGCTGAATGCAGAACGATATCCGCTCCATCTTCAATTGGACGTTGGTAAATCGGACTATAGAAGGTATTGTCCACCACCACTTTGGCACCCTTAGCATGAGCCAATTTTGCTAGTTTTTCAATATCAAATTCCAACATCAAAGGGTTGGTTGGGGTTTCGATATAGAGAACATCCACATCTTTCTCTAACTCGGCAATCAATTCTTCTTCTGTATTGGCATAGGTAAAATGAAAACGACCTTCCTGCTCGACTTGGTTGAACCAACGGAAAGAACCACCATAAAGGTCACGCACTGCTAGGATCTTACTTCCTACCGGAAAGACACTAAAGGCCAGTACAATCGCGGCCATACCTGAGCTCGTTGCTAGGGCGTAGTCTGCCGATTCGATCGCAGCCAAGACTTCCTCCGCCTTACTCCGAGTTGGGTTTTTAGTGCGAGTGTAGTCAAATCCCGTAGACTGGCCAAACTCTGGATGCTGATAGGTTGTTGAAAAATGAAGCGGAGTTACCAAGGCACCTGTTGCCTTATCTGACTTGATTCCTGCCTGGGCCAAAATTGTGTTCATGTGTCGTTCTTTGCTCATACAATACCTCCAAATCTATAGTAACTATTGTATCATTTATTTTCGCCAACTCATTTTCTTGTTTTCAAGAGCTAGTTATAGTTTCAAACTATACAAAAACGATAGTTCCTTGAGAAACTATCGTTTTTCCTGTTGAATAGACTGGTTATTTAACGTGTTTTGCCAGTTCTTCTTGGGCTTTTTTATTTGATTCTTCTTTTTCTTTCAGCCATTTTTCTTTAGCTTTTTCGTACTCATCAGTCGTTACAGTCTTATCTTGCAACTTGAGGTACTTGTATGATTCGACACCCTTATTTCCAGCTTGTGAGAATGGCGATGAGAATGGAACTGTCTTTCTCAAGCTAGGTGTTCCACCTTGGGAAACGTTTGGAATTGCAAGGGCGCTATCAACGAGCCAAGCTTGAACTTCAGCATATTTTTCATAACGTTTTGCTGGGTCTTGCTCTTTATTAGCTTCTTCCAACATTTGAGTGTAAGTATCCAGACCAACTGCCTTAGCCTTGTCATTGACCTCACCTGGTTCTAGACCAAGGTTTTGCAACATACCGCCGTTATTGACATTTAGGATATCTAGATAGCTTGATGGATCCAAGTAGTCCGCACTCCAACCACCATTATAGATATCAAAGTCTTTTTGAGCTGCAGTTTGAGCGAGGTAGCTAGAATTATCGTAGTCATCTGTTGATAATTGTTGGATATCGATAACCACATTCTCAGCTCCGAGAACAGATTCGATGGATTGTTTCAAAGAGCTCGTTTCAAGTACACCTTTTTTAGCTGATTGGTCTACAGATACATCCAAGTGGATTGGGAATTGTACACCCTTAGCTTCCAATTCTTTCTTAGCTTCTGCAAATTTAGCTTTAGCCTTGTCAGGATTGTAGTATGGGTCTTGCGCGTCTGCAAAGTTGATTCCTTGCCATTCTTGGCCATAGTTGACCATCTTTTCTGAAACAACATCACCAAAGTCTTTTCCGTTGATACTTACAAATGTTGGAGGTACAACCAAGTTACGAATAATCTTTGTTGCTCCTTCTTCCCCTTGAGATTGTGCTCCATAGGCTGTACGGTTATAAGCATAGTTGAAGGCTTGACGGAAGTTTTTATTCAGAACTGCTTCTTGGGTTGATTTCTTTTCGATATCTGAGGATTTAGACGTGAAGTTATAAGATTTTCTGTCCAAGTTGAAGTTCAAGTAATAAGAAGTTGCGTTTTGCATACTATAGATGATGTTATCCTTGTTCTTCTCTTTAATTCCTTCAAAGCTTGAGCTATTTGGGTAGAGACGCGCGTAGCTGTATACTCCTTCTACGAAGTTACGAGCTAGGGCATCTTGGTCACTACCATCATAGTAAGTCAATTTCACATCATCCACAAAGACATTTTTAGCATCCCAGTAGTTGGGATTTTTCTTGTATTCGATAACAGATTTTGAAACAAAAGATTTCATCAAGAAAGGTCCATTGTACAAAATGCTAGAAGGGTCTACCTTAGCAAAATCATCCCCTTTTGATTTCAGGAAGTCCGCATTGACAGGGAAGAGAATGGTTGAAGTTGTTTTAGAATTCCAATAAGGTTCTGGACGAGTCAAAGTATACTGAACTGTTTGGTCGTCAATCGCCTTAACACCGACAGTTGAAAAGTCAGTTGTTTTCCCGTTGATATAGTCATCCAAACCTGCTACAGAGTCTTGAACCAGGTACAAGGCTTCGGATTTTTTATCAGCAGCATATTTCAACCCAGTGACAAAATCTTGCGCCGTTACAGGGGCGTATTCTTCACCCTCATAGGTATACCATTTTGCATCCTTACGCAATTTGTAAGTATAGGTCAAACCGTCCTGAGAAACAGTCCAATCCTCTGCCAACGATGGAACATAGTTACCGTATTGGTCATTTTCCATCAATCCATCTACCAAATTAGTAACGATGTCGTTGGTTGTTGCACGGTTTTCTGCAAGATAGTTCAAACTAGATGGATCGCTCGAATAAACATAGTTATATGTTTTAGAAGAACTACTTGAGTTTCCACATGCGCTCAGTAAGATACCTGCGCTTAACACGACACTTGCAAGTGTCAGATACTTGGCCTTAGACTTTTTCATTTCCAGAACCTCCTGTTTTAAATATTTGTTATATTATACAGTTTTGGTTTTATTTAGTCAAGCTTTTTTTGAAGAAAAAGTCAAAAAACATATTTTTTCGCTACTAAATTTAGAGAAAGTTCTACTTTTTTAATATTTTGAACAATAAAACAACCTTTCTTTAATAGAAAGGTTGTAATTATAACTTTTATTTATAAATCATTTACGATATTTTCAATCGTGTCCGTAGTCGATCTGCTTGAGCTTGGCCAATTATCTTGTCCAAGAGTCGTGTCCGTAGACTCATCAAGCCATAAAGACCTCCTCCAAGCCCTCCGATGAGAGCTACATAAAGGAAACTCCAGAAGCGTCCACTTGGCTGGAAGACAAAACCGAGTAGCCACTGTATGAAACCAACTAAGATAAACATGACAAGGGTCAAAATAGTAATCAAGATAGTTCGCTTCAAGATAATCTTTCGACGAGCACCCGTTACTTGGCAGATATCTCGGTACATCAAAAAATTTGGAATGATGAGACCGATGGTCGTTGAAATCAAGGGACCATAACTATGGAAAATGGCAATAGCTGGTAACTGCAAGACTAGCTTAGCAATTGATCCATAGACAAAGTAAAGAACTGCCTTGCGGTTGCGGAACATGGCCTGAAGCATAGGAGACAAGACCATATACAAGCCTAGGATAGTAGACTGCAAAACTGCAAAGACAAATAAGCCCATGGCTAGACTATCTGGCTTACCGTAAAAGACTGTATAAAGAGGTTCCCCTACCATGACCACTCCAACCGTTGCCGGTAGTAGAAATAAGAAGAGCATGGTGAGGCTATCTTGGACTAGGCGAGCCGCTGCCTGCAAGTCGCCTTTTACATAGTTTTCCGTCAACAGCGGCAAGCCGACACTCCCAATCGAAACTCCCACAGAGATTAAAATCATGGTAATTTTATTGGGATTGGCAGAAAAATAAGAAAACATGACAACCAAGTCTTCGTTGCTATAGTTGGTAAACCACTTCATACTATTGATAAAAGTCATCTGGTCTAAAATCTGGAAGAGCTGAATGGCCGATCCTGTCAGGATAAAGGGAATGGCTTCCTTGATGGTATCGACTAAGAGTCGCTTACTATTGATCTTATCCCGTGTTTCAAAGACTCTCTTAAGCAAACCTTCTTGGGCAAGAAAATAAATCAAAACTGCAAAACTTGCCACCATCCCCACAAAGGCCGCAAAGGTCGATTGGGTAACGGCTGATAGGTAGTCACCAGAACCCATCTTCATAATGAAGAAGGTCGCCAACAACATCCAGATAACACGAATCACCTGCTCAGCGATTTGGCTCATAGCATAGGGTTTCAGATTGTTCATCCCTTGGAAGAAGCCCCGGATGACACTCATAGATGGGAAAATCAAGACCGCCCAAGCCAAACTCTGCATGATGGGAATCAGGTCTTTCCCCACACCTGACAAATCTGCTAACCAGGGAGAAAAGAGATACAAGACCAAAGCAAAGACTAAGCCCAAGCCCGTCATAAAGCTTAGGAAACTCCGAATCAAGGCAAAGCTGTGCTCTTCTTCTCGCATGGTATTGTACTTAGCCACTTGTTTGGCGACTGCAACTGGAATACCCGCTGTCGAAATCAGCAAGAACCAGGCGTAAATATTATATCCCATGGTAAAGAGTCCATTTGCCTTAGCAGCATAGGTCCCCATCCAGATATACCAGGGAATAATGTAGATAGCCCCAAGGAGGCGACTAATAAAGTTACTAGCTGTTAGCCAAGCAGTCCCTCGCAACATCTGGGCTTGCTGGTGATTGTTTTCGTTAGACATAGCTTCCTCATTCAATTTTAATAACTAGGAAATTTTCCTCATCTTCCATTATAAACTTTTCCTTGTTACTTGTAAAATTCAGACTTTCGGTTTACAATAGAAAGTATGATAAAGATTGAAACCGTATTAGATATATTAAAGAAAGATGGTCTCTTCCGCGAGATTATCGACCAAGGACACTACCACTACAACTACAGTGAAGTTGTTTTTGACAGCATCAGTTACGACAGCCGAAAAGTAAAAGAAAGCACTCTTTTTTTTGCCAAAGGCGCTACCTTTAAAAAAGAATATCTTCTCTCCGCTATCTCGCGGGGGCTGAGTTGGTGTGTAGCTGAGCAAGACTACGAGGTCGGTATTCCTGTTATTGTCGTGAACGACATTAAGAAAGCCATGAGTTTGATTGCGATGGAATTCTATGGCAATCCACAAGAGAAACTCAAAATTCTCGCTTTCACAGGGACAAAAGGAAAGACAACTGCAGCCTATTTTGCCTATAACATCTTGGCTCAACATCATCGCCCAGCTATGTTGTCTACTATGAATACAACCTTAGATGGTAAGACCTTCTTTAAGTCTGCACTCACAACTCCTGAAAGTATCGATCTCTTTGATATGATGGCTCAGGCTGTTCATAACGGAAGAACCCATCTTGTAATGGAAGTCTCAAGTCAAGCCTATCTAGTTCATCGAGTCTATGGTTTGACCTTTGATGTAGGTGTCTTTCTTAATATCACTCCTGACCACATCGGACCAATTGAGCATCCTAGCTTTGAAGATTACTTCTACCACAAACGTCTCTTGATGAAAAATAGCCGAGCAGTTGTCATTAACAGCGACATGGACCACTTTTCTGTCTTGAAAGAACAAGTAGAAGATCAAGACCATGATTTCTATGGTAGTAAGTCAGACAACCAAATCGAGAACTCCAAAGCCTTTAGCTTTTCCGCTACAGGTAAACTCGCTGGTGATTATGATATCCAACTCATCGGTCACTTCAATCAAGAAAACGCTGTTGCTGCTGGACTTGCCTGCCTTCGTCTAGGTGCTAGTCTGGAGGACATCAAAAAAGGAATCGCTGCAACCCGCGTTCCTGGACGTATGGAAGTCTTGACTCAGAAAAATGGTGCCAAGGTCTTCATCGACTACGCCCACAATGGTGATAGTCTGAAAAAACTGATCTCTGTTGTAGAAACTCATCAAACTGGAAAAATTGCTCTGGTTCTCGGTTCGACAGGCAATAAAGGAGAAAGTCGACGCAAGGACTTTGGCCTCCTCCTTAATCAACATCCTGAGATTCAAGTCTTTCTCACCGCTGATGACCCCAACTATGAAGATCCAATGGCCATTGCTGAAGAAATCAGCAGCTATATCAGTCATCCTGTTGAAAAGATTGCCGATCGTGAAGAAGCCATCAAGGCAGCTATGGCCATCACAAATCAAGAACTCGATGCCGTGATTATTGCTGGTAAGGGAGCTGATTGTTACCAGATCGTCCAAGGAAAAAAAGAAGACTATCCTGGAGATGCGGCTATCGCAGAACGTTATCTATAAAAAAATCAAGGGAAGTTTTCCCTTGATTTTTTTAGTCTTCTTTCTTAAATGAATTTTTAAGACCTTCAACGGCACCTTCTACAGCACCTTTAGCATCTTCAACAACTTCTTTTGCTTTGGCAACTGTTTTTTCTACAGTACCTTCTGCTTCTGTCTTGCTATCACCAGTAACTTTACCAAATCCTTCTTTTATAGCACCAGTTGCTTGATCCAATTTATTTTCAAGTGACATAGCTCTGTCTCCTTTGCTTTTAATACGATAAACGTTACCGCTTACATTCAGTTTATGCTTATTCTTTAATAAAGTCAAACAATCTGCTCAAAATGAAGCAATTAAGGTAAATAGAAAGTCAACTGTTCCTTGTCGAAATCAACAGCCAACTCATACTTCCCTTCTTCGTTTTGCACAACATAGCCTAGGACGACCAAACTATCCACAAAGATATCACGGCGTTTCTGCATCAGTTGATCTTTTTTGAGGAATTTTAACAAAAAAGTCGTCATATATTTGAGGGCGTACTCAGGATTGACATCTCCTAAAATGGCATAGAGTTCTAGCTGTTTTTCTGTCAAAGGATAATGATTCTTGACCTTATAGAAATAATTCGACAGGGTCATCTTTTCTCTTGCAAAATCCGTATGCTCGATTAAAATAGCTGCATTGGTTTGATTGCGCAATTCCGTCTCAAAAGTCTTCTCCACCAAGTCTTGATAGACTGGACTGTCCTCTCTGACAAAAATCTCTTTATCAAGGGCTAAATCATCCGTAGATTCTAAAAAAGGAAGATTGAGCGAATAGTGTTTATTTTCCCTTCGGATCAAGCCTGCCTTTATATACTCTTCCATGAGTTTATCAACTGCCACATCTGGAAACTGAGCCTTGATTTCTCGTAGAATCACATCGTCATGCTGGTCCAGATAGTCAACCAAATCTATAAAAAATGGCTGTCGAGTCAAACGAGATGGATTAAAAATCTGAATCATGAAGATTCCTTTCTTTACATTTTAAAAGAGGGGATGCTGCTAACTGACTAGGATTGGTCCCCGGCTGGTTCAGAGGCACAGGAAGTTCGAGTTTCCTGTAATATTCCCTCCAAAAATCACTAATCTCCTGCTCCCCGTCTCCAAATTGCATCGGAATGGTCTCAAAAATAGGGAGAATTTCTGCGATGTACTGGGAACAGTAAAAACCAGATCCATCTGGATAAAAAGAGGCGTTATAGGGTGCACCTAAATGTTTGCTGGCTCTTTCCTTTACCAAGTCAGCTTCCATCTCTGGATAGACATAAAGGTCATAGAGATGAGTCGGTTCAAAAAATTCAGCTGGTTCTTGACAGATGACACCTGCTTGCCCACTAGCATGGTAGATCAAACCGTCCAAAAAGATAGCTACATGACTATAGTTCCCAGTAGAAGCCTGGATGGCCTGCCCCATATCTGAAAGGTCCTTCACAAAAATCAAATCGCCATTTGCTAACATCTTTCTCTCCTAGAAAAAAAGGAGCCGAGACCCCTTTAGCTATATGGAAAATACCGTTTTCTATTTTGAAATAACACCCAAAATCTTAAGCATTAAAGCTCTCAGTCAACTGAGGCACCACTTGTTTCTTACGTGAAACAGCACCTGGAAGAAAAGCATGGTTGTTTTCAAGTTTGAAGTTGAAGGCTGCTTCCACCTTGTCCATGTTTGATCCAAGAGCCAAAATTTCTGAGTTTGAGTTGACGATGTCTGTAATCATCAAGACAAAGTCAGAGTAGCCGTTTGCTGCATTAGCCGCTTGCATTGCTGCTTCGATTTCAGCTTGGCGTTCCAAGACTTCAGCAATATCAACTGTGTTAACCTGAGCAACACGAACCTTATTTCCGTTGAGTTCAAAAGTCTTAGCATCGATGTCAATCAATTCTTCAGCAGATTTACTAGCCAAGTTTGTACCAGCTTTCAGCATAGCAAGACCGTACTCTTCCAAGTTGACACCAGCCAATTCTGCCAATTCAGGAGCAATGACCTTGTCAGATGGGTGAGTTGTTGGTGATTTCAAAAGAAGAGTATCTGAAATCAAACCTGAAAGCATCAAACCAGCAATTTCTTTAGGAACTGCTACACCGTGTTCTTTGAACATGCGGTAAACGATAGATGAAGCTGATCCAACTGGTTCCAAGCGCATGTAAAGCGGGCTCGCAGTTTCAAAGTTAGCTACACGGTGGTGGTCTACAACACCATAAACTTCTACTTCAGCGATATCTGAAACAGATTGTTGGAATTCATTGTGGTCAGTCAAGATAACTTGCTCTGCACCTTCTGCTTTAGCAGATGTAATGACGCGTGGTGCTTCTACACCAAAATAGTTCAAAACAAAGGCTGTTTCTTCATTAGGAGTTCCAAGTGCTACTGCTTCTGTGTCCAATCCATACGCCTCTTTTGCAAGATAAGCAAAGGCTACAGATGACCCGATGGCATCTGAGTCTGGATTTTGGTGACCAAATACTAGAATCTTAGACATGATAATACCTCTTTAAATTTATTCATCTTATTTTAGCACTTTTTTCCTCTTTTGACAAAAGTAAGAGGAGTCAAAGGACTCCTCATTAGACATCAATATCGTTAACTAGATTTTTTTCTTGATTTTCGGATAGAAATCGTTCTTTCTGTGGACGTTTCTTTCGTTTGAGAAGAGCCTCTGCTGACATGGCTTCTTCCTTACTGGCAAAACCTTGAGCATAGATGAGTTTGACTGGCAAGCGAGCTCGGGTATACTTGGCGCCCTTACCACTATTATGAACGGCAAGGCGTTTCTTCACATCTGTCGTGTAACCAGTATAGTAAGAACCATCACGGCATTCCACCACATACATATATGCCTTATGATCCATAGTAAATCTCTTGAATTTCTGGCGTGTAGGAACCATCATCGTTGTGAACAATGAGTGGTGGCAGGACCTTGAAGCCACTAATAGATCCATCTTTGATAGCTTCGATTAAAAGCATATTGGCTTCCTTTTCCCGTTTAGGATAGACAAATTGCAGGCGCTTAGGAGCCAAATTGTGGCGTTGGAGCATGTCTAGGATATCCAAGAGCCGATCTGGACGGTGAACCATGGCCAAACGCCCGTTAGACTTGAGAATACTCTGGGCGCTCCGACAGATTTCTTCTAGATTGGTTGTAATTTCATGTCTAGCTAAAAGGTAGTGTTCACTCTCGTTCAGATTAGAATGCAGATCCACCTTGAAATAAGGGGGATTGCACAAAATCATATCCACCTTACTTCCTTGGATGTGAGCAGGCATATTTTTCAAATCATCGCAAATAACCTGTATTTGCTCTTCCAAGCCATTCAACTGAACCGAACGCTCTGCCATATCCGCCAAGCGCTCTTGAATTTCTACAGAGAGAATTTTTGCCTTGGTACGACTACTTGCAAAAAGTCCAACTGCACCATTTCCAGCACAAAAGTCCACAATTAAACCCCGTTTAGGGAAGCGAGGAAAGCGTGACAAGAGAACACTATCCACCGAATAGCTAAACACCTCTCTATTTTGAATGATCTTGATATCTGTCGAAAAGAGCTGGTTGATGCGCTCTCCTGATTTTAATAATTGTTCTTCTTTCATACTTTTATTATATCAAACCATGTTAATATTACAAATGATTTAGATAATTGTATTTATGGTTTCTTCTTTAAATGCTCTAGTGCCTCACGCGTCCAAACAGGCATCATTCGTCCAAGTGGTGCAAAACCGTGCTTGATTCGATCATTTGAAAAACGTCTCCGTCTTGGCAATTGATGTTTTTCCTCTTCCAGGGTACGTATGGAAAGACTAGCCTTACCAGTGTATTCGTCAAAATCCACCACCTGAACTTGGACTTCATCGCCAATTTTTAAAATGTCATAGATATTTTCAATAAATCCCGTCCGAATCTCCGAGATGTGAATCAGCCCTGTCACCCCTGTCTCTAACTCAACAAAGGCACCATAGGGCTGAATTCCTGTAATACGCCCGTTTAGCTTATCACCTATTTTCATCCTAGTCCTCAATTTCAATCGTTTCAATTACCACATCTTCAACTGGCTTATCCATTGCACCAGTCTCAACAGCTGCAATGGCATCCAAGACCGCAAACGATTCTGCATCTACCAATTGCCCAAAAACAGTATGGCGACGGTCAAGGTGAGGAGTTCCACCTTGTTCTGCGTAGATCTCAGCGATTGGTTCAGGCCAACCACCACGCGCAATCTCTTTCTTAGAGTACGGCAAGTGTTGATTTTGAACGATAAAGAACTGGCTTCCATTGGTATTTGGACCCGCATTGGCCATAGAAAGAGCACCACGGATATTGTAAAGTTCTTCTGAAAATTCATCTTCAAAAGCTTGACCATAAATGGACTCTCCGCCCATACCAGTACCAGTTGGGTCTCCACCTTGGATCATAAAGTCCTTGATAATGCGGTGGAAAATCACACCATCATAGTAACCGTCTTTTGACAGAGCAACAAAGTTGGCTACTGTTTTGGGAGCATGTTCAGGGAAGAGCTTGATACGCAAGTCTCCGTAATTTGTCTTAATAGTCGCCAACGGACCTTCAACTGTTTCAATGTCTACCTGTGGGAAATGCAATTCTTTTTCTACCATACCAAATCCTTCTAAGGCATCAAAAATGCCATCTTCTTCTACTGTTTTTGTAATATAATCTGCTTTTTCTTTGATTTTATCATGGGAAACACCCATAGCAACACTAATGCCTGCATAATCAAAGAGTTCTAAATCGTTAAGACCGTCCCCAAAGACCATAACATTCTCTGGTTTCAAGCCTAGATGTTCTACAACCTTGGCTACACCAGTTGCTTTGGATCCTGAAATCGGCACGATATCAGATGAATGTTCATGCCAACGCACCATGCGAAGTTTATCTGATAAAGACTCTGGTAAGTGCAAGCCATCCCCTTTATCTTCAAAGGTCCACATCTGGTATATATCTGCTTTTTCATGGAAGTCAGGATCCACATCCAAGTTCGGATAAATCGGATCAATAGCCTCACTGATCAGTTCTGTTCGAGTAGAGAGCTTGGCGTCATGACTGCCAACCAAGCCATATTCAATTCCCTCTCGCTTAGTCCAAGAGATATACTCCTCAACATCTGACTTGTCAATCTGATGCTGATAAATGACCTGACTTTTTTTATCTTCAATATAAGCCCCATTTAGGGTTACAAAAAAGTCCGGCTTGAGCTCACGAATCTCTGGAACAACTCCAAAAATACCACGTCCAGAAGCAATACCTGTTAAAATTCCTTTTTCACGCAACTGCTTAAAGACAGTGGGAATTGTAGCTGGAATAAAACCCGTCTTTGACGTACGCAGGGTATCATCAATATCAAAAAAAACGATTTTAATCTTCTTTGCCTTGTATTTTAATTTCGCATCCATCTCTCTACCTCTTTTCCATCACTCTTTCCATTATACCATAAAGCTGATGAAATTCCTTTTTTGAAAAAAGATGAAAATCCTATCAAAAAGAGAGCCAGTATAACTAGCCCTCTCTTTTCATTCTAGAACATCTCTAGAGCAATCATGGTAATCATTGTTGCATCATAGTAGTTGTCCAAAGATAAATCTTGTGTAAAAATGTATTTATTTTGCTGAAGAAGTTTCAGATAACCTTCTCCCTTGTCAGATGCATAGGTAATCGGTGCCAAAAAACTACCTGCCTGGTATTGATTGAGGGCCGTTCCATTCAAGTCATAACCAGCATAAATACGTTGCTCTTTCATAAAGAAATCCATCATCTTTTGAACGAGTTTTTGGCTTCTTTCATCCTGACTCTGTGACAAGTGATATGGCAAACGACAAGCGTTATAAGAATACGCTCCATCATACTGAGATTCGATAGTGTTGGCATCAACAAGACGTACCCCTGACTTCTCAGCCCAGATAAAGTCTGGCAAGAGACCCGTATCAGAATGAGAACTGATTTGCTCCAATTGCCCAAGCATCTTATCCTTAACATCTAACCACTGTTTGTTTCCAGTCAGGTCATAAAAAGACTGGAAATAGTGAGGAAGAGTATCAGACGTTCGCATCAAGTAATAGTAATCGGAATCCTTGTTGGCCCAGTTCCCTACTGTCAGAACACCTGTCTGATCGTTGTAATTGTATTGAAGGATATCAGCCAAGATCTTTTTAGCTTGCTCTTGGTATTCCTGTGCTTTATCTGGCCACTGTTTGGCAGCTTCAATTAAAGAATAAGCGATATAGAGATCTCCATCAGTTGCGTTTTGCTTCTCAACCGTTTCACTCTCATTTTTGATCACTTGCTTCCAAGACATCAACTGCGTCCCCTCAATACGATGATTTTGGTAATAACTATAAAGACTATCAAAATCTGCTTGACTTGCTTGCCCTTTTTGGGCAGCTAAAACTGTTATGAGCATGCCGTAACTTTGAGCTTCTGATAGAACTGTTGTCTCCTCAGAATCATTCGTCGTACGGACATAGGACTGATTTCCCTTAGTCACAAGAAACTGTTGGCTCCATTGGTGGTAAATACGATTGCGCATCTCGACTTTACTCCTTCCTCTTGCTAAAAACAAGGTTAAACAAAAGATAGAAAGGATGAGCACAAACCATACATATTTTAATTTATTCGTTTTCATAAATCCTCCTATCCTGCAAATCGCTTGGTTTTAACCCACTTGGTTTCTTTTCGTCGGAGTACCTTGTCCAGAACGATTGAAGAAATGGAATCAATGGATACAACGATAAACATCTGTGCGTAAGAGAAATAGGCTACCAAGGCTAACCAGATTTGTTTTGTCGTCGCTTGTCCAAACTGACTTGCTAATGCCGTCATAATTTGCATCAAATAGAGACCAATCATGAGAATTCAGTTGAAGAGCATGAGCTGGGCGATGTAGATATTATCCGCATCAAAAGCAAATGGAATTCTGACATCTGGGAAGAAAAGATTAAGACAGATCGCTAGCACATTCGCTAGGAAAATCAAATCCGATAGGACAATGGCAAAGTTAAACCAAAAGAAAACACAAGAATAGTTAAAGACTTCTAGTTTAACGCGCCAGTTTGCTCTGCCAAATAAATGCTTAAAATTTGAGAGAACAACTTCGTAGTTTCCTTTAGCCCAACGTTTTCGTTGCATATAGTAACTCTTTAAGGTTTCAGGTTCTTGTTGGAAAGCCTCTGAGTTATAAGCAAGGGCGATCAATTTACCACTCTGCATGATTTTAAAAGAAATATCGGTATCCTCAGTCAAGGCACCATTTTTCCAACCACCGATACTCTTTACAAAGTCGGTTTGAATGATAAAGTTGGTTCCTGGGATACGACCAATTTTAAAGAGATGCCACATCCCAACATGGTGCACCCGCTGGGTAACAACGATTTCTTGGTTGATACAACGAGTCAAAAAATTTTGATTGGCATTTCGAGTCTTGTTGCGACCGAAAGATGCCACGTGGCGTTCTGGGTCCTTTATCACTTCTTTGACAAGGAAATAAAGGGCATTTTTTTCAGGCATGGCATCTGCATCATAAACACAGATATATTCACCCGTTGCCATCTCTAAGGCATCGTTTAGAACGCCTGCTTTTCCTCCCGTACCAGTACGGTCGATAATAGTCAGATTTCTTCCTACATATTCAGGCAGAGCTTGTACAGACAAACACTCTGCATAGGTGTTGTCCGAACAGTTATCCGCAAATAGAAGCAACTCCACACGATCGTGAGGGTAATTCATATCCAAGATAGCTTTTGCCGTCTGGGCAATAACCACATCCTCATTATGAGCAGGAACAACAATAGTAACCTTAGGGTAATAAGGTAGTGGCGAGGTATCCACACGAAAATCACTGTGTTTAAACCAAAAGTGAACAGCTGAAAAGAGAATTACCAAGCCCCAAGCTAGAGAAATCCAAATTGTAAGCAAGGTAAAAATCATTAACATTTGACTAATCATGATTCACCGCCTTAAAATTTTTGTTCACTCGATGGTAGAGAATATTGTATGCAATAAATAGTATAATAAAACAAATGCCAAAGGTGAGACTGAGTCCCAAAGCAATGCCAAAAAATATATTGGTTAGAGTCATGTTTCCCTCCTAATATTCTACAATTACATCTGTCTCTAATTGACGCTTGAGATTACTGGCAACATCCGAGTAGTTTTGGTATTTATCTTTATTATCAGAGTTAATCATCAAGTAACCTGTTTGAAATTGAATTCCTTGGTTTCCATCTTCTCCATGAAAAACTAAACTGCCTAGTTTCTCCTGCAAACCATTCAAATAGAGTTGCTTCAAAGAATCTTGACTACTATTAGATAAAACAAGAAAATTCCCATTTGAAACGTAATAGAGTTTATCGTTGTAACTCAATTCCTGAGAAATTACCTCTTGAATGCGACTGAGCATCAGATTATGTTCTTTCGGTTTAATCTGGAAGAACAAATCTTCATGCGCCCAATGAATCAATAAGGACTGTACCGTCACATCACTTTGTTCAGTTACCATAGCATGGTAATCTGCTCGAGCTGCGTCCTCCTGTTCTTGTACCTTTGAGGCCACCTTGAAGAAATAATAACGAACCTTAAGTAGAATCCCAATCAAAAGAGGAAAACTGATTAATAAGAAGACCAGTTGAATGATTGGGATATAAACCACACCCGCCACCAAAACGATAAGTCCAAGCCCAAATGTTAAGATAAGGGTCCAAGTAAGCAAAAGGTCAGATAATACCAACACTGCAAACAAGGCTAAAGCTAAAAACAAGATTTGTTCTAAAATGATTGCTCGAGCATACAAAAAACAAAGCACCAAAAGAATGGCCTCACAAGCAAGCAAAGCCATAAGCCAGTTTTTAAATTGACTCCAATTTTTCATGTTATCTTATTTCCCCCCTTTGAATTCAGATACAGAAGTCGCTGCACCAAAGTACTGTTGAATGGATTGGACGATTCGTTCAGAGGCTCTTCCATCTCCATAAGGATTCGGTGCCTGGGACATTTGTATATAAAGAGCTCCATCTGTTAAGAGAGCTGTCATTGCTTCTTTCACACGTACTGGATCCGTACCAACTAGCTTCAAAGTACCTGCTCTTACTCCTTCTGGACGTTCCGTCGTGTCACGAAGGACAAGGACAGGTTTGCCGAGAGAAGGCGCCTCTTCCTGAACACCTCCAGAGTCAGTCATGATAAAATAGCTTCTTGAAGCCAAATTATGAAAATCAAGTACATCTAAAGGCTCAATCAAGTGAATACGATCATGACCAGCTAAGATATCGTTTGCTGTTTCTTGCACAGCAGGGCTAAGGTGAACAGGATAAACAACTTCAATTTCCTGATGAAGATCGACCATCTCACGTAAAGCTGTAAAGACATTTCTCATTGGTTGACCTTGATTCTCACGACGGTGCATGGTTACCAATACAAGTTTCTTATCTGTATCCAATTGATCTAGAACTTCATGATAGTAATCCGATTGAACGGTTAGTTTCAAGGCATCAATGGCTGTATTTCCCGTAATGACAATAGCAGACTCAGGATGATTTTCCTTGAGTAGATTTTCTTTACTCTCACTAGTTGGAGCAAAATAGAGATCCGCAAGGTTATCTGTCATCTGACGATTCATTTCTTCTGGGAAGGGAGAATACTTATCAAAGGTCCTTAGACCAGCTTCAACGTGGCCGATACGTACCTGATTATAGAAAGCAACTAAACTTGCTACAAAAGTTGTCGTTGTATCTCCATGAACAAGAATCATATCTGGACGTTCTTGCTTAACAATTGGATCAAACTTTTCTAAAATTTTTCCAGTAATATCTAAGAGGGATTGATTTTGCCCCATAATATCCAGGTCATAATGCGGCTTGATGCTAAACGTTTCAAGAACTTGATCTAGCATTTGACGGTGCTGAGCTGTCACAACTGTAATCGTCTCAATACTGTCACTATGTTTTTGCAATTCCAACACTAAAGGGGCCATTTTAATAGCTTCTGGTCGTGTCCCAAAAACAACCATCACTTTCAATTTCTTCATTATGGTATCCTTCTACTATAATAAAATTTGACACATCAGATTAATCTTTATATCGAATTGTTGCGCAAATCAATTAATTTGATTATCTTAATTATTTTACCGTCAATTAATTTATATGTCAAATTTTTCTAAGTATATTATTGCATTTAATTTAATTTTAATAAAATGTAATATTTCTGTAACGCTGTAATTTACAGCTTGTAAACCTTATACCTTAAAGTTTTCTTAAAATTTTTTTGAGCGAAGTATTTTTAAAACATTCTAAAACTTACCATTATCTAAATATTTATTTTTTCTTAATAATTCAGATAATTATATTTTAGCGTTTCATAGAATGTATCTCTTTTTCTAATACGAAAAATCCCTCTCTAATGAAAAAGGGATTTACGACTTCTTGCTATTTTAAAGTTAAACTTTATAAGATCTATCTTAAATCAAATCTTTTGACAGATATAAAACAAGGTCACCGATATCTTCACAAGTAGCATTCATCGCCACTGGATGGTTCCGATACCAAACCCCTGAACCATCAGGTAGATAGCCTCTTTTTACATATAGGCGTTGAGCAGATCCATATCCTGAATGGAGCCCAACACCAAGGGTCACCTTATCCGATATGAGCTTAACTCGTTTTTCCGCTTCTTCCATCAAGAGATTTCCAATACCTTGATTTTGAAAGGGCTCAAAGACATTGAAATCTGAGAGTTCTGGATAGATTTCTGCAAAAGGCCCCTGCTTAGCGCAGGGCAAAATTGTGATATAACCCGCTAAAGCACCCCCAACCTCTGCAACTAAGACTTCTCTCTCCCCACATTCTTGTTCAAGAAAATACCTAGCCAAAATTTCTTCTCTCCCCGGCCAACCTTGATTGATAAAACCTTGGGATAGTTCTTTAACATCAGATGTTTGCATTTTTCTAATCAGACACGTTGTTTCCATAAGGTACTCCTTAAAAACCTTCTTCCACTATTATAGCACGATAATAGAGATAATAGAGATAAAAAGAAAAAGAAAGACCTAGCAAACTAAAAATAGAATCCTACTAGGCCCAGAAATATCTGCTTTTGATTGTTCACAGTAAGAATCTTAATTCGCTTTCTTATTTTCAAACTCATGAAAAGAGGTTCACCCGGACCCAACTCGCTCTCTCATTTCCATGCTCGTAAAAAAAGACCCGTAAGGGTCTTAATTCGCTTTCTTGTTTCCGAGCTCATGAAAAAGAGGTCCACTGGACCTCAACTCGCTCTCTCATTTCCATGCTCGTGAAAAAAAGACCCGTAAGGGTCTTTTCTTTAATCTTCGTTTACGAAAGGCATCAAAGCCATTACGCGAGCGCGTTTGATAGCTGTTGTTACTTTACGTTGGTTTTTAGCTGAAGTTCCTGTTACACGACGAGGAAGGATTTTCCCACGTTCTGAAACGAAACGGCTAAGAAGCTCAGTATCTTTGTAATCAACATATTCAATTTTGTTTGCTGCGATGTAATCAACTTTTTTACGGCGTTTGAATCCGCCACGACGTTGTTGAGCCATGTTTTTTCTCCTTTATAGTATTAATTGTCCATTAGAATGGTAAATCATCATCTGAAATGTCCAATGGATTTGTTGCTCCAAATGGATTTTCAGAACGTGAAAAGTCTGGTACTGGGTTTGCAGGTGCTGATTGACCAGCAGTTGGTGCAGAATAAGCTCCACCTGAATGTCCTTCGCGCACTCCGCGGCTTTCCAACATTTGGAAATTATCCGCCACGACTTCTGTTACGTAAACACGTTGTCCTTGCTGGTTATCGTAACTACGAGTCTGGATACGACCTGTGATCCCGATAAGAGAGCCTTTTTTAGCCCAGTTAGCAAGATTTTCAGCCTGTTGACGCCACATAACGACATTGATAAAATCAGCCTCACGTTCGCCATTTTGACTCTTAAATGTACGGTTTACTGCAAGAGTAAAAGTCGCAACTGCTACATTTGATGGGGTATAACGCAACTCAGCGTCACGCGTCATACGCCCTACAAGTACAACATTGTTAATCATAATCTACCTTCTTACGCGTCAAGTTTGACGATCATGTGACGAAGAATGTCAGCGTTGATTTTTGAAAGACGGTCAAACTCTTTAAGAGCTACGTCATCGTTTGCTTCAACGTTAACGATGTGGTAAAGTCCTTCACGGAAATCTTGGATTTCGTATGCAAGACGACGTTTTTCCCAATCTTTTGATTCAACAACAGTTGCACCGTTGTCAGTCAAGATAGAGTCAAAACGTGCTACCAAAGCGTTTTTCGCTTCTTCTTCAATGTTTGGACGAATGATATAAAGAATTTCGTATTTAGCCATTGATATGTTCCTCCTTTTGGTCTAATGACCCCCAGTCTTTGCAAGGGGTAAGTGAGGTTCGCTCACAATAAACCATTATACTAGAAAAACTGACAGATAGCAAGTAAAAAAGATAAAAGTGAAAAAATAACTTTATTACTTAGAAATAACATCCTCTTTGAGTTCCAAAGCTCTGGCCATCTCTTTCAAAATGAAAAATAGCAAAAAGCTGGCTAGCACTAAAACGAGCCCTAAGTAAAGGAAGGCTACTACAAATCCTAGATAGTCAATCAACCATCCCGTCAGAGGAAAAATGATGATCATACTTAGGCTGAACATCATAGAGTAGACACTTAGCATGGTTGCCCGTACCTCGCTTGGGAGTCGCTTTTGTAAATCATTATCAAAAATCGGCTGAAAGAGGGCATATAAGGCGTTACTGAGCCAATAAATCAAAATGTAAATCAGTGGCGTACCAAAATAGGAAAGCAAATAAGTTCCTCCCGTCAAGAGTACAAGAATTGGAAAGAGTTTTAAGGCTGAATACCTCTTTCCAATCTTACTTGCTAGATAAACTGCCCAGATATTCAAAACACTGCCGATCAGCATGACTATCGAAATCTGCCACCCTTCTAAGTCAGGCAGTTGATTTTGATAGTAAAAATAAAACATGCACATCAGTGTCCCGATGATTTGGGAAAGAATCATCCAACTAAAAAGACTGGGGTTTCTCCGCAACTCCTCTTTGACAGTCCAGATTATTTTTTTCATTGTCAGACGCTCAGACTTTTGTGCTTTAACACTAGGCTCTTTTAGCATCCAAGTTAGGAAAAGAACGATTATAGAAGTGGCAATCATGATATAGTAGGTCAAATGCAATTGACCATGGACAAAAAACCCCGCTAAAACGGTCCCCAAAGACCGAGTTCCTTCTGCTACTCCTGACATAAAACTGGAGATAGACAAGTAGCGCTCTTTTAATCCAGCCTCCACGGCCGAATCATAAACCATAGCTGCACTCGTCCCCGAATCAAAATTATAAGACAAGGCACTCACCACCATAGCGAGTGCGTAAATCCAAAAATTACCTTGTCCTAGTAACATGAGAATAGACGACGCGATTCCAGCTATTCGACTTAAATATAGATTGGTTTTATAGGAATAGCGGTCAGCTAACATTCCAGAGGGAATTTCACAGATGACACTGGTAGCATGAAAAATACTTTCCAATAAGCCAATCTGCCAAAGCGACATCCCGTTTTGACTGAGAAATAGAATCCAAAAGCTGGTAATGCCCAGAAAGGCAAAAAATTCCACACCAGCCATGAGACCGATATTCTTCCGATAATTTCGTTTAAACATAGTTTCTCCTTTAACAAGTGTATTTGTATCTTTGTGTTTGTCACTTGTTAAGCTGTGCTTTACATGTTCTCCACCTCTTCTTTCTTCTACTTTGAAAAAACGCCCCTAGGGCGTTTTGATTTATTTTATGGTTTGATACGGTGCAACATACGTGGGAATGGAATCGCTTCACGGATGTGTTTTGTACCTGCTGCGAAAGTTACCATACGCTCGATACCGATACCAAATCCACCGTGTGGTACTGTACCGTATTTACGAAGGTCAAGGTAGAATTCATACTCTGTACGATCCATACCAAGTTCATCCATCTTAGCTACAAGGGCATCGTAGTCTTCCTCACGCATAGAACCACCGATGATTTCTCCATAGCCTTCTGGTGCAAGCAAGTCTGCACAAAGCACGCGCTCTGGATTTCCAGGAACTGGTTTCATGTAGAAGGCCTTGATAGCTGCTGGGTAGTTCATGACAAATGTTGGCACACCAAAGTGGTTTGAAATCCAGGTTTCATGTGGTGAACCGAAGTCATCTCCATGCTCCAAATGCTCGTAGTCAGCATCTTCATCGTTTTCATGCTCTTGCAAGAGGTCAATGGCTTGATCGTAAGTGATACGTTTAAATGGCTCAGCAATGTAGCGTTTCAAAAGTTCTGTATCACGCTCCAATGTTTCCAAGGCTTGGGGAGCACGGTCCAATACACCTTGGAGCAAAGCTTTTACATAAGCTTCTTGCAAGTCAAGTGACTCATCATGTGTCAAGTAGGAGTACTCAGCATCCATCATCCAGAACTCTGTCAAGTGACGGCGAGTCTTAGATTTCTCCGCACGGAATACTGGACCAAAGTCAAAGACACGACCAAGAGCCATAGCTCCCGCTTCTAGGTAAAGCTGACCTGATTGACTCAAGTAGGCTGGCGTTCCGAAGTAATCTGTTTCAAAAAGTTCTGTAGAATCTTCTGCTGCGTTTCCTGAAAGAATTGGGCTATCAAACTTCATAAAACCGTTCTTGTCAAAGAACTCATACGTTGCATAAATGATAGCGTTACGGATTTGCATAACAGCCACTTGCTTACGAGAACGAAGCCACAAGTGACGGTTGTCCATCAAAAAGTCTGTTCCGTGTTCTTTTGGTGTGATTGGGTAGTCTTGAGATTCACCGATGACTTCGATATCTGTGATATCGAGCTCATAGCCAAACTTAGAACGCTCATCTTCTTTGACAATCCCTGTCACATAGACTGAAGTTTCTTGGCTCAAGTGTTTGATAACATCAAACTTCTCAAGTCCCACTTCTTCACCAAATTTTTCTACAAAGTTTGGTTTGAAGGCTACACCTTGGAAGAAGGCTGTCCCGTCACGCAATTGCAAGAAGGCAATTTTTCCTTTTCCTGATTTGTTGGCAACCCAGGCTCCGATAGTCACTTCTTGATCAACGTAGTCTTTTACTTCGATAATTGTTACACGTTTTGTCATAATCTATCTTCCTTTTTTCGTTTAACTTGTCCGAAGACATCATTACCCACTATTTTACCATAAATAGACTGCGATAGCTAGGTTCTACTAGAGAAAAATCGCGAGATTTTCGATACAAAAAATCTTCGTCAAAAAGGCGAAGATTTTGAGTTTTATTTTTCCATAAATTGATGCAAGCGACGAATAGCTTCTTTTAATGCATCCAAGTCTGTTGCATAGCTGAGACGAACATTTTCTGGTGCTCCAAATCCAGCTCCTGTAATCAAGGCAAGGCCGACTTCTTCGAGAATAGCCGTTGTAAACTCTGTCACATCTGTATAACCCTTCATCTCCATCGCTTTCTTAACATTTGGGAAGAGATAGAAGGCTCCTTGAGGCTTGACAACTTCAAATCCTGGAACTTGGCACAAGAGAGGATAAATGGTATTCAAACGTTCCTCAAAAGCCTGGCGCATGGTTTCGACAGAGTCTTGTGGCCCAGTTAGGGCTTCAATGGTAGCATATTGCGATACGGCAGTCAGGTTAGAGGTTGTTTGTCCTGTTAGTTTGCTCATAGCAGCTATAATTTCAGGATTTCCCACAGCATAACCTACCCGCCAACCAGTCATGGCATAGGCCTTAGATACACCGTTAATCACGATGGTTTGCTTGCGAATGGCTTCTGACAGACTAGAGATTGGAACAAATTCGTTCCCGTTATAAACCAAACGACCATAAATATCATCTGCTAGGATAAGGACATCATGTTCAACAGCCCAATTTCCGATAGCCAAGAGTTCCTCACGAGAGTAGATCATACCGGTCGGATTAGATGGCGAATTGAGAACTAAGACCTTGGTCTTATCTGTTCGGGCTGCTTCTAGCTGCTCTAATGTTACTTTAAAGTGATTGTCTTCCTTGGCCTGGACAAAGACTGGCACTCCTTCTGCCATTTTGACTTGATCTCCATAGCTGACCCAGTATGGTGTAGGGATAATGACCTCATCACCTGGATTGACCACAGCCATAAAGAAGGTGTAGAGAGAGAACTTGGCACCAGTGGCAAAGGTAACCTCGTTTACCGCTACGGAATACCCATAGTAGCGTTCAAAATAGGTATTAACCGCCGCTTTTAACTCTGGTAAGCCTGAAGCAACTGTATAGAAGGAAGCACGTCCATCACGAATCGCTTCTACCGCTGCATCCTGAATGTTTTCAGGAGTATGAAAATCAGGCTGTCCCAAGGTTAAGAAAAGAACATCCTTTCCCTGAGCTTTTAATGCTTTGGCTCTTGCATCACTGGCTAGAGTGACGCTTTCTTCCATTTCTAGTACACGTTTGGATAGTTTCATATGCCCTCCTTATTGGATCACTGCTCCTGTTTCAAAGTCAACCAGATAGTACTGGTTTCCTGACTTGACTTCCCAAATCGGCTTATCCTGATAGCGACCAAAGGTGACTTTGTCAATATCGCTAGCTCCTTTTTCCCTCGAAATCGTCGCTGCCTTGTCTTGAGAAATCCCCTTATCAAGCTGATAAACGTAAATCTTATGTTCATTCTTTTCAATCAGTACGGCAATGGCCTCTTGCTTTTTATTATGTCCTAAAACGCTGTAATAACCTTCTAGTCCATTATAAAAATCAACCTGATCTGCCTTTTCCAATTCTGCATACTGCTTGGCCAGTTTTTCTCCTTCAACCCTAGCATCTTGATAGGGTTCCATGCTGAGTGATATCAGATAAAGAAAGGAAGTGGTCATGACTAGCAGTACCAGAGAAATGCCGATTCCATATTGTATAAGTAGCTTATTTTTTGCTTTTTTCTGTCTTAGTTTCACTCGTCTATTTTACCATCTCTCCTCCTTTATTACAAGTGATGACAGAAACATTCTGAGAATCATTTCCTATAAAATATAAGTTCTTGTTTTTCTCTCTCATTATTGATAAAATATCCTTATGAAACAGTATTTAAAAGAGCAAATTTCCGATAATCAATTAGACTTAAAAACGGCTATCGTCCTCAATAAGGCCATACGAACTTTTAAACCCTATGAAGCCAAGGCAGCTAAAGAACACGGATTAACACCAACTCAATTTTCTGTTCTGGAAACTCTCTATAGCAAGGGAGAACTGCGCATTCAGGATTTGATTGAAAAAATGTTGGCCACTTCTGGAAACATGACTGTTGTTATTCGAAATATGGTTCGAGATGGATGGATTTCTAGAACCTGTGATCCCAAGGATCGCCGTTCCTTTTTCCTGAAATTAACACCTGCAGGCCGCAGGAAAATTGAAGAGGTTCTTCCTGATCATATTAACTCTGTTGTAGATGCTTTTAGTATCTTGGAAGATGGCGAAAAGGAAGATTTAATCCGCATTTTAAAAAAATTTAAAAATTTGTGAGCAAAATTATTGCTAATTAGTATCATTTGTTGTAACATATATGGTAACAAAAGGGCTCGCTCTTTGAATTTTAAACTAAAGGAGACACATCATGTCTAAAAAAGTACTATTTATCGTCGGTTCACTTCGCCAAGGTTCTTTCAACCACCAAATGGCCCTTGAAGCTGAAAAAGCACTTGCTGGAAAAGCGGAAGTTAGCTATCTTGATTATTCAGCTGTTCCTCTCTTCAGCCAAGATTTGGAAGCTCCAACTCATCCAGCTGTAGCTGCTGCTCGTGAAGCAGTCCTTGCTGCTGATGCAATCTGGATCTTCTCTCCAGTCTACAACTTCTCTATCCCTGGAACAGTGAAAAACTTGCTTGACTGGCTCTCTCGTGCCCTTGACTTGTCTGATACACGTGGTGCTTCTGCCCTCCAAGACAAGTTTGTTACTGTCTCATCTGTAGCCAATGCCGGTCACGATCAACTCTTTGCTATTTACAAAGACCTCTTGCCATTTATCCGTACACAAGTTGTTGGTGACTTTACTGCCGCTCGTGTCAATGACTCTGCTTGGGCAGACGGAAAATTGGTGCTAGACGAAGCAACTGCTTCATCACTTGCTAAACAAGCTGACGACCTTCTTGCAGCCATCAACTAATCCAGCAAAAACCAGCTCATTCGAGCTGGTTTTATGCTTGTTTCACAAAGACGAGTTCTAAGTCACTTGATAAATCAGGTTGGTAGTCAAAGCCGGCGAAGCGGAGCTTGCGAGCTTGGTCAACTGTTTGGACTTGGCCTTCTATTAGAGCCGTCAGAAAGGCGCCCCGCGCTTTTTTTGAAATAGTTGAGTGTATTTTCAACTGACCACGCTTGTCCTCCATAAATTTGAAGGTCACCATCTTTTCTCTGATTTCCTTAGAAAATACGGTTTCAAACTCTGATGATAGGAGCGAGAATATCAAGTCGTCATCCTGTAGGGCCTCGTCGTAGGCTGATTTCCAATGACTCTTTAAGGTTTTTCCATCTACTTTTAACTTCATCAAGAAGTCCAAACGGTGAGGAGCCATGGGCGACAAGGCTGGGACAACACCGTATAAAGCCGAGGTAATCAGAACATGATCTTCAAGATAGGCTTGTTCAGTCTCGGTCAAACCATCTCGTTTGATGTGGCGATACATGAGACCATCGAAGAGTTTCAAGGCTGGATAATGTTTAGCGCTGTGATTTTTTAGAGCTTGAATATGAGCGTACTCTTCTGCTGCTTTCTCGGCAGATACCTTATAAAAGCCCTCTAATTCACTGGCTGAGTAGCGAGCCAGTGAGTCAAGGACTGCCTGACTTTCTTTTCTCAAGGGAGTCGCTACTATACTAGGAAGATTTGTGTTCATTTCTTTGGCTGTTGGGATTAAAATTTTCATATTGTTAGTGTAGCATATTTTTTAACCACAACCAAGAATTTCATCTTTAAAACCTCGGTTCATACCGAGGTTTCTTTTACTTGACTTTAAATGTTTTGAGATAGTTATCTTTTCCAACTTGACCTTCGAAGGATTGACCATTTTCGAGGTAAGGAAGGTCATCTGATACCGAAGCCTTGACCTTATAAATCTTACCATCAACTTTGAAGAAGTAGACGGTATCCCCCTTGATGACAGCTGATTTAAGGTCTGAGACGATTCCCTTAATGTTTTCTACCGTTTCATTATCCAGCTCGAGGTCATTTTTATTGGCATATTTGTTAAGGAGTTCATCTACCGTAGTTGCTACGATGACGTTTTGGTACTCCACGGCATCGACCAATGCATACTCCTTGACCAAGCCTGCATTGTCCTTCAAGCCCATGATATAGAGTGGTTTGTCATTGAGATTAACTAGGATAGGGAAGGTAGCCTTGTAGGCCTTCTCCTGAACCGCTCCTTCAGCTGAAGCACGGGCAGATTCTTCGGTTGCTGAAGCTAGATTGTACTTGGTGATTTCACCAGTGCGCATGTTTTCAAGGATAAATCCTAGATTACTTTCGTCAGCATTTGCTGAAGTCACACCCGTGTAGAGATAAATGTCATTTCCGATAGAAAGATAGTTATAGCCCTCTGTCGTTTGGGTAACATTTTTCTTAGAAATCAAGGCATTCCAGAAGCCATCTTTATATTTGCCGTTGTAGTTGATTTGCTCGATGGTTTCTTCGGCTGGATATACACGATCCACCCATTCTGGCACTTCATCCAAGCTGTATTCCTTAGTTTCTCCATTGGTGGCGTCTAAGATAATAACAGATGAAGGACGAGGCACTCCTAGACCAAACTGTTTTTGATAAACGGTTGCTACATAGAAGGGATTGCCTTCATCATCCACCTCAAAGGATGGCGTTTTAAAAATCTTGGTCGGATACTTGATCCGAAGATGGCGTTTGACGTCTCGGTTAAAATACTCAGAGTCCGAATACTTCATCGGTGTTTTTAAATCTACCAATTCCGCATTTCCTGTCACCATATCAACCTTGATATACTCGCCAATCCCCTTGGACTGATTATTAAACCATTTAATCGGGTCGGCATATTCCAAAGGTGTCACCCGATAGGGCTTGCCACCAACTGTCAGCTGGGTATAAGTATCTGCTGCTACGTACTGGGAGACCTTATCCGTCAGAGAGCCTAGATAACGGTCTCCAATCTTTTCTGCAGTGCTCCGATCTAGGATTGGAACCTTACTGGTATCACTCTTAGGAAAATCTTTAAAATCTTTTTCTGTGATAGACACCACATTAGCATAATTTTTTGCTTGGAAAAAGCTAGAGGTTACTAGGCTTACCAGACCAGCAAGGGCAAAGATAAGGCCTGCAGCCAGCAACAATCCTCCACCTAATTTATTAAAATGAATCCCTTCTAGATTGAGTTCGTTGGTAGCCTTACCATGGCGTAGGTGAACTGTCTTGAGGAGATTGGTATCCTTGCGGAAACTAAACAAAATTCCCATCACCACCAGATGTACACATAGGAAAAAGATAAATTCCCAACTGGTAAGATTAAGTGGCGGTAAAAAGATATACCAGGTCGTTGCAATAAAAATAAGTTCAAAAAGTATACGTTTCATCTGAGTTCCTCCTAAATAATCCGTCCTTCCAAATGATCCAGTTCATGCTGGCAGATCTGAGCTGGAAAGCCTGTCAGCGTAATAATCTGCTCCTGCCACTTGCTATCGCGATAGGAAACCGTAATCGTTTCGTAACGAGTCGTTGGCCGTACCCCAGTCAAGGACAAACAACCTTCCTCGGTCTCGTAAGGTTCTTTGTAGGAAAGGAGAATAGGGTTAAACATGACCATGGGAACTAGGCCAAGATTAATGATAATCACGCGCTTCTGCACACCAATCATATTGGCCGCCAGACCGACACAGGTCTCGCGATTAGCCAGCAGGGTATCCTGCAAATCCTTAGCCAGATAAAGGTCTTCCTGACTTGCAGGTTTCGATACCTGCGACAAGAATAAGACATCTCGGACAATTTTCTTTTCCATTTCTTACGCTCCTTGCTACTTTACTTTATTATAGCATAAAAGTGGATAACTCCTAACTATTCTCCTCAAATGCAAAAAAAGCCATCCGAAGATGACTTTCTTTTTAAATCGCGTTCTTATCAAAACCAAGCTTGCGTTGAATAAATTTAACGATCTCGACAATAATAATCATTGAGAAGCTTCCAGCCATGACAATTCCCCATTGTGACAAGTCTAGTTTGGTTACGTGGAAGATACCTTCAAGCGGTTCTACGACGATTGTTGCCATCAAGAGGATGAAAGATACCAAGATAGACCAGTTGAAAGTCTTAGACTTGAATGGTCCGACTGTCAAGATGGATTGGTAAACAGACTTGACGTTGTAGGCATGGAAGAGCTGAATCAAGCCAAGTGTTGCAAAGGCCATGGTGAGGGCATCCGCGTGAATGGCTTGATTATCTCCTACATGGACCGGATAGGCAAGAGCAAGACCATAAACAGTCAAGACGAGTGCCCCTTGGAGTACACCTTGATAGATAATGGAACTCATGACCCCACCTGAGAAGAAGCTTGATTTGCGTCCACGTGGTTTGTGGGTCATAACACCTGGCTCAGCTGGTTCAACACCAAGAGCGATAGCTGGGAAGGTATCGGTTACCAAGTTAATCCACAAGAGATGAACTGGCTGTAGGACATCCCAACCAAACAAGGTTGATAAGAAGATGGTTAATACTTCAGCCGTATTGGCAGAAAGTAGGTACTGAATGGTCTTTTGAATGTTTGAGAAGATCTTACGTCCTTCTTCAACTGCGATGATGATGGTCGCAAAGTTATCATCCGCAAGAATCATGTCAGATGCACCCTTAGAAACCTCAGTACCAGTGATTCCCATACCGATACCGATGTCGGCTGTTTTCAGAGCTGGAGCGTCATTAACACCGTCACCTGTCATGGCAACGACCTTACCTTGGTTTTGCCAAGCCTTCACGATACGAACCTTGTGTTCTGGAGATACACGCGCGTAAACAGAGTATTGACCAACGACTTTTTCAAATTCTTCATCAGAAAGTTCGTTGAGCTCTGCACCTGTCAAGACATGGTCTTCCGAGTCATTTTCATCGATGATTCCCAAACGTTTGGCAATAGCTTCTGCTGTATCTTGGTGGTCACCAGTGATCATGATTGGACGGATTCCCGCTTCCTTAGCTACACGAACGGCTTCTGCCGCTTCGGCACGCTCAGGGTCAATCATCCCAATCAAACCAGTAAAGATCAAGTTGTTTTCAAGCTCTTCAGAAGTAAGATTTTCTGGAATACTATCGATAATCTTATAAGCACCTGCAAGGACACGCAAGGCTTGGTGAGCCATGTCAGAGTTGTTTGTATGGATTAATTCAGTGACTTTCTCATCAATCGGAGCAATATCACCAGCCTTGTCACGAGCAACACAACGTTTCAAAAGTTGATCTGGAGCCCCTTTGACTGCCACGAGGAATTTGCCATCTGGCAATGGGTGAACTGTTGACATGAGCTTACGATCTGAGTCAAATGGCAATTCAGCTACGCGAGGATATTTCTCTAAGAACCCTTTAACATCATAGCCCTTGTCCAAGGCATACTGGATGAAGGCTGTTTCCGTTGGGTCACCAATCAGGTTTCCTTCAGCATCAATCTTGGTATCATTGGCCAAGACAACTGAACGAAGTAGTGGCATGTCCAAGCCAAGTTCAATATCATCAGCAGAGTCATGTAGGACTGCGTCATAGAAGACTTTTTCGACTGTCATCTTGTTCATGGTAAGCGTACCAGTCTTATCAGAAGCGATGATTTCTGTTGAACCAAGCGTTTCAACTGCTGGTAACTTACGAACGATAGAGTTTCGTTTAGCCAAAACTTGAGTACCAAGAGCAAGAACGATGGTCACGATAGCAGGAAGCCCTTCTGGAATGGCTGCAACAGCAAGCGCAACAGAGGTCATCAACTCACCAAGTGGATCTTTACCTTGAATGAAGACTCCAACTACAAAAGTAACCAAAGCAATGACCAAAATTGCATAGGTCAAGACCTTAGAAAGGTTGTTTAAGTTTTGTTTGAGTGGCGTGTCTGTCTCATCCGCATCTTGGAGCATGCCAGCGATATGACCCACTTCAGTATACATACCTGTATTGACAACAACACCAAGACCACGACCATAAGTCACATTTGAGTTTTGGAAGGCCATATTGACACGGTCACCAATTCCAGCATCGGCAGCAAGCTCGACTGTCAAGTCTTTTTCAACTGGAACAGACTCACCTGTCAAGGCAGCTTCTTCGATTTTGAGTGAATTGGCTTCTAGCAAACGTAGGTCTGCTGGTACTACGTCACCTGCTTCAAGGGCAACGATATCTCCTGGCACCAATTCTTTGGAATCAATCTCTGCCATGTGCCCATCACGAATAACGCGAGCAGCTGGACTGGACATAGACTTGAGGGCCTCGATGGCTTCTTCTGCTTTTCCTTCTTGGTAAACACCGAAGGCTGCGTTGATGATAACCACGGCTAGAATGATAATGGCATCTGCGATATCTTCTCCACCAGAAGTTACGACTGACAAGATAGCCGCAGCAACTAGGATGATAATCATCAAATCCTTAAACTGTTCGATGAATTTAACCAAGAGAGATTTTTTCTCACCCTCTTCGAGTTCATTGCGCCCATATTCAGCTAGGCGTTTCTGCGCTTCGCTTGACGAAAGACCTTGCTCAGTTGCTTCAACCGCCTTCAAGACCTCTTCGGGACTTTGAGTATAAAACGCTTGGCGTTTTTGTTCTTTTGACATGTGTCTCCTCCTTGACTTTGTGTGCAAAACAAGCTCTCTTTTGGTTTTATGACAAACAAAAAGAGACCTGTTAATCATAACAAGTCTCGCTGTTTAAGATAGCGCCGGAAAGAATACTTTGCGGTATAAAATTCGGAATGACGACACTATCACAGGTTTCTGCCAGCTACTCCCTTGAGTAGTACTATTATATCAAAATTTGAACAATTTTCAAGAATTAAAATCCGATGAAACAAGACTAAATTTGAATTTTCCTATGAAAACCAGTATAATGAAAACAGAATCTCAACACTAGAAAGGAAGTCCGATGAATCAATCCATGTCAAATCTCAAGTTGGCGGAACGTGGTGCCATTATCAGCATTTCAACTTATCTGTTTTTGTCAGCGGCTAAACTGGCAACAGGTCATCTTTTGCATTCATCCAGTTTGGTGGCGGATGGTTTCAACAACGTATCTGATATTATTGGAAATGTTGCCCTCTTGATTGGCATTCGGATGGCGCGCCAGCCTGCAGACCGTGACCATCGTTTTGGTCACTGGAAGATTGAAGATTTGGCTAGTTTGATTACTTCCATCATCATGTTCTACGTTGGCTTTGATGTTCTTCGGGACACCATTCAAAAAATTCTCAGTCGGGAACAAACGATTATTGATCCTCTAGGAGCATTACTAGGAATCATTTCTGCGGCGGTTATGTTTGTCGTTTATCTCTATAACACAGGCCTCAGTAAGAAATCCAAATCCAAAGCTCTAAAGGCAGCTGCTAAGGATAATCTTTCTGATGCTGTTACCTCACTTGGAACCGCCATTGCCATACTAGCTAGCAGTTTCAATTATCCAATTGTGGATAAACTGGTTGCTATCATCATCACTTTCTTTATCTTAAAGACAGCCTATGATATCTTTATCGAATCTTCCTTCAGTCTTTCAGATGGTTTTGATGACCGGCTACTAGAAGACTACCAAAAGGCTATCATGGAGATTCCAAAGATTAGTAAGGTCAAGTCCCAAAGAGGGCGTACCTACGGTAGCAACATCTACCTTGATATTACCTTAGAAATGAATCCCGATTTATCAGTCTATGAGAGTCACGAAATTGCAGACCAGGTCGAGTCTATGCTAGAAGAGCGTTTTGGAGTCTTTGATACTGATATCCACATCGAACCTGCTCCTATACTTGAAGACGAAATTTTGGACAATGTCTATAAAAAACTACTCATGCGCGAGCAATTGATTGACCAGGGGAACCAGCTAGAAGAACTCCTTGCTGAGGACTTTCTCTATATCCGTCAAGATGGAGAGCAGATGGACAAGGGCGCCTACAAAGCTGCAAAAGAACTACCTACTACAATCAAGGATATTCAGATTACTTCCATCAGTCAAAAAACCAAGCTCATTTGCTATGAGTTAGATGGTATCGTCCACACCAGTATCTGGCGTCGCCATGAGACTTGGCAAAATATCTTTCATCAAGAAACCAAAAAAGAAGAATAGAAAAATCCTGTCATGAGACGGGATTTTTCTATTCTTCTATCTATCAAATTCACTTAGATATTCATAGCGTTCGTATTTTTCAAGCAGTTCTTCGTTTTTCTCGTCTAGCTCTTTCTGAAGGGTCGCTAGTTTGCCAAAGTCAGAGCCATTTGCCTGCATCTCCTCTTCAATAGCAGCGATACGATTCTCCAAGGTTTCAATATCGCCTTCAATGCTTGCCCACTCCTGCTTTTCTTGGTAGGTCATGCGTTTCTTGTCTTCTCGAACCTTGACCACTCTTTCCTTTTCGGCCTTTTGCACTTGATTGGCCATCTCTGTTTCAAAGGCTTTTTCGTCAAGGTAGTCGGTGTAATGACCAAAGAAAGGACGAATCTTGCCATCTTCAAAAGCGAGAATCTTGGTCGCTACCTTATCCAAGAAATAGCGGTCATGGCTAACTGTCAAGACAGGACCTGCAAAGCCTTGCAAAAAATTCTCCAAAACTGTCAAAGTCGCAATGTCTAGGTCATTTGTCGGTTCGTCCAAAAGAAGAACATTTGGTTTTTCCAAGAGCAATTTGAGGAGATAAAGACGTTTTTTCTCTCCACCAGACAATTTCTCAATCAAGGTTCCATGGGTCGATCGTGGGAAAAGGAATTGCTCCAGCAACTCTGCAATGGAAGTTGTAGAACTACCGCTAGTCTTGACCTCTTCTGCTACTTCCTGGAGGTAGTTGATGACCCGTTTGCTTTCATCCAACCCTTCGATTTGTTGAGAGAAATAAGCGATACGAACGGTTTCCCCAATCACAACTTGACCTGCTGTCGGTTCAAGACTTCCCGCAATCAGATTAAGAAGAGTTGATTTTCCGACGCCATTATCACCAACAATACCGATACGGTCTTTGGCTTGCACTAAGAAATTAAAATCTTGTAAAATCGGCTTGTTCTCATAAGCGAAGGAAACATCTTTAAACTCGATGATTTTCTTACCAATCCGACTGGTCTCGAAGTTCATGGTTAAGTCTGTCTCAGTAGGATTATCTGAAACTTCCTTTTTCAAGTCGTGGAAACGATTGATCCGAGCCTGCTGCTTGGTTGCACGCGCTTGCGGTTGTCTGCGCATCCAAGCCAATTCTTGCTTGTAAAGTTGCTCCTTTTTGTGAAGGAGAGCAGCGTCACGCTCATCTTGTTCCGCCTTAAGACGAACATAGTCCTGATAATTTCCCTGATACTCAGTCAAGCCTGCTCGGTCCAACTCAAAAATCCGTGTTGATAGTGCATCTAGGAAATAACGATCATGGGTGATAAAGAGAACCGTCTTCTTGGAATTTTTCAAAAAGAGGGTCAGCCACTCGATAGTCGCTATGTCCAGATGGTTGGTCGGCTCATCCAGTAGCAAGAGGTCGTGGTTTCCTAGGAGAACTTGTGCCAACTGAACACGTCTTCTCAGACCACCTGACAATTCACCAACTGGAGTCGACAAATCCTGAATCCCCAGCTTGCTGAGAACCGTCTTGACCTGACTTTCGATTTCCCAGGCTTGGAGAGAATCCATCTCCGCCATAACGCGTTCCAAACGCGCCTGCTTGTCCTCACTGTAGTTGATCATGAGGAGTTCATAGTCACGAATGAGCTGGATTTCCTTGAGGTCGCTGGATAGGACCGTATCCAAGACCGTCTTGCTATCATCAAAATCTGGATTCTGAGTCAAGTAGCCAATCTTGTAGTCATTCTTTGCCGAAAAGGGACTGACATCCCCATCAAAGCCAGAAACACCTGATAGAACATCTAAAAGGGTGGTCTTACCCGTTCCATTGACACCAATCAGACCGATTCTATCCAAGTCATGGATGATAAAGGAAATATCCTTAAAAACGGTCTTGTCACCGACGGATTTACTTAGTTTTTCAACAATAAAATCACTCATTTTTTCTCCCTCAGGTAAGTATGGATGGCTTGACGGTCATTTTCCAACTCTCCATCGACAATGGCATACTCAATTTCTGCTAAAATCTCTCCCAAATCTGGACCAGGCTGATAGCCGTACTCTTTGATGAGAATACCTCCATTGATTTGGATTTCTTTCTTATCATGAATGGTCAAACTCTGGTAAGTTTCAGTGATGGCTTGTGGGTTGACTTCTTTTCCTTGGGCCTGACGAAGACTTTCAGCTTGTAGAAGGGAATCCAAATCAAAGCGGTAACAATCACGCTTGCTCAATTCCCCCTTCTCACGAAGCATCAAAATGCTCAGCAAATCCTGAACCTGCTTGGCAAATTGGCGTGAGGTTTTCCAATGTTTCAAAAATGGCTGTGCATCCTTAATCTCTAAGGCCCACAGTAGAGCCGCCCAGGCTTGTTCGGAAGACTCAAAGGTGAAGTCCGCCTCTAAAGCAAACAATTTTTGAAGCTTTTCTCGACTGGCTGCCATATCAGGGAGATAATCATAAGCTTGACTCTCAATCATGGAAGACAGGCCAACTCGCCAAAAAGGGGCCAGCAAGAGTTTATCAAACTCAACGAAGGTACGTTCCACAGAAATCTTCTCCAAGAGTGGAGTCAAGGATTTCATCGCTTCAAATGTTTCTTGCTCAAGTTCAAAACCAAGACTGGCCTGAAAACGAAAACCACGCATAATACGTAAGGCATCTTCATTGAAACGTTCACTAGCTACGCCAACTGCTCGTAAGACTTGGTTTTCCAGATCTTTGAGACCATCGAACAAATCAATAATTTCTCCTGTTTCATCCAAGGCAAAGGCGTTGACTGTGAAATCACGACGCTTGAGATCTTCTTCTAGCGAACGCACAAAGGAAACCGCGCTGGGTCTGCGATAGTCCACATAGACATCCTCTGTCCGAAAAGTGGTTACCTCATACTCCTCATCACCATCTAGGACCAAGACGGTGCCGTGCTCGATTCCGATATCGGCTGTACGGGAGAATATCTGCTTGGTCTCCTCTGGATAGGAAGAGGTCGCAATATCCACATCATGGATGGGACGATTGAGGAGGGCATCTCGAACAGAGCCCCCAACAAAATAGGCTTCAAAACCTGCTTCTTTAATTTTTTCTAATACTGGTAAAGCCTTCTGAAATTCAGAAGGCATTTGTGTTAATCTCATAATAAGTGTTCTAATCCATAGACAAGCTCATGACGCTTGACAACTTCTTTGATTCCCAAATTCACCCCTGTCATGAAGGAGCTACGATCATAGGAGTCATGACGGAGGGTCAATCCTTCTCCCTGATTGCCAAAGATGACTTCCTGATGGGCTACCAAGCCTGGTAGACGAACTGAATGGATGCGCATGCCATCAAAATTAGCACCACGAGCTCCTACAATGAGTTCTTCCTCATCGGGCGCACCTTGCTGGATAGACTCCCGAACTTCTGCCATCAACTCAGCTGTTTTAATGGCTGTTCCACTCGGAGCATCTTTTTTCTTGTCATGATGGAGCTCGATAATCTCCACATTTGGGAAATATTTGGCAGCCTGAGCCGCAAATTGCATCAGCAAGACCGCACCCAAGGCAAAGTTAGGGGCAATCAAGCCACCTAAATCTTTCTCACGGGAAAATTCTTTTAGTTCTGTAATTTCTTCACTAGTGAATCCAGTTGTTCCTACGACAGGAGCAAAGCCATTTTCAAGGGCAAAGCGCGTATTTTCGTAGGCAACGGCTGGTGTTGTAAAGTCTACCCAGACATCTGCTTCAAATCCGGCTAAGTCAGCCTTATCATTGAATACAGGAATTCCCTGCCATTCTGATTCAGACTCAAAAGGATCCAACACTGCCACCAAGTCCAAGTCAGGATCAGCCAAGACCATCTGACAAGCGGCCTGGCCCATCTTTCCCTTAAACCCAGCAATAATCACTCGAATACTCATCTCTACTCCTATTCAAGATACAAAGGACGTTAGCTGCCCATGAAAAATAGGGAATGGCGCTGACTTTCCACGAAAGGCAAGACAGGCATCTTTTTTCAAGAGGCAGATAGTCCGTGTTCAATTTCTAAGATACAAAGCCTGTAAGAACACAAAGTGAAAATAGGAGTTCTGATCAAGGAGTGTCTACTCCTTGGAAGAACTATCTTTTTCACACAGGGTTCCATGCGTGTTCAATTGCTAAGATACAAAGGACCTTAGCTGCCCATGAAAAATAGAGAATGGCACTGACTTTCCATGAAAGGCAAGACAGGCATCTTTTTTCAAGAGGCAGATGGTCCGTGTTCAATTTCTAAGATACAAAGTCTGCCTAGAACAATCTAGACAACTGGCGTATAGCTCAAGGCAATACTGCCTTCTCCAAGGTGGGTCCCAATGACACTACCAAAGCTAACAATTGGAATCTCAGAATTCACACCACTCTCAATCAAGAGTTGGCGCAAATCTGCCGCCTTTTGAGGTGCATTACCATGAATGACTGTAATACGGTAGTCCCCATCTTTTGTCAACTCTTTGATGATTTCCACCAAACGTTTGGTTGCCTTCTTTTCCGTACGAACTTTTTCGTAAACTTCAATTACACCTTGGTCATTGAAGTAAAGAATGGGCTTGATACTGAGAAGATTTCCTAGAATGGCCGCCCCATTTGACAGACGTCCTCCCTTAACCAAGTGATCAAGGTCGTCTACTATGATAAAGGCCGAGTTGTCAGCGATTTGGATAGCTAATTTCTCCTGAATCTGAGTAAAATCATCGCCCTTTTCTGCCCATTCAAAGGCACTCTCTACCATAAATCCTAGAGGAGCACTTGTGATATGGGTATCCGGAAAGGCAATGGTCAAACCTTCATACTCGTCCAACAGGTATTGGATATTCTGATAAAAGCCTGAAATTCCTGACGAAAGGAAAAGGCCCAAGACATGGGTATAACCCGCTTCTTTCAAGGAACTTAGAGTCTCATCCAATTTGGCAATACTTGGTTGACTAGTTTTAGGCAATTCTGCAGACTGAGCCATTTTTTGATAAAATTCCTCAGCAGTCAGATTGACACCTTCAACATACTCTTCCCCATCAATATTGACAGGAATATCCAAGATAAATAGATTCTCTCTTTGCAGCGTCTTCTCCTCTAAATAGGCTGAAGAATCTGTAATGACAGCTAATTTCATGACTAAAACTCCAAATTGATCCCTGGAAGATCCAAGGCGATTTCTGTTACTTCATACGTCAAACGGTTGAGCATGTTCAAGCATGGACGTGCCAAGGTTTCAACTTCTTCTTGGTTAAATTCACTTGGTTCGTTAACAATACGACCTTCCACATGGTTAACTTGGGAAATCGTTCCACTGATGACAAATTTGTCAAAGACAATCATAAAGCTCAAGATAACAACTAGCGAGGTTACTTGGTTTTCTTGGTCGTATTGGAGCAGCTGGAAATTCACGTCTACCTTGGTTTCAGGAGCCCCATTTTCATTTTCCCATTCAAAGTTACGAGCATCAAAGTGATACTGGCTAACAAATTCTTGTTCTCGTTTAAGATTCATTTCTCTCTCCCATTGCTACAATTTACTATGCAATTGTACCACATTTTTATCATTTCATCTAGTTTTCTAGGCTTTAGTCAATACCGATTTCATCTTTAACCACAGCAGCAATCGTATCTACATAGTAGTTGACTTCTTCTGTTGTTGGCGCTTCTGCCATGACACGCAAGAGGGGTTCTGTTCCACTTGGGCGAACAAGGATACGGCCGTTTCCTGCCATTTCTCCTTCCATCTTTTCGATGATTTTCTTGATGGCTGGTACTTCCATGGCCTTTTCTTTCATAGCATTTTCCACTCGGATATTGACCAGCTTTTGTGGGTAAATCGTTACTTCTGATGCCAGTTGAGACAAGGTTTTACCGGTTTCCCGTATAACTTTTGTTAGTTGAACGGCAGTTAACTGTCCATCACCTGTCGTATTGTAATCCATCAAGATAACGTGACCAGACTGTTCACCGCCAAGGTTATAGCCTGATTTTCTCATTTCTTCGACGACATAGCGGTCACCAACTGCAGTGACTGCCTTATTGATGCCTTCACGATCCAAGGCCTTATGGAAACCAAGGTTAGACATAACGGTTGTTACGATAGTATTTTGAGCTAACTGGCCTTTTTCAGAAAGGTATTTCCCGATGATATACATGATCTTATCACCATCAACGATATCGCCATTTTCATCAACAGCAATCAAACGGTCACTGTCTCCGTCAAAGGCCAAACCAATAGCTGACTGGCTTTCTTTGACCACTTCTTGAAGAGCTTCTGGGTGTGTTGAACCAACATTTAGGTTAATGTTAAGCCCATCTGGTGTTTCTCCGATAACTGTCAACTGAGCACCAAGATCTGCAAAGATTTGACGGGCACTTGTAGACGCTGCACCGTTTGCTGTGTCTAAGGCCACCTTCGTTCCTTCAAGTGGAGTTCCAGTTGAAACTAGATAGCCTTCATACTTGCGTAAACCTTCTGGATAGTCCACTAAGGTTCCCAATCCTTCGGCACTTGGACGAGGAAGGGTATCTTCAGCAGCATCTAGCAAGGCTTCAATTTCTGCTTCTTTTTCGTCATCAAGTTTGAAACCATCCCCACCAAAGAACTTAATCCCATTATCAAGGGCTGGGTTGTGACTCGCTGAAATCATGACACCCGCACTGGCTCCCTCTGTTTTTACCAAGTAAGCTACTGCTGGTGTTGCAAGGACACCGAGTTTGTAGACATGAATCCCTACAGAGAGAAGACCTGCCACCAAGGCAGATTCTAGCATTTCTCCTGAGATACGTGTATCACGTCCTACAAAGACTTTAGGGGCTTCCGTTTCATGTTGACTGAGGACATAACCACCAAAACGTCCTAGTTTAAAGGCCAACTCTGGCGTTAGTTCAACGTTTGCTTCTCCACGGACTCCATCGGTCCCAAAATATTTACCCATTTTATTTATCATCCTTTTCTATTATTTATTATTGTTTAGACGAATCTGATTTTGTTTCTGAACTCGTTGAAGACGAACCGCCTTCTGAAGAACTTGTTGACGAGTTACTTGAACCAGACGTTGCTGTTTTTGTTGTAATTTTCATAGTTGTGTCAAATGGCATAATGACGCTTGGCAAAACATTTCCATTTTTATCAACTGCTTGTAGCGGAACAGAAGCCGAGTAGTTACCTGTTATCCGTTCACTCGTCGGTAAGATGGCAATGACACGATCTACTCTAGAGAGAGTCTCCTCATCACTAATAACCTTTACTTTTTCATCTGATACAGTAACGGTATCGATTTTCACGCGAGAATCAATCTGACTAGGATCAATCTCCGGTACAACAATGACATTGTCCCGTTTTGCTTTTTTACCGACCTTCACTGTTATCTTTTGCGGTGTCGCAACAGCTGTCAAACCGCTTGGAAGATTTTCAATGGTTAGAGGAACTTCGATGGTCCCTACACTGGCATTGGTTAAATCAGCTTTGACCTTGAATTTCCGAGTGCTTTCCTGCATCTCGCTCGCCAAAGCAACTCTATTTGATCCAGTTAGAAAGACAGTAACTTCAGATGTAAAACCACTGATAAAGTACTGGTCGCTGTCATACTGAATATCGATTGGGACATTAAGGACCGTATTGGTGTAGGTTTCTGTCCTCACCTGTCTGGCACTATTGCTATTTTGGTAGTTTGTAGAAGTCGCGTAGATAAAGAGGATGCAGGCGAAAAAGAAGGAAGAAATTATGTAAAGACTATTTTTTCTCATGTTTCAATCCTCCTAGTAAACGCTCTTTCAGACCATGTTTTTCCTCTGATTTTGGTAGTAGGATTCTTCTCAATTCAGCTTCAAACTCTTCCAAGGTCAAATCATGTTTAAAGACTCCATTATAGGTGATTGAGATTCCACCTGTTTCCTCAGAAACCACAAAGGTAAGAGCATCCGATACTTCTGACAAACCAATCGCCGCCCTGTGACGTGTCCCAAACTCCTTGGAAATCCCGGTATCTTCAGTCAGGGGTAGATAGGCTGAAGTTACGGCAATCCGGTCCTCCTTGATAATGACAGCACCATCATGCAAGGGAGTATTGGGAATGAAAATATTGATAAGCAATTCAGCCGAAATTTTAGCATCTAAAGGGATCCCTGTCGAGATGTATTCCTGTAAGGTTCTCACTCTCTGAACCACTACAAGCGCCCCAATCTTACGAGGACTCATGTATTCAACTGATTTCACAAATGCACGAACCATCTGCTCTTCCGCACTAATAGGGGCATTGGAGAAGAAATCAGTAGCCCGGCCCAATCGCTCCAAACCAGTTCGAATCTCTGGTGAAAAGATAACCACCGCTGCGATGACCCCGTAGGTGATAATCTGATTGATCAACCAGGAAATGGTCGTTAAACCAATCATATTAGAGAGAATCTGGGCTAGAATAAAGACCAAAACTCCCCGAACCAATATCATGATTTTAGTCCCTGCAATCGCTTTGGTAAAATGGTACAAAATATAAGTCACAATCAAAATATCAATCAGATTGATGACTATAGTCCAAGGACTTGAAAACAAACTTGTCCAGTATTGCCAATTGGATAATTGTTGAAAATTCATCCCTGGCCTCCTCCCTGTCAAAACACTTTCCGTACTATTATACCATTTTTTGCCCATTTTTTCCCTATCCTACCTCATTTTAAATTAAGCAAAAATATGATAAAATAAACTGACTAGAAAAAACAAAGGAGAAATCATGTCTCAACTCTATGATATTACCATTGTAGGTGGCGGTCCTGTCGGCCTCTTTGCTGCCTTTTACGCCCACCTACGCCAAGCTAAAGTCCAAATCATCGACTCTCTTCCCCAACTCGGTGGTCAACCAGCCATCCTCTACCCTGAAAAGCAGATCCTTGATGTGCCAGGTTTTCCAAACTTAACCGGAGAAGAGTTGACCAATCGCTTGATTGAACAGCTAAACGGCTTTGATACCCCTATTCATCTCAATGAAACAGTTCTTGAGATTGAAAAACAAGAAGAAGGCTTTGCCATTACAACCTCTAAAGGAAGTCACCTGTCTAAAACAGTTATCATTGCCATGGGTGGTGGCGCCTTCAAACCACGTCCGCTCGAATTAGATGGCGTTGAAAACTATGAAAATATCCACTACCACGTTTCCAATATCCAACAATACGCTGGGAAGAAAGTAACCATCCTTGGTGGAGGGGACTCAGCAGTTGACTGGGCATTGGCCTTTGAAAAAATTGCCCCAACTACTCTCGTTCACCGTCGAGATAACTTCCGTGCCTTGGAACACAGTGTGCAAGCCCTGCAAGAATCATCTGTAACCATCAAAACGCCGTTCGTCCCTAGCCAACTTCTTGGAAATGGAAAAACACTTGATAAACTGGAAATCACAAAAGTCAAATCTGATGAAGCCGAAACGATTGACTTAGACCACCTCTTTGTCAACTACGGTTTCAAATCATCTGTTGGCAATCTTAAAAATTGGGGTCTGGACCTCAACCGTCACAAGATTATCGTCAATAGCAAGCAAGAATCCAGCCAAGCTGGTATTTACGCTATCGGAGACTGCTGCTACTATGAAGGAAAGATTGATTTGGTTGCGACAGGACTGGGAGAAGCACCTACTGCCGTCAACAATGCTATCAACTACATCGACCCTGAGCAAAAAGTACAACCCAAACACTCAACCAGTTTATAAGAAAAGAACCACGGATCAATGATTCGTGGTTTTATAATGGAATTATATTATTCGCAACGTGTAAATCCCCTAGAAATATTATAAAGGCTACTTTGATTGTAGAAAAAGAAACTGAATTAAGACAAAAGCCCCAATGGTGGAATTGGGGCTTATATAAGTAGTTGGACGGATTTCAACCGTCGTCTTGATAATAGCACAAGCTTCAATAGCTAGATACTACTAAACTCAGTGTACCCTCGCTAAATCCATCCTCTTTCAAAGGTGCTATACCATGTTTTCACTCGTAAACTACTAACCTACTTATTTATTTCTATTGTACCAAGAATTGACCGCTTTTACAACTATTTTCATATCCCTAGAATTCAAGCATAAGTACACCCTTCTTTATCAAATTTGTACCCCGTAAGCACATATAGAAGTTTAAAATCCGCTTATCTTGTGTTCTTTCTTCATAATTCATCTGCAATCTTGTTTATTTTTCTCAGTCTGTGGTTGACACCACTTTTGGTCAGGGAATTGCTCAGGCTATCTGCCAACTGTTGGATAGAGTAGTCTGGATGCTGTATCCGCAAGCGAGCCACTTCCTGCAAATCTACTGGTAGATTTTCTAAGCCCATGATATCTTTTATTTTACTGATATTATTAATAGTCTTCATACTGGCAGAAACCGTTCGAGCGATATTAGCTGCCTCGGCATTATTAGCTCGATTGAGATCGTTACGGGTTTCACGCAAAATCTTGACACGCTCAAAGTTATCACGCGCCTGCATAGCCCCAATCACGATCAAGAAATCCATGATGTCCTCTGCACGCTGGAGATAGGTAACTGCACCTTTCTTGCGTTCAATGACCTTGGCATCCAGTAAAAATTGCTGGAGGAGAGAGGCCAGTCCTTGGGCATGGTCCATATATACGGAACTAATCTCCAACTGGTACTTGCCAGACTCAGGATCTCGGATGCTACCATTTGCCAGAAAAGCCCCACATAAGTAAGCACGTCCAGCTTCTTCATCTGCTAAAATATCAGGATCAATGCCTGTCTCCAAACCAAAGAAGGAATCCGCAAGCCGCAAATCAGCTAAAAGCTCCTGCACCCTCTCATCAGTATAGACCGTATAGACACGGTTCTTGCGAAGATTGCTTCTCTGATGGTGGCGAATCTCTGATTTGATATCATAAAAATAGAGAAAGGACTCATAAAGGTGGCGAGCTAACTTGGCATTTTCAGTCACGACAGACAGGGTCAAACCCGAAGTCGAGAGACCGATACTGCCAGACATCTTGATGATGGCAGACAATTCATGACGACTGAGATGGTGTTGACCAAGAATTTCCTCTTTTACTGCAACTGTAAAACTCATTTTCTCACCTGTATAATGCGCATCAATTCGTCTACAATCAAATCGCCATCATGGAAGGCTCCTCCATTTTCCAAACGAAGAAAGTTGGATGAAATCACACGAGGAACCTGTTTGCAAAGACCAGCAAAATCATGCTCTACCTGAACCAAATATTCATCAAAACGGTTGGTATCCATGTATTCTCTAGGAACCTTCTCGATATTAACTAAGACCGTATCGATAAAAGGCCGACCTAAGTGTCGATGGAGGACTTCCACGTGGTCACTGTCTGAAAAGTACTCTGTTTCCCCACGCTGGGTCATGATATTGCAGACATAGGCGATCTCTGCCTTAGTCTCCAAGAGAGCCTGCCCAATCTCCTCAATGACAATATTGGGCAAAATCGATGTAAAGAGGGAACCAGGCCCCAAGACGATCATATCACTCTCGAGGATAGTATTGACCACTCGACGGCTGGCTTGGGGTGTTTCATCATCCAAGGTATTGGTCACATAGACATGGTCGATCATACCTGGATGATCTGCAATGTGGCTCTCACCTGCCACCTCAGAACCGTCTTTAAAGACTGCATGCAGTGTCAGAGGCTGATCGCTTGATGGGTAGATTTTTCCTGTTGTGTGGAAAAAGAGACTTAGCAGCTGCATGGCATTATAAGTGGACCCTTGCATTTCAGATAGGCCAGCAATGATAATATTTCCTAGCGGATGACCCGCAAAAGCTCCAGCCTCTTCTGAGAAGCGGTACTGAAAAACTTTCTCATAAAATTTAGGCATATCCGACATGGCTACCAGAACATTGCGAAGATCACCTGGTGGTGTCAGCTGTTGGATATTTTTTCTTAGCTCACCAGAAGATCCACCATCATCAGCTACCGTTACGATGGCTGCGATATCAACATCCTTTTCTCGCAAGCTTTTCAAAATGACGGGGATACCAGTTCCTCCACCAATCACCGTTATCTTTGGTTTTCTCATGAACGGTTTACCGTTTCCTTTCTTCGGTCTTTGTCACGATGGCTTTCATTGACAGGCCAGTTTTTAGCAAGGTCCTGAGCGATTCGTTTTGCAAAGGCAACACTACGGTGTTGTCCACCTGTACATCCTACTGCAATGGTTAGAACGGACTTGCCTTCTTTTTTGTAACTTGGCAAAATGGGCTCAATCAAGGCGAGTAAGTGCTGATAGAAACTTTCAGACTCTTCATGATTCATCACATAATCATAAACTGCTTGATCCTCACCTGTCTGATTACGAAGTTCCGGAAGGTAGTATGGGTTTGGTAAGAAACGGACATCAAAGACCAAGTCTGCATCAATTGGGATGCCGTACTTGAATCCAAAAGACATGACTTCGATACGAAAAGACTGGGCCTGTTCTTGGTCTGAAAATTGCTCTGCAATGGTTTTACGCAGTTCACGCGGAGTGAGTTCTGTCGTATCCACCACATTTTGACTCATGTTTTTCAAAGGTGCTAGGAGTTCACGTTCCAGCTTGATGCCATCTAAAATCCGACCATCAGCAGCTAGAGGGTGACTTCGTCTAGTTTCCTTATAACGGGCTACCAATTCCTTATCTTTTGCATCCAAAAAGAGGATTTTGAAATCCAAATCATCCTGGTTTTCCAATTCATCCAAGACAGCCTGAATCTCCGAGAAGAAGGAACGGCTACGCATGTCCACTACCAAGGCCAGTTTGTGGTCATCATCTTTGGTTTCGACCAACTGTAAAAACTTTGGCAAGAGGGCTGGTGGCATGTTGTCAATCGTGAAATATCCTAAATCCTCAAAAGATTGAATGGCTACGGTTTTTCCTGCACCACTCATCCCTGTCACAATCACTAGGTGAAGTTGTTTCTTTGTCATCTATCTCTCCTTATATCAAAAGAAGTTTGGCAAAACCAAACTTCAACTAGCTTATCCAATCTCTGCGATGACTTCAATTTCGACTTTCACATCGCGAGGAAGACGAGCTACTTCCACTGCTGAACGAGCTGGGAACTCCTCTTTGAAGGCCGTTTGGTAAACCTCATTAAAAGGAACAAAGTCGTTCATATCGCTCAAGAAGCAAGTTGTTTTGACAACGTGATCAAAGTCTGTTCCCGCTTCTGCTAAAATAGCACCAATGTTTTTCAAGACTTGTTCTGTCTGTTCTTGGATGGTCTCTCCTACAATCTCCCCAGTTTCAGGCGAAAGAGGAACCTGCCCACTCGCAAACAATAGATTGCCAACGATTTTCCCTTGAACATAAGGTCCGATAGCCTTTGGAGCCTTGTCTGTGTGAATAGTTTTTGCCATTATTTTCCTCATAATTTTTCTAAAATAGCATCCCAAGCTTGGTCCATCCCTGCCTTACTGACTGATGAAAAGAGGATGAAATCGTCACTTGGATCAAAGTTCAGTTTCTTTTTGATTGCAGATTCGTGCTTGTTCCACTTACCACGAGGAATCTTATCTGCCTTAGTCGCAACGATGATGACCGGAATTTCATAATACTTAAGAAATTCGTACATCTGTACATCATCTGCTGATGGGTCATGGCGGAGGTCCACCAGACTGACCACTGCACGGAGATTTTCACGAGTTGTCAGGTACTCCTCAATCATGCGACCCCACTTTTCACGTTCCTTTTTAGAAACACGGGCGTATCCATACCCAGGCACATCCACAAAGCGCATCTTGTCATCAATATTAAAGAAGTTAAGGAGCTGGGTTTTCCCAGGTTTCCCTGATGTACGGGCGAGATTCTTGCGGTTGAGCATGGTGTTGATAAAGCTGGACTTCCCAACATTTGACCGCCCTGCAAGGGCAATCTCTGGCAGGTCATCCTGCGGATAGTGGGATTTATTAGCCGCACTGAGCAAGATTTCTGCATTGTGTGTATTGATTTCCATAGTCACCTCTAGGCTGTTTCTAGGATTGGTTTATCCGTTCCATCCACAGCTGCTTTGGTAATGCGGACCAATTTCACATTTTCCTGACTCGGTACTTCAAACATAACATCCAACATGGTTTCTTCGATGATGGAGCGAAGACCACGCGCACCCGTTTTGCGTTCGATGGCTTTATTGGCAATCTCTTGAAGGGCTTCGTCGTCAAATTCCAACTCAACGTCATCATAAGAAAGTAAGGTTTGGTATTGTTTGACCAAGGCATTTCTTGGTTCTTTCAAGATGCGAACCAAGTCATCGACCGTCAATTGCTCGAGAGCTGCAAAGACAGGCAAGCGTCCAATCAACTCTGGAATAATACCGAATTTTTGAATATCTTCTGCGATGATTTCTTGCATGTATGAGCTGTTTTCATCAATCGCCTTGTTATTTTGGCCAAAACCGATGACTTTTTCACCCAGACGTTGTTTAACGATTTCTTCGATGCCATCAAAAGCACCACCCACGATGAAGAGGATATTCTTGGTATCCACCTGAATCATCTCTTGTTGCGGGTGTTTGCGGCCACCTTGAGGCGGTACGCTAGCGACAGTTCCCTCGATAATCTTGAGAAGGGCTTGCTGCACACCTTCACCCGAAACGTCACGTGTGATAGACACATTCTCGCTCTTCTTGGCAATTTTGTCAATTTCATCCACGTAGATAATCCCACGTTCTGCACGTTCGATATTAAAGTCAGCAGCCTGCAAGAGTTTGAGGAGGATATTTTCCACGTCCTCACCCACATACCCAGCCTCAGTCAGAGCTGTCGCATCTGCGATAGCAAAAGGCACGTTCAAGCTCTTAGCCAAGGTTTGAGCCAAGAAAGTTTTCCCAGAACCAGTTGGGCCAATCATCAAGATGTTTGACTTCTGCAAATCCACATCTTCAGACTCTTCACACGTATCGTGGAAATTGATGCGTTTGTAGTGGTTGTAAACTGCCACTGCCAAGGCACGTTTGGCACGATCTTGACCGATCACATAGTGGTTCAAGATATTGAGGAGCTCGATTGGTTTTGGTACTTCAGACAAGTCTGCTAAGACTTCCTCAGCCAACTCCTCCCGAATGATCTCCTGGGCCAATTCCACACATTCATTACAGATAAAAGCATTGTTCCCAGCGATTATTTTCTTTACTTCTTCTTGGCTCTTGCCACAAAATGAGCAATAAACCATCATATCATTTTTCCTATTTGTAGGCATGATTTCCTTCCGTTCTAAATTTTCATTCTATCTAAAATAAGGTCATATAAAAAGCATGAATACTGTTTACTAGATTGGTAAAGGCATTCAACCAGAGTAAGGCAGACAGTCCATAGCGCTTCTTACGAAAAGCTTGTGCTCCAGTCAAGATACAGATTACACACAAAAAAGCTGTAAAAAATCCAAATATACTGCGCTCCATTAGACTTCCTTTCTATCTCGGTATTCGATGGTAAAATCATAGTTGTTTTTCTCATCTCGGGTATAGGATTTGCTTGCGACTGTCTCAAAACGAGACAAGTCAAACTCCTCAGGAAAATAGGTATCTCCCTCCACCTGAGCATGAATCTGTGTCACGATGATTTCATCTAAATAAGGCTCAAAAGCCTGAAAAATCTGTTTCCCACCAATGATATAGAGATTTTTTTCCTGACTCTGATACCACGCTAAAACAGACTCCACATCTTGAAATACGAGCGCCCCATCTATAACCTCTTCGCTATTGCGCGTTAAAATCAGGGTTTGCCGCTTTGGAAGCAGACGACGTCCCATGCCATCAAAGGTCACTCGCCCCATCAGTATAGCATGATTTAAAGTTGTTTCCTTAAAATGTTGCAACTCTGCCGGCAAATGCCAAGGGAGACGATTTTCCTTCCCAATCACACCTTTTTCATCCTGGGCCCAAATGGCTATGATTTTCTTTGTCATGCTTCCGTCCTTTTTATTGATATTACTATTTTATCAAAAAACTCCCAAAAAGACTGTTTTGAAACGCGCTCAAAAGAGAGAAAAGGAGCAGGCATCATCTAGCCTGCTCCTCTCGTCCCTAGGACATATATTTTTTTGCTTCTGATTCAATTTTTTCGACTACTTCTTGGATACTCAATCCAGTTGTGTCGAGGTAAACTGCATCCTCTGCTTGTTTGAGAGGCGAGGTTTCACGATGACTATCCTTGTAATCACGTGCCGCAATTTCTTCCTTCAGCGTTTCCAAGTCAGTCTCAATCCCTTTAGCAATATTTTCCTTGTAACGACGCTCTGCTCTCTCTTCAACAGAAGCCACTAAGAAAATCTTGAGTTCAGCTTGTGGTAAAACAACTGTCCCGATATCACGCCCATCCATGACAATACCACCTTGCTGGGCAATCTTCTGTTGAAGAGAGACCAATTTCTCACGCACTTCAGGAATAGCAGCAATGCTTGAAACCTTGTTGGTCACTTCATTTTCACGGATAGGATGAGTGATATCCACATCCCCTACAAAAACAAGTTGATCACCTGTTTCTGAACGTCCAAAACTAATGGGATGTTGATCAAGCAATTCCAAAAGTTGCTCTACTTTTCCTGAATCCAACTGGTGTTTGATGGCGATATAGGTAGCCGCACGATACATAGCACCAGTGTCGAGATAAGTATAGCCAAAATCCTTAGCAACAATCTTTGCAACCGTACTCTTACCACTGGAAGCTGGACCATCAATAGCAATTTGAATTGTCTTCATTCCCGACTCCTATCTTGTCTTGATCACATCACCTGGATTGGCAAACCAAGATCCAGATGACATATGAGAAGGATTTAACGCTTCCAACTGGGCAATGGAAATCCCTGCACGCTGAGCAAGAGCTGCCTCACCCTCTCCAGGATGCACAGTGAGTGTTCCTTCTCCTTCTGTGTGCTCTTCTGAACTGCTCTCTGAAGGAGTTGTTTCAGAAGAAGATGTTTCTTCTACCTTGCTACTTGAAGATGACGATGCTTCTACTTTAGAACTTGAACTTGTAGAAGGAGACGATGTATCATAGAAGTCCTTCAAAGATGAAGTACGATTGCTTCCTCCGGTTGATAAGTAAATCAATACAACTACCATCGCTACAACGATCACAAAGAAGAGGCTAGCTAGAACTGTTAAGACACGATTAGCAACAGCGCCCTTTCCTTTTTGTTTACGGCGACGACGCTCTGTTCTTGATTCTTCCTCACTATTTTCATAGATATCTTCTTGCCATGGTTCCTTTGCCATACCTTACTCCTTGTATTTTTTAAACTTTCTTATTACAATATAAATATGAAACTCACACTTATACCTGAACGGTGCATTGCCTGCGGGCTTTGCCAAACCTATTCTGAACTCTTTGATTACCATGATAATGGAATCGTTCGATTTTGCGATGATCCAGTTGAATTGCAAAGAGAAATCGCTGAGAGCAGCGATGTTCTAGAGGCCATCAAAAATTGTCCTACACGTGCACTTCTAAAAGATCCATCATAGTTTAAAAGGGAGATTGATTTTGTAGATTCTCTTTATCACTTTAATCCCTTCACCTACTAGTTTAGCATATTTCTAGGTAAAATTATAGTCTTTTCCGGTTATTTTTTCCTTCAACAATAGAAAGATCACTTTTTTCTTTGATGAGGTAGAGTGGTCTTTTTTTGGTCTCTAAATAAATCTTACTGATATACTTGCCCAGAATCCCAATGGTCAGGAGTTGAATCCCTCCAAGAAAGAGAATGACAGCCATCAGAGAGGTCCAGCCAGATGTCGGATTTCCCAAGATAAGGGTCCGAAACACCACAAAAACAGTCATCACAAAAGAAATAAAACAAGATAGAAGTCCCGCTACAAAGGCTATACTCAAGGGAAAATCTGAAAAGTTGAGAATCCCTTCAATCGAGTAGAAAAAGAGTTGCCTAAAACTCCAACTGGTCTTGCCAGCCTGTCGTTCAACGTTTGGATAATCAAGATAGTGCGTTTTAAAGCCCACCCAGGCAAAGAGTCCCTTAGAAAAACGATTGGATTCAGTCAAGGCTAAAATAGCATCCACCACAGACCTTCTCATCATCCGAAAATCACGGACACCCGAGGGCAGAGCTACAGGGCTGATTTTTTGCATGAGGCGGTAAAAGAGATTGGCACAGAAGCTACGAAGGAAGGGTTCTCCCTCCCGACTAGTTCTCCGTGTCCCAACACAGTCTAAGTCTGCATTCTGGTCTAGTAAGGCCTTCATTTCGAGCAACATACTAGGAGGATCCTGGAGGTCTGCATCCATCACGACCACCAGGTCTCCACTTGCATGCTGCAAGCCTGCATACAGAGCTGCTTCTTTCCCAAAATTTCGCGAGAATGAAATGTAATGTACCGCAGGATTTTGCATCCGATAGGCCTTTAGCAAGTCTAAGGTTCCATCGCTAGACCCGTCATCCACAAAGACATAGTCGATCTCTGCTCCCAATTCTGGAAGCAGTGCTTCAACAGACTGATAAAAAAGAGGAAGTACTTCCTCTTCGTTTAAACATGGGACAATGATTGAGATCATCATCTTAGTCTTCAAATCCGTTTGGATGCTTACTTTGCCAACGCCATGCGTCTTCACACATTTTCGTGATATCAAATTCTGCTTCCCAGCCGAGTTCTGCTTTGGCTTTTGCAGGATCTGAATAGCAGGCAGCGATGTCTCCTGGGCGGCGTTCTACGATGCGGTAAGGAATAGGACGTCCCACTGCTTTTTCCATATTTTGAATAATTTCAAGAACAGAGTAGCCCTTGCCTGTTCCAAGGTTATAAATGTTAAGGCCAGACCCTTTTTGGATTTTTTGAAGAGCTGCAACGTGACCTTTAGCCAAGTCAACAACGTGGATATAGTCACGGACACCAGTTCCATCTTCCGTATCGTAATCGTCTCCGAAGACTTGCACTTGCTCTAATTTTCCAACAGCTACCTGAGTCACATATGGTAAGAGATTGTTTGGAATACCGTTTGGATTTTCTCCTAAATCTCCACTCTCATGTGCTCCGATTGGGTTAAAGTAACGAAGCAAGACCACATTCCATTCTGAGTCTGCTTTGTAGATATCGGTCAAGATTTCTTCTAGCATGAGTTTGGTACGACCATACGGATTGGTCACTGAAAGTGGGAAATCTTCTAAGATTGGAACTGTGTGAGGATCTCCATATACTGTCGCAGAAGAACTGAAGATGATATTCTTACAGTTGTTTTCTTCCATGGCTTTCAAAAGGCTGACAGTTCCAGCGATATTATTGTCATAGTAGGCAAGAGGGATACGGGTTGATTCGCCAACAGCCTTCAAGCCCGCAAAGTGAATGACACCAGTCGGTTCTTCCTGCTTGAAAATATCTCTGAGAGTATCTGTATCACGGATATCCGCCTCATAGAAAGGCACTTCAACCCCTGTAATTCTCTCAACAACTTCTATACTTTTACGATTGCTATTGACAAGATTATCCACTACAACCACTTGATGACCTGCTTGGATCAACTCAATAACAGTGTGGGTTCCGATAAAACCTGCTCCACCTGTTACCAAAATTTTTTCTTGCATCTTTTTTCCTCGATTCTCGAATTATTTTTTCTTATTTTACCATTTTTGATAGGGAATGTCATTTGCCATCCTAGAGGGGAGACTAAAATTTCAGTAAAATGCTTATACTCTTCGAAAATCTCTTCAAACCATGTTAGCTTCGCCTTGCCGTGGATTGGTATGGTTACTGACTTCGTCAGTTCGATCCACAACCTCAAAGCCGTGCTTTGAGCAGCCAGCGGCTAGCTTCCTAGTTTGCTCTTTGATTTTCATTGAGTATTATTCGCTTTTTACTCGTTTGACATAGTTTGCGATTGGATAGTTTACTGGGTCCAGAGTCAATTCCTTGTCTTGGATCAGTTGAGCTAAATGGTAACCGATGATAGGACCCGTTGTGAGGCCTGATGAACCTAGACCACTAGCCGCATAGACACCTGCTAAGCCTGGCACCTGTCCAAAGAAAGGGGAGAAATCACTGGTATAGGCACGGATTCCCACACGCTCAGCTCTGGAAGTCGCTTTAGCCAAGGCTGGATAGTGAGGTAAGACTGCCTCCTCCATTTGTTGGAGCAAGGTTTCATCTACTGTCAAATCAAATCCCATATCATTTTCATGAGTAGCGCCTAAGGACAATTTCCCACCTGCAAAAGGAATCAAATCCCACTCCCCTTCTGGCATGACAACAGGGTAAGCTTCCATGTTTTTGGAAATCTGATAATCTCGGAGTTGCCCCTTTTGGGGACGAACATCTACCTCATATCCTAAAGGCTCCAAAATATCCCCCAACCAAGCTCCCGTCGCTAAAATAACCCGTTCAAGCACCTCTTCGCCAATCTGATAACCGGACGCTAAAGGTGTCAGACTCACTTTTTCTTTGACCAGCTTGACCTGACTGGCTTCTAGCAAACGAGTCACTAAGAGCTGGCCATCTACTCTTGCCCCACCAGAAGCATAGAGCAGGTGGTCAAATCCCTGCAAGCCAGGAAATAATTCATTAGCTGAGGCTTGGTCCAGAATAGCTAACTGGCCTATCAAGGGAGATTCTTCTCTGCGCTGAAAGGCTAGTTCATAAAGTTCTTCCAACTTGGATTCATCCTTTTTCAAGAGAAAAACTCCCGAACGCTGGTAAAAGTCGATTTCCTGACCAGACTTTTCTAAATCAGTCAACAAATCCACATAAAAGTCAGCCCCCAAGCGTGCCATCTTGTACCAAGCTTTATTACGGCGTTTTGAAAACCAAGGACTGATAATTCCCGCTGCTGCCTTGGTAGCCTGACCTTGTCCATAGTCAAAAACGGTCACCTCTAAATCTGCTTCTTTGGAGAGGTAGTAGGCAGCAGTTGCCCCTACAATCCCTGCTCCAATAATGGCAACTTTTTTCATTGTCTTCACTTCCTAACTAGATATGGTGGAAAGGATTGGTCGATGCTTGACTAGGCAAAATCTCAATAGGCCAGCCCTTTTCTGCCTTCCATTGGGCAAGGAGCGCAGTAATTTTTTCGACAAAAAGGATTTCGATATAGTGGCCCGGGTCCAGCGCCAACAAGCCATCTGACAACATATCCTGAGCTGTGTGGTAGTAGATGTCACCAGTAATATAGACATCTGCCCCCTTAGCTAAAGCATCCTTGTAGAATGACTGCCCGCTACCACCACAGATGGCTACTCTTGAAATAGGCTTCTGCAAATCACTCTCTTGATAATGAACCATTCGAAGGCTATCTAGACCAAAGACTTGCTTGACATGACTAGCAAATTCTTCATATGTTTGAGGTTGAATGTCACCAATACGACCAATTCCACGTTCAGGGCCTGTTTCCTGCAGATAAGTCGTCTCCTCAATGCCTAGCATCTGGCAGAACCAGTCATTGAGACCATTTTCAACGATGTCAATATTGGTATGGCTGACATAAACTGCGATGTCATGCTTGATGAGATCAATGTAAATCTGATTTTGCGGACGGCTAGCAACCAAGTCTTTGATGGGACGAAAAATCGGCGCGTGCTTGGCGATAATCAAATCCACACCCTTTTCAATAGCCTCTGCCACCGTGTCTTCACGAATATCAAGGGCAACCATGACCCTTTGGATATCCTTGTCTAGAGTCCCGATTTGCAGACCACGACTGTCTCCCTCCATAGAAAATTCTTGCGGACAAAAGGCTTCATAACGTTTAATCACTTCACTTGCTAGCATGGAGAACCTCCTTGATGGCTTGAATTTTATCTGCTAGGACTTGACGTTCCTCCAGATTTTTTTCTGGGATTTGGTTAAGGGCAAATTCTAGCTTAGTAGCTTCTTTTTGCCATTTTTTGATAAAGACTAGGCTGACTTCTTTGGACAAGAAGGGACCAAAGCGAACATCACTGGCAGATAACTTCATTTGTCCTGCTTCCACAACTAGAATTTCATAAAACTTGCCTGCTTCTTCTAGGATGCTTTCTGCTACGATTTGAAAACCGTGGTCTTGTAGCCAGATGCGCAAGTCGTCTTCACGATTATTTGGCTGGAGGATTAAACGTTCTACACTCGCAAGCTTATCCAATCCTTCTTCCAATATCCTAGCAATCAAACGACCACCCATACCTGCAATGGTGATAACCGATACTTGGTCGACATCTTCAAAGGCTGCTAAGCCATTGGCTAAACGAACTTGGATTTTCTCCTTTAGACCGTGAGCCTCAACATTTTTGACCGCAGACTGGTAGGGACCTTCCACCACTTCCCCTGCAATAGCACTTTTAATTTGGCCTCTTTCGACCAACTCGATAGGCAGATAAGCATGGTCACTCCCCACATCAAGTAACACAGCACCTTGGGGCACAAAGGACGCCACCAATTCTAATCTCTTTGAAATCATCTTCTCTCGCTTTCCAAAACTCTATTACCTTTTATTATACCATATTTCAGCTAGCAATCTTGCACCTAAAAAAACCGCAATCCACAGATTGCAGTCTTTCTTTATTTTCTAGCTTGATAACGACTAGTTAGAATGAAAATCAGGGTAAAGACCAGCATCATAGTTCCATAAACAGGCAGTGTTTGTCCAGTTAAGGTTGATATTTCAAGCAGTTTCTGGATTCTTGGGAAGAGAGCTGTAGTCAGGAAGCCTCCTACTGACCAAACAATCAAGAGAACACGCCAGAGGGTAAATGGCATGCAGGCTCTAAATACGGATAAGAAACCGATAGACCCAAGGAGATAATAGAGTAGGGTTGAGATTTCTAACTCAGACCAACCTTGACTACTTCCAAATATTTTTACAAAAAGGACGCTAAATACGACCATGAGAGCGCTTGGTAGGGCACGAAGCATGGATCTTCTGAGGAAGTTTGGTTCGACAGGCTTGATATTTCGCTCAAAAGTCAGAACGAATGGTGGGAACCCTTCCACGAACTGGTCAATCATGGTAATCTGGATTGGAATGAAAGGGAAAATCAAAATCCACTCAGACCGTCCTAGAAGAACACTAGCAATACAAATCACCGCAAGCAAGAAGGAATAAATCGTCTTAATCAAGAAAATCGGTGCAATATGGGCGATATTATTGACCACACGACGACCTTCAAAGAGAATCTCAGGAACATCATTGAAGTCTGAGTTCAAGAGAACCAGATTAGCAATCTGACGAGTCGCTGGATCCCCCTCCGCCATCACGATAGAACAATCCGCCTCACGAAGGGCCAGGATATCATTGACACCATCCCCTGTCATAGCCGTTGTATGCCCTGCTTTTTTCAGCGTTTGGATGATGAGTTTCTTTTGATGAGGGGAAACACGTCCGAAAATCGCAGTCTCCTCCGCCATGGCCATCAATTTCTCATCGGAGATTTTCGAGCAATCTACATAGCTGTGATAGTCTGCAAACCCAGCCTTCTGAGCAATGCTGGATACCGTGACTGGATTGTCACCAGAGATAATCTTGAGCCCCACTTCCTGGGAACGGAGATAGTCTAGCGTTTCAGCTGCTCCTTCTCGAATCGGGTCCAAGATTTCCAGCAAGGCTAGAGCCTGAATATCAGAAGGTTTCTGTGGTTTGTGGTGGTCTAGTTTTTCCTGACTAAGGGCCAAGACCAAGACACGTGACCCTCTCTCCAAGGCCTCTCTGGCTTCTGGTACTTCAGAGTCCAACAACATCTCAGGAGCACCTAAGAAAACCGTTCCTAGCCCTTCTAACTCCATTGCTCCCCACTTGCGGTCGCTAGAGAATGGAAGATTCGAGATCATAGGATAGGCAACCTGTCCTTGGAAACGCTGACGAATGGCTTGGGCGGTTGGATTTTTATCCTCACTATGAGCGATGTAGCTGGTTAGAATACTGGCAATAGCCTCGTCACCATAAGTTTCTGTCAGAGGAAGAACAGCCTCCACATGCATCTTTCCTTGGGTGATGGTCCCCGTCTTGTCCAGACAGAGCATATCCACGCGCGCCAAGGTCTCGACAGAGTACATCTCCTGCACCAAGACCTTTTTCAAGCCCAGCTTGATCACCGCAGTCAAGAGTGAAGTAATGGTCAAAAGGGCAATTCCCTTAGGCAACATCCCCAAAAGGGCTGTCGATGAATTTACAACGGATGACTTGAGGGGTAAGCCTTTTAACATCAAGGCTTCTAGCAGGAGAGCTAGACCAAAGGGAATGATAATCTTCCCAGTAAAACCAGCTAGCTTGTCTAGCGATTTCATGATACGAGAGTTGATGGGTTTCACTGTCTTAGCTTCCAGCATGAGCTTAGCAGCATAGTTGTCTGCTCCAACATGGTGAACTTGAGCCAAAACTGCGCCACTGGCTAGGAAACTTCCTGATAAAAGCAGAGCATCCACTTCCTTTTGTACCAAATCACTCTCACCGGTCAACATGGCTTCATTGACTTCCGCAAATCCTTCCAGAACCAGTGCATCACTAGGGATTTGCTCTCCAGCAGACAGACGAATGACATCTCCTAGAACCAACTCTTCTGGATTGAGGGCAACTTCCTGTCCATCACGAATCGTTTTGACCTTTTCCTTAGTCATGAGATTGAGCTTGTCCACCATGTGTTTAGCCCGTAGCTCGGTCACAATCCCAGAAAAAGCGTTAAAGCAAATAACGGCAAAGAAGACCAGATTGCTCCAAGCCTGCACAAAGGCCAGCGCTAGAGCAATAACAAAGTTTAATGCGTTAAAAAGTGTGAAAACATTTCGTTTGATGATTTGCCAAGTACTGGTACTGGCTGAAGCGGTAAAGTCATTGACCAAACCTTGAGCCTGTCTTTCCTTGACTTCTCTTTGGGTTAATCCCATAATCTTATTTTTATCCATGAATTCTATCATATCATTTTTTCTAGAAGAATTCTAATCTCATCCAAAAACTGTTGGTCGATAACTGAAAAAGTTTGCCAGTAGTCTTTTGATAAGGTATAATAATAAAAGCAATACAATCGAAGGAGATCTCATGTTTTATACTTATTTGCGTGGACTAGTCATGCTGATCTTGTGGTCCATCAATGGCAATGCCCACTATCACAATACTGATAAAATCCCTAGCCGAGACGAAAACTATATCCTCGTCGCACCTCACCGTACCTGGTGGGATCCTGTTTATATGGCCTTTGCGACCAAGCCAAAACAGTTCATCTTTATGGCCAAAAAAGAGCTGTTTAACAACCGTATCTTTGGCTGGTGGATCCGTATGTGTGGCGCCTTTCCTATCGACCGGGAAAATCCTAGCGCTTCTGCCATCAAGTACCCTATCAACGTCCTCAAAAAAAGCGACCGCTCTCTCATCATGTTTCCAAGTGGGAGCCGTCACTCAAATGATGTCAAGGGGGGAGTTGCTCTGATTGCTAAAATGGCCAAGGTCCGTATCATGCCTGTTACCTACACCGGTCCCATGACCTTGAAAGGCTTGATTAGCCGTGAACGTGTGGATATGAACTTTGGAAATCCTATCGATATCTCAGACATCAAGAAAATGAATGATGAAGGGATTGAAATGGTTGCAAACCGTATCCAAACAGAATTCCAACGTTTGGACGAAGAAACCAAGCAGTGGCACAATGATAAAAAACCCAATCCACTCTGGTGGTTTGTCCGTATCCCAGCCCTCATTCTTGCTGTGATTGTTGGTATCCTAACGATTATCTTTACTTTCGTCGCAAGCTTTATCTGGAATCCAGATAAGAAGAGAGAGGCTCTTGGTTAAATAATACAATTATCCCTTGGCTTTTGCCAAGGGATAATTCTTTTATTTGATTTTCCATTTTTGGGCCAACCAGCTGGAAAAGGCTAGAAATCGCTCAGCAACTTGCTCATGATGCCCATAGGGATCAAAGACAAATTGACCAGTCGGATAGTGTTTCTGAAGACTAGTATGGATCTGCTCAGCATAGGCTGGTGCTTGAGCCAAGCGATTGGTATGATGGGCTCCTTCTGTTTGGCCATTCTGTAAATACAGCAAACAGTCTAGATTTCTCACTTTCTCTTCCTTGCAATAAGTCACAAAATCAGGAAACCAAAAGGAACCGCAGATAGAGAAGATACAGGAGACCTTGTCAAAATGGAAAAGACTGTATACAGCCGCCAAACCACCTAGTGAATACCCTCCATAGGCAAGGCGATTTTTGTCCAGGCGATAAAGCGACTGCAACCTGTCTAAAAGACCTCCAAATAAATGATCATGATAGACCTTTGCCTGACCGCCAAAATCTGGAGTCCCCTCTCTCAGAGCAGCTGCCTTCCATGGAGTGTAGTCATCTAGGCGATTTTTAGAGGTCAAGCCCACTAAAATCACAGATTCTGAAAGGGAAGATAGAAAATCCAAATTTCCATCATTCAAAAGAATCGCTGGATAGGTTTGATTGGGATCATAGGCCGAAGGAAGGCTGATCTTAACTTGAATCCCTTCCCAATCAAACTCATTATTTATTGATAAAGTCATTGATTTTCTCAAGGGAATCAATCACTGCTGGACCATAATCCATCAACTCATCGTAAGAAATGGTCATGATTTTTTGATTCTTAATTGCAGGAACGTTTTCCAAAACTTCATTTGCCTTCATCAACTCTACTGCGTTGGCATCCAATTTTTTATTGCGGTCGCTGGTCACATAGATAATCAACTCAGGGTCCATTGACACGAGATTTTCCAAGGTCAAGCCTGACGTTCCCGTTGCGACGTTGGTATAACCAAGTTGATTTAGCAAGCTTTCTTGCAAAGCAGACTTGTATGTACCGAAGGTTTCGTCGTTATATGCAACCATAATCAAAGCCTTTTTCTTTTCACCTTGACTTGCTGGATTAGCTTTCTTAACAGCCTCAATTTTAGCTTGTAATTGCGCCGCGTATTCATTAGCTTTGTCCTGAACATTAAAAATCATTCCAAGATTTTTGACATCTTCTACAATATTCCCTAAATCTTGCTGAATTGTTGAGAGAGAGGCTTTTTGCGTATAGACTGGGATTTTATTTTCATTCCAGGTGCTAACTGTCCCCAAGGATTTTTCAGAAAACATCATGTTTCGACCCATTACTGCGTCCGGCTCATAAGAAAGGACTGTCTCTTGTGAGACTGTTTTTTTGTCCCCAATTTGAGGAATCGTCGCAATCGCGTCTTTGTATTTACCTGTTACAGCATTGTCCGGGTTGAGCATGCCAGCAATTTTATCCTTCAAGCCTAGTTCCAATAAGATTTCAGTGGTTGAAAGATTGTTGGTGATAACTTTTTCAGGTGCCTTGTCAAAGACTTGTTCGACTTCATGTCCCTTAGCGTCATAGGTCTTGACCGTTAACGGATAAGTCGTCTCTGTGCTCGCCTTTTGACTTGTTTCTGTACTAGACTGTGTAGTAGCTTTTTCTGTAGTAGTGTTACCACAAGCTGCCATGGTTAAGGTAGCTACTGTTACGAGTAAAATACTGAGTGTTTTTTTCATCTTGTTTTCCTTTTCTTTCTTATAAATAGTGAATCATGGCTTGCTGATCCTCGGTCCAAGTAACCTGACTTTGAACTCCATATACAGTTTGCAATGACTCTGGGGTGATGGTCTCCTTTGGAGTCCCTTGGTAAAGGATTTCTCCCTCTTTCATCAGATAGAGGTAATCCGAATAGCGACAAGCAAGTTGAATATCATGCAATACAGCTAAAACATTGACCTTAAGATTCTTTACAATGGCCAACAAGTCTAGCTGATACTTGATATCTAGGTGATTGGTTGGTTCGTCCAAAAGCAAGAGAGTCGGTTCTTGTGCCAAAGCGCGTGCTAACAAGACTCGCTGTTTCTCTCCCCCCGACAGGGACGAATAAAGACGAGTTTTCTTCTCGAGCATATCCACCTTCACGAGGGCATCTTGAACGAGGACATAATCTCTTTCCTTTTCCTTCTGTAAAAAAGAGAGGTGGGGAGTTCTTCCCAGCAAGACGATTTCCTCAACTGTACAATCAAACTGCAATTGATTAAACTGGGTTACAACTGCCATTTGCTTGGCTGTTTCTTTGAGTGACCAATGCTCCAGTGGCTTTCCATCTAGTCTTATCAAGCCTTTGTCCGCCCTTTCCTGACGATAGAGGAGTTTAAGCAGACTGGTTTTCCCACTTCCATTTGGTCCTAGTATCGTGTGAAATTGATGCCCCTCAACCTTAAGAGAAACTCCTTTGAGGATTTTTTTCTCTCCTAGTCCAAAGTGAACATCCTGACAAATCAAGTCCATATCAGGCCCTCACCTCCCTTCGCCTACCTCCAACAATGTAGATAAAGAAGGGAGCACCTACTAAGGCTGTGAAAATACCAATAGGCAGCTCTGCATTTGGAATGATGATACGGGAGAGTACATCGGCCCAGATGACAAAGAGGGCACCCAGCAAGGTTGCAACGGGAAAAAGTCTCCTGTAATTTGTTCCTACTAACCCTCGAGCTAAATGTGGAGTAATCAGACCGACAAATCCAATAATCCCACAAGTTGCCACTAAGACAGCTGTCAGTACAGCCACAACGGTCACGTAAAGATACCAATAGAAGCGTAAGGGAATTCCCAAAGTTAAAGCAGCCTCATCTCCCATCATCATCGCATTGAAAACACGATACTGGGTAGCGAAAAATAGAAAGGCTATTCCTACCACCATAGTTGGCAAGAATAAGTCAGACCAGGTAGTCCCTGCAAGCGAACCCATGGTCCAAAACTTAATGGTCATCACACTGTCCGCATTAGCGCCAACAGAGATAATAAAGTTGGAAAATGCCAGAAAGAGAGCGTTGACCACCGTTCCTGATAAAATCAGACTAGAAGTCGTCATCCTTCCCTGCATAGAGGCAATGATAAGGACAGCGATTGTTGCCAAAATAGCTCCAAGGAAAGCCCCAAGGCTAATCACCAATTTTAAACCAAGAATGATGCTCAAAGTTGCCCCTAGAGTTGCACCCGCAGAAATTCCTAAGACATAAGGCTCTGCGATGGGATTGTTCACTGTAGACTGCATCACGCTACCACACATAGAAAGACCAGCCCCTACTATCAGACCTAACAATACTCGGGGGAATCTCATGTTCCATACAATGGCAAGAGTGGACTTGGAAACCTCTCCTATCTCAAGAGGAAATCCCAACCTGCTCAAAATGATCCGATAGGTATCTCCTAAGTCAATCGCTACGGACCCCATAGAAACTGCTAGAAAGAGGGAAATCCCTAAAATACCTAGCAAAACACCTAAAAGTAACACAAATTGCAGGTCCCGTCGGCTTCCAGAAAATTTGGAAAGCATGAAAACCTCCTTAAACAAAATTAAAAATTTAGAAAATTCTCATAAAAAGTATACCATATTTCCATTGGATGAACAAGGATAGAAACATAGATAGAAAAAGCCCTCTAAAAATCAGAGAGCTGATTTGAGCTCGGGCTAAAATCCTAGTGAAACAAAAAAATCTACACGGTCAGAAAAGTCTCTATCGTGCCATTTTCATACATGATGTATAGTCCAAGTAGAATGAATACTAAGGGCACAATGATTCGCTCGTATTTTTCAATTGTCTCGAATATTAACGGAATAGAGGATAACATCCGACTAATCTCGCAAAAGATAATTATGCCGATTACAAACACAAGCAACGCCACGAGGGTCTGTGACCAATCTAACAAAGCAAAATAAGGTATATAGATACCTAAATTATCTCCGCCAGACGCAATTGTCAGCAATGTAACTGTCCAAAACAGTTGATTTGCCTTGCTTTGTTCTAATCTTTCAATAATTTCTTCCTCTTCTTCCTCACCTTCTCCAACAATTGCAAAGCGAATCCCTAAATAGATAGGGATTAAACCAAGCAATCCAACCATCCATTCTTCAGGAACGAAATTAACGACATAAGCAGCAACTAAACTCGCCCCTACAAGTAAGCCTATTCCTAGATATTGCCCCGCATAAATATGCCATTTCTGTTTATTCTGTGATAGCTGTGCAAATAAAATAATTAAAATAATTAAATAATCGATACTGGTGGAAATATAAACACCAATAGCAGATATGATTGTCTGTCCCATAAAAACCTCCTGTATTAGTTAGTAATAAATCAGCAGATTTTAGGAGAGCACAGACACATTAATTTAGCTATCGCTAGTGGGTAATGTCGAACGTAGGAAAGCATTTTACTCCTCCTCAAAACGTAGTTACAAAGTAATTTCTAACTGGAATTCGGTGACTACTTCCATGTAAAGTATAACATACTATACTTTACTTCGTAAAGTGTGGGCTCTCCGAGGGGGCTTGCAGACAGTTACTCGGCTTGAAAAGCCGAGTAACTGCGCACCTTCATGGTGTCATTAGCTGATACTATTTGAGGTTTTTGTAGTCTCCAAAATTATGACCGATAAAACTATAAAATAATTTTATTTCGTTCTATTTCTGTTTTTGTAGTCTCCAAAATTATGACCGATAAAACTTTTGCTTATTGGCATACATCGATGAACAAGTTTTTGTAGTCTCCAAAATTATGACCGATAAAACGACCCTTCAGCTTCAGCTATGATTGTCGAAGTTTTTGTAGTCTCCAAAATTATGACCGATAAAACACAAGATGCCGTTTTAGAGAATAAGGAAGGGTTTTTGTAGTCTCCAAAATTATGACCGATAAAACGATTGCATTGACTATAATTGGTTCAATTTTGTTTTTGTAGTCTCCAAAATTATGACCGATAAAACCTCAATAAAAAAGCTCTCTGAAGTCAGAGAGCTGATTTGAGCTCGGGCTAAAATCCTAGTGAAAAAGATGAAACTCCTTGTGTTCATCGAACACTGTTTCCTTTCCCTATTTTCATACGGATTTTTAACGCCCTCTGCATCGTGATTCTTGCCGGATAAACCGTTTATAGACTAGGCGATGAGCCGAAGATTGTACAAAAATGTTAGTGAAACAAAAAATCTCCCCGAAGGGAGATGATCTGGTTTATTTTACCTTACAGTGCTAGGAACCGTAACCGAAGATTATACTTGAGTATATCGAGGCAAGGTGACAACATAAAAAGCCCTCTGAATATCAGAGAGCTCCAATCTTGCTGGATAAAACGTTTATAGACTAGGCGACGAGGCGAAGATTGTACTAATGGTACATCGAGTCGAAGCCAACGAAGTATAGAAACGTTTTAGACGCAAGATTAACGACGAAGTCCAAGAGAGTTGATTAACTCACGGTAACGGTTAACGTCGTTTTTACGCAAGTATGCAAGCAAGTTACGACGGCGACCGATTTTCTTCATCAATCCACGGTAAGTAGCGTGGTCTTTTTTGTGTTGTTTGATGTGTTCGTTAAGGTGGTTGATTTCCCAAGTAAGGACAGCAACTTGAACCTCTACTGAACCTGTATCACCTTCGTGACGTGCATATTGTGCGATGATTTCATTTTTTTTCTCTTTTGAGATTGCCATGATGTTTCTCCTTTTTATTTGGCTTCATCCGAGTGACAGGTTGGCATGCCTGTAACCAAGAAGAAGTTATTTGTCTTTACGACAGTTCTTATTCTACCAAGAAGCAGGGACTTTGTCAACTGATTTACTGTTTAAAACCGTGAATTACTCTACTGATTTCAGGGCTTCGAGCATATCCACTTTTCTCAAGTGGTGATTGACAAATAGGCCTAATAAGGCTAAGATTACAGTCACTGCGACGATTGGAAGCGCATAGACTTCCCAGCTGACTTGTGGATAAAAGAGTATGGTGGCAGGTGAAATCATTTGAATCAAAAATTGATGTAAATAGTGGCCAGCTACCAAACCGAGAACAATCCCCACAAGGGACAGCACCATAGTCTCGCGGTAGATATAAAGGGTCACTTCTTTATTGTGGAAACCAAGAACCTTAATAGTGGAAAGTTCACGGATACGTTCTGCGACATTGATGTTAGTGAGATTGTAAAGAATGACAATGGCTAGTAAAACGGAAACAAGGACAAGGATGGCCATGGTTTTATTGAGCGAACTAGCCACGGATTCAAAGAGATGGATGGCCGTCGCATTTTGGACGACCCCAGAAATAGCTGCTTTTTCCATAAAGATAGCAGCTTCTTTCTCCGTATTGGAAGGTGTTGGATCTTTTAATTTTACTAGGTAGGTATTGTCTTGTGGACTGGTACCGTAGACTTGTTCGTATGTCGCTCGGTTGAGATAAACAAAGTGTCCAACATAGTTTTCAGAAATAGCTGCGACCTTGATTTCCTTCCCATCAAGCTCCAGCTCGTCTCCAATCGTAACACCTGCTAGTTGGGCTAATTTTTGACTCACGACCGCTCCATCAGTGACCTGCAACTCTCGCCTATTTTCCTCTAATGCGATAAAGGGTTTGAAGTCTTCGCCACTAGTAACCATCATGGTGATAGTCTGAGGTCCTGCTTTCCCTTTGAAATCTTTTTCAATGGTTTTAGAGTAAATCTTTTGAAAAGCATGGATAGGCTCAGCTTGCAAGGCACTTTCTAGATCTGCTTTTTCTTGCTCACTGGAACTGCTCTTTTCCGCTACAATCATCTGGTATTGCTGGATTTGTTCAAATTGGCGCTCCACAACTCCTCCCACAGAAGACTGAATACCAAGACCTGCAAATAGGAGAGCAACCGAACCCGCAACTCCAAAAATGGTCATCAACATCCGTTGCTTATAACGGAAAATATTTCGCGCTGTGACCTTATGAGTGAAGCTCAAACGACTCCATATAAAGCTCAACCGTTCCAGCAAAATCTTTGATCCTTTAACGGGAGGTTTGGGAAGCAAAAGTTGGGCTGCTTCATCGTGTAATTCCCTCCGCGCCACCAGATAAGCTGGCAAGACACTGGATACCCAACTCAAGGCTAGGGCAAGGATGCTATAAGACCAGTAAAAATACTCCTGGCTTTTCCCAACGACCATTCCTGCTGTTATAACATCCGAAATCACGCCTGCAAGGAGATAATGTCCTAGAAGCGTTCCTAAAATGGTTCCTACAGTTCCTGCAAGAAAACCATAGAGGACAAACTTGGCAATTATATCTTGATTCCGGTAACCTAGGGCCTTGAAAATACCGGCATTGGTACGTTCTTCATCCACAAAGCGAGTCATAGTTGTAAAGGTCACCATTGCAGCGACCATATAAAGCACAACAGGGAAGATATTCCCGACAGAACGAATGCTTGCTGAAGCGTTACTGTACATGAGATAGCCTTGACCCCCTGGCATGGTTTGGCGATTGTATACGTGATATTTCGGCTCTGCCAGTTCATCAAGCTCTTTCTGACGCTGTTCAAGCTTCTCTTTTTCCTTAGTTAGATCACTCTCTGTCTGAGCCAGTTTTTCTTTTTGAGTCGCCAGTTCTTCCTTTGCTTTTATCAGCTGTCCCTCGATTTGACTCTTTTGCGGTTCTGGTAAAGCGGTCGCTTGTTCTTCTTGGGTTTTCAAGCGACTTTCAGCCTGCTCTAACTGACTATTGCCATTTTGAAAGTTGCTTTCAGCAGTTTGGAGCTGTTCTTTCCCCTCTTCCAAGCTCTTTTGCCCATTGGCTTTGATGCTTACCAATCGTTTTTGACCATTATCGGCTAGCAAATCTTGCAACTCTTCCTGATGTTGGGTTCGTTTGGTTTTATAGTCTGATGAAAAAGCATCCAGATTTTTTAAATCATCATAGCGCACACGCGCAATACTATAAACATCTGAATCAAACTGGCTGGGCAAAATCACTCCATAGCCAGCCAAGCTTCCATTTCCACTGCTAGCACTCCCTAAGTCTTTTTGAGAAAGCATCTCACCCGACTGAACAAATCCAGTAATTGTAAAAGTTTGGGATTTTAGGACGGACTTCCCTTCTTCTTTCTTAGTAAAGGTAATGGTCTGCCCAATCTGATAGCGGTCTTTCCAGAAGTCGGCTAGGGCAATTTCCTCATCAGCCTCTGGCAGTCGCCCTTCTGTCACTTGGAAGGTTGAAATCCCCTCTGGCTTGGAATAAAGTCGAACCGCTTCTTCACTATTTTCAACGGTTAGGTCTGCCATATAACCAAACTCAACACTTGCTCCTTGAAGGGCCTTTAATTCGTCTTGGTCTTCTTTGTCCAAGCCATAATCAGCTATCACTGCCAGATCTAGGGTATTGGCTTTACGGAGATAATCCCCTGCCGTACGTTCCATATTTGGACTGGCCACTTTGAGACCAATAAGGGCTAAAGAACCCAGCATCATCAAGGTCAGGATAGAAACAAAGCGTCCCTTTGAAGCCGTCACTGACTGAAATAGGTCTTTCCGATACGTTTTTTTCATGCTAATACTCCAATGTATCGATATCCTGCGGATGCTCATTGACTGTCATGCTCTTAACCGTGGCATCGCGCATATGAATCACCCGATCTGCAATAGGGGCTAGCGCGCCATTGTGGGTTACGATAATCACCGTTGCTCCTTTTTGACGAGACATGTCTTGGAGAATCTTCAAGACTTGCTTCCCCGTCTGGTAATCCAAGGCACCCGTCGGTTCATCACAAAGGAGGATTTTAGGATTTTTGGCTACAGCACGTGCAATGGAGACTCGCTGTTGCTCCCCTCCAGAAAGCTGGGCTGGAAAGTTATTCAGGCGATGAGCCAGACCTACATCTTTGAGCACTTGCTCTGGATCCAAGGCATCTGTCACGATTTCTGAAGCCAGTTCCACATTTTCCTTGGCTGTCAGATTGGAGACCAGATTGTAAAATTGAAAAACAAAGCCTACATCTTCACGACGATAGTTTGTTCGTTGGTGCGAACTATAGTTGGCAATATTGGCACCATCAATCCAAATCTCCCCCTCATCATTGGTATCCATACCTCCTAAAAGATTGAGAACGGTTGATTTTCCAGCACCTGAAGCGCCAAGTATGATAACCAGCTCCCCTTTTTCAATTTCAAAATTCACATCACGATTAGCCACAATCTCTGTATCCCCAACCTGGTAACGCTTGTAGCTGTGTTTCATCTCAATATAAGCCATCAGACACACCTTCTCTCAAACAAATTACTTCCTATTATCATTATAACGCTTTTTCAACTAGTTGGAAACCAGAAGCAAAAACAAAAAGCCTAGGAATCCTAGGCTTTCTGTTTATAGATTATTTTCCAAGATAGTATTCTTTTACGACGTTCAATTTTTCGTCGAATTCGAATACCAATGGTGGGAAGTTAGGGATTTCTACACCCATGATTTCATCATCTGACAAGTGTTTGATGTGTTTTACAAGGGCACGGATTGAGTTACCGTGAGCTCCTACGAATACGTTTTTACCATCTTTAAGTGCTGGAGCGATTTTATCTTCCCAGAATGGAAGGGCACGTTCCAAAGTCACTTTCAAGTTTTCAGCATCTGGAATGACTGAATCGTCAAGTGAAGCGTAACGACGGTCAGTATGTGCTGAGTATTCGTCATCATGAGGCATTGCAGGAGGCAATACATCGTATGAACGGCGCCAGATATGAACTTGCTCATCACCAAATTGTTCAGCAGCTTCAGCTTTGTTTTTACCAGTCAAACCACCGTAGTGACGTTCGTTCAAGCGCCATGATTTTTCAACTGGAACCCAGAGTTGGTCAGCAGCTTCAAGAGCCAAATTTGTTGTTTTAATCGCACGTTTCAATACTGAAGTGTAAGCTTGGTCAAATTCGATACCAGCTTCCTTGATCAATTTACCAGCGTCAATCGCTTGTTGTGTTCCTTTATCAGACAAATCAACATCAGCCCAACCAGTGAAAAGGTTAGCTTTGTTCCATTCAGACTCACCATGGCGAGCAAAAACCAATTTTACCATTAGATGGATTCTCCTTTTATTTTTCGAGGTTTCCCTCGTTTATCTATTCTATTTTACACAATTTTTCACAAAAAAGCTAGTTAAAATCAACTAAAAAGAGAAGAGCTTATCAGTCTTCTCTTTATCGCACTATCATAATTGTTCTCGATAGAGGATGAAATAGTCCCCAAAAAATAATTGGAAAACTACTACTCTTCAATTACAAATTTTTTCAATGTTCCAAAGTAAAGTGAACCACCAATAATGGTTAAAATTCCACCTACCCATCCCAACAATGGAATCAAGCCGACCGCACCACCTACAATGAGCAAGACAGAAGGTGCATTCGTAACACGTTCATCATCTTTATAATAAACAATAGCCACAATCCCCAGTACTAAAACAGCAATTTTAACCAATAACAAAATAATTGAGAGCCCTGTCAATGTCCCAACTGCTACATCTGCATCTTCAGTTGCCGCAGCAGCTCCAACAGCCATGATAAACATGATGACTGGCGCTAAAAGCAATACAATTCCTGAAATAAGACCAAAAATAGCATTGACACGAGCAAGTGTATTTGTTTTCATAATAATCTCCTTAAAATTTTTATAGGTATTATTCTATCATAGTTTCTCTAAAAATTAAACAGTCTTATAAAATTTTATAATAAATATTGATTTTCAAAAAATAGCTTTAAGTTCTATAGTCCCTTGATAATTATTAGAAATCTAAAATTATGAGAAAACTGAATAGTTATTTATTTTAATTATCTACACGGACAGGCTAGGAAAAACTTCATTTGAAGAAATGGACTAGTAAATTTTCCTATGATAAAACGCATAATATCAAAGCACTTGAACTCTTGATATTATGCGTTTTTTATGATTTTAGCGACCTTTCTCAGTCTATTCTGATTATTTCGCTTCAAATCCTTCTGCGACTGCATCTGCAAAGTTTTCTTCTACGATACTTGCACAGTGGTCACAGATAACTGCATGGTAGCTACGTTCTGCAGTAGTTGGATCGATACGACGGCAGCGGTCACATACTTCACCTGCAGCGCGTTCAACTGTAAAGGCAACATCTTCAAAGCTTACTGCACTCTCTGGAGCTGTACCTTCAGCAATGGTCAATTCTGACACGATCAAAAGTTGAGCCACATTGCTATCCAATGCTCCAAGAAGAGTTTTCACCACTTCATTTGGATAAACTGTCAAGTGGGCTTCGAGTGATTTACCGATTACTTTTGCATTACGAGCTTCTTCCAAGGCTTTTTGAGCTTGTCCACGGAAATCCATAAAGGCTACCCATGTATCCAAGATTTCTTCTTGGTTGGCAAAAGTTTCAGCTTCTGGTAATTCTGATAATTGAACGAAGTCTTCAGCTTCAAACTCAAGATAGGACCAGATTTCTTCCGCAGTGTGAGGAAGGATTGGTGTCAAGAGTTTGGTGATTTTGACAAGAATGTCATAGAAGACTGTTTGCATTTGACGGCGTTCGAGTGATTTGGCACCTTCGATGTAGACAACATCTTTGGCAAAATCAAGGTAGAAGGCAGACAAGTCAACGTTAATAAAGTTCACCAATGCCTTATAGATTGTCAAGAATTCAAAGTCAGCATAAGCATCACGAATCGTTTTCACAAGCTGGTTAAAGCGAATGGTCATGTACTTATCAACAGAACGAAGCTCATCGTAAGCCACTGCGTCTTGAGCTGGGTTAAAGTCAGATGTATTGGCAATCAAGAAACGAAGAGTGTTACGGATCTTACGGTAAGTTTCAGAGACTTGGCTCAAGATATCCATAGAGATACGCACGTCGTTGCTTGAGTCAACACTTGTCACCCAGAGACGCAAGATTTCCGCACCAAATTGTTTTTCAACATCACTTGGAGCAATGGTATTCCCAAGGGATTTAGACATCTTCTCACCTTTACCGTCAAGGGCAAAACCTTGTGATAAGATTTGTTTGTATGGCGCTACGCCATGGTTGGCAACAGATGTGATGAGTGAAGAGTTGAACCAACCACGGTATTGGTCAGAACCCTCAAGATAAAGGTCTGCTGGGTAAGTCAATTCTGGACGGTTTACTACAACCCCATTCCATGATGAACCTGAGTCAAACCAAACGTCCATGATATCTGTTTCTTTCTTGAACTCGCCATTTGGTGAACCTGGATGGGTGAATCCTTCTGGCAAGAGATCCTTAGCATCACACTCCCACCAGATGATAGAACCGTGTTCCTCAAAGAGTTGAGCCACGTGCTCGATCGTTTCAGCTGTCATGATTGCTGTACCATCTTCAGCATAGAAGATTGGAAGTGGAACACCCCAAGCACGTTGACGAGAGATAACCCAGTCGCCACGGTCGCGAATCATGTTGTAAAGACGAACTTTACCCCATTCTGAGTGGAATTTCACTTTTTCAATTTCATCCAAGATTTCTTGGCGGAATTTAGATACAGAGGCAAACCATTGTGGTACTGCACGCCAGATGATTGGTTTTTTCGTACGCCAGTCAAATGGGTATGAGTGGGATATTTCTTCTTGAGCAAGGAGCAAATCACCAAGTTTTTCGATAACAGTTGGTACAACCTTGTCATAGAATTGACCTTCAAAGTCAGAGCCAGCATTGGCCATCATAATACCGCGTTCGTTAACTGTTACAGCAACTTCAAGGCCGTTAGCAACACCGACATTGTAGTCGTCCTCACCAAAACCAGGGGCTGTATGGACAATACCAGTACCAGAGTCAGTCGTAACGTGGTCACCGAGGATCACCAACTCATCTACATCTGTATCCCATGGGTGAGCTGTCACAATTTTATTCAATTCTTGACCACGGTAGGTCGCCAAGACCTGAACATCAGCCCAGCCAAATTTCTCAGAAAGACTATTCAGTAATTCTGAAGCAACCACAAACTTACGAGATTCGCCAGCTGGTTGTACCAATACATAATCAATATCTGCTCCAACTGTCAAACCACGAGATGCTGTGATAGTAAATGGTGTAGTTGTCCATACGACGATATAAGTATCTGTATCTAGGACACCTTTGCCATCTTTGACGCGGTTAGCATAGTAAAGGGAAGTTGAAAGCAAGTCATGGTATTCAATTTCCGCTTCTGCAAGAGCTGACTCAGATGACCATGACCAGTAAACCGGCTTGGCACCACGGTAGATGTAGCCTTTCTTAGCCATTTCACCAAAGACACGGATTTGAGCCGCTTCATAGTCTGGAGTCAAGGTCACATAAGGATTTTCCCAGTCACCAGAAACACCCAAACGTTTAAAGTCTTCTCGTTGTTTATCTACTTGAGAAAGAGCATAGTCACGGCAAAGTTTCAAGTACTCAACCAAATCCATTTCTTTGCGTTTAACACCCTGTTTCGCCAAAACTTGCTCGATTGGCAGACCATGTGTATCCCAACCTGGGATATAAGGGGCGTAAAATCCTGACATAGACTTAGAACGAACAATAATATCTTTGGAAATCTTGTTCATAGCGTGTCCAACGTGGATATTTCCGTTTGCATATGGAGGGCCATCATGCAAGGTGAAATGCGGTTTTCCTTGGTTCAATTCTTGACGACGTTGGTAAAGTTTTGCATCTTCCCATTCCTTTTGCCAAACTGGCTCTTTGGTAGGAAGTCCTGCTCGCATTGGGAAAGCTGTTTTCCCAAGGTTAAGGGTATCTTTGAGTTTCATGGTATCTCCTTTATAAATATTAACAAATTAAAAACCACGACTTCCAAAAAGGACGAAAATCGTGGTACCACCTTTGTTCGAAAAAAGACAGTGTCTCTTTTCCTCTTTTCCCGTAACGTGGGGAACGTCCAGTCTTACTGTTTTCAGACTGGATTCGTTGAGAGGATAATCTAACGACTAGGGATTGCAGGGCTCACACCATCTCCCGCTCGCTGAAAATATAGTTGGTTAGATTTTGTTCTCACATTTACTTTTATAGAATAAGAACAGATTCTTTGTTTGCATCTTCCTCAGTTGTTGCAGTAGTTTCTACGTCAACTGACTCTTCATGTTGTTCACTTTCATCTGTATGTTGATTCTGTTGAGCTTCAAACTCAGCCAATTCTTTATTTCCAGCCTCGATACGAGCTTGCAACTCAGCAACCTCTTCTGGTGTGAATTGACGAGTCATATCAATTGGCTCTTCCTCTGGTTGAGAAGGAATAGTTTCACCAAGAACTTCACCCACCACTTCTTTAAAGGCTTCATCGCTTGTTTGAAGATACGTTGCTGTTGGGCGAAGAATGTCTTCCCAATCTGATGACTCAACAATAGCCAATTGACTTTCAATCGTAGACTTGAGGCGTTGATGGAATACACGACTCTTGTTCTTCAACTCTTCTGTCTCAACAGCCACTTTCTTAGCATTATCTGTTGCCTGACGGAGAATTTCATTTGCCTTGTATTTTGCTTCTTCTAGCAAACGCTGAGCGTCTTGTTCAGCTTGTTGAATAATATTGTTCGAACGTTCTTGAGCAGCCTGTTTGACACGCTCCGCAGTATCTTGAGCAATCAAAACTGACTGACTCAAGGAATCTTTCATCTCATCAAAGTAAGACAAACGTTCTTCCAAACTCTTGATGTGTGTCTCTTTGTCGTGATTACTACGAACCAAATCTTCATAGTCACGAACAACGATATCAAGAAATTCATCTACTTCTTCTGGGTCAAAACCTCTAAATCTTGTACCAAAGGTTTTATCTTTAATTTCTAACGATGTAATTGGCATACTTTTCCTCACTTACTTAATAATAATTGAATGCTTAATTTTATCTTGTCTTTTTTTGTCTGTCCATTGTCTTTGACAACTTTTAGACGACCAAACTTTCTAACACTGATCAAATCCCCAACGGCAACCTGGTAATCAGATTTTTCAACCAGATGATAGTTTACCTGGACAGATTTTTTCTCAATCAGTTGACTGGTTTGATTTCTAGATAATTTCAAGGCACTTGATAAGAGGGCATCCAATCGAAAACTCGAAACTAAAATTTCTCGTTCTCTAAAGTCAATTTTAGATATAATCCTATCGGTAAAAGGACGTTCCTCCAGCGATACAGGAAGTCTGCCAATCTTTCTTATTCCATCCTGAAAAAGAGGAATAAAATCACGATTGACAAAAATCTGTGCTCTCTTTTCATCTACCAAGATATCACCAAATAATTTACGATCAATTCCTAGCTGGTTGATGACTGTTCCCAATATTTTTCCATGGCTCAGCTGTTCAAACTTGCTCGGATAGCAAATTTCTAACAAGGTCATTTCAAAGTCTGATATTTCCGGTTCAAAGTAATCTGGATACAGAAGAACACGAACCGACTCCGTCGGAAGAAAATCACCACTACTTTGGCAACCCAGTCCATATGTCCCAGCTAGCACCCTCAAGATCTGTTCCTGATGGGGATTGATAAAAGGAGTAAGCATTGGTGCATATGTATCTTCTACCCGCTTGATCCACTCTAAACCCTTATCAATAAAGGGAATATCATCTTGGGAAAAATGCTGATAAATGGCTCGATTTACTGTCATAGTAATAGCACTAGTCGTGTTAAGAGATTTCCAACAAACTGGATTAGAATCAGCGCAGCCCAAACCGTAAAATCAAGACCAGCAAATTGTAAATTGAGCTTACGAAGTGGCTCGATAACTGGACGAGCAAGTCTGATGACTAAGCGACCTAGTTGACTTTCATAGGCATTTGGAAACCATGAAAGAAGAGCAAATGCAACGAGAATGATGGAGTAAATGCTAACTGCATTTTGAATTAAACGGATTAAGAAAATCATTATCTTGCTCTATTTCGTTTAATATCAAAGCCGAACTCGGCACCTTGTGATTCGTCTGGAAGTTTGATATCCTCAATATTCACGATAACGTTGACAGGCGTCAATAGATACATCGTACTCGCAACTTTTTTCATATTTCCAGCCAAGACGTGACGGGCTCCGTCCAAGTAATCAAGGCAGCGGCGCGCTTGTACTTCTGTCATGTATTGGAAATCAATCAAGATGCTTTCATTTCCAGTTAACAAATCAACAATCTCAGTTGCATCCTCATACTTTCTTGGATAACGAACATCAATCGTCACTTTCTCATCTGAGTGATGGTTTTGCTTTGCCAACTCTTGTTGACGAGCATGGAGGCGAGTAATATTCGCATCTTTTACTGATTCCGGCTGAGCAGATGCTGGTAATCCTTTAGAAGATGAGATAGCTGGGCTAACTGTTTCCTCTTGTTGAGTCTGGTAGTTAGTCGTTTCTTCCCCATCTTCTGTAAAATAATCTATAAATTTATCGAATCTATCTTTTAAAGACATAGCTCTCTCCTATTTAAAAAATGCTGTACCGATTCGAACAAAGGTTGAGCCGAACTGAATCGCTTCTTTAAAATCACGACTCATTCCCATACTTAGCTCTGTCATCGGCATATTAGGGATTTGTTTTTCTCTAATTTCTGCTTGCAGAGCCTGCGTATCCTTGAAAATTTCTTTCAATTCATCACTGCCTGCCTCAAAAGGAGCCATGGTCATTAAACCAACATACTCAATCTGATCTAACTTAGCCAATTCTGGCAAAAGTTCTAGCAATTCTTCTTTTGAAAACCCATGCTTGCTTTCTTCCCCAGAAATATTAACCTGCAAGAAACACTTGATAACATGATCTGTTCTCTTTTGAATTTCCTGTGCTAACTTTAGGGAGTCTAAAGCATGAAAGTAATCCACATATGGGATTACTTCTTTTACTTTCCGTCTCTGTAGTGTTCCTATTAAATGCCAAGTGACTGGGTAATCTTTCAAGGCCTGATATTTTTCTAAAAATTTATCAACTCGATTTTCACCGATATGATGGATGCCAAGTGGAAGCAAGGCTTCCGCTGTTTGTACATCTACATATTTTGTCACTGCGATTACTGAAACAGCATCTAGATTACGGTTGGCTTTTTGACTAGCATCAGCAATTTGCTGAAAAACTAATTCAGTGTTTTTTTTCAAATTCATTGATTAACGATTTTTGAAGAATGGAGGTGTATCCAATTCATCCTCATCTTGTGAAACTGGTGTTTCAAAGCGTTCAACTGGTGAAACAACGGGATCTGTTTGGCGAACAATTGACTCACGGCGCAAGTCCCAATCTCCAAAAGCAGATGCTTGGTTAGTTTCAAAGCGACGTGGACTTGATTTAGGCAGTTCTGCTGTCTCTTCCAAGTCGAATTGACGGTCAAATGTGTGTGCTTGTGGAGTTTTAGTTGATGGTCGACCAACTGGTTGGTTGGTAGCAGACCCGACTACTTTTTCTAGTCGTTCTTGACGAACACCTGTCGCTACAACAGTCACACGGATTTCATCCTTCATGCTTTCGTCGATAGATGTTCCAAGCCAGATGTTTACACCTTTGCCAGCTGCTTGATTGACGATTTCTGAAGCTTCTTCTGCTTCAATCAAAGTTAAATCAAGACCACCAGTAACGTTGACAATCACATCTTCGGCGCCATCGATAGTTGTTTCAAGAAGTGGAGAGTAAATTGCTTTACGAGCTGCTTCAACAACGCGCTCTTCACCACTACCAATACCGATACCCATAAGGGCATTCCCTTTGTTTGCCATTACAGTCTTCACGTCAGCAAAGTCAAGGTTAATCAATCCTGGGTTCGTGATCAAGTCAGTAATCCCTTGAACACCTTGGCGAAGAACGTTATCTGCTTCACTAAGAGCTTCAAGAAGCGGTGTTTTCTTGTCAACAATTTCAAGCAAGTTGTTGTTAGAGATAATCAACAAAGTATCAACGTGCTCGCGAAGTTCATTGATTCCTTCTACAGCGTACTGACCACGTTTGCTTCCTTCAAATCCGAAAGGACGTGTCACGACACCAACTGTAAGAGCACCAAGATCTTTAGCGATACGTGCAATAACAGGGGCAGCACCTGTACCAGATCCACCACCCATACCAGCAGTGATGAAGACCATGTCTGCACCGCTGATTGCTTCCGTCAAAGCTTCTTCGCTTTCTTCTGCAGCTTTGCGTCCAACTTCTGGACGTCCTCCAGCACCCAAACCACGAGTCAATTTTGGACCAAGTTGGATAACGGTTTCTGCTTTCGTACTGCTAAGTGCTTGTACATCAGTGTTGGCTGCGATAAATTCTACACCAGCAACACCTTCGTCAACCATGCGGTTGATGGCGTTACCACCACCACCACCGACACCAATTACCTTAATAACTGCGCCTTGAGCTGCTGCTGTATCAAATGAAAATGTCATAATTTCTTATCCTCTTTTATTCATCAAACATGCTTCCGATTAAACCACGGAAACGTTCTGTTAGCTTCGGTTTACTTTGAGAACTTGCTTGGAATTCTTCCTTGGGAGCAACTGGAGCTTCCTGTACAGTTTCAACTGGAGTTGTCTGTGTTGGGCTTGGTTGCGCCACAGGATTCAAACGTTGATTTGGAATGCCAAAGTTAATTGGTTTTTGACGAAGGAATTCATCTCCTTTAACTGCTTTTTGAGCAAGAAGATTGACTTCAGTCAATTTACCAGCAAACTCAGATAAACTAATTACGTGAGCAAATGCAGGGTTGCGAATTCCAACCTGATTTGGTACATAGAGTTTTACACGAACACCAAATACTTCTTGGGCTAATTCAACAACGCCCGGCAAAATTGCATTTCCACCGATAAGGACGATACCTCCTGGCAAATCCAACAAGTGTCTTCTTTCCAACTCTTGTTTGATTTGGTCAAAGATATGTTTGATGCGTGCTGAGATAATTTCTGCCAAGTAGCTCTCTGTCACTTCAACAGGCTCTACTTCGCCAATTACTTCAACTTGGAAAGTTTCATTACTTGCTAGCGGAACATAAGCTTCACCATAGTTCAGTTTCAAACTTTCTGCAATCTTTTGAGATGTTTTCAAGACTTTAGAGATGTCTTTTGTAACGTAATCTCCACCTTCTTGGTAGATGTTGGTGAATTGCAATTCTTGATTGCGGATAGTCGCTACAGTAGTCTGACCTCCACCCATGTCAATGACAGTCGCACCAAATTCACGCTCGCCTTCATTTAGGACTGAGTTCACAATCGCCAAAGGTGAAATAATCACATTATCAACCTGGATACCTACACGTTCGACCGTCTTGCGAAGATTGTGTAGAATCGTACGAGGACCTGTGTAAAGCAAACCACGCATTTCCAAACGGACACCCATCATACCACGAGGGTCACGGATTCCTTGGAAACCATCCACGATGAATTCTTCTGGAATAAAGGTAATCACTTCACGATCAGGAGTCATGCTCTTTGTCAAAGCTGATTTAACAACATCTTCAACATCCTGATCTGTGATTTCTTTTGTATCTGATGTTACAGGAATCATTCCTTGTGTTGGTTCGACCTGCAGAAGATTTGCTGGAAGACCAACGTTGACAGACTTGATAGAAATGCCTGCTTTCTCTTCTGCCTGTGTGATTGCGGATTTGATTGCTGAAGCAGCTGCTTCAATATCAACAATAATTCCGTCTTTTACACCTTTACTTTTAGCATTACTAACACCAATTACATTTACTTCGCCATCTCTATGCTCCGCAACTAACACCTTAATGGAGCTAGTTCCGATATCTAAGCCTGTAAAAAAACCATCTCTAGTCATTACATCGCATCCTCTCTATCTTCCAAGTTTCTCACTTCTATTTAATAACTATGTTTGGGCATAGCTATTCAAAAAATATTATAACACAAAAAAACTAATCATGCTTAGTTTTTCGTAAATTTCCTGCATGTTTTTTGAGAAAATATTAGAAAATTTTTCTTCTGGAAAAAGTTTTTGATGTTCTTGTCAACAATTCGATAATATTTATAACCCATCAAAAAAAGAAGGTCTACTTAGACCTTCTCTTGAATAAATTCTTGCGATTTTTGCTGTAAAAAAATCTCTAGCAATTTTGCTGTTACGCAAATTGCTATCACGATAACGCTCGAAACAATAAGGTAATTCAAAAGTTGTCCGTGATTTCCAACAAGTGGCGGTCTCGTTAAGAATCCATAATCCCCACCTACAACTAAATTGACAACCCATATCAAGCCATTTAAGGCGAAGGTAATCACAGCCACATTCTTCAAATCAAGAAGGGAAGGTTGATAGTTTCTAAACAAGTATAGGAGCGCATTTCCTAAAAGGGCAACATGTCCGATAATGAAGGACAAAATGGTTACGTGTGGAAATGGGTAGGGATCAAAGAGTGGGTAAGCCAGTGCTGCTGTTGCTCCAAAAGTTCCTAAAAGGGCAAAGTACTGTTTGTACTTGGATGTCCCTGGAATTAAGAGCATCACAAACATGGCGATACGACAATGATAGAAGGGCAAACTTTCTGACAGAGGCATGAGATTGCCCCAATACCAGCCATACAGAACAATCAGTTGAACAGATTGAAGAATCTGAATAAATCGTTGGTAAGCCACTTTGTCGCGAAAACGATAAGAAGCGTAGAAAGTAAAGGCCAGTAAACATAACAAACCAATATACCAGTGGAGTTCAAACTGGGGCGGTTCTGATATCTGTGTGGTAAATAATTTATCCCACAAATTCATATTCTATTCCTCGTTCATCTAGCTAGAGGCAGTAAAAAATTCACTTTCTCCAGCTTTTAAATTTTTTGAAAAAACTTGATTCTATGCTATTCATAGAACACTTGCGTCTTAAATTCGCAACCTATTATATCATTTGTATTGCAGAAATGCACTTTACAGACACCCTTTTTTGATTTGTCGACTTCTCTAGCACAAACTAATCGACATATTGGTCTCTTTGTCCTTTATAAACTTGCCAAAGAATCTCCATTTGCTCCTTGGTGATGCGTTTTTCAGATAAGGCCGGCAGTTGGTCAATGGCAAAAAATTGAAGCTCAGCAATTTCTTGATTCTCTTGAAATTGTCCATCAAGAAGCCTACATTCAAAGACAAACTTTGCATACTGTTTGCTCTGTAGTTGGAAACGATTGGTATCAAAAACTGCAAGTAACCTTTCAGCTTTTGCTGTAAAACCGGTTTCTTCTTCAATTTCCTTGAGAATATTTTCGGTTGGAGAATAGCCGACTTCACCAAAGCCACCTGGCAAAGCCCAACTATCCTCTCCTTTTCCTCTAACTAAACAGACTTTTTCATCCTCAACAATCCAAGCACGGACGTCCATCAGAGGAGTTGCATAAGCGGAAGTTGGTTTCATGACTTCTGCCACTTCTTCTGCATCTATGTCTAATCCCTGATTCAACATTTCAGATAACAGGCTTCGCAAGTCCTCGTAACGCTCGCGGTCAAAAGGATCTTTTGTAAAGGTTAATCCAGTATCTGTAATGGCAATCATTCTTTGCAGATACTTGGCAAAATCACTTGCATTCATTTTCTAAACTTTCTACCAACCTGGCTAGATTCATGGAGTTCGAGCCTTTGAGCAAAATTTGGTCATTGGCACCGAGGCTTTCCTTGACCTGCTTGACGAGGTCTTCAAATTGGTCCTCGTCAGCTGTTTTTTTGAAGTAATAAACGTGGCCGATTGGGAACATTTGACTAGCAAGTTGGCTTAATTCCGCAATATCTTCTCCATAGAAAATAACGGTATTTAGCACATCTGGCGATAGGCTCAAAATCATCTGGTTATGGAGTTGAACAGACTGGCCGCCGAGTTCCTTCATATCTGCTAGAACAGCAATTTTCTTGCCTCCTTCATTAGCTGGAATGGCAGAGAATGTCTCCAAAATCAACTTCATGGCTGTTGGATTGGCATTGTATACGTCAGACAGAATATCTGCTCCATTGGCTGCTTTCTTCCACTCAGTACGATTGCGGGTCAATTCTAGGTTCTGGAAGGCCTGACGAATTTGCTCCTCTGAAACTCCTTCTTGTAGAGCTACATAAGCAGCAATCATAGCATTGGTGGCATTGTACTTACCTGTCACTGGCAAATCAAGGGCTTGCTCCAAGAAATTGGCCTTAAAGGTCAGACTATCCTTGCGTTCAAGCAAGTCTGTAATTTCCAGCTCTGCTCCTTGCCCAAAACGGACCACCTTTTTATCAGTGGGCAAATAGTCCTCTACAATGGAGTCGGCTGGTGCCAAGAGCAAAGAACTCGGAGCCATACCGTCTGCAATTTGCATCTTCCCTTTAGCAATCTCTGAACGGTCTTTGAAAAAGGCCAAATGGGCTTCTCCAACCAAGGTCACGATGGCTGTCTTTGGGTGTGCCAATTCAGACAAGAGATGGATATCTCCCAAGTGATCCTGTCCCATCTCCAAGACCAACTTTTCTGTTCCCTCAGGCATATGGAGAACCGTATAGGGAAGGCCAATCTCGTTATTGTAATTGCCTTGGGTTTTGTAGGTCTTGTAGGTTGTTGATAGTAAATGTGCCAACATATCCTTGGTCGTTGTCTTGCCATTTGAACCTGTAACAGCAAAGACATCGACCGCTGTTTTTTCAAGATAGTAGGCGGCTAGGGTTTGAAAGGCAGTCAACACGTCGTCTACTAGAATGTAAGGATGATTTGCAACCTCTTTCTCAGACAAGGTTACTACCGCACCATTTTCAAAAGCTGTTTCGATAAAGTCATGACCGTCACGCGCACCTTTTAGGGGCACAAATAAGTCCCCTGCAGCAATCAAACGACTGTCAAACTCAGCTTTTTCTAACTGAGCATCCGCAAAAAGACTAACATCATTTTTAGCTCCAACAGCTTGGGCGACTTCATGGATTGTTAATTTCATTTCTACCCCTTCTTTCATTTTATAGCAAATGTGCTTCGTGCTTGTTAAAGCTCTCCTTAGCAAGGTCAACCAGACGCTCGATTAGTTCTGGGTAGCTGATTCCCATATTGTCCCAAAGTAGTGGGTACATAGACCACTGGGTAAAACCTGGCATGGTATTAAGCTCGTTTAGGAAAATCTCGCCCTTATCTGTATAGAAGAAATCGCAACGAGATAGACCGAGGCCACCAATCGCACGGAAGGCAGTTTCAGCATTTCGACGCATGACAGCTACCACATCATCACTGATCCTAGCCGGAATATCCATGGTAATCTTGTTGTCGATATACTTGGCATCGTAGTCATAAAAGGCAACATCCTTGACCACTTCTCCTGGAAGCGTGCTTTTGACATCGTAGTTGCCCAGTAGACCAACTTCAATTTCACGCGCATTCACCCCTTGCTCTACCAAGACACGGCTGTCATATTGGAAGGCAAGCTCTAATGCTTGACGGAGTTCTTCTTGGTTTTCAGACTTAGAAATACCGACACTGGAACCCATGTTTGATGGTTTTGTGAAGACTGGATAAGTCAATTTTTCTTCAACTTCAGCAATTTTAGAAGTCACATCATCACCTTCGACGACGGCCACATAAGGAACTTGGGCAATTCCGACAGATTCTAGAACTCTCTTGGTCGTAATTTTATCCATGGCAAGACTAGATGACAAGATATTGCAACCTACGTAAGGCATTTTTAAAACTTCCAAGAATCCTTGAACAGAGCCATCCTCTCCCATTGGGCCATGAAGGACTGGAAAGACCACGGCACCTTCTTCATAGATGGCACTTGGCGCAATTTTCTTGTCCCAATCAATCGTTTCATTGGTCATGAGACGATCCTCTTGACCTGGAGTCTGGCTAAATTCCTGAGTCTTGATAAAGTCACCTGACTGGCTGATAAAGAAAGTCTTGACTGTGAAACGGTCGTAGTTGACCGCACGCATGACACTTTCAGCTGACAATACAGACACTTCACGTTCTGCACTGCGTCCGCCGTATAAAAGAATAATCGTTTGTTTCATATTACTTGTCCTAATTCTAATAGAATATTCGTTCTTTAGTATATCATATTTACTTTTTTTTTAAAACTTGAAGCTAATACTGATCTTCAAAAAACATAAAAAGAGACCGATAAAAACAAAGTCGGCCTCCTTGATTTTTTGTATAGATGAATGGAGTTAGTAAATTGGTCTACACTTACAACTCTGTCCGATTTTCAATGGCTCGTAAGAGTGTGACCTCATCCGCATACTCGATATCTGCTCCCACGGCTAGTCCTCGTGCTAGACGAGTGACTTTGATACCAGCTGGTTTGAGCAAACGAGAGAGATACATAGATGTCGCTTCTCCATCTGCTGTCGCATTGGTTGCCACGATCACCTCTGAAACCTCACTATCCATGAGACGGGTCATGAGGCTCTTGAGATTGATATCGTCTGGGCTGATGCCATTCATCGGAGAAATGAGTCCATGCAAGACATGATAGAGTCCGTGGTATTCTTGGATGTTTTCCATAGCAGCCACATCGCGACTATCCTCTAGCACCAAGATCGTTGTCTGGTCTCGAGTCGGATCTGTGCAGATAGAGCAGGGATCATCATCGGTCAAGCGACCACAGATGGAACAATAGGTCAATTCCCGCTTGGCAGATAGGAGATTTTTTGCAAATTCATTGACATCGTCATCAGACATTCCAATGGTATAGAAGGCGAGACGGGTAGCCGTTTTGATCCCGATACCTGGAAGCTTTGAATAGCTATCAATCAGCTTGGCAATAGGTGTTGGATACAGCATAAGTTCCTTTCTAATTCATTGGATGTTGTTGGTTATAAAGATTGATGATATCACGCGCAATTGAAGGTCCGACACCATTTGTTAGGTTGGTGTTATGAGGAAAGACGACTGCGACCGCGATTTGAGGATTATCGGACGGAGCATAAGCAACTGCGTTGGTATTATTGGCCTTTTGACCGCCATTAACATAACTTTCGGCCGTCCCCGTTTTCCCGCTTATGGAAACGGCTGCGCCATTTGAAAAGGCACGACCAGTTGTCAGAGCGCTCGTTCCATGCGAAACTTGATAGAAACCTTGGTGCAAGAGGCTCATATCCGCTTCTGAGATATTGATCTTGTTCAGTTCCTTGGTGGCTGTTTCTTGAACTAGATTACCTAAGCCACCTTGTTCATTGTTTCCATAAACTCCCTCAACGATGTGAGGAGCCAATCGTACGCCATTGTTTGCAATGGTTGCGACATACTGGGCTAACTGCATAGGTGTGTAGTTGTCAAACTGACCAAAGGCGTTGTTAATATAGTTGGCCAAATCAAATTCTTTTGGTGTAAATCCTGTAGATTCATCTGGGAGGTCAATCTCTGTTGAAGCTCCAAGTCCATATTCCCCAAAGGTTGATCGCAACTTGCCCATTGCAGTTTCTAACTGATCAGTTGCGACTATCATATTTGGCTGGTAGGACTGCCCCATGATCCCTAGCGCAGTCTGAACCATGTAGGTATTAGAAGAGTACTCTAGAGCCTCAACTGCTGTGATAGGGAAGGAGCCATAGGACAAGGTATACCATGAATTGATCGGAGCCGAACCTTGGAAAACAATCGGCTGATCTGTCAAAGTTTGATTTCCTGACAAGACCCCATTTTCCCAACCAGAGCTAAGGGTTGCCGCCTTAACGACAGACCCTGGTACAAAGACATTGGTTATAGTTCCAAGCGAATCTGAACTTAATTCACCGGATTCGACATCATGCTTGACACCTGACATAGCTAGAACTGCACCGGTTTTAGGATTGAGGGCTACAGCGTAGACTCCTTCAGAGTATTTGGCTCCACCGTTACCCAACTCCGAGTTGAAGTAGCTCTTGAGTAGATCATCCACACCATTCTGGAACGCTAGGTCAACCGTTAACTTGATATTGTTTCCTTTGCTTCCTTCTTCGACATTTTCTACACTTTCCATGTTTCCGTGTTTGTCGAGGTGGATTTCTTTGACGGAGCGTTTGCCTTGGAGAACATCTTCATATTGCTTTTCAAGATAGGAAGTTCCCACTCGGTCATTGAGAGAATACCCTTTTTTAAGATAGGCATCGACTTCCTCTGCTGGAAGACCTGATTTTTCACTTGATACACTACCTACAATTGAAGACAAAGAAGTGTCTAGGACTTTTCTATCCCATGAGGTTGAAATACTGATACCTGGTAATTCCTTGGACGCTGATGCAACAAGAGCAACTTGGGTATCATCTAAGGCATCCGTAGAAATGGTACCCGTCGCAAAATTTTCAACGGCATTGAGCTGACTAAAGAGATAGATTTCCTTTTTCTGGTCATCTGTATAATTGAGTTGACTCACGTCAATACTTTCAACCGCATTATTGTAGAGAGTCGCTTCAGATAAGCGGTTCCCATCTGAATCTAGGCGTTTATCACTTGGCAAGGATTCGACTGTTTTTTTGTAAACGTCCTGGTCCGCCAAGTAGTAGTCTGCAATCTGACGGTCTGTCAAATTAGGGGAGGTTACATTCACATATGTGAGAAGTTTCTTGGCTGTCTCCTTCAATTCTGCTGCCGTCATTTTATTGTTTCGGGTGAAAGAAACAACTTGCTTGACAGTGTTTTCTACCAAGGGTTTCCCTGCTGCATCATAGATTTGCCCACGAGCTGAACTGGTTGTTACCCTTGTCTGGCTGGCTGAAGCCAATTTTGTTTCATAGAAATCTTTATTGAGCACCTGCATATATAACAATCGACCAATAATGGCCATAAACAACAGGATAACAATGGCAAACAGTAAATTAAGCCGAATAGGAATCGAATGACTATTGAATTTTCTCATACAACTAAGACTCTTTTCTAGAAAAATTTCCAATTTTCACCTTTATTTACATATAAAATAATAGAGCAAACAGGTGAAGCTCAGTACTTTTCATTGTACCATATTTTACGGAGAAAGACTTGGAAAAGTCAAAGCATTTTTTGACTTTCAACTGAAAATGCCTTTTTATTTGGTTATCCTAACTTCTATGATATAATGATAGTAATAGTTAGGAAAGCGTTAACCTTTAAGACTTTGACTCATAAAAAGGAGCCTCATGAACAAGCCAGACATCGCAACCATAATCGACCTCCATTTTGAAGAATTAACCGAGCTTGAGCAAGAAATCGCTCGCTATTTTTTACAACCTGAAACGATCCAAGATGATCTTTCTTCTCAGCAAGTTACCCAGAAATTACATATCTCCCAAGCAGCGCTGACCCGCTTTGCTAAAAAGTGTGGTTTTACAGGTTACAGAGAATTTGTCTTTCAATACCAGCATCAGGCGAGTAAACAGGACACTCATTCGCACAAACATAGTCCTTTGACCAAACGTGTTTTGCGAAGCTACAGTATCATGCGAGAACAAACACAGGATTTGATTGACGAAGAACAACTGGAACGAGTCGCCCATTTAATCGAAGATGCTGAGCGTGTCTACTTCTTTGGAACAGGCAGTTCCGGTCTTGTCGCTCGTGAAATGAAATTGCGTTTCATGCGTCTGGGTGTGGTCTGTGAAGCCTTAACCGATCAGGACGGCTTTGCATGGACGACCAGCATCATGGATGAAAATTGTCTCGTACTCGGTTTCTCCCTATCAGGAACTACCCAATCCGTCTTAGATAGTTTGCTGGACGCCAAGGAAATGGGTGCCAAGACCATTCTCTTTACCAGCGCTCCAAACAAAAATAGTCAAGCCTATACAGAGACAGTTCTTGTTGCCAGCCACAGCCAGCCTTCCTACATTCAACGGATATCCGCTCAACTCCCTATGCTCTTCCTTATAGATTTGGTTTATGCCTACTTTTTGGAAATCAATCGTGAAAGCAAGGAGAAAATCTTTAATAGCTATTGGGAAAATAAAAAACTCAATGGCTATCGTAGACAAAAACGCGTTAGAAAATCCTAGTTTGGTTCAACCAAACTAGGATTGTTTTGTTTTGAAATGATAATAGGCTCCCAACATACCTGCTGTATTCTGATGATGAGCAAATTCTAATCGTGTTTTTTCAGCTAGGCTTGGGACCAAAGCATCTTTTAAAGCTTTTCGAATTTTAGGTTTGAGGATTGCCTCTTGCCCCATGATACCACCGCCAAGAATAACAACTTCCGGATTGGCAACGTAGCAAATATTTGCCAGACCTTTCCCTAAATAGTCTACCATGCGGTCAATACCAGCCATGCAGACCTTGTTTCCTTCAGTAGCTTCTTTAAAGATGCGTCGGCCATTCCACTGATCAACATCTTCTCCATGTGCTTCAGCTACATATTTCACTAAAGCTGTTGTAGAAGCCAAATCTTGAAAAGCCCCATCCTGCATATGCATATAACCGACTTCACAAGCTGAGTTGCTAAATCCATGGAAGACTTTCCCATCCATAATCAAGCAACCACCGATACCTGTTCCAATGGTCAAGCAAAGAGTGACACTCGCTCCCTTGCCGGAACCAGATACTGCCTCAGCAAGACCTGCACAGTTGACATCATTTTCAATTTCACAAGGAATATTAAAGCTAGTCTTGATTTCCTTCTTGAACTGAGTTCCTGCATAGTTAGGGATTTGAGGTCCCGCATAGAAAATCTCCCCCTTGTCAGGATCCACCATTCCTGCAGAAGAAATGGCAACACCTGCTACTGGGCCCTTTTCTAAATAGCTGGCTACGATATCTTTTGTCTTTTGTAAGATATGGGGTCCACCATTATATGCCTCTGTTGGCATTTCATGCGATTCAACAAGTTGGCCTTCTTGGTCAATTAAACCATATTTGATGTTGGTTCCGCCAATATCAATTGCAACGTAGTGTGTCATAAATACCTCCTTATGGATTAGAGGAAGCGCTCCTTGGTTTCACGAATCAAGGCTGCAGCTGCCTCTACAACTGGACGATCTTCTTCAGTTACTGGCGTCAATGGTGAACGAACAGAACCAATATTCAAGCCTTCATTAATCTTCAATACTTCTTTGATGACACCATACATATTTCCATGTGCAGCAGTCAATTTACCGATGATTGCATTGATAGCGTATTGTAATTCACGCGCTGTTTCCAAGTCTTTCTCTGCAATCAACTCATTGAGTTTCAAGAAGAGTTCTGGCATCGCACCATAAGTACCACCGATACCAGCTTTGGCACCCATGAGGCGGCCACCTAGGAACTGTTCATCTGGACCGTTAAAGACGATATGGTCTTCCCCACCAAGGCTCACAAAGGTTTGGATATCTTGAACTGGCATAGAAGAGTTCTTCACACCGATAACACGAGGATTCTTCAACATTTCAGTGTAAAGACTTGGAGTCAGAGCAACACCCGCTAATTGAGGAATGTTGTAGATAACATAGTCTGTATTTGGTGCTGCAGCACTGATGTCATTCCAGTATTTTGCTACTGAGTACTCAGGCAAGCGGAAGTAAATAGGTGGGATTGTTGCGATAGCATCTACTCCCAAACTTTCCGCATGGCGAGCCAATTCCATACTGTCTTTGGTATTGTTGCAAGCTACGTGAGCAATGATGGTCAATTTGCCCTTAGCAACTGCCATGACTTCTTCCAAGATCAATTTTCGGTCTTCTACGCTTTGGTAGATACATTCACCAGAAGAACCGTTGACATAGAGACCTTGAACTCCCTTATCAATGAAGTATTGAACCAAGGCACGCGTACGTTCTGGGCTTACTTCACCCGCATCATCATAACATGCGTAGAAGGCAGGAATGACACCTTCGTATTTTTTCAAATCTGACATAGATTTTCTCCTAAGATTTCTTTATTCTGCTGAGAGCAGTTCTTTTCTATACAAGTTTAGTATACACCTTGTGAAAATCGCTTTCAATATCTTGTATACACTTAGATTTTAGTTTCTACTTGTATTTTAGAAACTTGAACGTTTGAAAGTAGTTTCAGAAACAAACCATCCTACTGGTATTTGGCGAATATTTTCTCCATCAAACCTGCTTGGAGAAAGACTAGCAAACCAAAACCAAAGAGGATAAAAGCTGACCCACCCAAAAGGAGAGTGAATGCGGATAGATAAAGAACCATCACAATAAGAAAGAGAATGGCTAACATGAGGAAGAACCACGGAAAGTTAAAACTTGCCAAGATAAGCCCTTTTTGCAGCACTTCTTTCCAAGACAAATCATAGCGCGCAGCGATGGGATAACTAGCCAGCATCACCAGAGTGAGGAAGATGAGAATCCCCAAACAAATAGCTTTCACAATCTGGAAAGGTAAAGCTGTCTGGCCCCAGAAAAGATAGAGGTCTAAAAGACTCAGCAAAACAATACCCAACTCTAGCAAACCTAACTGGAAACCCAGTTTCAGATTTTGCTTGAAAGCTCTCAGATAGGTTCTGAAAACAGGTACTCGCCTGCTTCTCTTAATCTCAAACATGGTTTGGTAGAGGCTGATTTTAGCCACTCCAATCGTCACGATGGGCAAACAAGAGACGACAAAAAGAAGATTGGCTGTCACGATATCCAAGACCTTCTCACTGAAACGCATGAGAAAGTTATCTGTATCAAATGCTGCCTTGATAAGGCTCACTCCTTTTTGTGCCATGTTTGCTCCTCCTGATTCTTTTAATCAATCAAAATTTTAAAGAGATATTTGCGAACCTTCTCTTCCATACCTGCATAGCCATTTGGCTGGTGCGGTTCTCCTGGAAAGAAAATCGCAAAATTGTGATAACCCAACAAGAGTGGGTAGCGTTCATGACAATGGACAAAACCAATGTCACTCGCTTCGTCAAATGCTTCTGCCTCGTCTTTGATACGTGAACCGTAGCTCGAATATTCATGTCCTTCTACCAGCAAATGCAAATCTGCATAGTTCTTATGGTGTTCAAATTGGTCATTTTCAGCTTGATTGAGGACATTTTCCTGAACAACTAGAAAGACCTTGTCCCCGTCAATCTCATACTTACCGAGTTCGAAAGAATCCTTACGGTGCTGGTAGAGATAGTCGATAGCCTTATCTAGATTGGGATGAATCCCTTTGTAAAAGGTGATGTTTTTCAAATCGTCAAAAATCATACTGTTTCCTTCGTTTCTGATAGTTACTATTTTTCAGTTTCGAATTATCTTTTCTCTATTTCCCTGTAATAGTGCGGACGGAAGCAAATTCCTTCGGAATTTCATTCCTAATTTTTGAGCCTTTCACTCCTTTATCGTCAGTCTCAAAAATTCCGTCTAAGATAAGCGGTAATTGCTTATCTTAGATACCACTAAAGCGGGAAATAGTTACCATAAAACGAACCTATTCTAACTAGTATCATGAAAAGAGTTCATTCTTAAGTTTATAAGTGTCTGACAAAACTTCACGAAGTAACTGTATACTCTCCATTTTGTAGACACTTATGAAACTATATTTCTCTTAGTCTATAACATATTCTTCTGAATTTTGATAGACAGTTTTTTCTATACTCAATGAAAATCGAAGAACAAACTAGGAAGCTAACCGTAGGCAGTACTTAAGTATGGCAAGGTGATGCTGAAGTAGTTTGAATTCGATTTTCGCAGAGTATTATCCTTTAACCGCTCCCATAGTAATCCCTTGAGTGAAGGATTTTTGGAAGACAAGGAAGACGGTTACGATTGGCACGGCTGCAAGAGCTGCACCTGCCATGATCAAACCATAGTTGGTTGCCATTTCGGCCTGCATGGTCGCAACCCCGAGTGAGATAGTCAAGTTTTGACGTGAAGTCAACATAACCAACTGCATGAAGTAGTCGTTCCAAGTATTGATGAAGGTAAAGATCGCAAGGGCTGCAAATCCTGGTTTCACGATAGGAAAGGCTACGCTCCAGAAGGTACGAATCTCACCACAACCGTCGATTTTTGCTGATTCAAGCAATTCTGTAGGGATATTTTCACTGAATTGTTTCATCAGGAAGACACCGAATGGCCATCCGATCAAAGGCAAGATAACTGCCCAAAGTGTATCGTGAATTCCCATGAAGTTGACGATACGTACCAATGGTACAAGGACAACTTGTTTTGGAAGTGCCATGGCAGCGATAAAGACTGCAAAGAGGATGCGTTGACCATAGAAACGTTTTTTAGCCAAGACATAACCTGCTAGAGAAGAGGTTGCACAGACTAAGAACATGGTTACCAGTGAGATAAATACAGAGTTCCACATCCACTGCATAGCAGGGTTTTGCACCATGAGTTGTTGGAAGTTCTCCATGGTTGGCATTTTAGGGAACCACTGTGGCGGAATCATAATGGTATCAGGCTGTGATTTGAAGGCCCCTGTCAAGATCCAGTAGAATGGAAAGATGAACAGTACGGTCAACAAGAGCAAGATAATCGTTGAAATAACAGTGAAAGCTGTTAAAGGTTTCTTTTGTGTAGGTTGCATAACTGTCTCCTTTCTTTAGTATTCTACGTCGTTTCCGAGGATCTTGAATTGAGCAAAGCTGACAATGGCAATCATCACTGCCAAGAAGACACCGATGGTATTTGCATAGCCGTATTCTGTCAATTGGAAGGCTTTTTCGTAAAGGTAGTACATGAGTGTACTTGTTGAATAGTTTGGACCACCAGATGTCAACAACTGAATCAAGGCGAAACATTGGAATGAGTTGATAGTCGTAATGATCGCGATGTAAAGAGTTGTTGGAAGAAGGCTAGGCCATTTGATCTTCCAGAAGACTTGGAACTCAGTCGCACCGTCAACACGCGCCGCTTCAACAAGTGAGTTGTCAATATTTCCCATTGCAGCGATATAAAGGATAATCGGTTGACCAACAGATGTTGTCAAAAGGATAATCATAATCGCTAGCAAAGCCCAGTTTTTGTCACCCAGCCAAGAAATGTTTTGGCTGATGATATGGCTTGACTTAAGGACAAAGTTTAGAATCCCTGATAGGGGGTCATAGATCCATTTCCATACAACCGTTACGGCAACACTACCTGTAACTACAGGAAGGAAGAAGACGAAACGATAGAAAGAACGGGCAATCGCATTTTGATGATAGGTTTGAGATGCTACAAAGAGCGAGAAGAGAACCACAATCGGTACTGATCCAATAACCAGAATAACGGTATTGATCAAAGACTTGGTAAAGACAGGATCTTTAAACATGCGAATGTAGTTGTCCAAACCAACAAACTCAAAGCTGGTCATGGAGTAGTTAAAGAAACTTGTAATGAATCCCATAATCATAGGAGCCAAGACAAAGATAACAAAGAAGAACAATACTGGTGCTAGGAAAGCATAGGAAATCACTGTTTCCCGCATACGAATTTTATTGACTTTCACAGTCGGCACCTCTCTTTCAAATAGAATAGTTTTTGATTTTCTTGAACTGTTTTAAAATCAAAATGAAATTTTTTAAGATTCGCTTATGTAAGAACTTCATTTTAATTTCGTGACAGTTCCTACCATTTCAAACAAAAGTCCCCCTTTTCTTACACCTTAGTGCACAGGGAAAAGGGGGAATCAATCTGACTTAGTGCTTATTGTTTTGTAGCTTTTTTGATTGTTTCGTTAGCTTTTTCAGTGAAGGCTTTCAAAGCATCCGCTGGTTTTTCGTCACCATTTGATACAGATTGCAACATTGGGAACCAAAGTGTTCTCATTTCAGCAAATCCGTTGATTGTGTTGTAGTATGGTGAGTAGTATTTAGTCCAGCTGCTGATTGTTTCCATACGTTTGTCATCATAAAGTTTGCCAAATGATGTACGAACTGGGAAGGCACCTGTACGAACTACGTCTTTAGGACCCCATTCTTTATCATCTGCGATGAATTGAACGAATTTCTTAGCAGCTGCGACTTTTTTGTCGTCTTTGTTGTTAAATACTGCAAATCCATTTACAAGGTATTCAAGAGATGGTTTACCAGAGTCTGATGGGAATGGTACTTCTACCACGTCTACCTTACTCGCTTCCAAGAGTTTCGCTTGGATACCGTTTTGAGCTGGTGCCCAAAGGATTGTGTATGAAGTTTGACCGTTCGCAAAGTTTTGGATATCTGCCCCACCGTCAAATTGTGAACCGTTGTTCAATAGACCGTCTTTAATCCAGCTAGCAGCTTTTTCAAGACCTTTGACGAATTTAGGATCGTCTGTTGTATATTTGGTTACGTCTTTGTCTGTTACAGAACCGCCATAAAGGTTTGCAATGAAGGCACGTGTTCCTTGGTCTCCCCCTTGACCAGAACTGAACAATGAACCTGGTGTATATCCTTTATCTTTAAGAGCTTTCAAAACTTTTTCAAAGTCATCAGTTGTCCAACCTTCTTTTACAAGGTTTGCAACTCCAGCATCTTCCAACATTTTCTTGTTCATAGCCATGTAGAATGGAGCTGAACTGATTGGATACATGTAAGCTTTGTCACCAGCCTTACTTGCTTGTACGATGTTCTCGTTGTTGACATCTTTGACGAATTCGTCTGTGAAGAGGTCGTTCAACTCAGCCAATTTACCATTTTTACCGTATTGGATGATACGTCCTGGTGCGTCAAAGAGTACATCTGGCGCTGTTCCTGCTTCGATGGCTGTTGTGATCTTTTCAGGACCTGACTTGAAGTCGATGGTTTCCAATTTCACTTTTACATCTGGATTTGCTTTTTCAAAAGCTTCGATGATTGATTTTTCATAAGTTCCAACACCGTCACCAGTTTTTTCTTGTGTGAAGACTGGGAATGCCCACCAAGTGATTTCTGTTTTTCCGCTATCGCTACCAGAATTTGCAGCATCTTTACTTCCACCAGAGTTACCACAAGCTGCAAGGCCAAGAATCGCAGCACCTGCAAGTACTGTACAAGCTAGTTTTCTAAATTTCATTTGTATTCTCCTAATTTATAAGCGTATCCATATTGGATAATGAGTTCTTTATATTTGTATACGTTTTCATTTTGTCCGACGCATCAACCACTCTCCTCTGTTTTGAGATTGTGTTATTTAAGACCGGCAACAAAGCGCTCCGTAATCTCTTTTGGTCTAGTAATAGCTCCACCAACAACGATACCTCGCACCCCATATTCAAGGATTTGCTTAGCTTGTTCTGGTGTATGAATTTTCCCTTCAGCGATGACATCCACGCCTGCTTCACACAGTTTTTTGATCAGTTCAAAGTCTGGACCATCTACTTTGGGACTATAAGAGGTGTAGCCTGATAGGGTTGTTCCAACAAAATCAATCCCTGCTTCAACTGCTGCGATTCCCTCTTCAAACGTACTGGTATCAGCCATTAAGAGTTGATGCGGATATTTTTCTTTGACTTGTCGGATAAAGTCTTGGATTTCCAAACCATCGTAACGTTCACGTTTGGTACAATCCAGAGCAATGACCTCAATATCTAGTTCAGCCAGTTCATCAACTTCTCTCATCGTAGCTGTAATGAAGGGCTCCTGTGGCGGATAGTCACGTTTGATGATTCCGATAATTGGGAGTTTCGTAACCTCCTTGATCTCCTTGATATCGCGAACACTGTTTGCTCGGATACCGACTGCTCCACCTTGCTCAGCCGCTTTGACTAGCAAGGGAATGACTCCTCCCGCTTCTGTGTAAAGCGGTTCGTGAGGAAGTGCCTGGCAAGAGACAATGATTCCATCTTTGATTTGTTCAATCAAGGCTTCTTTGCTGATCTGTGGCATCCTCTTTCCTCCCTTTCTTGTTCTTATGGGCTTATTATATATTATTTGTTAAGCGCTTTCAATAGCTTGTGGTAGAATAGATTTCAGTTTCAAAAGTATTTTATAGAACAGACTATCCTGAAAGTAGTTTCAGACATCTTATGATTTCGAATCAACCTGAATGTCATCAAAAAAGATAGCAGGCTGAAAAACCTGCTATCTCTTCTGAGACTTACTCAAATAGCTTTTCTTATTATTCTTTTCTCCTCTTGCCTAATGCAAACAAGGATAAAAGCATACCTGAAAGACCAAGGGACATCAGTGAGCTTGTTTCCTTGCTTCCTGTATTTGGAAGTTCATCTTGTTTAGCTGCTGGAGCTTGATAGGTCACATCTTGTCCTAGAGATAGTTTATTGTCTGCAGCTGCCAATACTAGATTAGTTTCTCCCTTGTACTCTGACACTTCATGGACTGCTGCCTCAGCGCCATTGACTCCACCTTTATACTCTGGCAGGTCATTTGAAGCTGCCAAGACAAAGTTAGCACCCCCTCTATATTCCGGAAGCTCGTTTGAGGCTGCTTGAACTGCATTGACACCACCCTTGAACTCTGGAATCTCATGGACTGCTGCCTCAACAGCATTAACGCCTCCTGCGAATTCCGGTTTTTCTACCGTTGGAGCCGGTTCTTCACCTACCGTTGCCAATGGACCAGTGTACTCTGGTATCTCTGCCACAGCGGCTTCTTCTGCATTAACGCCTCCTGTGAATTCCGATTTTTCTACCGTTGGAGCTGGCTCTTCTCCTACTGTTGCTAATGAACCTGTGTACTCTGGTATCTCTGCCACAGCAGCTTCTCCTGCATTAACGCCTCCTGTAAACTCTGGAACCTCATGGATAGCAGCTTCACTGCCATTAATACCATCGCTTAGTTTAGAGCCAGCTAAAGAAACTGGTAAATTGTGCATGCTTTCAATTGCACCCTCAGATAGACCAGTAATTCTTTGACCCATATCTTCTGGATCCACTGTAAATAAGAGAGTCTTTGTATCGTACTGGGTCATGAAGGTTGCTGTTTTACCATTTGCCAACTGAAGGGTCGGAGCCTTATTTACCAATACTTCCGAATCAAACTCCATCGCAATAATACCTGGCCATTTTTGAATAGTATATTTTACTTTTGCTTCTTTAGGAGAAATTCTTTCCTTGGTCAAGAAATCCCAGTTGAATTTCTTGAAGGAAAGTGTATATGGAACACCTCCAGGAGCATGATGCTCATATAAAAGTCCAAATTCATCTGGTCCAATTTGTTGGAGAGAGTTATAAGCATATTCTCCTTCCTGAATCAAATGATGGTGCAACCAAGTTAACTGGCCATCTTCTTCAACACGAGCCACTCGAATATAACCATTTTTACGACCTGGACCGTTTGCATTCGCCAAAAGAATATACTCTTTACCATTTTGAACCGTATGAGTCGCAGCCATTTGAACATAAACATCTGGCACATCGTAGCGTTCAACGTTATTGTCCCAAGTTAGACCACCATCATGACTGGTTGCAACCTGTAGATCACCTGTCAAACCACGCATAAATAGTTTGAGATCCCCATTGTTCAACTGAACAACAGAAGCCTCTGTATTTTGAGCATAATAATTATTCATGGTACTTGAATCAACCACTGTACCATCATAAAGTGTACGATTGTCGTTGACACCACCACCCATATGCCATGTCTTACCATGGTCGTCTGAGTAGATGATTCGAGATGATTGAGAACCATTGAGGTGGTTAGTCCGATTGGTTGTATAGACAGGAACGACGATTCGACCTTTATGCGGTCCAGTACGAAGGGTTATCCCCACTCCAGGACCTACGCCTAGGAATTTCATCCAATCGGCTTTGACCATCGGAGTAATATCTTGAGGAGCAGACCAGGTCTTCCCGTCGTCATCACTGTAAGACATCCATAGGTAGCTATCCTTGGCAATTCTAAATGGAGAAGTTTTGTTTGTGGTGAAGTAGATATTGCCTAGTAGCTGGTCACCCTTGTATAGATCACCCTTGTCGCTGTATGCTGGTTTAACAGGATCTACAACAACGCGATAGTCTGTTGCCTTGCCATCTGGAGTGTAAACTGTACCATTTTCTCGAATAGTATAAGCTCCCTGTTCACCTTCTCGATAGAGGAGTTGATAGGTTTTACCATTGATTTCTTTGTAAGCTTCTTCTTTTTGCGAAGACATTCCAAAGATCCCTTTTCCTTCTGGGAACATGTCATAAATGGCAAAGATGCGTTTGGTTTCAGGATCTTGAGTCAAGGTCATATCGATATTCACTGGTGAACCGATTGATGGGTCAGAAGCTCTTGGATTGTCACGTAAGTTGGTAATGGTTACTCGATCTCCCCAAGTTTTACCATTATCTTCACTGCGTCTAATGACCATACCGATATCACCCCAGTCACTCGAATGGAGACGGCGTTCATCTGCACCTGCAATCAGCGTTCCTTTATCAGTCTTGAGAAGAGCTGGAATACGATAACTCTTGATGCCATCTTTGTTTGGTTGGTTATGCATTCCCCCTTTAAAGACATCTTCTTTCTCTGAGATTTTCGCGCCCTCAGGAAGTTTCTTTTCTAAATCACCTCTTTCAAATAGTTGACTCCGTGTTTGAACTTCATCTGGGCTTAAAGCACGATCATAAACGGTTAGGTTTCGAACTTGTAGGTTTGATGCCCAAACTGTTTTATTGCCCCGTTTGGTTGCTCCAAGTTGAGCTTGATTAACATCTGGCATATCTTTGATAAAGTTACCAGATTTGAGGCTTGTTCGAGATAAGACACCGTTCACATAGAGACGAACTCGACCATGAGGTAACTCTGCTGTCGGTTGTTCGACAGTAAAGGTCACGGAATTCCATTGTCCAGGGCGAACTTTCAAAGGAGCATCTGTATACTTATCATAGAACTGCTCCCCGTTAGCGCCACGCCCTTCAATAAGAGCTGTATTATCAAGGACCGACATAGTAAAGTACTCATTTTCCTTGGTGTCACTGGATACAGAGAAGAGATTGTAAAAGCGTGGAGCTGATGCATCTGGTTTGAACTCCATGTGAACTGTAGCATTTTTTAGTTGCTTTAGTTTGTCTAGTTCACTTGATAAATCGACTCTCTGACCATTTGCTGCATTGGTTTCAACATCTTCTTTTTCAAGGACAGGATTAGCATTTTTTAAATCTCTTGAGTAATAGTCACGAGGAATAGCTCCCTGATCCTCTGATTCTGCTTCCTTATTTGCTTCTTCTGCAGGGGTTTCCGTAGAGGATGGAGTTTCTGATTCTGTACTCTCATTTTTTTTCAAATGATCTTGGTCCACCACAACGCCGTTGTCTTGAGCTGCTGCCAATTTACCAGCCAAATCCTTATCCAAATGAGCAAGATCTCCCGAGGACACTTCTTTTGGTACTTCTGATAAACCTTGACCAGGTTCGACAGTTTCTGTACTAGCACCTGCTACATTGGCTTGCTCTTGAGCTAAGACTGGATTTACTCCAAATACTACTGTACCAATCACTACTGATGCTGCTCCGATTGCAAATTTTCGAATTCCGTATCGCTGTTTCCGATGTAAAGAGTTGTAATTCATGTTTGTCCTTCCATTTTTCATAAAAATAAAGCGCTTTCTTTTTTCTTTAAAAATTTTTATTGCCTCTTAAGAGAGACAAGATTTACAAGAAAGTAACCAACTCAATGAGAGCTCCCAATCCTCTCCCATTTCTGCTGAGCTATTCTTTAAGCGCCCAGCAGCATTTTTCCTCCTTTCACAAGTGATTTTTCCTTTATTATACAATAAAGTCTTATATTTATATCTATGTTCTCACAGAATAGATTTTACTTTTAAGAATATTTTAATATTTTAAATTTTTTAAAAGTACTTTCAGGTTTTGGACATAAAAAGAGAGCTCCTGGGCTCTCTCATTCATTATCTTGCGTACTTAAAAGGAATCTCACTACCACAGAGCCAGTTATAAACTTGGTCATTGACAAAAACATTCATGGCTTCGTGGGCATACTCAGGCATGATGCGATAGATCTTATCACAGGTCAGACGGTTGTAAATTGCAAACTGGGTAATAGGATAACAAACATCGTCGTCCAAGCCCGTAATCATCTTGACCTCACCTTGAATGCGATGGGCAAGATTTTTCACATCGATATAGGCTAGAGTCGCCATGATTTCATCCTCTGTTTCATGGAAGGGATCGTGGAACTTGAAATAACGGAAAAGTTCATCATAGGCTTCACTGGTATTGCCAATCTCAAGCACTCGTCTAAAGTCAGACAAGAAGGGATAGATGGCAACTGTTCGCTGAATCCGAGGATTGAGCGCTGCTGCAACCAGGGCTAAAGCACCGCCTTGTGAGGCACCATAACTAGAAAGTCGCTTCTCATCTACCTGTGGCAGACTAGCAACAATTTCGATTAACTGGTAAATATCCAGATAGACATCCTTATAAAAGAGCTGGTCTCGACCTTCAACAGCACCACGGATGATATGTCCCTTAACGGTATTTCCCAAAGGAGAGCGCAAACCATCTTGCGAATAACCTGATTGGCCTCGAACGTCCATAGAAACAACCCCGTAATCAGCCACGGTGAAGGCCAGCATGTCGGCCCAGTCCCAGCCACGTCCCATATAACCATGAAAGTGGAAGATTACCGGAACTTTCTCCTCACTTTTTGGAAGGACGACACGTGCATAGACTCTTCCGTCATTGCTTCCTTCAAAGGTTAGCTCATAACACTTGACTTGGGGAATATGGAAATCTCTTTCCTCCAGCTGGTAGGCTGGAAGAGTGGAAACTTTTTTGACTTCCTCATCCCAGAAAGCGTCAAAGTCTTCTGGAATCTCATCCCGTCCTAGGTAGGTCTTGATTTCTTCTAGTAAAGCTGGATTTTTCATAGCATGCTCCTTTAGTTTTGTAATCGCTATCATAACTCTAGCATATCTAGGAAAGCAATGCAAGAAAGAATGCTAAATAGAAAGTGATTTTAGATTCTCTTTCCTCAAACCTATCGTCTGAAAGTAGTTTTAAAATCTTAAACTTCTAATCTTCCGTTTTACATATGATCCTTCACAGCAACTGCTACCATTTTGGCTTTGGCACGGACTTTAGTAGCCACTGTCATCTCCATAGCAATAATTGCTTTTCTTTCCCCTAATTCCTCCAGAGTAGAAGTAACCACAATTTCATCTTCAATTGGACTAGGACTAAGGTAATCAATCTCCAAGCGAGCTGTAATAAAACGTCCTATCACAGTTGATTCCGTCAGTTCCAACCCTTTTTGATGATGGGCAAACCAAGCTGCTGAGGCCGTGCCATGGCAATCAAAAATAGTCGCTATCATTCCTCCAAAGACATTTGATGGAACTCCACCAGTATAAGCATTTTCAAGCTTTATCCGACTAATACAACTATTCCCATCTATACTTGGATAGGTTTTTAAATGTAAGCCTAAATCATTCTTGGGACCACATCCCCAACAATGCTGAAATCGTTCTTCATACCTATCTTGGATAGCAATCGTTCTTGTTTCTAACATTCTTTTCACTCCTCTTTACTCAGATGGGGCAATTATATCAAGCTTCAGTCAAAGAGTAAATAGGCTTGGAGACTAATATCTTTTTATCACTCGACTAAGTTTGATTTATAGCCGACCATTTTATAAAAATAAAAAGAGCGTTTCCGCTCTTTGTGTATCAATAGGTGCTAGCTCCTTTCTCTAGTTTGACGGTTTGGAATTTCTTTTGGTAGGTTACTTTAATCGTCATGTGAGAGTCCTCGTTTCTTTTTGATGACTCTAGTATAAGACCCAAACCTAAAAGCTAGCTTATAGATTTCTTAGAAAAGGCTTAATCCAGATGTTCTCTCTTCTCTAGGTGGAGAGCAATCATGCGCCATTCTGGATCCTCTTTCCAACCTTCTATCGAACTAATGTAGCTGGCAACCTTTCTGGCTTCTTCTAAAATCGGAAAATCTTCGATAATATCTGCCACTTGAAATTCTGGTAGTCCTGATTGTCTGGTTCCAAAAATCTCACCCGATCCGCGCATTTTCAAATCTTCCTCAGCAAGGACAAATCCATTATTGGTTTCTGTCATGATGCGCATGCGGTCCTTCCCAGAGTCCGTCTTGGGATTAGCCACAAGAACAGCATAAGACTGCTTGTCTCCCCGACCGACACGACCTCTGAGCTGATGAAGCTGGCTGAGACCGAACCGATCAGCATCCATGATAATCATGACGGTCGCATTTGGAACATTGACCCCAACCTCGATAACCGTTGTCGAAACCAAAATATCCGTCTTTCTCTCTTTGAATTCCTGCATGATCTGGTCTTTTTCGTCACTCTTCATCTTACCATGTAGAAGAGCTACTTCAGCCTTGCCGGCAAAATGAGCTGTCAACTCCTCAGATAAGGCAATGGCATTTTTCAGATCCAGAGCTTCTGATTCTTCAATCAAGGGAGAGATGACGTATGCTTGAGAACCTTTTTGAATTTCTCCTTCTAACCAAGTCAGCACCTGAGGCAGTTGCTCATGTTTGATCCAACGTGTCACAATGGGTTTCCGACCCGCAGGCATCTGGTCGATAATGGAAACATCCATATCGCCAAAGGCTGTGATAGCCAATGTTCGCGGAATGGGCGTCGCCGTCATCATGAGAACGTCTGGGTTGTCGCCTTTTTCCCGTAAAATCCGCCTTTGTCCCACACCAAAACGGTGCTGCTCATCGATGATAATCAAACCAAGGCGAGCATAATCAACCCCATCTTGTATCAGAGCGTGGGTTCCGATAATCAAATCAGCCTCACCCTTCGCTATGGTCTCCAAGACTTCTCTTTTTTCTGCAGCTTTCAAGGATCCTGTCAAGAGAGCGAGTTTCAAGTCTGGAAAGAGACTCTGTAGACTTTCAAAGTGTTGCTCAGCAAGGATTTCGGTCGGTACCATGAGAGCCGCTTGGTAGCCAGCCGTCACTGCAGCAAACATGGCCAAGCCAGCGACTACCGTTTTCCCGCTCCCCACATCTCCTTGCAGGAGACGATTCATGTGGTGGTCCGACTTCATGTCGGTCAAAATTTCCCGCAAACTTTTTTCCTGATCTGGGGTTAAGGCAAAAGGTAAACATTCCTTAACAGCCGTCACTTTTTCCTGAGACCAATTCAGAACCAGACCGCTTCCCTGAACTCTATTTTCAGACTTGAGCGTCTGCAACTGCATTTGGAAGTAAAAGAGTTCCTCAAACTTGATACGGCGAAGGACCTGCTTGTATTCTGCCAAATCCTTAGGAAAATGCATAGCGCGGACAGCCTGACAACGGGACATGAGTTTGTATTTGTCCAGCAAAGACTGGGGAAGATTTTCCTCAATCAAGAGGTCTAACCCCTGATCAAAGGCCGTTTTGATGACCTTGACCAGACTGGCCTGACTGATTCCTTGAGCCAGACGATAGACAGGCTGGAGGTCATCTTCCACCTGAGCCAGAACCTTCATCCCAGTCAGACTGGCCTTGGCACGGTCCCATTTCCCAAAGACAGCAAGGGTTGCACCCAACTCTATCTTATCAGCCAGATAGGGCTGGTTAAAAAAATTCACCGCAAAAACGACTTCTCCCTGCTTGAGGCTAAAACGTAGGCGATTGCGCTTGAAACCATAATACTGGACACTGGCAGGGGTCACGACTTGACCAGACAGAACTGCCTTCTCCCCGTCTTCCAGGTCTAGCACCTGCTTGGTCTTGAAATCTTCATAACGAAAAGGAAAGTAGAGCAAGAGGTCTTGCAAGTTTTCAATTCCTAATTTGGCGTATTTCTCGGCTGACTTTGGTCCCACACCAGGCAAGACATGCAAGGGTTGGTGTAGATTCATGCTCTACTCCTTTCTTTTTAATAATATTCTCTCGGAATGCGGTCACTGAGGAGGCAAACCACCTCATAGTTAATGGTTCCACGGTAGGTCGCTACCTGAGTTGCTGTGATTTCCCTGTCACCGTTGGAGCCAATCAAGGTTACTTTTGTTCCTAGCGGGTAACCCTTAGGCAGCCGAATGGTGATTTGGTCCATAGATACTCGTCCGACGATTGGGCAAGCTTGGCCATCTACCAAGACAGAGAAATTCTGCATGTCTCGTGTCCAACCATCCGCATAACCGATTGGCACGGTCGCGATGACTTGCTCACTATCCGCCTGATAGGTTGCTCCATAGCCCATGCAAGCTCCAGCTGGAACTGTCTTGACATGAACCAGGGCAGACTCCAAACTCAAGGCTGGTGTCAAATCATAGGGTAAGTCCAAGACCTCTCCACTTGGATTGAGACCATACATGGCATCTCCCATACGGACTGCATTGAAAATAGTCTCAGCATGCCAGAGGGTCGTTGCTGAGTTGCTGGCATGAACCAGCTCTGGAACTTCCTTCATACTTGCCAAAATAGCTTTAAAGCATTCTAACTGGGCATTAAAATAGTCATCTGCTTCTTCATCTGCAGTAGCAAAGTGGGTAAAAATCCCCTCAACGTGAGCACCGTATTGTTGGAGCAAGGCTTGAGCCTGCTCTGCCTCACTGGAATCTCGGAAACCAATCCGTCCCATCCCTGAGTCAATCTTGAGGTGAACAGTCAAGCCAGTTAAATCTGCTCCCTTGTCTAACAGCGCTTGAATCCAATCCAACCCTGCCACTGTCAAGGTGATGTCGTATTCTTTAGCTAGGGAAACAGCTTCTAGCTCAGAAACTCCTAAGATGAGGATTTTCTTGTTTATACCTGCTTGACGCAACTCGATAGCTTCATCGATATTGGAAACGCAAAATCCATCAACAACATCCTGGATAGCCGTTGCAACAGCTACCGCCCCATGTCCATAAGCATTAGCCTTGACTACTGCAAATTTGAGCGTACCATTAGGGATATGACTTCCCATTTGTTGTATATTTTGTCGAATAGCTCCCAAACGAATCAGAGCCTTGGTTGGTCTATGTAGACTAGCTTTCATGATTTTCCTCCAAAATGACACTGGCTGTCACAAACTGATCTGTGTGGCTGATAGATAGCCAAATCTTTCCTGAAAATGGTGCCTGACTAAAATAAGGCGCCCCTCTTTCATTGTTCAAGACTTCCAAATCCTGAAAGGTCAGTTTGCCAATTCCTGTCCCCATAGCCTTGGAAAAAGCTTCCTTAGCCGACCAGCGACCAGCCAAATATTCGATTTGTCTGCGCCCTTTGAGACTGGTAAATCGCTCCATTTCCTTAGTTGTCAGCACGCGCTTGGCAAAGCCCTCACGTCGTGTAACTGCACTTTCTATCGAAGCCAATTCTTCGATGTCAATTCCGTGTCCAACTATCATACTCATAAAAGGAGCTGAGATTCCCCCAACTCCATCCTTTTCACTTATTTTGTTAAGGTAGTATAAATTTCTTCTACCAAGGCTACTGTATTTTCCCATCCTAGACAAGGGTCGGTAATGGAGCAACCAAAGACCTCTGGTTGATTTTGGCGACCGTCTGCTAGGTAAGATTCGATCATAAAGCCTCGAACCGTCTTTTTAATCTTTTCATTCCAGTCACGATTCAGCAAGGCCTGACGAACAATGCGAATTTGTTCCATATACTGCTTGCCTGAATTGTCATGATTGGTATCGATGATAATGAAGGGATTTTCAAGTCCCATAGTCTCATAGCGATTGATGGCATTTAAGAGGGTTTCATAGTAGAAGTTGGGTTCATTTTTACCATATTCGTTCATGGCGCCACGAAGGATAACGTGGGCCAAGGGATTTCCTGAAGTTTGCACTTCTTGGCCATGATAAAGGAAGGTTTGCTTGTTTTGAGCTGCATATATGGCATTAAACATGACCCCAAGGTTCCCAGATGTTGGATTTTTCATCCCAACTGGAGCATCAATCCCAGAGGCTACAAAGCGGTGTTCTTGGTCTTCCACTGAACGAGCCCCAACAGCATGGTAGCTGACCAGGTCATCAACCAAAACGAGATTTGACGGATAGAGCATCTCATCAGCTGTTGTCAATCCAGTCTCCGTAATCACACGGTAGTGCAGTTGACGAACGGCTTGCAAGCCATTAATCAAGCTTGGAGCTTTCGAAGTATCGGGCTGATGAACCAAACCCTTATAGCCATCTCCATTGGTACGAGGTTTAGCTGTATAAACACGCATCACGATAAAGATTTTATCCGCAACCTTTTTCTGCAAGTCTGCTAAGCGGCGAGCATATTCGAGTACTGCTTCTTCATTGTCCGAAGAGCAAGGCCCCATCACCAAAAGGATTCGGTCGTCCTCACCCGAAATGATGGCTGCCAACTCTCTATCACGGGCTTCTTTTTTTCGCAAGGCTTCAGGTGACAACTGGGTCTCAGCCTTGATTGCTTCAATATCAATTTCTTGACCTTTTCCGATAAATGCCATCTTACTCTCCTAGCGTTTGGTAAATTTCGCGAACAAGTGCTTCTGTGTTGTCCCATCCGAGACATGGATCTGTAATGGACTTACCAAAAACTTCTGGCTCATTTTGACGTCCATCTTCTAGATAGGACTCAATCATAAAACCACGAACATATTTTTTGATTTTCTCATTCCAGTCACGGTTAATCAAGGTCTGACGAACGATACGGATTTGCTCCATATACTGCTTGCCTGAATTGTCATGATTGGTATCGATGATGATAAAGGGATTTTCCAAGCCCATCTTTTCATACTGGGCAATGGTATCTATCAAATTGTCATAGTAGTAGTTGGGAATATTTTTCCCGTATTCATTCAAGGCACCACGAAGAATAGCATGGGACAATGGATTCCCTGTTGTTTCCACCTCTTTACCGAGGAAGAGGAAACTCTGCTTATTTTGCGCTGCGTAAATCCCGTTAAACATAACATTGAGATTTCCAGATGTTGGATTTTTAAATCCTGTTGAAAAATCTGCTCCACTCGCTACAAAACGGTGCTGTTGATCCTCTACAGAACGAGCTCCAACAGCCATATAAGAAATCAAATCATCCACCAACGGAAGATTTTCAGGATAAAGCATCTCATCCGCTGTTGTCATACCCGTTTCAGAAATAACTCGGTAATGTAAATGACGAACAGCCTTGATTCCATTGATCAAACTAGGTGCTTCTTTAGCATTTGGTTGATGAATCAAGCCCTTATAGCCATCTCCATTGGTACGAGGTTTAGCCGTATAGACTCGCATGACCATAAAAATGCGGTCTTTGACCTCTTCTTGCAAAGCAGATAGACGCTTGGCATACTCGAGAACCGCCTCTTCATTATCAGATGAACATGGTCCTATCACCAAGAGAATACGCTGGTCTTCCCCACGGATGATGGCTTCCAATTCCTGATCACGTTGGTTTTTTCTCGCAAGAGCCGCCCCCTCTAATTTAGACAAGGCTCGAACTTCTTCAATGTTAATTTTAGGACTTTTAGCTGTAAATACCATGATTCATCTCCTTATAAAGCAAACGGACACCAAGCAAAAAATGATTTTTACCAGGTATCCGCCTGTATCTTATCTCATATTATTGTCTCTTACCATGACAGTTCTTGAATTTCTTACCAGATCCACATGGGCATTGATCATTTCGTCCGACTTGGCTCAAGTCCACATCTTTTGGAAGCTGAGTCTGCTGCGCTGCGATATTTCGAGTCGCAGTTGTACTGATATTGTGTTCAGTTTGAGGACGTTCCTGTTCGTGGATTTGTGCTTTCATCATCAAGCGGGTCACATCAAATTCAATTGATCCAATCATGTCATTAAACATGCGGAAACCTTCTGCTTGATATTCTACGACAGGATTGTTTTGGGCATATCCACGAAGACCAACAGCATTTCGCAACTGGTCAAGAGCATCGATATGGTCTGTCCACTTGTTGTCTACAACACGTAGGATCAAGACCTTCTGGAACTCTTTCACTGCTTCTTCATCACGAAGTTTGGCAACTTGGCTATCATAAACCTTCAATGCACGTTGATAAAGCTCATCTTTGATGGCCTGATCTGACAGACCTGCAAAATCTGAACGGCTAATTGAATCTTCTGGAAGTAAGTTATATTTAGCAAAGTTCAGGATTGCTTCCAGTTTTTCATCTTCCTTAGAGCGTGCATGTGCATCTACGATACGTCCAATGGTACGGCGGATCATAGCATGGATTTCTGGTGCCAAGTCACGATCTGCAGTAATGACATCATAACGTTGTGCATAGATGATTTCACGTTGTTCACGCATAACATCATCGTATTGAAGGACTTGCTTACGAGTGTCGTAGTTGTTTCCTTCGACACGTTTTTGAGCTGCTTCAACTTGACGCGTTAACATGCGAGATTCGATGGCTTCATCAGACATGTTAAGACGTTCAAAGACACCTTTCAAACGTTCTGAACCGAAACGTTTCATCAAATCATCTTCAAGAGACAAGTAGAATTGTGACTCACCTGGGTCCCCTTGACGCCCTGAACGTCCACGAAGCTGATTATCAATACGGCGACTTTCGTGACGTTCTGTACCAATGACACAAAGTCCACCAAGTTCACGAACCCCTTCGCCAAGCTTGATATCGGTACCACGACCGGCCATGTTGGTTGCGATAGTAACTGCGCCACGCTGACCAGCGTTCATGATGATTTGCGCTTCTCTGTAGTGGTTCTTCGCATTCAAGACTTCGTGAGGAACACCTGCCTCTACCAGTTTCTTAGAAAGAAAGTCACTCGTTTCAACTGCAACTGTACCTACCAAGACCGGCTGACCTTTTTGGTGACGAGCTTTTACATCCTCAACTACAGCCTTAAACTTCGCATCAAGACTGGCATAGAGAAGGTCTGAGTGGTCGATACGTTGGATTGGACGGTTGGTTGGGATTGGGATAACACGAATGTTGTAAATTTCGCGGAATTCTTCTTCTTCTGTTTTACCAGTACCTGTCATACCTGCCAATTTCTTATACATACGGAAGAGGTTTTGGTAGGTGATAGAAGCTGAAGTCTTAGTCTCATCTTGGATTGGCACACCCTCTTTTGCTTCGATCGCTTGGTGCAAGCCGTCAGAGTAACGACGACCTTCCATGGTACGACCTGTAAATTGGTCGACGATCAAGATTTCTTGTTCTTCACTAACCACATAGTCGATATCAAGAATCATGATATAGTTGGCACGAAGGGCATTATCGATAAAGTGGGTAAGAGCTACGTTTTCGACATCATAGAGATTTTCCAGTTTGAAATAGCTCTCAGCCTTGTCAATCCCAGAATCAGACAAACCAATCGTCTTAGACTGAATGTCAATAATATAGTCATCCTTGTCCAAAGACTTCACAAAATGATCCGCCATATGGTAGAGTTGGCTAGTCTCAACTGCATTGGCACCTGAAACGATCAAAGGAGTACGGGCTTCATCGATCAAGATCGAGTCAACCTCATCGACCAAGGCATAGTTAAGCGGACGCTGTACCATGTTTTCTGCACGAACGACCATATTGTCACGAAGGTAGTCGAAACCAATCTCTGAGTTGGTCGAGTAGGTAATATCACAGAGATACGCTTCTTTTTTCTCCATTGGAGATTTGGCTGCTAAGTTGATCCCTACTGACAGACCGAGCCATGAGTACAACTCACCCATCTCAGTCGCGTCACGTTCTGTTAGGTATTCATTGACTGTAACTACGTGAACCCCTTTACCTGCAAGGGCATTGAGGTACACCGGCATGGTCGCCGTCAAGGTTTTCCCTTCACCAGTACGCATCTCTGGAACATCACCATGGTGAAGAACAATCCCACCCATGACCTGAACTTTATAAGGGAAAAGTCCAAGGACACGTTTTGCTGCTTCACGGACTACCGCAAAAGCCTCATATAACAGCGAATCAAGTGATTCCCCCTTATTGTAGCGTTCTTTAAATTCGTCAGTTTTTGCTTTTAGTTCTTCGTCCGACATTGCGGCCATTTGGCTCTCATAGTTAAGAACCTTATCAGCCATCTTTTCTAGACGACGAAGTTCCCCTTTATCATTTTCGATAATTGTTTTTAAAATATTAGCCATGATTTTCCTTACTTTAGATTCTGAATATTTTAGAATGTTCTTTTAATTTTAGCATATTTACCATTATTTTTCAAGAAAGAATCCTTGTTTCACAAGGGGAAAAAAGGACTAGAAGCCAGTCTAGTCCATCATTTTTTAATGTTTAATTTCCCAAGAATGCAGGTAATATCCCAAAATACCAAAAGAGATTAATCCAGAAGGCCAAGCAAAAGATGATGCCAAAGAAGAAAAGACTGATTTTTTTAATCAGCACGGAGTATAGGATGGATAAAACGCCAAAAACCACGAAGAGTTTTTTCATAACGAAATAATATACTGAAACTCCTCCTGCTTGCCAATCCCAAGGAAAGAAAAACATGAGGAACCAGAGAAGGCAAATCGTAAGAATATATCTCTTGTAGTGCGCTTCAAGAAAGGCTTTTGTTTTCTCCATAGCAAACCTCCATTTGAGTCACTGTCTCTTCCCTTTTATTATACCAAAAAAACCTGGAAAAGACTTTCCAGGTTTGAGTTTGAAATCACTAGTCATGCTAGAAAAATCACTCTATTCATAGGATGATTCACTTTATTGACTTGATGAAGATGTTCCAAAATCGACCTTAGGAACTGTCTTGGCTTCTTCTGTTTCTTTAAAGGTTTCAGCTTCTTTAAAGCTCATCATATTCGCAAAAAGCACAGTTGGAAAACTTCTCAACTTTTGATTGTACTCGGCAGCGACTTTATTATAATCCTTGCGTGCTACAAAAATACGATTTTCACTGCCTGAAAGTTCGACCATTAGTTGCTCAACATTTTGATTGCTCTTGAGTTCTGGATAATTCTCCGTCAATGAAATCAAGCGAGAAAGAGCAGAGCTCAATTCTCCCTGAGCCTTTTGGTTTTCTTCAGAAGTTACTGAGCTACTACCGATTTTAGCTCTAGCATCAGCAATCTTGGTAAAGACTTCGGTTTCATGATTCATTTGTCCTTTAACGGACTCCACCAAGTTACCAATCAAGTCCGAACGACGTTGGAGGGCTGTCGAGACATCGGCCCGAGCCTGCTCCACCTTAGTCTGTTCACCAACCAGACCATTATAGGTCGTAACTGCGGAACAACTTCCCAGAACTAGTAGTCCAAAGAAAATCGCCACTATTGAGAGAATTACTTTATTTTGTTTCATATCAAAACCTTAACACTTTCTTTTATCAACTTTTCTGAGAAAATACTCAGATTTTAAATCAATTTCCCAAACTTTGTTTTTATTTTTAATTAAGGAGTAAACTCTTGCAAAGGAGTCACCTTACTGTATGGAGAAATCGGTTTGAGTAATATATGATCACTCACCAGTCATCAGACGAACCACCGCCATCAAAGCCACCGCCGTCCCAGCCTCCAGATGAGTCGGAGCCCGAATCAGACCAAGAGGAGCCCGAATCAGATGAGTCGCCGCCCCACCAGCCACCGCCAGAATCATCTCCACGTGAACCACCACGGCCTCCAAAAATAAAGCCGATAATCATCACAATGAAGTAAATGAGAATTCCAAATCCGATAACTCCGTCACTCGAACTGCTTTTTCGATGACGTTTTGAAGATCGGCTCTCAACGGTATACTTTTCAATTTCTCTTAGACGACTAGAATTAGAAGCATAGTCGTAACTACTTTTAGAACTTGAAGCAGGCGTACTCGATCCACTATAAAACATGTAGTTGAGATTGTTTGCTATAGAAAGAACTCCATTACTGTAGTCTCCCTTTTTAAAGTAAGGACGTGCTGTTGTCAAGAACCTGTGAGTCTGATAGTCAGTGATCTTACTGGCCACATTATTACTGGTTTCAATCCGTGATTTTCTATCTTGGACTGCTACCACAATCAAGACACCGTGATTGTCTCCCGAGTAGCCAATTTTCCAAGCCCTAGCTGTTTCATTGGCCACAGTCTCGATTGTTTCTCCATTTAGGCTTTTCACAACGTAAACACCCATCTGGAATTTTTCTGATTTTTTACTATTGACATTATTCAATTCCCGAATCTGACTTATAGTCTCATCCGTTAAATAATGATCCGGGTCATAGATCCCGTACTCAGGTTTTTCAGGTGCTGTGAATGCTGACAAGAAGAGAAAGACCATCAGCAACCCAAGCAAGCGAACCAACAAACTATGTTTAAACAATTTGCTTTTTTTCATAATAACCTCCCTGATAAAGGAAAATCGATTTAAGGAATTATAGCATTTTGATTTTTACAAAGAAAGTACATTTTCATTACAAATAGATTACAAAATCTAGGAAAATAATTGAATTTTGATGACAGATTTTGTCTCCAATTTGATAAAACTTTTACTCCTTTTATAGAAAAAAGAAGACCTCATAGTCTTCTTTTAGTTTGTTTTTGTGTAAAAACAAGCATAGCTTACTTGCGTTTTCTCGCGATCAAGTGAATCGGTGTTCCCTCAAAGACAAAGGCCTTGCGGATTTGATTTTCCAAGAAACGTAGGTAAGAGAAGTGCATGAGTTCTTCTTCGTTAACAAAGATGACAAAGGTTGGTGGCTTGGTTGCCACTTGGGTCGCATAGAAGATTTTGAGGCGTTTTCCTTTGTCTGTCGGTGTTGGATTGATAGCAATGGCATCCATAATGACATCGTTCAAGACAGCTGATGGGATACGGGTGTTTTGACTTTCACTGATTTGCTTGATCATCTCAGGCAGTTTGTGGAGACGTTGCTTGGTAAGAGCTGATACAAAGACAATCGGAGCATAAGGCAGGTATTGGAACTGCTCACGGATATCTTCTTCCCATTTCTTCATGGTGTGATTGTCTTTCTCAAGGGTATCCCACTTATTGACCACGATGATCATCCCTTTACCGGCTTCGTGGGCAAATCCAGCGATACGCTTATCATACTCACGAATACCTTCCTCGGCATTGAGGACCATCAAGACCACGTCAGAACGGTCAATGGCACGCATGGCACGCATGACAGAGTATTTCTCCGTATTTTCATAGACTTTACCGGACTTACGCATACCAGCTGTATCAATCATGGTAAACTCTTGTCCATCCGTATCTGTAAAGTGGGTATCAATGGCATCACGCGTTGTCCCAGCTACTGGACTAGCAATCACACGGTCTTCTCCCAAAATGGCGTTGATCAAACTTGATTTCCCAACGTTTGGACGGCCAATTAAGCTGAATTTAATGACATCTGGATTTTCTTCTTCGACTTCATGTGGTAGATTTTCCACGATGGCATCCAGTACATCACCCGTACCGATACCGTGGACAGACGAGATTGGCAGAGGTTCACCCAAGCCCAGAGCATAGAAATCATAGATATCATTTCGCATCTCAGGATTATCAACCTTGTTAACCGCGAGGATAACAGGTTTATGGGTTTTATAGAGTTTGCGAGCTACGTACTCATCTGCATCTGTGATTCCTTCTTTCCCAGACACCACAAAGACGATGACATCAGCTTCTTCCATAGCGATTTCTGCTTGGTGCTTGATTTGCTCCATGAAGGGAGCGTCGACGTCGTCAATCCCTCCAGTATCAATCATACTAAAGGAACGATTGAGCCACTCACCCGTTGCATAGATACGGTCACGTGTCACACCCTCGACATCTTCTACGATTGAAATTCGCTCACCAGCGATCCGATTAAATAGGGTCGATTTCCCAACATTGGGACGTCCCACAATGGCAATAGTTGGTAAGGCCATGTTTTCTCACTTTCTACAATAACTTTTTCTGTTCTAGATTCTTCCGAGTTGAACTAGGTTCGGCTTGACCAAACTGCTCTGCCAAACGTTGACTCCAAGAGGTCGTCGCACGCGCACCAGCATAGTCTGCCTGTACTTGGTCATAGTCCAAAATCGCCGCTACTGGCTGTTCTTGGTATTCTTCTTCAAATACCACTTGGTTCAAAGGCAGTCTTGGTTTGACATCGTGTTGTTGATCTGGCACGCCAAGGGCAATCCCAAAAACAGGGTAGGTATAGTCAGGCAGGTTAAAAAGCTCTGCCACTTCTTCTGACTTGTAACGGACCAAACCGATGATAACACCACCATATCCCAGACTCTCAGCTGCAAGCAAGGTATTTTGACCAGCAAGCGCAGCATCCACAGAGGTGATGAGGAGACCTTCCACTCCTTGGGGTTGGAAAGTATCTGTATGGAGGCTTA
>NZ_LNVF01000005.1:0-96275 GCF_002093545.1 Streptococcus oralis subsp. tigurinus
CAGCTGCATCATTTGTTGTTGTTTGAATTGGAGCTGTACCATTTTTCTCAAACAAGGCAAACTCGAATTCACCACCTTGAAGCTGAATTGGCTTATCAGTATTCTTATTGATGAATGATTTGGTTGCCGAAACAGGAGCTTTCACATTAGCAGGCTTATAAGTATTGACGAATGTTTGAATTCCGGCATCTGTAATGGTGTTGATGGCACCAGAGATTGGTGGTACAAGATTAGAACCAGGTGCTGAAGTTGAAAATTCAGCTGCTGGAAGTGCTACTTGAGAAATTTCTAATTTCTCAACCCAAGCAACCAGCTGACCTCTTCCATTATCATAGACGTGTACAATTACAGGAACTGTTCTATTATCATAGGTGATACCATTTTCAGTTTCACCTGCTTTTGCTTCCACAATGGTGTACTGATAATGTCCTTCTTTTGTAAATTTAATAGGCTTGAAGACTACGCGACCAGTTCCATCAGCATTAGTACCTTTATTCTTGATTCTTTGAACTTCTTTTCCATCATTATCTTTCAAGATAAATTCAAATTCTTCGTCTTGAAGCTCTGTTGGACGACCTTCCAATTTTTTCTTAGCTTCAATTACAGCCTCAGCTGGTTCAGTGCTATACGTATTTGTAACAGTCAAATCAGCTGTTTGTGCTGGAGTATAACCATCTATCGTATCTACGATGAGATTGCCTTCTTCATCGACTTCCATCACACTATAAGTGTACTTCACACCGTGCTCATCTGTCGCAGGGAGGTCTGTCCATTCTATAGTTCCATCTGTTTTGGGAACTTCTTTTTGGGCAACACCAACTACTTCTTCAATCGCTCCACCTTCTGGCGTACGATAGAGTTTGAAGTAGACAGTTGGACGAACATGTTCCTGACCACCAACCCAGACTTTCTTAGCCGTCACGTTTGTTTTTGGAACTTCGTAAGTATTGGTTACTTGAGTCTTGTCTGCATTGTAAGATACAAGATAGTTGTTCTCTCCTGCTTTGACTTTCTCTCCTTCTTTCAGAGGAAGGTTTGTCTGATCTTCAAGTTCTCGAACAGAATAAACTAGCTTGCTTCCATCAACATCACGTTCAGGAAGTTGATTTTTCCACTTATAAGTGTAGACACCGTTAGACACGGTTACTTCAGGAGTATAGTTCCCTGAGACAGGTTTTGCATCTGCAACAGTTTGTCCTTCTTTGTGCACATACAAACCGAGTTTGACTTCTTTGTAGTCAATTGCTTTTCCGTTTACCCAAGTCTTAGTCGCTTCGAAATCAGTTGTCTTGCGTTTGTTAGAGATATTGAGGGGAACACCTTTTCCACCTTTCATCTCAACTGTAAATTCTTGACTGTTCACCTGATAGCCTGGTTTCGGAGTCTTTTCTTTAACGATATACTCACCATCATTAAGATGATCTGAAACGGCAATCCCGTCCGCATCAGTTGTTACTTCCTGAACTTTAACCCTGTCACTTTTTCGTAGGATTTCAAAGACAACGCCTGCCAACTTAACATCTGCATCAGCTTCGTCGAATTTAGTGATTTTGATCTTTCCAGCAATATCAGCAGTAATAGTTGCACCTACGGACTTAACAGTTTTAATAGTTATATCGTGCGAAGTTTTTGTATTGATTGAGTCTCCCCGTTGTTTCCAAATTAATTGAGGTTCGTTATCTCGCAAGTACTGAATGGAGTTTTTTACCTCTGATTCATCTGCTGGCGAGGTCGTGAGATATCTTAGGTAAAAACTCTTTGTCCCCATATTGGTCGGCATAAGCAATTCAAATCCACGTTTACCATTGACAAAAGTCAGCAAGGCCGTGTTGTCTGAATCCTTTTTATACTCCTCAGGATCCATTGTTATTTTATACTCTTTAATTCTACTCTTCATAGTAGCATAGTTGGTATCTGTCGTCTCGTACACTACTTCAGATAGTTCAAAGCTTTTCTCAATATAAGACGCAAAGGCTCCTAAGCCGATATTATCTGTAATCTTAATAGTGTGGTTCCCCATATCTGTCTTAGAACGGTTAATCCGCACATTCCATATAATTTTAGATGCTTTCAGATCATTCTGAGGTTGTTTATAAATCAATTCGCCTGTATGGGGGTGCTTAGGATACACTTTCACCTCAAATTCGATTTCTTGCGTCGTGCCTCCTGGCAGAGTGTAGGTGACCTTCTTAGTCACTCCTTCAACTGTTTGTTTTGCATTCGCAGTAAAGCTCCCACGGATATGTTGTTTCCCCTGAACTGCTTCATTGAAAGTAAAGACAAGACGATGATTGGCTTTTTCTACCTGAACCGTCCCCATCTTCGTATTTGAATTTGAATCAATTAGATCCAAGGTTCTATCTTCCAAATCCAAATTTTCAGGGGCCTTTACGATAAAGTAATCTCCAGGCTTAATCACGTTCGCCTGTACACCGGGGAATGAGAAGTCGCCCGAGTATTTTAGTTCAACAGTTTTTGTGCTTGGACCGATAATAATGTGTGAAGCACTCCCGGTTTCAGCTACGGTAATCTTCAAATTCTTGAAATCGGCTTTATCGGTAACATCAGTTGCAGCATGAGCTTCACCTGTCGGGAAGAACATCAGCAATAGCAAAAGAGGGAATACTAGAAAACCTAGTACTTTCTTTAGTTTATCCATAAAAAATCCTTTCTATTTGATTAAATTTAATTGAGAAGTATGTCACATCTGTTCAGTAGGTAACACCCCTTTCAATTGCATGATTTGTTACACGATAACATACTTGTAACACTTGCTTTGAAAAACAATTACACTATTATAGTATTTCGAAATATTTATTCAATTCAATCTTTAGCAGGAGTATCGTTACTCTTGGTCAGATGGAAATATAGCAAAATATCATCCATAGCTATTATACTACATATCGTTGAATATTTTTATTAAAATCTTTTTATCTATCAAGTTGTTTATTTACACAATGTCAACTTTTTGATATATTATTTCATGACACCATATAAAAAGTGACTATCCTAAGAATTGTCTGAAAATACTGATATAATAGGAGTTTGCAAATAGTACTAGCTCCCCGTAATAATCTGTTATTTATAATGAATCTATGATATAATAGTCTTATAAAGGCTTTCGAATAATCATCTATTCAGTTTATTTATGCTAAAAGGAAAACTTGGGGTAATACTAAATCTAGTATTTTTAATATTTATAGATAGGAAGGTAAAGCTATGGCAAATAAAACTAGAGAGTTAATCTTAGGTGCTTTTATCACTCTTGCAAGGAGAAACCCTCAGCGAACTTCTTTTACCATGACTGAGATTGCTGCAGAAGCTGGTATTTCCCGCCAAGCGATTTATCAAAAGCACTTTAATAACTTTGAAGATATTATCGATTATATCCACAAGGAGACTGATCAACAGATCTTTAATAATTTTAACAACTACTGTCCTGAAAGAGATGGCGATCCCATCACTTTCTTAGCGGACCACATTCTTCCTCTCATCTATGAAAAGCGAGAAGTCGTCGGTACCTTGTATACCACACAAGTCGACCCATGTTGGAAGGAGTTTCTGCGTGGAACATACTCTGAGTGGGTACTAAAGAATGTCAATTACCAACTGAAATATAATTTTAGTAAAGAAGACATCGCTTATATCATTACGACCATGGCGATTTCATTCATTGAAGTGTGGATTCGTAAAGATAATCCAATACCACCTGAAGAGTATAGAGAGACTTTCATTCAATTGTCTAAGACTTCTCTTTGTGACTATATTGTGTCCTAAAAAAAGAATCTTGAGTTCCACTCAAGATTCTTTTTATTGTCCACCTTTAAAGGCATCCACCATTACCTGAAATTCTTCATTTGTAAGAGTAATTCCCTTGCCCATTTTAGTATGATCTGGGCTCCAAGCGCGAATGTCAAACTTTGCAGGGGCTCCATTAAAGCTGACGCGATTGATTTCCTTGGTCCATCCTTTTTCATTTTCAGACAGGGTCAGTAAGTGTTCTTCGATTTCAAATGTAAATTCTGCCATTTTGTTCTCCTTTTAAGTTTTCATTAGATTATTCGAAAAATCTTGTAGTTTTTAGAAAAATTTTATATAATGTGGATATGTAAGGAGGGAGGATTCTATGAGACAGGCATTCCAACTAGTTCTAGATAAACTACATAGTTTTCTCAATGGGAATGATGATCATCCTCAAATCGAGGACAACTCCCTCACTGCTATGATTGAACAAGCCATCCAGAAAAAGACGGCTGTTCATGTGATACTTGCAGAAACAAGTTTTACGGGTGATATTATCAAACACGACGCCAATCGCCAACAAATTATCGTCAAGAATTTTTCAAAAAACGTGACTCGAATCATTCGTATCAGTGATATTAAACGGCTTCGTTTTGTTCCCTCAACCGTACAACAAGCTCAGAAAAGTCTATTTAAGAAAGAGTGAGATGTTCATTGCATCCCACTCTTTTTCTTAACGGATTTGTTCAAAATGAAGATGAACGGCGATATGGTCGCCATAACCACTTCTCTCCAAATCGCGTTGCAAGCGATAAGAGATATAGTGCTCTGCAATGGTAATGTAGCCAGCTCCAAGTAAGCGGTGCTCAACCATTGACTGGATCATGCTGATAGTCGCACGTTCCACTTTTGCTTCTTCCAAGTCCAAAACGACTTTTTTAGTAACTTGTGCAAGGTTTTGACGCAAATCATCTGTCAAAACATAAACGGTTTGAGCTGCTTTTAGGACAGCTTGGTAAATTTTATCTGGATCAAATTCAGCAATTTCTCCATTACGTTTGATTACTTGCATAAGGTTCTCCTTTATTCTTTGTTTTCTTTGATTTCAGCCAGCATTTTTTCTTCTTCGGCTGTTAGTTGATAGTTTTCTAGCAAGTCAGGTCTGCGCTCGTAGGTTTTCTTTAGGCTCTCATACAGTCGCCACTGACGAATCTTTTCATGGTGTCCACTCATGAGCACATCTGGAACCACCATGCCACGATAGTCATAAGGACGTGTGTACTGAGGATATTCGAGGAGTCCCGAAGAAAAACTGTCATCTTGGTGGCTAGACTCCTTGCCAATCACTTCAGGAATCAGGCGAACGGTCGCATCGATCATGGTCATGGCCGCCAATTCTCCTCCAGTCAAGACATAGTCTCCTAGGGAAATCTCATCGGTTACCAGGGTCTTGATGCGCTCGTCATACCCTTCATAGTGACCGCAGATAAAGATCAGTTCATCTTCCTGAGCCAAATCTTCAGCATAAGCCTGGTCAAACTGTTTCCCAGCAGGATCAAGAAGAATGACGCGGGGATTTTTCTTTTCAATGGCATCAAAGGCATCGAAAATGGGTTGAGCACGGAGCAACATCCCCTGACCGCCTCCGTAAGGTTCATCGTCAACATGACGAGCCTTTTCAGCGTATTCTCTGAAATTATGATACTGGATATCCAAGAGCCCTTTTTCTCGAGCCTTTCCAACGATCGAGTGTTCCAACGGAGAAAACATCTCTGGAAAGAGGGTTAAAATATCAATCTTCATCGTCTAACCCTTCTAAGATTTCCACTTCGACCCGCTTGTTTGGAATATCAACATTGAGAACTACTGGCGGAAGGTAAGGTAAAAGCAAATCTCGCTTACCTTTTCGTTTGACCACCCAGACATCATTGGCACCTGGTTGCAGGATTTCCTTGATAGTTCCTATCAAGTTATCTCCCTCGTAAACATCCAAACCGATAATCTCGTGATAATAGAATTCACCATCATCTAAATCGTTTAAATCTTCCTCAGCGACCTTGAGACTATAACCCTTGTACTTTTCAATTGCATTGATATGGTACATGTCTTTGAATTTGATAATGTCAAAATTCTTATGCTTACGGTGGCTAGCGATAATCACTGTTTGAACAAACTGATCTTTTTCATCAAATAAAGCCAGCTCTGCTCCTTTTTTAAACCGTTCTTCTGCAAAATCCGTCACAGACAAGACTCGCATCTCACCCTGCAAACCTTGTGTATTAACGATTTTCCCAACATTAAAGTAGTTCATCTTGTCTCCTGTATTTGTTTCTATCCTTTATTTTATCATGTTACAAGGATTTTCACAAGTTGAAGAACAGTGACTGCAATTAGCTTTGAGCGTCTAAAAACTTTTCTAAATCACGTTCATGTTGGTACTTAATGGCAGCCTTCTTATCTTTGTCAAAGATGGCTTTGGTTAGATCAATATCGTTGATGGCCGCAATTGCGACGGTATAATGAATGATATCAGCCAGTTCTTTGGCTAGTTCCTCATTTGAGTCCTGGACACCCTCTTTTCGACCAGAGCGCCCATTCAAGACCTCTGCTACCTCTCCGACTTCCTCCACTAGCTTGATAAAGAGGCCTTCCTCAGTTCGAGATTGCTGGTAATGTTCGAGTAAATAATCTTGTAATTGTCTAAACGTTAAATCTTTCATCTTCTGCTTTCCACAAAAAAGCGAGACATCTGTCCCGCTTTTTTTATTTTTCATTGATAACGATTCTTACTTTTTTGTCTTCAGTTGGGACAGAGTAGACAATCGTTCTTATCGCTGAGATAGTGCGACCCTTACGACCGATAACACGACCGACATCGCTTTGGTCAAGATCCAAGTGATACTCCAAAAACTCTGGTGTGTCTTCAATCTTGATAGTTAAGGCATCAGGTTGTGAAATCAAAGGTTTCACAATCGCAATAATGAGATTTTCAATCGTATCCATCTGTCAACCTACTTTAAACTTATTTTGAGAATTTAGAATCGTGGAATTTTTTCAATACGCCTTCTTTTGAAAGGATGTTGCGAACTGTATCTGAAGGTTGAGCTCCATCAGCCAACCATGCAAGAACGCGGTCTTCTTTCAAAGTTACTTGGTTTTCAGCAACAAGTGGGTTGTAAGTTCCAACTGTTTCGATGAAACGTCCGTCACGTGGTGAACGTGAGTCTGCTACGTTGATACGGTAGAAAGGTTTTTTCTTAGAACCCATACGAGTCAAACGGATTTTAACTGCCATTTTTTAATGTCTCTTTTCTTATTTTTTATTTCGGTGAAATAGCTGAGCTATTTAGCACATGTTCTATTATAGCAGATTTTTGACAGGTGTCAAGAAAAAAACTTGACAGACTTTGAAATTTTTAAACCATTTAGAAATTTGTTATATTTTTAAAGAAAAATCAGAAGGAGAATGTCATAAATACTATTTTAGAAACATTTTATAAAGACCATCAAGTCAAACCCTTCATCTCTCCTGAACGTGATTTGGATGCTTGGCTCCTAAATTCCAAGCCTGTTCCCAAGCGAAATATCAAGGATTTTAAGAACGATATCTACTAATTAATTTATAAAATATGAATTAATAGATTCTAAATAGGGGAATAATTTAGTTCTGTAAAAATTAACTTCTACACCTACAAAGCTTATTCTGACAGACTTTATAACAGTCTAAGAAAAAAAGTAGAGATTCATACAGTATCTAGATTTTTCAAAAATTCTTAATCTTCAAATATTATTAACGAAACTATCCAAACCAAATCCGATGCATTACTTCAAAGAATTCTTTAGTTGTTTGACTAGCGAAGGCTTTCATTAAAAAATTTTTTCAAATAATTGCACCTTGGCACATAAATTCTTGATTTCTAAATTTAAGTGTGATATATTTATAACATAAAGATTGTTAAATATTTCTAACATAAGGAAAGGAGTCTATCATGAAAAAAAGTCAAAAAACGGGTGGCCTCATTACAATGATTTCCGCAGCTCTCTTTATTGATTTTACTGTTTTATTTGGTTCTAATCTTAGTTGGGGACCCAAGTTAGTTATTGCTGGTATTTCAGTGTTAGGTCAGATTGTAGCTATTTGGGGCTGGCTACATATGAAACCATGGCCTCATAAGAGTCAGAAAGGTAAAGGAAAGACTATTTTTGACTTGTCTGCTAAGCTTTACACGATACTTTTGTTTGCAGCAAGCATTTTTTATACAGTAGGGATTTGGGTTGCGACCCCAAGCGAAAGTTCTGATATTAAAGAATGGATTTTGGGAATTGGCCTCGTTATTGAAGTGATTGTATTTGGTTTTTTCTGTTTGAAAAATGTCAAGGAAACTCCGGACGAACGCTTTTATGCTAATTTAGCCAAGGCAGCTAGCTTGATGTTTGTTTTTATACTAGGCGCACTGATGATCCTAGCAGTTATCATTGGGTATATGGGGTCTCTCACTCTTTACATGGGCCAGATCTTTATTAGCATAGCTGTCTTGATTTGCATCTTTGCGGTTGTCTATCTTATCTTAGAACGGATAGGATAAGCATGACCAAAGAAAGCAAGATTATTACTAATCTCAAATCTGTTCGTGAGTCCACAGGCATGACCCAGCAGGAGTTAGCCGACCTCATTGGCATGCGACGCGAGACAATTCTGCACTTGGAAAATAATCGTTACAATCCTTCGCTGGAAATGGCTCTTAAAATTGCTCAAGTTTTTAATCTGAAAGTAGAAGACCTCTTTGAACTCAGACAGAAAGAGGAAGCATAATTCTTTTCGAGACCTAGTATTAAGTTCATTGATTAATTAGGAATTGAAGCCGAAAGAAAAAATCCGTTTAAAATGTGCTCTTTTAAAACATAGTAATTCTTTCGAATTAACGTTTACTAATTGTGATTCTTTACGAGCTTTCTTAAGAACTGGTTTTCTAAATACTTCAAGTAGACTTATAGCATTGATGCCCCAAAAAATTTAGAAATACCTGTTGAAAAAGGCTATGCTCTTGTCGAAACTGTCTTTGACTCGCTTGATCATCTAATACCACTATGAAAGAGAATATCCTCAAAAGTAAGGAGAGTTACAGTACTTTCTAAGATGAAGGCCCCAGATTTGGATCAATTCCTTCGTGACAACTTTTCAGGAGAAGAATTAGCAAGTTACTTTTCAATTCGTGGTTACAAATTGACTCCAAAGGGAGAGCAGATACTGGAACAGTACCAGGACATTATCGACCGTCATCCAAAGAAAAATCTCTAAGCAAGCGACTTTCTGGTCGGCTTCCTCTTAAACTACCTTGTCACTAATATTTGAAATCCCCTTCCTTTTAGGGTACAATGGTAGAAATGAATTCTTGAGAGGAAAACAATGAAAAAACTAGCAACCCTTCTTTTACTATCAACTGTTGCCCTTGCTGGATGTAGCAGTATCCAACGTGGTCTGCGTGGCGATGACTATGTTGACTCTAGTATCTCAGCTGAAGAAAGTTCTAAAGCAGCTGCTCAGGCTGCCAAAGATTTGAATGACGCTTTGACCAATGAAAATGCTAACTTCCCTCAACTTTCTAAGGAAGTTGCTGAAGATGAAGCTGAAGTCATTCTCCACACAAGTCAGGGTGATATACGCATCAAACTCTTTCCAAAACTAGCACCTCTAGCAGTTGAAAACTTCCTTACTCACGCTAAAGAAGGCTACTATAACGGCATCACTTTCCACCGTGTCATCGATGGCTTTATGGTCCAAACTGGAGATCCTAAGGGAGATGGTACAGGGGGCCAATCTATCTGGCATGATAAGGATAAAACAAAGGACAAGGGAACTGGTTTCAAAAATGAAATCTCTCCTTACCTATACAATATCCGAGGAGCCCTTGCTATGGCTAACACTGGTCAACCAAACACCAACGGTAGCCAGTTCTTCATCAACCAAAACTCAACAGATATTTCTGCTAAACTCCCTACAAGCAAGTATCCAAAGAAAATCATCGAAGCCTATAAAGAAGGTGGAAATCCTAGCCTAGACGGCAAACACCCTGTCTTTGGTCAAGTCATCGATGGCATGGACGTTGTTGACAAGATTGCCAAGGCTGAAAAAGATGAAAAAGACAAACCGACTTCTGCTATCACCATTGATAGTATCGAAGTAGTGAAGGATTACGATTTTAAATCCTAAATAACCTAAAAAATACAGTATCCGCATTCGATACTGTATTTCTTTTTCCTCATTTTTAAATTAGCTTGTTAAAGTCCCAAATTTGGTCCATCCAGCCTTCATAAAAGTCTGGTTCGTGGCAGACCATAAGGATAGATCCCTTGTATTCTTTGAGAGCACGTTTGAGTTCATCCTTGGCATCTACATCCAAATGGTTGGTCGGCTCGTCAAGTACTAAAACGTTGTTTTCACGGTTCATCAAGAGACAGAAACGCACCTTGGCTTGTTCCCCACCTGACAAGACCTGAATCTGACTTTCGATATGTTTAGTTGTCAAGCCACAACGAGCAAGGGCTGCACGAACTTCTGCTTGGTTAAGTGCAGGAAAGGCATTCCATACAGCCTCAAGAGGAGTTTGGCGATTTCCACCTTCTACTTCCTGTTCAAAGTAACCAAGTTCTAGGTAGTCACCGCGTTCGACTTCTCCAGCGATTGGTGGAATAATACCCAAGAGAGACTTCAAGAGAGTTGTTTTCCCGATACCATTTGCCCCGATAATGGCAACCTTTTGATTGCGTTCAAAGGTAAGATTTAAAGGTTTGGTCAGAGGACGGTCATAACCAATCTGCAAGTCCTTGGCTTGGAAGATAAAGCGCCCAGGTGTACGAGCTGGCTTGAAATCAAAGGATGGTTTTGGCTTCTCACTTTGCAGTTCGATGATGTCCATCTTGTCAAGTTTCTTTTGACGGGACATGGCCATATTACGCGTTGCGACGCGCGCTTTGTTTCGAGCGACAAATTCCTTGAGGTCCGCTATCTCTTTCTGCTGACGTTCGTAAGCCGCTTCCAACTGAGATTTCTTCATAGCATAGACTTCTTGGAACTGGTAGTAGTCACCAGAGTAACGCGTCAGCTGTTGATTTTCCACATGATAGACGATATTGATCACGTCGTTGAGGAAAGGAATATCATGCGAAATAAGGACAAAGGCATTCTCATAGTTTTGGAGATAACGCTTGAGCCAGTCAATGTGTTCAGCATCCAAGTAGTTGGTTGGCTCGTCAAGCAACAAAATATCTGGTTTTTCAAGGAGAAGTTTAGCCAAAAGGACCTTGGTTCTTTGTCCACCTGATAATGCTGTTACATCCGTATCCATGCCATAGTCCATGACACCGAGAGCACGCGCTACTTCATCAATCTTAGCATCCAAAGTATAGAAGTCACGACTCTCCAAACGGTCTTGGAGTTCGCCAACTTCTTCCATCAGCGCGTCGATATCTGCTCCGTCTTCCGCCATCTCCATATAGAGGTCATTGATACGTGCTTCTGCTTTAAATAGCTCATCAAAGGCTGTACGGAGCACATCACGAACAGTTTGACCTTCCTTTAGCACAGCGTGCTGGTCCAGATAGCCAGCAGTCACATATTTGGACCACTCCACCTTCCCTTCATCTGGCAACATCTTACCAGTCACGATGCTCATAAAGGTTGATTTTCCCTCACCATTAGCACCGACTAAACCGATGTGTTCACCCTTGAGGAGACGGAAAGACACATCTTCAAAAATTGCACGGTCACCAAAACCGTGACTCAGATTTTTAACTTCTAAAATACTCATTCTAATTCCTTATCTTGTTTTTATGCAATCCTTTATAGAGGAGCCAAGCCAGATAGCCTCCCAAGGTATTGGTCCACAAATCATCAATCTCAAAGACGCGATTAAAATCAAAGAAAAAGTCTAAAACCAGTTGCGTACACTCAATTCCTAGACTCAGTAAAAAACTGAGAAGGATGATTTTTTTAGTTTGCCGCAAGTTTGGACAGAGATAGATCAGTTGAAAGACTAGTGGGAAAAGCAAGAAAACATTTAAAATGTTCTGCAAAAAGATCCAAAGGACTTGTCCCAAACTGGTCACTTCACCTAGATTCCAAAGGGAGTTTAAAGGAGTTAAAAGAAAAACCAGGCGTCCAAAAGTTTGAATACCTGGAGTTTCCACTCCTGTAGGAAGTTGAAGTTGGGGAGTAAAACAAAAACAAATAATGCATAGACCGTAAACAGCCACTCCCAATCTTAAGATTAATTCTCTTTTTTTAGTCATTTTATGGATTTACCGCTGCGACTGCCTTCTGGCGGTCACGTTTCATTGTATTGGAGCGCAATTGTCCACAAGCTGCATCAATATCTGTACCATGTTCCTGACGGACGACACAGTTGATTCCTTTTTTCTTGAGGGTATCGTAGAAGGCCATCACGCGCTCTTTAGGACTACGACTATATTGGTCGTGTTCACTAACTGGGTTATAGGGAATCAAGTTTACATAAGACAATTTCTTGATGTTCTTGAGCAATTCCGCCAATTCCAAGGCTTGTTCAACACCGTCGTTGACTTCATTGAGCATGATGTATTCAAAGGTTACACGGCGATTTGTTGTTTCGATATAGTACTCAATGGCTGCGAAGAGTTTTTCAATCGGAAAGGCACGATTAATCTTCATGATGCTTGAACGCAATTCATTGTTTGGTGCGTGAAGGGAAACAGCAAGATTGACCTGTACGCCTTCATTAGCAAAGTCACGAATTTTATGGGCCAAACCTGAAGTTGAAACTGTGATGTGACGAGCACCGATAGCCATCCCCTTGTCATCATTGATGGTACGGACAAAATTCAAAACATTGTTGTAGTTATCAAACGGTTCACCAATTCCCATGACAACGATATGGCTGACACGTTCGTCCTGACCACGCTCATCAAAGTATTTCTGAACCAACATGATCTGCGCTACGATTTCCCCGTTATTAAGGTCACGTTGCTTCTTAATCAAACCAGAGGCACAGAAGGTACAACCGATATTACAGCCAACCTGAGTGGTCACACAGACTGACAAACCGTAGTGTTGACGCATCAGTACTGTCTCAATCAACATGCCATCTGGCAACTCAAAAAGATACTTAACGGTACCGTCAGCTGACTCTTGCACAATTCGTTGTTTCAAAGGATTTACGACAAACTGCTCATTGAGCTTAGCAATCAAATCCTTGGAAAGATTGGTCATTTCTTCAAATGACTGGACACGTTTACGGTAGAGCCATTCCCAGATTTGATCTGCACGGAATTTCTTTTCTCCTTGCTCTAATACCCATTCTTGCATGGTTTGACGTGTTAAACTATAAATAGACGGTTTCATCTCTTCTCCTTATTCTCTATCTATTTCTGACGAATGACAAAATGGCGCTGTCCCTTGTCCTCTTTCTGAGACTTCTGGTCCTTATGACGACGTCTATTTCGCTTATCCGCATTTGGTTTTCTCTTGTTTTGCGAAGGTTTCTTGCCTCTTCTAGAAGGGTTTTCCTCCTCTTTTTTACGCATTTTCTTGTCAAATGAAGCACGCTTCGGTGCTTGATTTTCAAGGACAAAATAGGCACAGCCATAACTACAGTACTCTAAAAGATAATCTTGTAAGCGACTGATCTTTTCATTTTTTTCCTCTGTTCGGTCGTCTTTATAAAAGCCACGTAGACGGAGCTGTTCATTGCTCCAGTCCCCCACGACATAATCAAACTTGGTCAACACTTCTGAAAAGCGCTGATTAAAGACTGTCACATCGAAAGCATCCTTGATATTTTCAACCAAGGTAAAAGCAATCCCTTCAGTCTCAACCTTATCCCCATTTACCTGAAATTCTGGGCCAGGAAACTTGTTATAGTTGTATAATTCAGGTGCAATTTCTTTACGCATAGTTTTCCTTTTCCACGATTACTTAACACTCTATTTTACCATATTTTCTAGCAGTTGGCACGAATATCCTGAAAATGAAAAAAGTCTGACGATTCTGTCAGACTTCTGCTTTATAACCTTAAAAAGAGAAGAACAATTCTTCCCTCCATATTTTATTATTTAGCTACTGCGTAAAGCTCATCTACCTTGTTCCAGTTAATGACTGAGAAGAAAGCTTTGATATAGTCAGGACGCACGTTGCGGTATTTAACATAGTAAGCATGTTCCCAAACGTCCAAGCCCAAGATTGGTTTTTTACCTTCTGAGATTGGTGTGTCTTGGTTGGCTGTAGAAGTCACTTCAAGCTTCCCTTCTTTGTTGACAACCAACCATGCCCAGCCAGAACCAAAGCGAGTTGTAGCTGCTGCTGTAAAGGCTGCTTGGAACTCTTCAAATGAACCAAATGTTGCATCGATTGCTGCTGCAAGTTCTACTGAAGGAGCTGTTTTTTCAGGAGTCATCAATTCCCAGAAAAGAGCGTGGTTCAAGTGTCCTCCACCGTTATTGATAAGCGCTTGGCGGATATCAGCTGGGATAGATTCTACATCAGCGAGCAAGGCTTCAAGTTCTTCACCGATTTCAGGGTGTTTTTCAAGAGCAGCATTCGCATTGTTGACGTAGGTTTGATGGTGCTTGTCATGGTGCAAGTGCATTGTTTCTGCATCGATGTATGGTTCCAAAGCATCATAAGCGTATGGAAGGTCTGGTAAGATAATAGCCATCTGTAATACCTCTTTTTCTTTCTATATGAAAATGATAACGCAATCATCCTCTTTTTTCAAGTTTTATGCTCATTACGCTTGGCTAGATATCTGTAACAGTGCTCTCTCAAAAAGGTAGCCTTTTTCATAGACACCTGTTTTAATCTGATAGTCTGCTTCAATCAAATAAGAAATCGCTCGCTTGAGAAAAGCTAAGGAAATCCCTCTCGAATCTCTTAATGCGAACTTGATTTGATAAGGATTCGGATTACGTCCCAAATAAGTCCCCAGACTGCTTACAATCTGCGATTCCGTCTGACCAGCCTCTGATAAAATCTTCACTTGGGTAAAGGTTCGAAACTGTCCTAACATGACAGCTATGAGCTTGATTTCGTCTTCCCCTTGCAGGGTCAAGTCTCTGACCAAGTCACGGGCCTGATCAATCTTCTTAGCTAAAATAAACTGAGTCAAATCAAAAATATTGTCCTGCAAAGTCTTTGGAATAGCCTCTACAATGTCCTTCTCCTCAATCAGGCAATCTGACTTATAAGACTGTAAAAAGAGGAGATTTTTCTGGATTTCGCTAAACTGAAAACCAGACTTGACGAGGAGATTTTCAAAAGATTTTTCCGCAAACTGCAAACCTTGTCTCTGGCTCCATTTTTGGAAATACTGGCGGAGTTCTTGTTCCTTGGGTTCAATAGCATCAAAGACAGTCGCATCTCGTTTGAGCAATTTGACCAGCCGTCTTTTACTATCTAACTTTCCTTCTGCAAAAATCAACAACTTTGTTGTTGGTGAAGGGTTATCAAGGTATTCTTCAAACGACTTGAGCTCATCATCTGCTAAAAAGCGTTTCTTGGCTGTTGTGATATCGACAAAATGGTCTAATATCACGATTTTCTCATCCGCAAAGAAAGGGAGACTGACCAACTCCAACTCTAAGTCTTTATAAGCTACTTCTTTCATATCAAAGTAAGCAAAATTAAGATCAGCTGGATCATAACCAATCTGCTTCAACACTTGACTCTTCATAACTTCAAACTGACCCTGATCTGTCCCTGTAAATAGGTTCAAGCTAGATAGATTTGATAAAGTCAACTTCTGACTGTCTTCAATGGCTAGCATCTTCTCTCCTTTCTTCTTATTTTTTATTAAACTTAATCAATATAGCGCAATTTCCCACGGAAATCTTCTAGGCTCTCGTACCCTTTTTCCGCCATAATAGCTTTCAGTTCATTGGTAATGCGTTCAAAAGCACCAACGCCTTCCTTGTGGAGCGTCGTTCCTACTTGCACCATACTAGCACCGCAGAGGATATGTTCAAAGGCATCACGACCCGTTAGAACACCACCCGTTCCGATGATTTGGATTTGCGGATTTAAGCGTTGATAAAAGGCATGCACATTCGCTAGAGCAGTTGGTTTGATATACTCCCCACCAATACCACCGAAACCATTTTTAGGACGAATCACGACCGACTCGTCTTCTATATAAAGGCCGTTTCCGATAGAGTTAACACAGTTAACAAACTTGAGCGGATATTTGTTGAAAATAGCAGCCGCTTGGTCAAAGTGAACAATATCAAAATATGGTGGCAATTTGATCCCAAGAGGTTTGGTAAAGTAGGCAAAGACTTCTGCCAAGATACGGTCTGTTGTCTCAAAATCATAAGCAATCTGAGGTTTTCCTGGAACATTTGGACAAGAGAGATTAAGCTCTGTCAGTCCATTAAACTCACTCTCTTGCACTTTTTTCAAGATGGTATGTGTTTCTTCTGGAGACATGCCGACTAGAGATAGGAAGAAAGTTCGGTTTGGCTCTTTTTCCTGCAAGTCCAAAAGATAGTCCAGATAATAGTCTAATCCATTATTTGGCAAACCCATAGAGTTGATAGAACCAAGTGGAACATCCTGGTAACGTGGCTCAGGATTGCCCTGACGAAAGTCCAAGGTCGCAGTCTTTGTGACAAATGTTCCTGCTGCTGAGTTTTTGACCCCTTCTAGTTCCTCTATCGTCATACAAGCCACACCCGCTGCATTCATCAAGCAATTGTCAAACGCAAAGCCAGCTATTTGTGTTTTCGTTGATACCATGATTCTGATCCTCCAGATTCCTTTTATTTCTAATATTATACCATACTTTAAGATTTTCTCTTTGAGAAAGTTATTTCTAGAGAAAACGTTCGTTTTTTGATAATGTTCTTAGTATTGACTGAATGTAAATTGAAAGAATTTTTAGAAAATTTTCGTTTTTTTCTTTACAGTGAAAAAAAATTCTGCTATAATGACTCATGTAATAAAATATGACAACAAAAGGAGAACGATATGACATCTGCTAAAGACTATATCCAAAGCGTGTTTGAAACTGTAAAAGCTCGTAACGGGCATGAGGCTGAATTTCTCCAGGCAGTTGAAGAATTCTTCAGCACTTTGGAACCTGTATTTGAAAAACATCCTGAGTATATCGAAGAAAACATCTTGGCACGTATCACTGAGCCTGAGCGCGTGATTTCTTTCCGTGTTCCTTGGGTTGACCGTGAAGGCAAAGTCCAAGTCAACCGTGGTTACCGTGTTCAATTCAACTCAGCTGTTGGACCATATAAAGGCGGACTTCGTTTCCACCCAACTGTAAACCAAGGGATCTTGAAATTCCTCGGATTTGAGCAAATCTTTAAAAACGTCTTAACTGGACTTCCAATCGGTGGAGGTAAAGGGGGATCAGACTTCGATCCTAAAGGAAAGACTGATGCTGAAGTGATGCGCTTCTGCCAAAGCTTCATGACTGAATTGCAAAAATACATCGGACCATCACTTGACGTCCCAGCTGGCGATATCGGTGTTGGTGGACGTGAAATTGGTTACCTTTACGGACAATACAAACGTCTTAACCAATTTGATGCGGGTGTCTTGACTGGTAAACCTCTTGGATTCGGTGGTAGCTTGATTCGTCCAGAAGCAACTGGTTACGGTTTGGTTTACTATACTGAAGAAATGCTCAAAGCCAACGGTAACAGCTTTGCTGGTAAGAAGGTTGTGATTTCAGGTTCTGGTAACGTAGCCCAATACGCTCTTCAAAAAGCGACTGAACTTGGCGCTACTGTTATCTCTGTATCTGACTCAAATGGTTATGTCATTGACGAAAATGGTATCGACTTCGACCTTCTAGCAGATGTGAAGAATAACCGTCGTGCACGTTTGACTGAGTACGCTGCTGAAAAAGCCACTGCTACTTACCATGAAGGGTCTGTATGGACTTATGCTGGAAACTACGACATCGCTCTTCCATGTGCGACCCAAAACGAAATCAACGGCGAAGCAGCTAAACGTTTGGTTGCTCAAGGTGTTATCTGCGTATCAGAAGGTGCCAACATGCCGAGTGACCTTGATGCGATTAAAGTCTACAAAGAAAACGGAATCCTTTACGGACCTGCCAAAGCTGCCAACGCTGGTGGTGTAGCTGTATCTGCACTTGAAATGAGCCAAAACAGCCTTCGCCTCTCATGGACACGTGAAGAAGTTGACGGCCGTCTCAAAGACATCATGACCAATATCTTCAGCACAGCTAAAACAACCGCTGAAACATACGGTCTTGGTACTGATTACCTTGCAGGAGCTAACATTGCTGCCTTTGAAAATGTAGCAAACGCTATGATTGCACAAGGTATTGTTTAAAATTCATTTGCTCAATCCTCAATCGTTATGATTGGGGATTTTTATGTTGGCTTCAAAAAAGCTCACCATTTAAAATAGTAAGCTTAAAATCAAGATTTATTTTACCTCTACTAAGGCAAAAGACAGGCATTCAACTATTTCATTTACTGCTTCATCTATGTCTAGGTCCTCATTATTATTCAACATCATTGGAAGAGCATAAGAAAGACTCAAAGCTAAAATATAGCGAACAATTCTTTCATTTGACCAATCTCGGATAACACCATTTTCTTTAAACTGATTCAGAACTGGACTAATTGGCTTAATGATAGAGTGAATAATAACATTCCCTAACTGGTCAGAAATAGTTTTATCAATAAAAGAACGACTCAAGAGAATTTTAACTTGCATTTGATTCTTCTGAATGAAAACTAGTCTATCTCGAACAATGCTTCTCAAAAATAGTGGAAAAGACTCTTGGTTTGCTGTAAATTTCTTCTCAGAAAAATCAGCAATTACATCTGGAATAACTTGTTCGAGAAAAGTTGACAGAATAGCTTCTAATATTCCTTCCTTGGTTTTAAAGTAACTAAAAACTGTCCCCTCTGAAACTCCAGCCTCCTTAGCAATAAGGCTGGCTGTTGTATTTTCAAAGCCAATTTCTGAAAATAGCTTTAGACTTGATAATAATACTTGACGTTGTTTTAAACTCAAGTTGCTATTTTCTAATGTCTGAGCATACTTTTGTTCTAAACTTTCCATTGCTGGCACCTCTCTGCTACTCTCTTACTTTTACAACCTTCTTACCTCGAGTGTGTCCCGACTTCAGACTACGATATGCCTCTCTAACAGACTTTAGAGAAAAATCATAAACCTGATCAATATTCAGCCGAACCTTCCCATCTGAGACCATTTCCGCTAGAACTCTAAAATCATCATATGTGGAATGTCTCGGACCCGTGAACTGAGCTCCTCTTATCATAACATATGGTGAAGGTACTAGCGTTCCAATAGCCGTGCCCTTCAATCCTAAACTGAAAGCCAATTTAACATAATCCCTTCCATAGCAATCCAAGAATTTTGTAATTGGATTTGCACTTGCTGATAGAAGAGCATTCTGGATGTTCTCTTCGTAGGCTACCGGTATAGCACCTAAAGACTTCAGATAATCTGAATTTTTCTTACTTGCAATTCCGATAACTGTTGCACCCTTAGCAACCGCATACTGTACTGCGATACTTCCAATACCTCCTGCTGCTGCTGAAATAACTACAACATCTTTAGAGTTTAGCTCAATCTTTCTAAAAGCACCTCCCACTGTTAGAGAGGCTACACCCATAGTAGCTGCATGGTTCATATCAATCATCTCTGGCTTCAACACAATTTCTGATTCATTGACACAAATTTCTGTTGCCAAAGCTCCCCTCTTGGTTCCCAATCCAGGGTCACTGATCATTGTTCCAAAAACCTTATCCCCTACTGCAAACCTACTTACTCCTTCACCGATTTCTATGATAACTCCAGCAAAATCCCGACCAACACCTCTTGGAAAAAGAGATGATTTTGACTCAAACCAACGACTTGGCTTCCTTAGTTTTGTCATAAAAGATAGAAATCGGAGTGGCTTTGCACCTTCAAAAGTCTTATAATCAATAGGATTTAAACCAACAGCATGAACTTCTATCCTAACTTGATTCACTTTCAAAGAATCAGATTTAATGTTCACTAAATCTAACACTTCTTCATCACCGAAACGGCTATATTGTATTGCTTGAACAACCATTGTATGAACTCCTTTACACATCTACAAAATTGAGTGAGCGCTCAATCATTTTTCTTGATTATACACTTATTCTTCATAGATTTCAACTATACTGTTTCCAAAACTTCTAACTAAGTTAGCTGTTCATGATAAAAATAGATCTATTTTTCCTTATGAAAAATTATCAGACTATAACTCAAAGAAATCCGACTGCTTATAAAAGCAGCCGGATTTTTATATATCTAATTTTTCAAAAAATGTGCCTGTTGACTGCTTTTCTTTTAACTTCTCCAGCAGCTCATTTTCCAGAAAAGGACTTAGTTCGTCAAAATCTTGACAAACCTTAAAAACAGTCTCTCTATCTATATGGCCAAAAGTTAGTTCATAATAGTCCTTATGATGATGCCAGTTCTGGTCATAATTGATATCTTTCCGTTGATAATAAACAATATTTTGCTTCGGTGTCAGGTAAAGCTTCTGCGTCAGAATGCTTTTCTGATCTTTGGACAGCTTGCTCCGACTGAAAATCTTAACACCTTGAAAAATCTTGCGCTCATGGATACCCTGATTTGTGACTTTTAATTCAACTCTTTTATAGTGCATATAGTCACCTCCAAAAATTACTTTCATTATATCAGACTCTGGCAGATTTTCAAGCAAAAGTGTCATTTCCAAAAATCTTTAGTCGCCTCTAGAATCTCTTCCGTTGATGTCACAGTAGCCTCAATGATACTCTTACCAGTCTTTTTCAGATAAGCTTGTATCAGATGATAGCCATAAGCATAGCCTGCAGCATAGGGCATACCGACTGGTATCTGACCCTGTATCTCAGCTATTTCATCACCGTAAAGATAAGGAGCCATTTCCGCCATCCCTGTTAGCTGAAGCTGACTTGAGATGATGGGCTTAATCGCTTCTAACTGCTCTGGACTGGTTGAAGTGACCCAAGGCCCAATGAGATCTTTGCCATAGAGCTCAGCTGCAAAAGACTCTGCCAAGCCTTCACTGACTACCTAGTCTGCTAATGTCGTCTGCTGGTTCCATTTGATAAATTGGAAGCGGACATTATGATTGCACTCGTGGGCCAGCGCCGCTTGCACACGTGGCAAAGTATAGTCATTCGGTAGCAGACTAAGCATGAGGTAACCTGGAATTCCACCATCTCCGCTATAACCCTTATTGAGCTGTAACATGGGCTTTTCAGGATTGCCCAATAAAATAGTAAAATGGTAATCCTCAACCTCTAAATCATAGCCAGCTTGCTCAAAAAGACCGATACTCCTCTTGATGGTTTCCTGGCAGTCCTGCCAGAGTTGATCAGAGCTCAGAGCGTCGATAGCTGGTCTATCCTTTTCTGAGAGAGTTGCGGGCAACTGATTCATAAAGCCAAGCAGGAACAAGGCATCAAATCCTCCAGGATACTTCGCTTTCAGAGGAATGTGTTGCGTTTGATATTTTGTTGCAAAAGGTGCTAACATGCCTAGTGACCTTGATGCGATTAAAGTCTACAAAGAAAACGGAATCCTTTACGGACCTGCCAAAGCTGCCAACGCTGGTGGTGTAGCTGTATCAGCGCTTGAAATGAGCCAAAACAGCCTTCGTCTTTCATGGACACGTGAAGAAGTTGATGGACGTCTCAAAGACATCATGACCAATATCTTCAGCACAGCTAAAACAACCGCTGAAACTTACGGTCTTGGTACTGATTACCTTGCAGGAGCTAACATTGCTGCCTTTGAAAATGTAGCAAACGCTATGATTGCCCAAGGTATTGTTTAAGAAATATGCTAAAAACCTCAATCAAAACGATCGAGGTTTTTTTGAAGCTTCATCTTCTATCAAAACTTCTTCTTCCATAACATTTTTTATTTTTTTGCCCAAAGATAATAACGTTTCTACATCAGAGGGTTTGCTTGTCCCGAGAGGATTCCAAGTAGAAGATGATAAATTTTCATATTCCTTAGACCGAACTCGAAATTTAATGTTATCCCCCTTGGTGTCTATGTCTACATTTAAGGCTCTCGCCCCCAGTTTAGGCTCCTTATTTTTTATCCTACAGAAAATAACTTCTCCTGATACAATCTCCTTTCCATCACACCAAATCCTAATATTTCTTCCAGATAATTCTACGACAAAATTCTTCACTAGACTACCTTGTATTTTTTTAATTAAAAGAAAACTAATACCAAAAAATACTAATACTATCGTATAAAGAAAAAGAGGTTGTGATTTAAAAAAATCATTCAGTTTTAAATAGAATATAGCCAACTGTATTCCCAATACAGGAAGCATGAGGAACATGGGAAAAAGGATACCAATTATTATATCTGATTTTGCTGTTGTCGCTGTAAATTCATATCTTTCCATCAATATCACCTTTATAACATTTCCTTTTTATAGGACATTAATCCCATACTAAGACGGATGCATCAGGGAGTTCAATCTCCCTTTCCCCTAGCAAAGATAAATTTTGAACTATTCTAAGGATATTGTACCACTATTTCTGCAAAAAATACCTTAGCAAACATAATCTCCTTCCACAGATACATCATCGCTTTACCGAGCGTTGGAGTTTGATTGACAAGGTTCTCTAATCAAACTCCAGAACTTTATGATGAAAATCTTATGGAACAACTGGAGACACTTTATAAATTTTCTCTTTTCAATTATAAAAAAAACCGCTAATCCTAAGAATAGCGGTTTTATATGTTTTTTAAGCTACTAATGTAGTTGCTCTATTATTTAAGAGTAACTGAAGCTCCAGCTTCTTCCAATTTAGCTTTGATTTCTTCAGCTTCTGCAGTTGCAACGCCTTCTTTAACAAGAGCTGGTGCACCATCAACAAGTTCTTTAGCTTCTTTAAGTCCAAGACCAGTGATTTCACGTACAGCTTTGATAACGCCAACTTTTTTGTCACCAGCAGCTGTCAATTCAACGTCAAATGAATCTTTAGCAGCACCAGCGTCAGCAGCACCAGCTGCAGCTACAGCTACAGGAGCAGCTGCAGTTACACCAAATTCTTCTTCGATAGCTTTTACAAGGTCGTTCAATTCAAGGATTGAAGCTTCTTTAATTTCAGCAATAATGTTTTCAATGTTCAATGCCATTGTTATTTCCTCCAAATAAGTTTTTAATTATATAATAGTTTTTTCGTAGCTATACTACGCTGCGTAGCTTAAGATTAAGCTGCGTCTTCTTTGTTGTCTGCAACCGCTTTGACTGCAAGAGCAACGTTGCGCACTGGCGCTTGAAGTACAGAAAGGAGCATAGAAAGAAGTCCTTCGCGGTTTGGAAGAGTTGCAAGAGCAACGATTTCTTCTTTAGATGCGACAGCGCCTTCGATTGCACCACCTTTGATTTCAAGTGCTTCAGCGTTTTTAGCAAAGTCGTTCAAGATTTTCGCTGGTGCGATAACATCTTCGTTAGAAAATGCTACTGCAGATGGTCCAACAAAAACAGATGCAAGGTCTTCAAGACCAGCTTTTTCAGCTGCACGACGCAAGATTGAGTTTTTAATGACTTTATACTCAACTTCGCTTCCACGAAGCTCACGACGAAGAACTGTATCTTGATCAACTGTCAAACCACGAGCGTCTACAACGACAATAGATGCAGCAGCTTTCATTTTTTCAGCTACTACGTCAACTAGTTCCGCTTTTTTAGCAATAATTGCTTCACTCATTAGTGTGTTCACCTCCGTAATTATTTTGCTTGGGGAATTTTTTCAAAAGAAAAACGCGCCCAAACCTAGACACGAAAGTACAATACGCTTCTTTTTACATGATACGTTTTGTCCTCGGTAGGATTTTTATGAGTCGAGCTCCCCTACTGTCTTAGGCAGTTTTTTCAAACCGTATATAAGTATAGCATAGACAAAAAAAGAATGCAAGATTTTTGCAAACTTTTTTTGATTTTTTTAGAAATATTTTTTTAAATCTCTACTGTCAAAACTTGTCCTTGCTTGACAACCTGTTCTCCAGCAATATAGACATCATCAACATCACTGGATTTGACTGCGTATACGAGGTGAGAGAGCATATTTTCCTGAGGTTGGAGATGGATTTTTCCTTGAGGATTAATGACCAGAAAATCTGCCTGTTTGCCGACTTCTAGGCTTCCTATCTGCTTTTCCATTCCTAGAACCTTAGCTCCTTCTATCGTTAGAGCTTTGAGAGCTGTTTCGATAGGAAATTGGCTGGCATCTCCACTCTTCATTTTCTGAAGGAGGGCTGCTGTCCGTCCTTCCTCAAACATATCTAGATTGTTATTGGAAGCAACCGAGTCAGTCGCAATCCCCACTGCTACTCCTGCTTTTTGGAGTTGGATGATTGGAGCGATTCCTGAGGCCAGTTTTAGATTACTGATAGGATTGTGGGCGATAGCCACTTGAGAGGTTGCCAAGCGTTCAATTTCTTGTTCGTTTAGTTCGACCCCATGAGCAAAAACAGACGGATGATCTAAGTAACCCAGTTCTTCTAGAAAGGCGAGGGGGCGTTTGTCGTAGCGTTTCAGGATAATTCCTGATTCCTCCTTGGTCTCCGCCACATGGATATGGATGGGAATGTCCAGCTCTTTTGCCATATCTAAGCTCGCTTCTAGCAAGTCTCTACTACAGCTATACGGAGAATGTGGAGCTACCATAACCTTGAAATTTGAATTTTCATATCCTAAGATTTCTTCTATAATGGACCGTGTTCTACTTATAGTCTCAGCAGTTGTTTCTGTCTCTGAAGAAAAGAGGGTCGGTGAGAAATAACAACGCATCTTAGATGCCTTGACTGCCTGATAAATTTGCTGGATATCCACACCATTGGGATTATACATATCGTTAAAGGTTGTTGTCCCTGACTGGAGCATTTCTGTCAGAGCCTCTTTGACCGCCTTGGTAGTCATGTCAGGAGTAAAGCCTGCTTCTGCTGGCCAGATATAGTCATTGAGCCATTCATGGAGATTGCTATCATCCCGAATCCCTCGCAAACCTGTCATAGCAGAATGGGTATGGCAATTGACCAAACCAGGCATAATCCAGGCTCCCTGATAGTCTATAATCTGCTCAGCTTGCTCTAAAATCTCTAGCTTCTCTTGGCCTACATAGATTATTTGAGAATCCTTGACAGCCAAGATTCCATCCAAATAAACATGGAAATCTTGGTCACAGGTCACGATATTTACATGCTGATAGACTTTCATTGATTTTCTCCTTCTAAGACCCTGATTTTTTCTAGCTATTGTAACAAAAAAGTCACCCGAAGGCAACTTTTTTTGTCCATAAGATTTCAAAATAGAAAGGATTATTCAAAGCTAAAATCTGAAGCTTTTTGCATTTGGTAATACTTGCCCTTTCTAGCCATGAGGTCATGATGGTTACCATGCTCAACAATATCACCATCTACCAAGACAAGAATCAAATCCGCATCCTGAATGGTTGACAAGCGGTGGGCAATGATAAAACTTGTGCGCCCCTTCATCAGTTTAGCAAAGGCATCCTGAACTAGCACTTCTGTCCGTGTATCGATGGAGGAAGTCGCCTCGTCTAAGATAAGAATCTTAGGGATAGCTAGAAAGACTCGGGCGATGGTCAAGAGCTGGGCTTGACCGACAGATAGTGATTCTCCTGCATTTTCCAACTTGGTATCGTATCCCTGTGGCAACTGTTGGATGAAAAAGTCTGCATTGGCTGCTTTTGCAGCAGCAATCACCTGCTCCCGACTGGCTTCAGGATTTCCAAAGGCAATATTGTCATGAATAGTCCCTTGCTTGAGCCAGGTTTCTTGGAGCACCATCCCAAACTGCTGTCTCAATGACGCTCGGGTATAGTTGTAAATGGAACGACCGTCCAGCAAGATATCTCCTGAGTTAATAGGGTAAAAACGCATGAGGAGATTGATAAGAGTTGACTTACCAGCACCTGTCGGACCAACAATGGCTACCTTGCTACCAGCTGGGATATCTATAGACAAGTCCTTAATCAAGATCTTCTCAGGATGGTAGCCAAAAGAAACATGTTTAAAGGAAATAGCTCCCTTGACTTGGTCACTGGTCAAGATTTCCTTACCTGTTTCAACCACCTCTGGACTTTCTAAGACAGCATAGACGCGCTCTGCGCAAGCGAGAGCACTTTGCAACTCGGCTAACACTGAAGAAATATCGTTAAAGGGCTTGGTGTACTGTTGGACATAGTTTAAAAAAGTCACTAAACGCCCAATGGTCAAGGTTGAACCCATCATAATACGATAGGCTCCCACTCCAGCTAAAAGCGCATAAATGAGTGCATTGACAAAGCGAGTCGAAGGATTGACCGTTGATGAATAAAAGATGGCTGACTGAGAACAGCCTGCGTAGTTGGCATTCGCCTCATGCAGTCTTTGGATAAACTCTGTCTGAGCATTGAAAGACTGGATAATAGTTTGCTGGCTAAGAGACTCTTCAATCAATTGAGTCTGAATTCCTCTCGTCTCTGTTTGCTTCTGGAAGAGATGATAGGAGCGTTTGGCAATAAAGCGTGAAATCACCATGGACAGGGGTGTCAACAGCAAGACCAAGAGGGTCATGAGAAGGTGAATTTGGAGCATGGCTAGAATACTAACCAAAATCATCAAAACACCAATGAAAAATTGATTGAAAATCATGGTTAAGCCGGCTGCCAGCTGTTCTATGTCTGTGGTCACACGACTAACCATCTCTCCACTGCCCTGTCGATCCACAAAAGCAATCGGTAAACGATGGAGCTTATGAATGATTCGCTCTCGCAAGTCTCTGGTATAAGAGAAGATTAGACGATTATAGAGAAGGGGATTGATCCATTGCACCAGTGTATTTCCTATGACCACCAAGATCATCTGGAGAAAAATTTGCCAAAAAACTGGTGAAGAACCAGCCACTAGGACCTGGTCGATGACCTGACCAATCAGAATAGGTAGGTAAATTGATAAGCCAACTTGGACAATGGTTCCTAGAAAGGCTAGGAAAAGGAGGAAAGGATGGCTTGCTAAATCTTTTGCCAAACGTTTGAGCGTCTGGTTTGCAGTTTGTCGTCTCATATTAGTCCTCCTTTCCATGTTGGGATGCATTGATTTCGCGATAGACTTGGCTAGTCTTCATCAATTCCTCGTGCTTGCCAATAGCTAGTAGCTCACCTTTTTCCAAGAGGAGAATCTGGTCTGCCATCCGAAGTGTCGAAGTCCGTTGAGAAATCAAGATTAAGCTCGTATTTGGCAGATTTTCTCTAATAGATTTCAAGAGCTTGGACTCGGTAATGGTGTCGAGGGCTGAGGTCGCATCATCTAGGATGAGAAATGGAGCTTGGCGCAGGACTGCTCGGGCGATAGACAGCCTTTGTTTTTGTCCGCCTGAGAAATTTCGTCCTCCTGCCTCAACCAGGGCATCCAAAAGTCCTTCCTTTTCACTGACAAAATCCTTTGCTTGCGCAATTTCCAAGACCTGCCAGAGTTCTTGGTCAGTTACTTCTTGATTGAAACCCAAAGTCAAGTTGGAACGAATAGTTCCTTTAAAGAGCTCGACTTTTTGAGGCACATAGGCAATCCAAGACCTCCACTGCTCCAAATTAAGAGGACTACGTCCATCTCTATAAAGGTTAATGCTTCCCTTATCTGCTGGATATAGACCAAGTAAGACTTGCACCAAGCTTGATTTACCAGAACCCGTTCCCCCAATGATACCAAGGATTTGCCCTTGAGTCATATCAAAGGAAATGCCTCTCAGAGAAGGCTGGACCGCATCAGGATAGGTAAAAGTCAATTCTTGGACTTGTAAAACCTGATTACTGGTAACTTGCTTTTCTTCTAACTCCGAATGGATATCTTCTGGAGCCTCAGCAAAGACTTCCTCGATTCGTTTAGCTGAGATATAAGACTGATTGAGAGAATTGATCAACATAGCTAGCTTGACCAATTCCACCAAAATCTGCAAGAGATAGTTGATAAGGGCAATGAGGGCACCTTGACTGAGTAAACCTCCTTGAATTGAAATATAGCCCTGCCAGATGATGACGAGAAGAGTTCCATTAACAATCAGATAGGTCAGAGGTGTTAACAAACTAGACCAGAAGCCCGTCTTTTCTTGCAATCTAGCATAAACTTGGTTAAGGGTTTGAAAAATTTGTAACTCTCGTTTTTCCTGACCAAAAGCACGAATAACCCGCATCCCTTGAAATTGCTGGCGCGTTTCCTGAACCAGCTGGTCCGTTTTCTTTCTGAGACTACTGTAGAGAGGATTTACCAGTCGAGAGAGGCCTACAATAACAATCGTCAAAATGACAACTATGACTAAGAACCAGAAAGTCAGCTCAACCGAGATGCGATAGGCCATAAAAATTGCCCCAAAAACAATAATAGGCGCTCGCAAAAAGAGGCGCAGGAATTGATTGATACCCGTCTGAATCTGGTAGGTATCTGAAGTCAAGCGGGTGACTAAGCTAGAAGTTGTCAAACGATCTCTACTGTCCTTGGGCAAAGAAAGAATGTGCCGATAAAGGTCGTTTGTCAATTCTTTGGCAAACCCAACCGCTGCCTTGGCTGAGTAAAACTGAGCTACCAAGGCCACTAAAACGCCAATCACTGCAAAGATAAGGAGCAGGCCAATCTGCATCCATAGATGCCCTTGATCTCTCTGGGGCAAGGACTGATCAACAATTCCAGCAATCACCATGGGAACCAAGAGCTCAAAAACAGCTTCTAGTAGCTTGAACAGGGGTGCTAGAATCGACTCTTTGATGTAGGGTTTGAAGTAAGATAGTAAGTGTTTCATAAATCCCTTCTATTCTTATTCTGAAAATGAAGAAAGTGGAAATGCCCACCCTCTCAGTTCTATTTGTTTAAGTAAGGCAATAAATAACCGTATCCTGCCTCTTCCATCTCATCCTTGGCCACAAAGCGCAAGGATGCCGAATTGATACAGTAACGGAGGCCACCTAACTCCTGCGGTCCATCTGTGGAAACATGGCCCAAGTGAGCATTTCCTGAACGAGAACGAACTTCGATTCGCTCCATTCCATGGCTCAAATCCTTGTAGTAGTGAATCAATTCCTTGGAAATCGGACGGCTAAAGCTTGGCCAACCACATCCTGAGGCAAACTTATCCTTAGCGAAAAAGAGTGGCTCGCCAGTCGTGATATCTACATAAATCCCTTCTTCAAAGGTCTGGTCATAAGCATTGCTAAAGGGAGCCTCTGTTGCAGCTTCTTGGGTGACACGATAAGACTCTGCTGACAAACTTTCCCTTAACACTTCTTGACTAGGCTTTTCATAATTTGAGGCGTCAATCAATGGCTGCTCAGCATCTGTCACATCGATATGACAGTAACCGGAAGGATTTTTCTTGAGATAGTCTTGATGATAGTCTTCAGCCAGAATATAGTGGCGAAGTTTCTCCACTTCTACTGCAATCTTTCGATCCAGCATACGCTCCTGCTCCCGCACCACTGTATAGATAGCTGGCAGATCTACTTCATCTTAATAATAAATACCAGTACGATATTGGCGACCACGGTCATTCCCCTGCTGGTTGATAGATAAGGGATTGATGACACGGAAATAATAAAGTAAAATTTCTCTAAGTGACACTGCTTTCTCATCGTAAATCACTTGAACCGTTTCTGCATGGTCTGTTTCCTTAAGTAGCTGGTAATTGGTCGTTTCGACTTGGCCATTAGCGTAGCCGACACTGGTAGCTAGCACTCCCGAAATTCGGGAAAAATATTCCTCTAAGCCCCAAAAACAACCACCTGCTAGATAAATTTCTGCCATCTTCGTTTCTCCTCTATCAAGTTTTTAACTAATACTCTTCGAAAATCTCTTCAAACCACGTCAGCGTCGCCTTACCGTACTCAAGTACAGCCTGCGGCTAGCTTCCTAATTTGCTCTTTGATTTTCATTGAGTATAAACTTCTTTTCAAAAAAAGGACAGGAAGCCCTCTAGTCGAGACTTTCCCCATCCTGTCTTTTATTTCTTTATTTTGCTTGGACACGGACACCTTGGGTATCCACTTTCAAATCATGAAGTTTGCCTTTGAAAGACTGCTTTTGCAATTCCGCCTTAATCGCCGGCATCTTGTCATGAGAAGCCAAGACCATAACTGTTGGTCCAGCACCAGAGAGATAGGTTGCATAAGCACCACTTTCTTTGGCTACTTGCTTAATCGTCGCAAATTCTCTCACCAAGTCCTGACGATATCGTTCGTGGAAGAGGTCTCCCTCGATTGCTTGTCCAGCTGTCACCATGTCACCTGCCAACAAGGCTGCAATAGCCACATTGGCGATAGAGCTGGCAGCAACAGCTTCCTTGTAGGACAATTTTTTAGGCAAGACACCGCGGCTGTCACGAGTACGCAATTCATAGTTGGGAATATAAGCTAAAAAATCACACTCTGGGAAATCTGCCACAATCGCCGAAACCTGCCCTTCAACGGAACTTGCAATAACCAGATTACCATAAATTGCTGGGGCCACATTGTCTGGATGCCCTTCAATCTTGGTCGCCAGCTGCAATTTGTCGTGGTTGGATAAGTTAAGCTTGCCCAGTTGGTTGGCCAGTTCAATCCCAGCAACGATAACCGAGCTAGAAGAACCCAAACCACGCGCCAGGGGAACATCACTGATCATTTTCAAGCGTCTCGGTTGCAAGTCCGGCGCAATTTGCAAGGCAATCTTGAGCAAAAGGTTACGCTCGTCATGGGGAATCCATTTGCCAATCTGATGTTCAATCAACCACTCATCCCGTTCTTCACAGACCTCTATTTGAAGATACTTGGTTACAGCTACACCGACCGAATCAAAACCTGGCCCGATATTAGCACTGGTTGCAGGTACAATAATCTTCATCCTATTCTCCTAACACCTTGAAGGTATTCAAGAGGTCAAATTCTAAAGCTTTGGCCAACTCAGCTGAAACATTCTCAAGTTGTGCTTTATTGATCTTATGAGTAATAATCACTACACGCGCCTTGTCACCCTCTTTGCCATCTTGGAGGATTTGCTTGAAGGAAATATCTTGAGCATTAAAGATTTCGGCCAGTTTCAAGACCTGACCTTTTGAGTCTGGTGCCAAGATTGAGAAGTAATAATTGGCTTTGACATCTTCTGGATTTGCCAAGACAAGTTCACGGCTATATTCGTTGAAGTCTTTACCAATGGTGCCATCATTCAAGCGACGAACGATACGGACAATGTCTGCTACAACACTTGTTGCAGTTGGTTTTTGACCAGCACCTGGTCCGTAGTACATAGACTCACCGATACCAATAGATTCTACAAAAACAGCGTTCATTACCCCATTCACACTGGCAAGTGGATGTGCTTTAGGAAGGAAGGTTGGAGTTACTTCCGCAGCAATACCTGAAGGAGTTTCCTCGATAGAACCTACCAATTTCACTACATAGCCGAGGTTTTGGGCAACAGCTACGTCTTCTGGTGTGATGTTGCGGATCCCCTTGTGGGCTACATCGTCAAAGGCAACCTTCATACCAAAAGCAAATTGGCTCAAAATCACCATCTTATAAGCTGCGTCAATCCCATCCACGTCATTTGTTGGGTCACTTTCTGCAAATCCAAGTCTTTGAGCTTCAGCCAGAGCATCATCATAAGACCAGCCTTCTTCCACCATCTTGGTCATCATAAAGTTAGAAGTTCCGTTAACGACACCAAGAACGCGCGTGATTTTATCAGAAGCCAATGAATTTGCTAGAGTGCGAAGAATTGGAATCCCCCCAGCTACTGCTGCTTCGTAGTAAAGTGCTACATTATGATTTTTAGCGATTTCTAACAATTCTGCACCATGGACAGCCAAAAGGTCCTTGTTAGCAGTAACAACGTGTTTCCCAGCTTCCAAGGCACGAGTGATAAAGGTCTTAGCTGGTTCGATACGCCCCATCAATTCCACTACGATAGTAATGTCCTTGTCTGATAAAATATCATCTACATTGGTCACAAAGTTAAAGTCATTTCCTACCGCAAGCAAGCGGTTCTTTTCATCTTCATCCTTGACCAATACCTTGGCTACTTCAATCTCCGAATGAGCTGACTGGATGATTTTTTCTCCATTTTCCTTTAGGAGGAATGGTACGCCACTTGCAACGGTACCAAATCCAAGTAAAGCAATTTTAACTGTCATGTTTGTCTCCTCGAAATTTTCTGATATAGCCATTATAACAGAATTTTGTGAAAATTCCTAATATAGTAAATCAATATTTCAGTCTAGAAAAGAAAAAACGAATCCCATGATTCGTCTTTCCTGATAAATGAAAATTAATTTTAAAAATCTATGAATGAATCTTTTGCAGACCGAGAACTGCATCGTGGTTGATCAAGATTTGCCCATACTCTTGCAAGACTGAACGACTGATGTCACTGTCGTCTGCAAACTCACGCATACGGGCTAACAGCCAGGATGGGTAAGGACTAGGATGATTTGCCACATCAACCAAGATTGTCAAATAGTACTGTCCATTCATCTTATAGAGTTCAGATGTTTCCATCTGGTAGTTAACCGTCTTTGCAAAAGCAACTAAGTCAGCAAGACTTGTAAAATGCAGGATATAGTAGATATAAGGTTCTTTCTTACTTTCAGTTTCCTTTTCTGTTTGCTCTTGCTCTTCTTCCTTTGCTTCGACCTGCTCTAGAGATTGGATGGCCTCAATATCATCCTTGGTCTTGTCTGCAATGCTCTTTTCTAAGGTTTTGAGAAATTCATCCGGCGACATTTGGGCTAATTCTTCCATATCGGGTAAATCCACCAAATCTTCAAAATCCAGATTTTGGTCAATCTTGGACTTGGTCACAAAGACGTCGACCTTATCAGGTTTTGGCGTCACACGGAAACTCAGCATGCCACTATCCAAGAAATTGTCTGGCATTTCCAGTTCATCTAAAATAGCATAGAAAAACTCTTCAGTTTTTTCCTGAGGAACGAGAAAGTCTGCAATCTCCATTCCCCGATCTATCAAATCATCTAAAGTCATCGTGATTTTTAGTGTTGTATCACTAATTTGTTTCATCTTCATATCTAGTAACCTCATACTTTCAGTCTATCTATTATACTAGATTTTTACGATTTTATCAAAAGAATGAAGCGAGAATATTGTATATTTAGAGTTAACTTTATAATATCAGCGTCAATATAAAACTTAAAAAACACCCTAAAATCCGGTTTAGTCCTACCTGACTCTAAGGTGTTTACACATCACATTTATTCCCCAATTAAATGATGAGATGAATTCTCAGTTGAAGTAGAAGTTTCAGTTATTTGCTCTTTCTTATCTTGCTCCACTGCTACAGTGGTTTGACTTATTTTCCAAATTCCTTCTTCGTTTACTTTATAACCATCAGGTGTTGTCGCGTTCTTCAATAAAGAACCATCTGCTTGGAAATAGTACCAATTACCATCAAGCTGTTTCCAACCCGTTTGCATAGCTCCTGATTCATCAAAGTAATAATGATCACCATTTACTTTATGAAGGCCAACCAACATGATTCCATCTTCAGGATTTAGATAATACCAGACGCCTTTGTCTTTTATCCAACCAGTTTTCATGGCACCGTTTGATTCAAAGTAACGGTAATGATTATCAGACCATTTCCAGCCAGTTTGCATGGCTCCAGATCTGCTAAAGTAATATTGCTTACCATCTACTTGATGAAGGCCGACCAGCATAATGCCTTCTTTTCCTTCAAGATAGTACCAGACATCACCATCTTTCAACCAACCAGTTTGGACTGCGCCAGACGTAGCGTAATAATGCCAAGAATCATTTGACCACTGCCATCCAACTTGCATAGTACCTGCAGAGCTGAAGAAATAGTTCTTTCCGTCAATTTCTTTAGAGCCTACAGCCATGATACCTGTTTCTGGATCCAAATAATACCATGATTCATTATCTTTCAACCAACCAGTTTTCATAACTCCAGAACTTACAAAATAGTTCCAGTGACCATCAACAAAGGCCCAGCCTGTTTGCATGGCACCACTGGCATTCAAATAGTAACGGACACCATTGATATCTTGGCTTCCAGTTAACATGATGCCATCTTTATCCAAATAATACCATGTTTCCTGATCCTTGACCCAACCAGTTTTCATAGCTCCAGAACTTGCAAAATAGTTCCAGTGACCATCAACAAAGGCCCAGCCTGTTTGCATGGCACCACTAGCATTCAAATAGTAACGAACACCATTGATATCTTGTCTGCCAGTTAACATGATGCCATCTTTATCCAGATAATACCATGTTTCCTGATCCTTGATCCAGCCGGTTTTCATAGCTCCAGAACTTGCAAAATAGTTCCAGTAACCATCAACAAAGGTCCAGCCAGTTTGCATGACACCTTCTTGATTAAAGTAGTACGTGCTTCCAATAATATTCTTTTTACCGACAGTCTTTAGCCCATCCTCATCATAGAAATACCAATCTGAATCGATCTTTTGCCAAGTTGAAGGCTTACCTGCTGCTTGGAGTGCACCACTTTCGCTAAAGAACATCTTCTTGCCATTATAGACTTGATGTCCTGTTAGCATCTTACCATCTTTATCAAATAGGTATTTCTGCCCCGCAATTTCTAAGAGTTCATTGTAGCTTCTTGCTCCCGTTGATGTGATATAGTACCAATTACCATCTTGGTTAAACCAACCAGTTTCTCGCATGTCACCGTTGTTGTTTAGGTAATACCAGTTTCCATCAATTTTTTCTCTAGAATCTTTCAAATGCAACCATTTGTCAGCTTGCATTTGTCCTTGTCCATTAAAGAAATAATAAACACCGTCTATTTTTCGCCAACCAATCGTCATTTCACCATCGGACAAGCGATATTTCCAGTAACCGTCTTCTTTATACCATTTTTCTCTAACGGTTGGTATATCGGGAAAAACTTCCGAAACGTTAGTAAATCCTTCTTTATCTATATCAAAAACCGTCGCATCTTTGGTATGACTATAAGCTTTTACTATTTTTATATTCTTTTCTCGAAGTAGAGCTCTAGTGGATTCACGATTAATATCTGATCCGCTTGTCTGAACAACAATACTTGGTGATAAATTATTAATAAAGTTAACTGTATTTGAAATTGTCGCATCATAATGATGGTTCCATTTCATCATATCAACCTTACCGATAACAGGGCCTAACTTATCTTCTGCTCCTTCGGCATTATCCAAATCTCCACCTAGATAGATTCTCTTTCCAGCTACAGTAACAACAGCAACTATTGAGTTTGAATTATCATCGAAAACCTTTTTAAGCTTTCCTTCACTGTCATACTCATTTTTGTAGTTATAAAGCTGAATATCCATATCACCCATGGTAAAGTGGCTGTCGTTGTCAGAGATATCTTGTATAAGATTTACACCACGTTCAAGAGCTGTTTTAACCGCATTATCATAGTTATAGAGATTATCCCACAACCTCCACTGTGTTGTAATGCGTTCATCTGAGTATCTTTTCAGATAAAATTTATCAACAGGATAATGTTTTAGTACTTCATCTGCAGAACCAATATGATCACTGTGGACATGAGTACCCAAGATAAAATCTAGTTTTTCAACACCAACCTGTTTCAGATGACGGAACAATCGATCCTCTAAAACTTGATCATTGTCCATGGTAATTCCCCACCTATCTGGATAACGTGGATTGCTTCCATCTGGGAAATCATAATCCTCACCCATATCAATTAAAGCAAAGTGCCCTTTGCTTTCTAAGAGAATAGCATCACTCCCTGACTTAGATTTTAAATTAATAAAGTGGATTCGATTACCATCCCCTGCGGAAATGGTATCCGCATCGACAGATGATAATTTGGCAGCCATAATTAAAGTACATATGAGAAAACTAAATAATATTAACTTCCTTATCTTTGTATTCTTCATTGTATATCACACTTTCCTTTATCCTTTCTATAAACCATCAGTTTAACCTATTTTCATGTCCTGCTTTGTATATGAATAGTATTGTTCTGATTTTTCCAATAAACACCCAAAAGATTCGCTCTCTTATGAAACTGAGCTACTTCTCTATCTTACGATAGGCTTTTATACTATGGCTATACCACTCCTGCATTTCTTTCGATGGAGGAGTCATATAATCACCATACATCTGTGTTAAAAAGGCATCATAATTTTTAGGAATTGGCAACATTCTCCCTTCAAATTCTGTTAAAATCAGTTCTTTAAAGGTTCCTGCTGGAAAAACTTCTTTCATTTTTTCTTTTCCAACTCCAACAGCTCCTTCATAAGTAGGATTTTCTGTCACACTATTTTTTACTAATTGATCAATTTTCTTAAAGAAGTATCTCGGATTAACAAGTCTGAGAGGATACCAGGTACACAAGCGAAGAAAATCCTTTAATTTGCTATCTCCGTGAACCGCACGTTCTTTTTTGATATAGGCAAGCTGACGCAAGGCAACATATTTATAGCTCTTATCAATGATGCTCAAATCTGAAAATTGATCGATTGGAAAGACATCAATAAACAAACTAGTGTCATGACGCTTATACTTTACATTATCCTCAATGACAGTTGATGTATCTAAAATAGCTGCAAAATTATGGAAATACCACGATGAAGTCTCATAGGAAAGGACTTGATAAATAGGATGCTGGTCCTCTTCAATAGCTTTCAATAAACGTTCATAGTCTTCTCTATACAGAGAAATATCAATGTCATCATCCCAAGGAATCATTCCTTTATGACGGACAGCTCCCAACATTGTTCCATAGCTGAGGAAATAAGAAATATTATTTTTTTTACAAATTTCGTCAATATAGTCCAAAATACCTAGTTGAATAGTTTTAACCTCATTTTTTTCTAAATACTGCATTTAATCCTCCAATTTATAGGCTTCAAATTCGTGACTATAAAACTGTTTTTCTTTTGGTGGGAGAGTCATATAATCACCATAATACTGTTTCAAAATAGCATCGTATTGTTTCGGTGCTGGAAGCATCAGATGTTCAAAAGGGACTTCAATGAAATCTTCAAAAACTTCTTTGGCAAAAACTTCTTTTTCCTTAAACTTAGAAGGAATAAAAGCGATATATTTACCATCTTTTACCCTATACTTTTGAATTTGCTTTTCAATTTGAATCGCAAAATAACTGGGAGAAATCGGACGAAGCAAAAACCAGAAGAAGGAACGTATCAAGTCTTTTAATTTGCTATCTCCATAAACAATATTCTTGTGTTTACTAAAGGATAGTAACTTAAAGCTTTCCAACTTATAGCAGATATCAACGACCTTACTATCATTAAATGTATCCATCGGAAAAATATCAATGAATATACCCGAATCATAAGTTTTTGTATTTCTCGTATCAATTATTTTTGTTGTAGGATCTACAATTTTGATAAAGTTATTAAAATATTGGTCATCCGTTTCTAACGAGAGAAGTTTATATTTTGATTGCTTCTCGCTAAATAACTGAATAAACTTTTCATAGTTTTTACGAGTCATAGAAAGGTCTATATCATCATCCCAAGGAATAAATCCCTTGTGTCGAATAGCACCAATCAAGGTCCCATAGTTAATACAATAGTTGATGCCGTTCTCCTTACAAAAGGAGTCTATAAAGTCTAAAATATCAAGTTCAATCTTTTTAGCTTCTTCAATGCTTAATTTTCTCATATATTCCTCCTATTATTTTATAACGCGTTTTTTTAGCGAAATAAAGTGTCCTAAAAATTCATAGAAAATACTATCTTTTGTCCATACTAATAAGCCAATATAACTGAGCACAGATAATGCCATGATGATAAACATGTTAATAAAGAGTGGCAAGTTGATAACCATTTGTACCGGATATATAAAATTGACTAGGAAGGAAATCAGAATAAATGTCGATGAGAAGAGAGAATACCGTAAAGTATACTTTAGAATGTGCCGTAAGTTGATGAGTTTACGCTTATTGATAAAGAGAATATAAAGAATCAAAAGGAATGTTTCAGATAGCATAGTTGTAATCAGATAATACTCTGGTGTATAGATATCATAAAAATAGAGTAAACTATCTAAAATAAGGTTCAAAATACCCGCAAAAACAGTATAGAGGGTAATTCTTCTCTCATATCCATTTGTAAAGAGAATTTGTGATCCTAGAATAGTATCTAGAGCGAGAATAATCGTACGGGCAGCAAAGAGGGAAGTTAAAATACCGCCACCTATATATTTTTCACTACCATATACTAAGATAGCTTGGGGTCCCAAAATCATTAAGCCTATACTAAGAGGAATGATGAAGAAATTGAAAATACGGCTTCCTCGATTGACTAAATTTACATACTCCTCTTTCTTTCCTTTTCCAAGATAATAACTTAAACGAGGGACACTAACTCCAATTGCACCTGTAACAACCCCCGCAATAACCGTTACAATTCGTTGTGCAATGGTATAGTAGCTGACATTTACATCAATCCCCGTCTTCACAAGAAATAGACGGTCAAGAAATGTAAATAACATATTTGCATTTGCGAAAATAAGCATGGCTGTCAGTGGAAGCAAGAGCGGTTTGAATTCACTTAGTGAAACTTTTACAAATTTTATATCTCGTTTAATCCAGAAATAACTAATGAGATAGTTAATTAGGGTTGATAGACTCATTACCAGAGTATAAACAACAATATCGTGTTCGTTTTTTACAAATAAAAATATTGATACCAACATGAGAACACGTATGAAAGCTGTTTTATAAAATAAAAAGCTATAATTTTCAAGCGCCTCATTAACCCACTCAATTGAAAAAATCTGAGCAACGAGTTGCACTCCCATTACTAGATAGATCTTTTGAATGATAGGATTAGCTGTAAAGAATAATGGATAGGAGAAAACATATACAAGTGTTGTAATAATAGTACAAGCAACACACAAATAAAAAAGACTAGAGAAAACTTTGTTTAGCTCTTTTTTATTATCTTTCACATTGCTAATGGCACGAAGACCGTAGTTATAAACCCCATAAGTTGCAAAAGGCAAGAAGAAAGATAGGATGGTATCAACAGAGTTAAAATAACCATAATCTGTTCGATCCAAAACACGAGCAACATATGTACCTGTTAAAATAGGGAAAATAATATTTAAAACACGAATCCCCATAAAAGCCAGAGCATTTAATTTTATACTTTTCATTCAATTTACCTCGTTGTTTATTATATCATAAAGTTAGTTAAAAAGGCCTTTTTGATTGAGAAAACTAGTTTCAACAACGCATTTCTATTTCGCTTGTTACAAGTTTCCTCTTTGTTAAAAAGCACTAATATCATCAGACTTCCTTTCTACCTTATCGTAGGCATAAAAAAGAGGACTATCACGTCCTCTTTAAGTATTGAACCTCTTCACTTTTTATGAAGATACTTTATAGATTAAAAGCTATGACTCCTAAAACTGAACGATTTAGATTTCTAACCATCTGCAAGCTTTCTTCAAATTTTTTATAACGAGTAACACCATATTCCTCAACGAATAGAACATTGTCCGTTGCTAAAAGATCTTTTACATTTTGCAAATCTACAAAATGAATACCCTCTATATTTAATTTGTAATTTTCTTGTAATTTCTTTAAGATACGACTATCTGAACTGACAACCGCTAATGGTTGACCTTCACATCTATAACTCAAAAGTTGTGATAGGTTATCATTGGTAGTGATATTTGAAACAAAATCTAGTTGATAAGCCAAAAAGTCGCCTGCACGATTAATTGTAGGATTAAAAATGTAGACAAGAACATTTCCCATAATAAGGAGAACAACACATAGAACTCCTATAACTGCTAAGCGCAAAACTAGATTTTTAAGATTGAAGCCAACTGTAATTTCACCACTAGGATTTAATTCTTTTGAATTGACTGTTTCTAACTTTTCAATTTTAACATTTGCATAGGTACTCTTAAATTTATCAATCAATGAATCAAACTTGGTCTCAAGAAAATCATTTACCTCTTTGCTAGGTGTTAAAATTTTGATACTTACACCTGCATCATCAATTAATGAATTTACCGTTAATTTTTTAGTCCAGTAGTCACTGGTTGAATTTTTTAAGGCTGATTCTGTCGTATCCAAATCACGAGCAATTTTTTTCATTTTATCTGAATCAACATCATTAAATAGAAAGGCTCCATTTAGATTACCGTCAATTAATTTAGCATAAAAATCACTGTATCTTCCAACTTGGTGGTTTAAAATTACTTTTGAAGAATCCTCTGGAGGCGTAATTTTATAAGTAATATAAGTTGAATAGCTAGATGTATCTTTCACCGTATTCTTGTTTTTGACCGCTGTAATCGTAAATGGCACAGCGATAAGTGCAAATAAAACAATCAAAACTAGCAGATTCATTTTCCGTTTTTTATAGAGATTTGCAAATAAATCCTCTACTGAATAGTGTTCAAACATGAGTTAACTCCTTTTTTGTATTAGATATTGATTTTTTTTAGTAATCATTTTAGCGACAAATAGCATAACAAGAACAATTCCCCAGAATTGCATTGTAAACAGGTTAAAGAAACTTTCCGAAAAGCTACTTCTTGGCATAAAGAAGATATTATTCAAGATCAATAGGGACAAAGCGAATAAGATGGTTTTCGAGCGATAAGCAACTTGCAACATTGCTATAAATAATAAGCCAAGTAGGAGACTTAGTAGGAAAACTCCCATCATACCATAATCGGTATACAACTCCATGATGTAACTACTACCAATACCATGACCTTTTAAGTATTCCTTGTTTAGGACAAGATAAGATAGGTTATTAGCGTAGCTATTACTATCAATGGCTAATTCAATACTATTTGTTGTATGTTCAAATGGTTTCGCTCCAAAAATGATTCCCAAACTTCCCCTTGCAAAATAGTCAATTATAGGGCCAAAGGTGAAATTTCGAAAATCTCTATAAGGGAGACTACTGTTGTATAAAAATCCTCTCGCCAATACTCCAAAACTGGTTCCCTGTTTATAAATAAAATCAAGAAGAATATCCCAAAATCCTGTATGAGAAACTTGCACATTATCTCGCACATAATTAAGAATTCCCATTGCTAACATAAGAATAGGTGATCCAACAAAAAGGGCCAATTTCTCTTTGAAGCCAATCCATTTTCCCTTTTCAGTCTGCTCACGCATAAAATAATATACGAAAGCAAATAGAATACTTAAAATGAAAGGGTTACGTGTTCCTATTGCTAAATGAATAGTATTTGCGACAATAAAGGACACTAGCACTGCTGTCGCGTGTAATTTTTTTGGTTTAGTTGCCAAGTACATACACATCGCATAAACCGTAAATGTCGATAAGATATAGGTAAAATATGGAAGTTGACTCTCAAAATTTGCATAATAATTGTAATAAGAAGTCTGTAAACGGTAAAGCAAACGTTCAAGTAGTCTTAAAAAGTAAAATGGATAGGTAATCAAAAATACACTTAGTGATACAAAACGTAAGTTTTTTATAAAGTTTGCAGTAGATTCTTGTCTAACTTCTATATCGTGAACTTTCTTTCTGCTAATGTAATAACTAGCAATGAATCCTCCTATTGTCAGTCCCAATATTGAGACAATTACCACCAAAAAAGAAAAACGGTAAGCAATAGGTTGGTAAGTGTCTAAGGCACCATCTCTAAAGTAATCTATCGTGGGTCTGGATACCAAAAATATAAAAATTGTAATATAAAAAATAAAGTGAATTAAATAATATTTTATATTATTCCAGCAAAATAGAAGGCTACTAATCAGCAACAATAGTAGAGTCGTTAACAGTACGACATTCTCATTTGTAAACAAATAAGTGATACCACTAAAAATTGTTAAGAAATAGCTTAGAATGGTCGCACAAAGCAATATTCGTTTGCCATCAATCATTTCTCTCCTCCTTTTCTAATTAATTTTTCTTGACTGTTCAATATTTTTTAGTAACAATATTCGATACAATCGTATGTTTAAAAATAGAGCTAAAGCACTAATTCGTCTCCCCATTCTAAAAATAGGATTTTTAAAAATAGAAAAAGCGTGCTTCTTCAGAAAATGATAAATCGCTGGATATTCTTCAATTTTTCTGTAATCCTCTATCAAAAGCATCTTATCCAGAATAAAGAATTGGGCATAGGCCAATCTGAAGAAAGCGGCCTCCTTCAAGTCAGGATAGTTTTTCACAACTTCATTATAAAACTTTTGATAGATATCAATATAGGCTAAATCCTTCTCTGCATAAGGTTTAGTCGTAATACTATCCCCTCTATGGAAATAGTAATAATAGGGTCTGGTATTCACCACATACTTCTTAGCCAACTTAATCAAATCAAAATGGTAATAGGCATCTTCGTAAATCAATCCCTTAGGAAAGGATATGGCAGTTGCAATCTCTCTCTTGATTAGTTTATTGCAAATCGTTCCAGGAATTTTTTCACCTATGAGGTATTCCCTTAGAAATGTTTGGGAATCACAGACAAAATAGTCATCCTGATTGGCTGATTGTGGGCTTTCATCATTAGCATAGACATTCATGACACCACAGCTCGAAACATCTGCTTCTTCTTGAACTAATTGCTCATATAAGCTCTGAATCATTTCTGGATGGATATAATCATCTGAGTCAATAAAAATCAGATAATCCCCGTAAGCCTGCTTCATTCCATCATTTCGTGCTTGTGACAATCCTTCATTCTTTTTATGAAGTACTGACACCCTTTCATCTTTTTCAGCGATTGAATCACACAAGCGACCACTCTCATCTGTTGCACCATCGTCAACAAGAATGATTTCCAGATTCTGATAGGTCTGCTTCTGAATGGAAGCTATCGATTTTTCTAGGTACTGCGCCACATTATAGACTGGCACAATGACACTAATTAATGCAGTTTCCATGCTACTCCTCTAATAGTTTTTCTACTTGTTCGATTTGTTTGGCAATTGTAAATTGCTGAATGAATTGGCTAGCCTCGTTAACATCAAAGTTTGAGGCAAAAGTCATATAGTCAGTAATTGCCTGAGCTGCCTCTTGATTGCTCTCAATGATTTGTCCAAATCGTCCTTCTTGGGATAATTCCTCAGCCCCTCCAACATCCGTAGAGACAAAAGGAAGTCCCAGACTCAAGGCCTCCACATACACTCCAGGAAAACCTTCTTGTTTAGACATAGACAAGAGAACTTTCATCTGAGACAAATACTGATAAGGATTTTTTTGATAACCAAGGAAATGTACATAGTCTTCAAGCTCATACTCTTTGACGCGGTTTTTCAGTTCCTCTTCCATATCACCAGCCCCTATGAAGTAGAGATGATAGTTTTTTCCCTCTTGGTGTAATAGTTGTAACACTTCCACCACACGGTCAGAACCCTTATTTTCCTCAATCCGTCCGATAGTACAGATGCTTTGAGGCGCAATCTCGATATCTATCTTCTCTTGAGATTTTTCTAAAATACTCTTAAAATCGTAACCATTGTATACCGTTTGTAATTTCAAAGAATAATCTGGGTACACTTCTTTGATAGAATTACTGGTCTTTTTTGAAATCCCTACTATGGTATCCGCAGCATCCAACTGACGTCTATGTGATTCACGTTTTGAACTATCCTTTAGGAATTCCTCAATACTTCCATGAATCCAAGATATCTTCTTGACTTCTTTCCGCTCTGAAAATAAGAGTGGTGGATTCATAATCGTAAAAGAAACTTCAACATCATAATCATCTTTTACAAGCAAGCGACGAGTCAGCCTTGGAAAATAGATTCTTATTCTCCACAAAAGAGCTCGTAACCATCTTGGTTGACGATAATCCTGAAAAGCCTTTAAAATATGAACATTGTTGGGAACCGTTTCATACCCCTTATCAAAGTGTTCCATTTCAAGAATATCAATATCATACTTCTCTGGATCCAGATTTGAAACAATGGTAGATAGAATCTTCTCTGCTCCGCCTCCAAGAGAAAAGGACCACATGAAAAACAGAATTTTTTTCTTATACACCATATTCTCCCTTATATTCTGTGTAGCTCTTGTCCATGTCTGCTATAATGGCATCATGATGCGGTACTTGCTTGTCCGCTGGTGGTGGTGTCATATAGTCCCCAAAAGCAGTTCTGAGATAGGCATCATAACCGACTGGAATGGGCATCTCTGTTCCTTCAAATGGCAAGAAAAGATTGTCTTCAAAAGATGCGATTGGGTATTTGTTTCGCATGTAGCCAGGACCTGAGCATAATTCCGTGATTCCATCGCTCTCAGCCAGACTATACTTGGTCATTTCTTTTTCAGCTTTTTTCCAAATGCGATAGCGTAGAGATTTTGGAGTTAAACCGAGTAAGATGCGACTTCCCCATTTCATGACTGCACCATGCTTTTCTGGGATAGTTTGGGCGCAAAAGAGTGAATAAATCAAGGCCCAACGAACCTGTTTCTTACGCTCAGCTGGATTTTTCGGATAATAATCTAAAGGCAAAACATCCAAGGCCAAACCGTGGGGCAAATCCAAATCCTGCTGGTAAGGTTTGATACATGTGGTTTCCTTGTCACGAATGGTAATAAAAAGGTTACGGTCTACAAAATCCTTGTGACTCTTTGACAAGAAATAACGCTCATCTGCATAACGTGGCCACAGTTCTGCTAATTTTTCATAATCCTTACGTGGCATGAAAAAGTCTAAGTCATCATCCCAAGGAATGAAACCCTTATTACGAAGGGCGCCAATAGCTCCTCCACCACAGAGGTAGCATAACAAATCATGTTCTTTACAAAATGCGACGAAATATTCAGCCATTTCCAGACTACGAGCCTGAATCGCTTTCAAATCACTCATATCTCTCCTCTTCTGTCCAATAACGAGTTATATCATTTTATTATACCATAAAAAAGCTATAAAAATCTATCAGATAGCAAGAAAAACCAAAGCTCAGACCACGATTTCACTAGTGAATCAAACTTTGATTTTCATTTATCGCCTCTTATCTCATCCCCATTTGAGCGAGTTTGGTTTGGTATTTATTTTGATCGACAAGAAGTCCTTGCCCTCCATAGACATCATAAGCATCTACCCAGTCACCAAGTTCTGGTACTGTGAGTCTTTCAATACCATTCTGTGCGCCTTCGATAACTGACAAACCATTAGTCAGTAGGAAAGTATAAGGTAGATTGGTTGAAGTCATTCCAAAAACTTTTCCAAGTGCCTCTGATCCTGTAAAGAGCTTGGTTGGATCTTTGATTTGCTCAAGAACAGCTGACATGACTTGCTGCTGACGTTTGGTACGACCATAGTCTCCTTCATCATCATCACGGAAACGAGCGTAGTTGAGCAAGGTCGAGCCATTCATCTGCTGTTTCCCAACTTTAATAGTTTGAGTTGGTGATTCCGTTTCTGTTGCATGTAGGTCATCTCCAACTGTAGCTTCTGTTAAAGGTTGACCATTCAATGTTGAGAATTGAGCATCAATCGATACTCCGTCAGGGAAGAGGGTATCAATGGCTGTTGCAAAGGCCTGGAAGTCGACCAGGGCATAGTACTTAATATCCAAGTCAAAGTTGTCTTTTAAAACCTTGCGAACCATTTCTGCTCCTTTTTGCCCCTCCTGCTCCCCAAGTTCATAGGCTACGTTGAGTTTATTATCCATTTGTTTCTTGCCATTCACAATCTGGCTGTAGCCATCAATATAGACTAGGTTGTCACGCATGAAGCTGACTAGCTTGATTTTCTTATCCGAACCACTAACATTCAATACCATAATCGTATCTGTGCGAGTTTCTGCACTATTTTGACCAATACGGCCATCTGTCCCCATGATTAGGATATTCACCCCGTCTTTAGTATCTTGACCATTAAACACCTGTACTTGTGCCGCTTTTGCATCAGCTGGCTTATTGCTAGTAGTTGCCGACTGAAAACCTCGAAGAAACATAATAATCATGCCCGCAGCCACACATGTAATCAACAGCAAGAGCCAAGTCAGTATTCGTTTGAAGCGAATTCTTCTTTTTTTCTTTTTGACTTTAGGCAGAGGAGTTACCTTTTCACGTCTCTTAGATCGACTTCTACTGCCATAAGTCGGAAGATCAATATCTCTACCCCAAGTTTCTTCTTTTTCTTCTTGGTAGAAATGGTGAACTTCAGACTTGGGACCTGCCATTTTCTGTTGCAGATAATCAAACTCCCTCCGTTCACGATCGTTGAGGTAATGAATATTTTTGAAGAGATAGTCATAACGTAACTGCTCGTGATGACTTAAAGGATTTTCTTTGCTCATTGACTCTCCTTTTCTATATCAGTTATGGTAAAAATCGGGTAGGTTCCCAGTATCTTGTGCTGGATCCCAATGGCCTCTAGTTCTTGTCTGGCAAAATGAATCAGTTCTTTGTCACTATAGTCTATATCGATAATGAAAAAGTATTCTCCCAAGGCTGTTTTAAGGGGGCGACTCTCAATCTTTGTTAAGTCAATCCCTCTCCAAGCAAAGGTCGAAAGTGCCTTGTAGAGGGCACCGGGAAGGTTGTCTGGTAAGGTCAAGGCCAAACTCATTTTTTCAGCTTGCGAGTTCAAAGGAATCATCGGTATCTCAGACCCTAAAACCCAAAAACGAGTGAAATTGGCTTCCATTTCTTGGATATCTTCTGCTATCAATTCCAAACCATACTCTGCAGCGGAGTTTCTAGGGGCAATAGCCGCAAAAGGTTGGTCTGGATGTTCAGCAATAAAGCGAGCTGCATAGGCTGTGCTTGCCGTCACTTCAAGCTGGGCTTCTGGATAATGCGCCTCTATGAATTTCTTTCCCTGAGCTAGAGCCTGAGGATGAGAAAAGATTTTCTCAATTTTTGACTGACCTGAAACCACCATCAACTGCTGGTGAATAGGCTGGACGATTTCTGCAACTGCTTGGATACGAGCCTGATGAAAAAGGTAATCCAAGGTTTCATGAACACTACCTTCAATGGAGTTTTCAACTGGTACCACAGAATAATCCACCAAGCCCTGCTCATAAGCCTTGATAACATCTGTGATATTTGAAAAAGCCTGCAATTCCTCTTTGGGAAAGGCTGTCTGCACAACATGATGCGAAAAAGATCCCTTGGGACCTAGATAGGCAATTTTCATCTCAGCTCCTCTATAATTTCCTCTGGGCTTAGCTTGGTCACATCTAGAACCCGACTGGCTACTTCCTCATACCGAGCCTGTCTTTCTTGAAAAATCTCTCGCAACTCTTCCTTACTGTTGTTGAGAAAAAGTGGCCGTCGATTGTCTTTATCAGCTGCGATACGTTGGTAGAGGGTTTCAAAATCGGCTTTTAGATAGATATTATCAGCATTTTGTTTGAGCAAGTCACGATTTCTCTGAGAAATGACAACCCCTCCGCCAGTTGACACAACGTGATTTGTTTCTAATAACTCAGCTAGGACTTCAGACTCTACTTGACGAAAGGCCTCTTCTCCCTTTTCAGAGAAGAAATCCGCAATGGACATGCCCAAACGTTCCTCGATTAAGGCGTCCATATCAATGTAGTCTGGGTTCAATCCTCTAGCGATTGTCGACTTGCCAGCACCCATAAATCCGAGTAATACCTTAGCCATGAATCAAGCTCTCCAAATCATCAAAGAAGCTAGGATAGCTGGTATTGATGGCTTCTGCACGGTCAAGTTCCACTTCTCCATCTGCAACCAAGAGGGCTGCGATGGCTGTCATCATTCCGATACGATGGTCACCAAACGTATTGACTCTAGCACCATGAAGGGAGGATTTCCCTTTGATAATCATTCCATCTGCTGTAGGTGTGATTTCCGCGCCCATGCTATTCAAGGCGTCAGCCACCACCTGAATGCGGTCGGTTTCCTTAACCTTAAGTTCTTCAGCATCCTTAATGACCGTTACACCTTGCGCTTGGGTCGCTAGAAGGGCAATAATCGGCAATTCATCAATCAATCGGGGAATCAAGGCTCCACCAATCTCTGTTCCTTTCAGGTCTGAAGACTCGACAGTCAGGGTTGCAGATTTTGCGACTGGATCGATTTCAGTTATTTCTAATTTTCCACCCATGGCACGAATGACATCAATAATACCTGCACGCGTTTCATTGATGCCCACATTCTGTAACACTACACGAGAGTTTGGAACAATCAGACCTGCGACCAACCAAAAGGCTGCACTGGAAATATCTCCTGGAACGATAACCTTTTGTCCGATCAGTTTTTGTGGTCCTTGAACTGTGATTTTCTTGCCATCCACACTTAAATGACCACCAAATTGCTGAAGCATATCTTCGGTGTGGTTACGAGTACATTCTTTCTCGAGAATAACGGACTCCCCCTGAGCCTGCAAGGCTGCAAATATCAAGGCAGACTTGACCTGAGCGGAGGCGATTGGCAACTCATAGTGAATCGGTCTTAAATTTTTCGTCCCTTTTAGGCGAAGAGGAGGCAAGTCTCGCTCGGTTTGCCCTGAAATGCTGACGCCCATTTTTTTCAATGGAATCGTCACACGGTCCATAGGACGTTTAGAAAGACTATCATCTCCAAACATCTCTACTTCGAAGTCTGCACCAGCAAGGACACCTGAAATCAGGCGAATCGAGGTGCCAGAATTCCCCATATCCAAGGCGTTCTGCGGAGCTTTTAAGGCATCCATGCCTACACCTTGAATGGTAATAACCCCATCTTTGTCCTCAATTTTAACACCAAGGTCACGAAAAACCTGCATGGTTGAGAGCACATCCTCTCCACGCAGAATATCATATACCTTGGTTTCTCCCTCAGCCAAACTTCCAAAAATAATCGAACGGTGGCTGATAGACTTGTCACCTGGTACCCGGATACTGCCATGTAAGTGGCGAATGTTTGTTTTTAGTTTCATAGTTGACCTCATACTTGCAATACTTTTCTTATTTTATCACAAAAAAGCCAGAAATTCCTGAAATTTCTGGCTTTTATACAGATAAAATACTATTTCAATAATTCTGAAACAGGTTCAAAGACAATTTTTTCAATGTCTGAAAGGTAAATGGACAATTGTTGCTGTTTGGCAAAGAAGTCCGACAAGAGGGCATTCCCTTGAATGAGATTGCTGAAAGTTTGCATTTTTTCTTGGAAAGAAGCATCTGGCATTTGTCCAGTTTGCGCCATGACTTGGATTTCTTGCTGGAAGGCAAGATAATCTGCAAAAATCTTGCTGGCTTCAGTATCAGCTTGGATGGCATCTTTAGCTGCCTTAACCGCCTTGTATTCTGGTAATTCGCGTAAGCCACGACTGAGTTCATTTGCACTATCATAAATATTTGACATGGTTTTCTCCTTATTTGATGACGACTGTGTAGTCCGTATTTTCTGTAATTAAGCGCTCAGCTCGTTCTAAATCTTGAGCATTTTTAAATGCAATTTGTAGAATCCCGTGAACATCCTCACGGTTTTCTTCGTTGATGTGGATATTAACCAAAGAAGTTCCTCTTAGCAATTCCAAAATTCGCAAGATAACATCTTCTTCATCGGGAACATCGACATAGAGGTCATAAGAACTATCCACACCACCACGTTTATGGATTTCCATGGCCTGACGTTGCTCACGCGCTTGGTTGAAAAAGTTCCAGATTTGCTCTTCATCTCCCTTGCTGATGGCTTGTCCAATCCCATCTAAGCGTTCCTTGAAATCCTCAATCCGCTCTAGGATTGTCTCGCGATTGGACAAGAGAATAGAAGCCCACATTCCTGGTTCACTCTCTGCAATCCGGGTCATATCTCGAAATCCTCCCGCCGCAAAGCGCCTTGTCATCTCATGTTCTTGAGCATAAACTGCCGTCTGCTCCATAAGGCTGGAAGCCAGAATATGAGGAAAATGGCTAATCTGAGAAGTCACCCGATCATGCTCCTTGGCATCAATCTCGATAAAACGAGCATGAAGGCCTGAAAGCAGATCCTTCATTTCCTCAAGTGTGTCAGGACTTGTCAGGCTCGAAGGTGTGAAGATATAATAGGCATTTTCAAAGAGATTAACATCCGCAGAAGCAGCCCCTGTCTTGTGGCTACCAGCCATGGGATGAGCACCGACAAAGCGGACAGGCTTGCTAGCCAAATACTGCTTCGCTGCTTCCACAATGGCTGACTTGGTTGAGCCGGCATCCGAGATAATGACACCTTCTTTCAAGTCTAAATCTGCCAGCTCCTTAATAAAAGCAATGGTCTGTTTGATTGGCAAGGTCAGAATGATAACATCTGCTAGAGGAGCGAAACTAGCAAAATCATCCGTCGCACGGTCTATCATCCCCCGCTCCAAGGCAATGTCTCTTGAAGCTTGACTGCGATTATAACCTAAAATTTCATAATCAGGATGATCGCGCTTGATACCGAGTGCCATCGAAGCACCAATCAAACCGAGACCTGCGATATAGATGGTTTTTGCCATAAGGACTCCTTAATAGTTCTTTGTATAGTCTCGGTGCTTGGCAACTGCCTCTTTTAATTCTTCAAGATTATCTGATGAGAATTTTTCAAGGATTTCCTGCGCCAGAACCGTTGCAACAACGGCTTCCATGACCACACCTGCTGCTGGAAGAGCGGTCGGATCACTTCTCTCCACGGTTGCCTTATAGGGTTCGTGGGTTTCGATATCCACACTCATAAGTGGTTTGTAAAGAGTGGGAATGGGTTTCATAACTCCACGAATAACAATTGGTTGCCCATTGGTCATACCCCCTTCAAAACCACCTAGATTGTTGGTACGGCGAGTATAGCCGTCTTCTTTAGACCAGAGAATTTCATCCATAACCTGGCTGCCTTTGCGGTAACCAGCTTCAAAGCCGAGACCAAATTCCACCCCTTTAAAGGCATTGATAGAAACAACTGCTTGGGCCAATCGCGCATCTAATTTTCTGTCCCATTGGACATAGGATCCAAGGCCAACTGGAACACCTCCGACGACTGTCTCCACAACCCCACCGATGGTATCACCGTCACGTTTGATTTGGTCAATATAGTCCTTGATTTCTTGCTCCCGTTCTTGGTTGACAATAGAAACTTCAGACTGGGCAGCTCGTTCCTTAATCTCCGCAACTGTCAGATTTTCAGGTATATCGATTTCCTTACCACCAAAGACCACGACATGGTTAGCAATCTCCATATCTAGCTCAGCTAAGAGACGTTTGGCTACTGCCCCAACGGCTACTCGCATGGTTGTTTCACGAGCTGATGAACGTTCCAAGGAATTTCGCAAATCATCAAAACGGTACTTGATGCCCCCAACCAAGTCGGCGTGACCTGGACGTGGATGGGTGATTTTCCGCTTGCTTTTAAGGCGGTCTTCAATGTCCTCCGCAGACATGATATCCAGCCATTTTTGGTGGTCTTTGTTGATGACATCCATGGTAATGGGAGCCCCTGTCGTCTTCCCGTGGCGAACGCCCGAAGTAAAGACAACCTGGTCACTCTCAATCTTCATACGACCACCGCGACCGTAGCCACCCTGACGGCGTTTAAGGTCTCCATTGATGTCCTCTGCTGTCAAAGGAAGTCCAGCTGGAATTCCCTCGATAATTGCCGTCAGACGCGGACCGTGTGATTCTCCTGCAGTTAAATATCTCATACGTTCTCCTTATTTTACCAAGTAGTCTTTCATCTCTTCCAGAGAAACTGGGTGAATGGCCGCTGAACCAAGCTCTGGTACCAAGACCAATTTCAAGGTGTTCCCACGCGCTTTCTTATCATGAGTCAAAGCTTGATAAAGTTTATCAACATCCCAGTTTTCATAGTCAACAGGCAAACCAAATTTCTGACACATAGCTGTGATAGACTGGGTTATGCCAGCTGGCATGAGGCCTTTTCCCTCAGCAACCTTGGAAATCTGAACCATGCCCATGGCCACAGCCTCACCATGCATAACCTTGCCATAACCGGCCGTTGCTTCAATGGCATGGCCAATAGTGTGCCCAAAATTGAGGTAAAGGCGAACACCGTTATCCAACTCATCCTCAACCACCATCTTGCGCTTAACCTGACAAGAATGTTCAATCAAAGTCTCTGCATGTTCCAGAATACTCTCAACAGAACCATCCAGCTCCGTTAAGAGAGCCCATAGTTCTGGATCCTCAATCAAGCCATACTTGATAACCTCACCCATTCCTTCAATCAACTCTCTTTTTCCGAGTGTTTCAAGGACAAACGGATCGATTAGAACTCCATCTGGTTGGGCAAAGGTCCCCACCATATTTTTAGCAAATAGAGTATTGACACCTGTCTTTCCACCGATAGAAGAATCAACCTGGGCTGTCAAACTAGTCGGAATCTGAACAAAGTGAATGCCCCGCATATAGGTAGAGGCTACGAAACCAGCCAGATCCCCTACGACACCACCACCAAGAGCCACGATTCCATCGCTACGAGTCAACCCCTGCTTAACTAGAAACTCATAGACTTTCTGAACAGTGGTTAAATTTTTTCGTTCTTCGCCTTCTAAAAAGTCAAAAACAGCTACCTGAAAACCAGCATCTTCTAGGCTGAGTTTAACCTTCTCTGCATAGAGAGAAGCTACATGGTTATCTGTCACAATGACTACCTTTTGTGGTTGCCAGAGTTCTTTCAACCATTGACCAGCCTGGGCCAGACAACCTTTCTCAATCTGAATATCATAAGGATGATGTGGAATATCGATTCTGATTTTCATAGTAGGGTCTCCTTTTCACTATTTATATTTTTCTGTTAAGGACTGCCAAATCTCGTCTGTCGGCATCTCTTTACCTGTCCACAGTTGAAAAGCTTCAGCAGCTTGATAGAGCAACATTCCCAGACCATTGACAGCTGGATTGCCCTGACTTCTAGCCCATTTCAAAAATGGCGTCTCAAAAGGTTGGTAAATGATATCTGCGACCAAGAGATCCTCTGGCAAATTGATGCTTTCTGGAACGGGGGACGACTGCCCATCCATGCCCACACTGGTAGCATTGACGAGCAGGTCCGACTCGGCAATCCTTTCCTGCAAGACAGAAATATCTTCTAAAGCATACAAGTCTACTTTAAATCCTGTCTGTTCCTGTATCTTGGTCAGATAAGGTCTTGTTTTTTCCATGGAAACTGAACGAACAAAGACTGAAATCTGACTGACGCCATCCAAAATAGCCTGTGCCAAGATTGATTTGGCCGCACCACCTGCTCCCAGAATAGTCATTTTCTTATCCGAGATTGTAAAAGAAGGCAAGCTCTTAAAAAATCCCTTGCCATCTGTATTATATCCAATTAACGTTCCGTCTTGATTAACAACTGTGTTGACCGCCCCAATCAAACGAGCCTCATCACTCAACTCATCCAGATAAGGAATCACTTGCTCCTTGTAAGGCATGGAGAGATTGATCCCAAACATCTGGTAACGGCGAATATTAGCGACTGTTTCTGCCAAGTCACCCGCTTCAATCTCCCAAGCTAGATAGACACCATTGGTAGCTGTCGCCTCAAAGGCCTTATTATGGATGAAGGGTGAAATAGAGTGTTTGATGGGATTTGCAACAACAGCTGCCATACGTGTATAGCCATCAAGCTTCATCCAGAATCTCCCTGATTTTTTTCATACTTGATAGAGAAATCTGGCCTGGTGCACTGGCCGCATCCATGCTAGCAAAAGACCAGCTAGAACCTGTCACATCTGAAGTGATACGCGAAACCTTACCAATTTTCCCCATGGAAATAGTCACGTACTCTTGCTCAGGATTGAGTGTCTTGAAACCTCGCGTATAATTCATCAGATCCAAAACATCCTGCTCCGTATGGGCCATAACTGATACCTTGACCACTTTTGGAGAAAGACTGGTCAACTCAGACAGGATTTCCATCATGTTTTCAGGTGTTTCCTGGAAATTATGATAACTCAAGACCAGATTTGGAAAATCCAACATCTCCTCAAAAACATCCTTGTGGCTGAAATACTCAAAATCCACATAGTCTGGTTGGTAGAGTTGGGTCACTTCCTTGATGATTTGAACATACTCTTCTGAGGAAAGTTCGATTTCTCCTCCCTCAGCGCGAGTCCGAAGGGTAAAGACAAGTTCGCGCCCTGCAAATTTCTCAAAGATAGCGGGTGCTACCTGTAAAATAGCGTCCTTTGCAAGAAAGTCCGCACGCCACTCAATGATATCGGCATCTTCATACCTAGTGGCATCCAGTTCTTGCGCTTCCTCTAAACTTCTTGGCATTACTGAAACGATTAATTTCATCTACTAACCTTCATACTAATCACCTTGAGGTAATTACTACTTTCATCTTTTTTATTATAGGCAAAGTCTGCTGGAAGTCCGTATTTATTCAAGACTTGATACCTTCTTCCTGCAAAACCTTTATCAATTTGTTCTGTAAATTTCTGGCGGGAAACATTGGCAGCATTAGTACTGGCAATGATAATCCCTCCCGGATTTAAAATCTCTAGACTCTGGGAAATCAACTTGTGATAGTCCTTAGCTACAGAGAATATTTGTTTTTTATTGCGGGCAAAGCTCGGCGGATCAAGAACAATCACATCATAAGTCAAACTTTTTCGCTTGGCATACTTGAAGTACTCAAAGACATCCATGACGATAAAACAATGATTGCCCATGCTGAGTCCATTTGCCTGAAAATGAGCTTCTGACAGCTCTCTAGACCGTTTGGCCAAGTCGACAGAAGTCGTCTCACTCGCACCTCCCATAGCTGCAGCAACTGAAAAGGCAGCCGTATAAGAAAACATATTGAGCAAGGATTTGCCCATGGCTAGGCCGTCAACCAGACTCCCACGAACCTCATGCTGGTCTAGGAAAATCCCTGTCATCAAGCCATCATTCATAAAGACTTGATAGAGCACGCCATTCTCAAGAACAGTAAAATCATCTGGCGCTTCCTCACCATAAACATAGGCAGACTCGTAGTCTAGACCTTTAAAACGAATCTTCTCATAAGCCCCCAAGACCGCAGGAAAAACTTCCTTAAAAGCCTTTACGATCAGCTCACGAATCTGGTAAACAAAGGAGTTGTACCAAGAAAATACAGCATAATCTCCATAGAGATCAACAGTCAGACCACCAAAACCATCCCCCTCTTGGTTAAAAAGGCGAAAGGCAGTGGTCAAGTCATCTTGATAATAAGGCTTTCTAGCTTCCTTGGCCTTACGAAACAGGATTTCAAAAAAGGCTTGATTGAAACGAACCTTTTCCTTGCTGACCAACCAGCCAATGCCCTTGTTCTGCTGAGAAAGATAGGCACTCCCTAAAAACTTCCCGTCTTGACTAAGAACTTCTACTGCCTGATCCGTCAGTTCAATATCTGTTAAATCACTTGCTTCCAAAAGAACTAGACCCTTAGCTAGCTTTTTTTCAACACGTCTGCTGACCCTAATTCTATTCATAGCTACTATTATAGCAAATTTTGTGACAATTCTCAAAAAAGAAACCGTTTAACCATTTGTACTTTAGTTTACTGAGTGTCATTTTTGTTCAAATAAGTTTATTCCATTTACTTTTCCACCAAAACATCCTTTCCCTTGTGATGGAAATAAAGATTTTATTCGCTAAAAATAGACAAAAACAGAAATGAGTATAGAATCTTGCGCAAACGTTTGCCTAGTTCTAAACTTTATGGTAGAATAAAACACAACATTGATAAGCAAGAGGAAAAACAATGCAAAATCAAACACTCATGCAATACTTTGAATGGTATCTGCCTCACGACGGCCAACACTGGGCTCGACTGACAAATGATGCAGAGCACCTAGCCCATCTGGGAATTAGCCATGTCTGGATGCCACCTGCCTTCAAGGCAACCAACGAAAAAGATGTCGGCTATGGTGTTTACGATCTTTTTGACCTAGGCGAATTTCACCAAAAAGGGACTGTCCGTACCAAGTATGGGTTTAAAGAAGACTATCTTCAAGCCATTCAAGCCCTAAAGGCACAAGGAATTCAACCTATGGCCGATGTGGTGCTCAATCACAAGGCTGCTGCCGATCACATGGAAGCCTTTCAGGTTATTGAAGTGGATCCTGAGGATCGTACCGTTCAACTAAGCGAGCCCTTTACTATCAATGGCTGGACTCACTTTACTTTCGATGGTCGCCAAAACACCTACAATGACTTCCACTGGCACTGGTACCACTTTACAGGTACGGACTACGATGCAAAGCGCCGTAAGTCTGGTATTTACCTGATCCAGGGGGACAATAAAGGCTGGGCCAACGAGGAATTGGTCGATAACGAAAACGGTAACTACGACTACCTCATGTATGCCGACCTAGATTTTAAACATCCTGAAGTCATCCAAAATATCTATGACTGGGCTGACTGGTTCATGGAAACGACTGGTGTAGCTGGTTTCCGCTTGGATGCCGTTAAACACATTGACTCTTTCTTCATGCGCAATTTTATCCGTGATATGAAGGAAAAATACGGTGAGGATTTCTATGTTTTTGGTGAATTTTGGAATCCTGACAAGGAAGCCAATCTGGAATATCTTGAAAAAACGGAAGAACGCTTTGACCTTGTCGATGTTCGTCTCCACCAGAATCTCTTTGAAGCCAGTCAAGCTGGCGCAAATTACGACCTTCGTGGTATTTTCACAGATAGCTTGGTTGAACTCAAACCTGACAAGGCTGTAACCTTTGTCGACAACCACGATACCCAACGTGGTCAGGCTCTTGAGTCTACCGTTGAAGAATGGTTCAAACCAGCAGCCTATGCCCTTATTCTATTACGCCAAGATGGGCTTCCATGTGTCTTTTACGGAGACTATTATGGTATTTCTGGGCAATTTGCTCAACAAGATTTCAAAGAAGTTCTTGACCGTCTCCTAGCCATCCGAAAAGACAAGGCCTATGGAGAGCAAACAGACTACTTTGACGATGCCAACTGTATTGGATGGGTTCGTTCAGGTGCTGAACATCAATCTCCAATCGCTGTCCTCATCTCAAATGACCAAGAAAACAGCAAATCTATGTTTGTCGGGCAAGAATGGGCTGACCAAACCTTTATTGACCTCCTTGAAAATCATCCAGCACAAGTTACAATCAATGCTGAAGGTTATGGAGAATTTCCAGTAGCAGCGGCTTCAGTCAGTGTATGGGCAGCAAAATAAACCTATCAGGTACAAGTCAAATCCAACCGGATTTGGCTTTTTTGTATGCACAAAAAGACCTACCCAAATGGATAGATCTTCATTGTCTTATAATTTACCTGCTACTGCCTCCAAGAGTTCTTGGATTTTCGCTTGGTTGCTTCCTCCTGCCATGGCCATGTCTGGTTTACCACCACCACGTCCATCGACAATTGGAGCCAATTCTTTGACAAGGTTTCCTGCATGCACATCTTTTGTCTTGCTAGCTACAAGAACATTGACTTTGTCACCGATAGCTGCAACTAGGACAAGCACATCTGAGTAATCTTTTTGTTTCCAGTTATCCGCAAAGGTACGAAGGGCACCTGCATCTGATACAGAAACTTGGCTTGCAATGTAACGGTGTCCGTTGACTTCCTTCACATCCTTGAAGACATCGCCTGCGGCTGCGGCTGCGGCTTTTTCTTTCAATTCTGTATTTTCTTTTTGAAGCTGACGGAGTTGTTCTTGAAGCCCTTCCACCTTGTGGGGTACTTCTTTGAGTTGAGGTGCTTTCAAGGTTGCTGCGACGGCTTTCAAAGCGTCTTCTTGTTCACGATAAGCTTCAAAGGCTTCCTTACCAGTTACTGCCAAGATACGGCGGGTACCTGAACCGATTCCTTCTTCTTTGACAATCTTGAAGAGACCGATTTCAGAAGTATTGCCAACGTGGGTACCACCACAGAGTTCCACTGAGTAGTCACCGATGGTCACAACACGAACTTCCTTACCGTATTTCTCACCAAAGAGGGCCATAGCTCCCATTTCTTTAGCCGTGTCAATATCTGTCTCAACAGTTTCTACAGCAATTGCTTCCCAAATTTTCTCATTAACTTGCTGTTCAATGGCGCGCAACTCTTCAGCAGTTACTGCTTGGAAGTGAGTGAAGTCAAAGCGAAGGAATTCGACTTCGTTCAGAGATCCTGCTTGTGTCGCATGGTGACCAAGGATATTGTGAAGGGCCGCATGGAGCAAGTGAGTCGCCGTGTGGTTCTTCATCACACGAAGACGACGGTTGGTGTCAATGCTAAGTGTGTATTCTTGGTTCAAGGCAAGCGGAGCAAGAACTGCAACAGTATGAAGTGGTTGTCCGTTTGGTGCTTTTTGCACATCCGTCACATTCGCTACGACATTTCCTTTAGCATCCAAGATTTGACCGTGGTCAGCTACCTGTCCACCCATTTCAGCGTAGAATGGAGTCTCTGCAAAGATAAGAGAGGCAGTTCCTTCAGAAACAGCTTCTACTTCTGCATTGTCAGCCACGATAGCCACCAACTTAGAAGGCAATTGGCTGGCATTGTAGTTGAAGACACTTTCCACTGTAATGTTTTGAAGGGTTTCATTTTGCATTCCCATTGAGCCACCTTTGACAGCTGACGCACGCGCACGTTCTTGCTGCTCTTTCATGGCCGCTTCAAAACCTTCACGGTCTACAGTCATCCCAGCTTCTTCAGCGATTTCTTCTGTCAATTCAACTGGGAATCCATATGTATCGTAGAGTTTGAAGACATCTTGCCCCGCGATAACGTTTTGACCTTTGGCTTTCAGGTCTGCTACGATACCTTGGGCAAAATGTTGACCTGAGTGAAGAGTACGGGCAAATGACTCTTCCTCGCTCTTCACGATTTTCTCGATAAAGTCACATTTTTCAAGCACTTCTGGGTAGTAGCTTTCCATGATTTTTCCAACAGTTGGAACGAGTTTGTAAAGGAAAGGCTCATTGATACCCAATTTTTGACCGTGCATAGACGCGCGACGGAGGAGACGGCGAAGGACATAACCACGACCTTCATTTCCAGGAAGGGCACCATCACCGATGGCAAATGAAAGAGAACGGATATGGTCAGCAATGACCTTGAAGCTCATGTTGTCGCCATCTTGGTCATAAACCTTACCAGACAATTTCTCAACTTCACGGATGATTGGCATGAAGAGGTCTGTTTCAAAGTTTGTCTTAGCCCCTTGGATAACTGCCACCAAACGCTCCAAACCAGCACCCGTATCAATATTCTTGTGTGGCAATTCCTTGTACTCACTACGAGGAACAGCTGGATCAGCGTTGAATTGTGACAAAACGATGTTCCAGATTTCGATGTAACGGTCGTTTTCGATATCCTCTGCAAGCAGGCGAAGACCAATATTTTCTGGGTCAAAGGCTTCTCCACGGTCAAAGAAGATTTCTGTATCAGGTCCAGAAGGTCCCGCACCGATTTCCCAGAAGTTGTCTTCGATTGGGATCAAGTGGCTTGGGTCCACTCCTACTTCAATCCAGCGGTTGTAAGAATCTTTATCATCTGGATAGTAGGTCATGTAGAGTTTTTCAGCAGGAAAATCAAACCATTCTGGGCTTGTCAAAAGCTCATAAGCCCAAGTGATAGCTTCATCACGGAAGTAATCCCCGATAGAGAAGTTCCCCAACATTTCAAACATAGTATGGTGACGTGCAGTCTTCCCGACATTTTCGATGTCGTTGGTACGGATAGCTTTTTGCGCATTGGTGATACGTGGATTTTCAGGTTTGATAGTTCCGTCAAAGTACTTCTTGAGAGTGGCTACCCCTGAGTTGATCCACAAAAGAGTTGGGTCGTTTACTGGAACCAAACTGACTGATGGTTCTACAGAGTGGCCTTTGCTTGCCCAGAAATCTAGCCACATTTGACGAACTTGGGCACTAGATAGTTGTTTCATTATATCTCCTTATTTACTTGTTTAGTTTGATTGGCTTTCCAGCATTTCCACATAGTCAATCGCGACACAGAGGGAAATGACCAGATCTGCATAAGAGTCTTCGAGAACAGTTACGGTATAAGTTGAGGTTAAATGGAAAATCTCTTTCCTAATCTCGGCGACAAGCTGATCACGATCATCTAGCAATTTGAAATTCAAATCCCAGATATTGCCCTCAATACGAAGCCCTAGATGATCAAACTCATACTTATCTCGAAAGAAGGTCAACTTCTTACGAATGACGAAATTTGAACCGTTTCGTAACTGGATATTAAAGCGAGGAAGCAAGGTGAAAAATTCTTTACTAATCTCACTGACTTGCTCACCATAGGCGTCATAGACGGTAAAGGTCTTAGGAATTTGGAAGAAAGATCCCTCCACCTGATAGTTTACCACTCCTCTATCATCCTTGATATCAAAGCGTTCGCCTCCAAGACGAAACTTTTGTTTCACGAGAAATGTCTTCATAAACACCTCCAAAAATCAAAAGACAAGCTCACATCACGAAGGGCGAAAAACCGCGGTACCACCTTCATTCAATGAACTTGTCATTCTCATAATCTTATGCAATTGTCTGATTGAGTAGCATGACTTTCTAGCTTAGATGGCTCGCAGCACCGCCATTTCTCTGGGATAAGACAACTGAAAATCAATTCTCAACTCTAGTATTATATCGTTTTTGAAGGAGTTCGTCAAGGTTAATGCCCAACTCATTTCTTTAGAAGTTTCCCAAATATTATATAGGCGATAAGCCACAAGAAACTTCCAACCAATAAGAATTGACCTAAAACAATGAGATAATCCAAAATTGAGACCAACTTATACCATCCACTAAATAGAAGACAGGGAAGAACAGTAAAAAGCATAATGATAAAATGTATGACAGATTGTTTAAATAGCGACCATTTTTCAATTTCATAAATTACCGAGGCTGATGCTATCGAGGTAGCAATAATACCAACCAAAAATGTACTTTTAACCTGAAAAATATCAATCCCTTGAAGTCTTATAAAAATTGCTAAACTGGTCATAATGACAAAAGGAATAATTCCTCTAAAAATAGCTTTTTTAATCATAACTACTACCTCAATCATAAGCTAAAATGCCTTTAACTCTATCGAAATTATAGCATAATTAAGTATATTTTTCTACTAATTCATGATCTATTTTAATAAATAACCTAGCCATAGAATGGTTAATTTTCTATGGCTAGGTTTTATTTTTTTGTCTGATTGAAATTATTTCCGATAGTAGATAATCTCCTACTTCCGGTACATTTTAAACTGGAGGAAGAGGTCGCTGTATTTGCCTGTCCATTTATGGTCAAATTTTTCATAAACTTCTAGGTGTTTCATGGTGTCAGCGTCTGGATAGAAGGATTTGTCTTCCTTGGTCTCCTCTGGGAGCAGTTCCTTAGCCGTGTTATTTGGTGTTGCATAGCCGACATATTCTGCATTTTTAAGAGCATTTTCGGGTTTCAACATAAAGTTAATAAAGGCATAGGCTGCATCTTGGTTTTTCACGGTTTTTGGAATGACCATGTTATCAAACCATAAGTTGCTGGCTTCTGTCGGAACGACATACTTGAGGTTAGGATTTTTCTCCAGCATCTGGCTGGCTTCTCCTGAGAAGGTCACCCCGATAGCCGCATTGTTTTGAATCATGTAACCCTTCATCTCGTCTGCCACGATGGCCTTGATATTTGGAGTCAGTTTGTAGAGTTTGTCTACCGTTTCTTCCAACTGCTGAGGATCCTTTGAGTTGAGGCTGTAACCGAGCGAGTTAAGCCCAAGCCCCAGCACCTCACGTGCCCCATCAAAGAGCATGATAGAGTTCTTATACTCTGGTTTCCAGAGGTCATCCCAATGCTCAGGAGCCTCATCTACCATGGTTTCATTGTAGACAATTCCTAAAGTACCCCAGAAATAAGGAATGGAGAATTTATTGCCGGGATCAAATGACTGGTTGAGGAACTCTGGTCCGATATTTTCGATTCCTTCAATTTTTGAATAATCAAGAGGAACCAAGAGATCTTCATCCTTCATCTTGTTGATCATGTACTCACTTGGGATGGCAATATCGTAGGTTGTTCCCCCTTGCTTGATCTTGGTATACATGGCTTCGTTGGAATCAAAGGTCTCATACTGGACTTGGATTCCTGTTTCTTCTGTGAATTGCTCCAAGAGTTCGGGATCAATGTAGTCTCCCCAGTTGTAGATAACCAATTTTTGACTATCTCGACTGTTGATTTTACTGTCTAGATGAGTCGCAATCCCCCACAAGACAAGGATAATCGCTACAATTCCTGCTAAAAATGAATAGAGTTTTTTCATGCTTGCTCCTCCTTCTCACGTGAGATAAAGTAATAACCTACAACTAGGATAATACTAAAGAGAAAGACAAGGGCAGATAGGGCATTGATCTCTAACGAAATTCCCTTCCGAGCGCGAGAGTAAATCTCGACTGACAGGGTTGAAAACCCATTTCCCGTTACAAAGAAGGTCACGGCAAAGTCATCCAGCGAATAGGTGAAGGCCATGAAATAACCTGCAATGATAGACGGTGTTAGATAAGGAAGCATGATTTCCTTGAACATTTGGAACTGACTAGCACCAAGGTCATAAGCCGCGTGAATCATATCACCATTCATTTCCTTGAGACGAGGCAAGACCATCAAGACCACGATAGGGATGGAAAAGGCCACGTGACTAGATAGAACCGTCAAAAATCCAAGTGAAAACTTAAGCTGGGTAAATAGAATCAAGAAGCTGGCACCAATCATAACGTCAGGCGCAACCATGAGGATATTATTCAGTGATAAAAAGGCTTCTTGGTATTTCTTACGAGACTGGTAGATATAGATAGCTCCGAAAGTCCCGATAATGGTCGCAATCAAGGCTGATAGAAAAGCCAAGAAAAAGGTTTGGGTCAGGATCAACATGAGACGACCATCACCAAACATGGTTTGAAAATGGCTCAAGCTAAAACCAGTAAAGCTGTTCATATCATCGCCAGCATTAAAGGCATAGCCAATCAAGTAAAAAATTGGCAAGTAAAGGATGATGAAGACAAAGGCTAGGTAGAGATTAGCAAATTTTTTCATCGTTCTCTCCTTTCCTTGGTCACCCACATGGTGAGAAACATGGTCAGGATGAGGATCACACCGATGGTGGAACCCATACCGTAGTTGTCATTGGTCAGGAAGTTCTGCTCGATGGCAGTCCCCAAAGTAATCACTCGGTTCCCCCCAATCAAACGGGTCAGCATGAAGAGACTCAAACTTGGGATAAAGACTGATTGAACACCACTTCTCACTCCATTCATTGATAGAGGGAAGATAACGTGGCGGAAAGTTTCCCACTTGGTCGCACCGAGGTCATAGCTGGCATTGATGAGATTGTTGTCCATATCGTCCAAGACATTGAAGATCGGCAAAATCATAAATGGAAGCTCGATGTAGCTTGCGACAAAAATAAAGGAGAAATCCGTAAAGAGCAACTGCTGCGAACCGATTCCGATAAATTCCAAGAATTGGTTAATGGAACCATTTTGACCAAAAATCCCGATAAATGCATAGGCCTTAAGGAGCAAATTAATCCATGTCGGCAAGATAATCAGCATGAGCCAGAGCTGACGGTGCTTAAGACGAGTCAAAAAGAGGGCTGTTGGATAACTGATGAAAAGAGTCACTAGGGTCACAATCCCTGCATAGAGCACTGAGTTAAAACTCATTTTAAGATAGGTCAAGTTTTGTGACGCAAAGTAAGACTTATAGTTTTCTAAACTAAACTGCCCTTCAATGTTGAAAAAAGATTGTCCAAAAATCAAGACCAAGGGTGCGAGGACAAAGAGGGCAATCCAAAGCATGTAGGGCACTACAAAGAGTTTAGAGGTTGTTTTCTTCATCTCTTTCCTCCTCGATCGCGTTAATCAGACCTGCTTCTTGCTCTTCGATTTCAACGTACTCCTCGATACGAGCATCGAATTCTTCTTCTGTTTCATTGAGACGCATGATGTGGATATCTTCTGGTTCAAAGTCCAGACCGATTTCCTCACCCACAATGGCCTTACGAGTCGAGTGGATCATCCATTCATTTCCGAGTTCGTCATAGGCGATAATCTCGTAGTGAACCCCACGGAAAAGTTGGGTATCAACCTTAACTTGGAGCTTGCCTTCTTCAGGAAGAGTGATGCGCAAGTCCTCTGGACGAATAACGACTTCGACAGGCTCATTTGGCTTCATCCCACCATCAACCGCTTCAAAGCGTTTTCCGTTAAACTCAACCAAGTAGTCCTCAATCATGGTTCCTGGCAAGATGTTGGACTCACCGATAAAGGTGGCAACAAAGTGGTTGATCGGCTCATCATAGATGTCCACAGGCGTTCCAGACTGAACAATCTCGCCATCATTCATAACGAAAATCCAGTCACTCATGGCAAGGGCTTCTTCCTGATCATGAGTGACAAAAACAAAGGTAATCCCCAATCGTTGTTGCAGTTCACGCAGTTCGTACTGCATGTCTGTTCGCAATTTCAAGTCCAGCGCTGACAAGGGCTCATCCAACAAAACCACACGGGGTTGGTTGATGATGGCACGGGCAATAGCCACACGCTGACGTTGTCCTCCAGAAAGTTTACGGATGGAACGCTTCTCGTAACCTTCCAACTGAACCATCTTGAGAACTTCTGCTACACGTTGCTCAATTTCTTTCTTGTCGATTTTACGCAAGCGGAGCGGAAAGGCAACATTTTCAAACACATTCATATGTGGAAACAAGGCATAGGATTGGAAGACCGTATGGACATCTCGCTTGTTGGTTGGGATGTCGTTGATCCGTACCCCATCCAGCAAAATATCTCCTGTTGTCGCATCCAGTAAACCTGCAATGATGTTTAGAATGGTTGATTTTCCTGAACCAGATGCGCCTAGTAGGGTATAGAACTTTCCCTCTTCCAACTCAAAGTTAATGTCTTTGAGAACCTTGGTGTTGCTGTCTTCAAAAACTTTAGAGACGTTTTTGAATTCAATAATTGGTTTTTTCAATTGTCATAAATTCCTTCTTTTTCATAAATTAACAGATCCTGGCTCTGTCAGGCCGCTACTACCTCGTGTAGGAGATTGAACTGCCTACATACATCTTCACTAACGATAGGCTTTCACCCCCTTACAATGGTTATAGCAGCAACTTTTCTGCCCAAACCTTATTCTTTCTCACCCAAAATACGGACTTCCCTCTCAAGGGTAACACCTGAGTGTTCCTTTACCTTTTCAATAACAGATTGGATCAAGTCCTCGTAGTCTTTAGCCGTACCGTCAGCAACATTGATCATGAAACCAGCGTGCTTTTCAGATACTTCAACACCACCGATACGATAGCCTTTCAAACCAGCCTCTGAAATCAACTGACCTGCAAAATGACCAACAGGACGCTTAAAGACCGAACCACAAGATGGGTATTCTAGAGGTTGTTTGAGTTCACGTAGGTGCGTTAAGCGGTCCATTTCTTGCTTGATAACCTGATGATTTCCTGGAGCTAGGGCAAATTTAGCTGACAAAACAACAGCTCCAGAATCTTGAACAGCCGAATGACGGTAACCAAAAGCCAATTCCTTGGAAGATAAGGTCTCAATCTCCCCTTCCTTGGTCAAAATTTGACAAGACTGCAAGATATGGGCAATCTCTCCTCCATAGGCACCCGCATTCATAAAGACTGCTCCACCGACGCTCCCTGGAATGCCACAGGCAAACTCGAAACCAGTCAAACTATGACGAAGGGCAATACGTGTCGTTTCAATCAAGTTGGCCCCAGCTTCCGCTTCAATGGTATAACCATCAACTGAAACGTTATTGAGCTTGTCACACAAGATGACAAATCCACGAATTCCACCGTCACGAACGATAATATTGCTGGCATTTCCTAGCACCATCCAAGGAATATTCTCTTGATTGGCAAATTGAACGACACGCGCCATCTCATAGCGATTGCGTGGCAAAACCAGATAATCCGCTCGACCTCCGACCTTGGTATAGGTATAGGTCTTCAAGGGTTCCTTGAAACGAATATCAATTCCTTCTAATTGTTCTTGTATTTTAGTTACTAATGTCATATCTCTCATCCTTTTGTAAAGTCATTTCATTATACCATTTTTAAAGGCTTTTGACGAACCGAAAAATGGAAGTATCAAAGCATTGCATAAAAAAAGAGGTGAACCTCTTTTTATGATGATTTTTTCCAAAATGTAGATTTTGTAAGCCAGACAAAGGCAAGTACTTCTACAAGAAGAATGCCCTCCACTAGAAGTGGATTTGCAATCCAGCCCACTTGAGATAGAGCTGGAGCTAAGTCGAACAAGGCATGTAATCCATAGGCAGCAACGAGATAAATCCATTTCTTTTGACGGACACTTTGATAGACCCAGACAGTAAGGCTAATTTGGAGAACCAGAGCAAGGACACGCTCAACTCCTAGTAGATAGATCTGCCATGCTGATAGAGACTGAACCGTTTCGAGTGTCGTCTTTGTAAGAAGATTCGCCGCATCAGTATTTGATGACTGTACTAGTGAAAAGAGGATCAAAAGGCTAATCAAACTTCCCATTCCGAGGTAGAGCATCTCTAAGCCTCCATGTCCTAAGCCATAAGCCCAAGCATCTCTATCTTCCAACTTTCTCTTTTTCTCCAACCATTTAAAAAAGATAAAACGAGCCGTTTCCTCAAAGAGGGCAGCCATGGCGATTCCATAAAGGACATATAAGAAAGGTTGCTCCTGCATGAGCGGAATGGTTCCATCTTTTTGCGGATGGAGTACCAGAAGGTGAACCATCTTCTCTAACACTTGAGAAGAAACGAAAAATGCGATTGCCCCCAAGCCCATCACTGCAAGAGAGATTTTAAACCGTTTTTTGGCATACCAAGTTCCACCTACTAGAATGAGAACTAAAGCGATCATGGTGAGGATAATATGTACTGTCATCTTTTTCTCCTATTCTGACTTATCAATATCTTTCTTCATCTCGTCAACGTTAAATTTGGCAAATAAATACTGGCGATCTTGGACTGGAAAACGTTGGTCCAACTGGTCGACTGCTCCAACCTCGATCATTCCTTCTTTGATAACAAAGTCCATCACATGCCCACCAAAGGTCAAATCATCAGAGATAAAATGCAAATGATAGCCTGCAACACTCACTCCATGGAACATCTCCGGTGTCCAAAATCCAACAATGGTTCCCGATACATTTTCACGGCTATATTCAGGTTGGTGAGTCGCAACATCAGCAAACTTGGTATCAGGTGTGGATTTAGGAATCATCCGCACGTGCATTTGTGAAAATTCGCCATGAATCTTGATGGAACGAAAAAGATTTTCTCCATCATAGTAGGACTCAATTCGTTTTTCCAATTCCTTGTCCGTCATCTCAAAGCGCTGACGAAAAATCACTTCAGCCTGATGAGGGACCACTGCTGCATAGGGAATTAGAGCATTCGCTGCCACCTCAACGATTTCAGGCGTTTGACCAGACCCCTTGGCTTGATAAGCCTTGCCATCAAGGACAATCAACTCCCCGTCAATCGAATCCAATGTTCCCAAGCCGAGGTCACCATGTTTCAACAATTCTCCTACTGTCATGGTTCCACCATAGAGACCTGCCATTAGGGCACCTAAAGTATTGTATTGAAATAATTTAACTGGTTCCTGCACTTTTCTATCCATTCTCTTTCTTATCTTTTATTCAATGAATCATCATACGTTCTAAGTATACCACATTTGCTCCTAGATGTGAAAGGGAGAAATGCTTTTCCCATTGCAAAGGAGGCAAAAAAAAGGTACAATGTAACAAAATCAAGGGAGGTCTGGAATGAAGAAAGAAAGTAAATACCAAGCAGTCGTTTCCTTTCTCAAAAAGGGTATCGAATCGGGAAAATTCCCAACAGGTAGCCGGCTTCCCTCTATCCGTCAACTGAGCCAAGACTTCCACTGTAGCAAGGACACTGTCCAACGAGCCCTGCTAGAATTACGCCATGAACAATACCTCTATGCCAAACCCCAAAGTGGCTATTATGTTCTGGAACAGGGGCAGCATCAGGACTTGGAAATCGAAGTCACTGATGAACATGCCAGTGCTTATGACGATTTCAGACTCTGCGTCAATGAAACACTGATTGGAAGAGAAAACTACCTCTTCAACTACTATGACAACCAAGAAGGTCTTGAGGAACTGAGACAATCTGTCCATCAACTTCTTTTCAACCAAGCCCTCTACTGCAAACCCGACCAACTGGTTCTAACATCCGGTACCCAGCAAGCTCTCTTTATCCTTTCTCAGATTGACTTTCCGAGCGAGGGAGAGGAGATTTTGGTCGAACAACCGACCTATCACCGAATGAACCGCCTCTTGGTCGCTCAGGGATTGACCTACAGGACCATTGAACGCCGAATCGATGGCATTGACCTTGAAGAACTGGAAGAACAGTTCAAATCTGGGAAAATCAAGTTTTTCTACACTATTCCTCGCTTCCACTATCCTCTAGGTCATTCCTATTCTGATCAGGAAAAAAGGGCTATTCTGGATCTAGCAAACCAGTATGGTGTTTACATCGTAGAGGATGACTATCTTGGTGACTTGGACCCAAAGAAAGGTCAGACCTTCCACTATCTGGATACCGAGGATCTGGTCATTTACATCAAATCCTTTTCAACCAGCCTCTTTCCAGCCCTTCGTATCACCGCTCTCATTCTCCCAAATGCCCTAAAAGAGACCTTTGTTTCCTACAAAAATATCCTAGACTATGACAGCAACCTGATCATGCAAAAGGCTCTCTCTCTTTACATCGATAGTCAGTTATTTGAAAAAAATCGACTGGCTCGACTGACCCTTCAAGAGAACTATCAGACTCGGATAAAGGAAATACTTGAAAAAAACACCTGCCCCTTATCCTACTATCCTCTACATGATGGTCTTCTGCTTGATTTGAGATCCTATCCTAAAATTGCCAGTTTAAAGCATAGCTCACTCAAACTAGACTTCTTTGAAGAGGCTTATTTGGAAGCCTGTCCTTATCAGTTTGCCAAAGTCTCTCTCGAAAATCTAGAAGCGCTATTACAATACATAAAAGCAGAATTGGATTAAACTCCAACTCTGCTTTTTCTTATTGTTCAACTTCTGTTAGTTTCGCTGCTTTTTCTAGATAGGTTTGATAGGTTCCGTCATCTTTCAATTTTTGGATAACCTTATCGACTACTGCTTTCAAGTCTGATTGATTCTTCTTGATAGCTACGGCATTGGCTTCGCCATCTTTCATCGTCAAATTAACAGTTGCAACGGCAAGATCTGAGTTTTTACCTGCGTAGCTAAGAGCAACTGGTTCATCCATATGAACAGCATCTACTTTTCCAGCCTGCAATTCATTAACTGCTTCCCCCATATTGGTCAAGGATGTCAATTGGGCATTTGGCAATTGTTCCTTGACCATGGTTTCTGGCACAGTTCCCTTTTGAGCTGCGATATTCGCACTTGCAAGGCTTGAAAGATCCTTGTACTTGTCTAAATCGGCTTTTCTAACCAAGAAGCTCATCTTGTTTTCATAGTAAGGGATTGAAAAGTCAAAGGCTTCCTTTCTCTCATCTGTGGCACTAATTCCCGCAATGGCTAAGTCAGCCTTTCCAGTTTGAAGGCTGGTCAAAACATTGTCAAAACTCATGCTAGAGATTTCAAGTTTAACCCCAAGCTCATCCGCAATCGCTTGAGCCATATCAATATCTGCCCCAACCACCTGGTTTTTACCATCTACCAATGATTGGAATTCAAAAGGTGCATAGTCTGGACTGGTCGCAACGACTAGCTTTCCTTTTTGTTTGATAGCGTCCACAGCAGACTGGGAACTATCCGTACTGGATTGACAAGCTACTAAAATCACGCTAGCCAGCATGCTACACACAACTAATATCCATTTCTTAAATTTCATAAATAAACGACCTCTCTATTATTTCTAAATAATTATAACTCTTTTAAAAATAGTTGTCAACCCTTTTAGAGATTTTGACTGCAAGACAATTCTTTTCATAAAAAGAAGACTGATTTATCACAATCAGCCTTTTATTCTGTATATTTAAACCGTTTCTTATAGTTCGACAATCTTCCCTGTTTCAAAGTAAACAACCCATTCACAGATATTTTTAGCGTAGTCTCCGATACGTTCCAAGAAGGAAATTACCTGGAAGTAATCACGGCCTGTAACGATGGCTTCAGGATGTTTCCTAATCTCCTCTGTAGTAAGATCACGAATACTATCAAAGTAATGGTTGATTTTTTCGTCCATAGCCGCTACTTCATAGGCTTGATCCACAGAACCATTCAGGTAAAGTTCGAGAGCAGATTCAACGAAGTTTTTCACATCGCGCCCCATTTTTTTGATTTCTTCCTCAACGGCAGGGATGCGTTGTTCCCCCTTCATACGAATAGTTGCTTTTGCGATTGACACCGCATGGTCTCCCATACGTTCCAGGTCCGATACTGCCTTGAGAACGGTCAATACAGTACGGAGGTCTTGAGAAACAGGTTGTTGAAGTGCAATCATTTCAAATGATTTCTTTTCGAGTTTCACTTCATATCCATTTACTTCTGCATCTTCCTCAATAACTTCTTTTGCCAAATCACGGTCATGTGTGACAAAGGCACGCACTGTACGATTGATTTGTGAGAGCACTTCTTGTCCCATGGCATAGAACTGGTTGTGCAATTTCTCCAAATCTTCTTCAAATTGAGATCGTAACATCATTCAACTCCTTATCCAAATTTTCCTGTAATATAATCTTCTGTTTCCTTGTTTTGTGGGTCTAGGAACATTTTCTTAGTGTCGTTAAACTCGATCAAATCCCCATCTAGGAAAAATCCTGTTTTATCAGAGATACGAGAGGCCTGTTGCATCGAACGCGTTACCAAGAGCATGGTGTATTTATCTTTCAGACCATACAAGGTTTCCTCAATCTTACCAGCCGAGATAGGATCCAAAGCTGAAGTTGGTTCATCCAAGAGAATAATCTTGGGACTGGTTGCTAAGACACGAGCAACACAAACACGTTGTTGTTGTCCACCTGAGAGACCAATGGCTGAATCATGCAAGCGATCCTTGACCTCATCCCAAATAGAAGCGCGTTGCAAGGCCTTTTCCACCGCTTCATCCAAAACATGTTTATCCCTGACTCCATTGATACGTAGGCCGTAAACAACATTTTCATAGATAGACATAGGGAAAGGATTGGGCTGTTGAAAGACCATACCGATTTCCTTACGCAATTCAACCGTATCGGTCCGGGGACTGTAGATATTGTGGCCATTATAAATCACTGTTCCAGTTGTTGTCACCTCAGGATTTAGATCGCCCATGCGGTTGATGGCTTTGAGCAGGGTGGACTTTCCTGATCCAGAAGGACCAATCAAGGCTGTTATTTCCTTAGGTTGGAAAGAAAGGGAAACACTATTCAAAGCCTTCTTTTTATTGTAATAAACGGACAGGTCTTTAACCTGCAAAATCGGTTCTGTCATACTGCTTCCTTTCTAACCAAAGTGTCCCGTTACATAGTCATTGGTTGACTGTAACTTAGCATTTTGGAAAATATTGGATGTCTTATCATACTCAATCAAATCACCCAGGTAGAAAAATCCTGTGTAGTCACTTGCACGCGCAGCCTGTTGCATACTGTGGGTAACGATGATGATGGTGAAGTCTTTCTTCAATTCCAACATGGTTTCTTCCAGTTGGGCTGTCGCAATCGGATCCAAGGCTGACGCCGGTTCATCCATCAAGAGGATATCTGGCTTGACAGAGATGGCGCGAGCGATACAGAGACGTTGTTGCTGTCCACCAGAAAGCATCAAGGCTGATTTGTGGAGGTCATCTTTGACCTGATCCCAAAGGGCAGCCTGTCGGAGAGAGGTTTCGACAATTTCATCCAAGACTTTCTTATCCTTGACTCCTGCACGTTCATGAGCAAAAGTGATGTTACGGTAAATAGACTTGGCAAATGGATTTGGACGTTGGAAGACCATTCCGATATGCTTGCGCATCTCATAGACATTGATTTCTGGACGGTTGACGTCAATCCCTTGGTAGAGGATTTGACCTGTGACCTTGGCAATATCAATGGTATCATTCATCCGATTGAGACTGCGAAGGTAGGTAGATTTCCCAGATCCGGAAGGACCAATCAAGGCCGTTATTTTATTTCTTTCAAATTGCATATCGATGCCCTTGATGGATTCATTTTTACCGTAGTAAACATGTAAATCCTTGGTAGAGAGGGCCACTTTTTCTTCAGGGAAGGTGATGATATGCTTTTCATCCCAGTTATATTTTGACATGGCTTCTCCTTTAGGCAGCGGTTAATTTCTTGTGTAGATAGCTTCCGAGTTTGCGTGCTCCAAAGTTAAAAATCAAGATAAAGATGAGGAGCACAGCGGCAGAACCAGCAGATACAATGGTAGCATCAGGAATGGTTCCTTCACTGTTGACCTTCCAAATGTGGACAGCCAAGGTTTCTGCTTGACGGAAGATTGAGATGGGGCTGGTAACACTGAGGATATTCCAGTTAGACCAGTCAAGGGCTGGAGCGGATTGTCCTGCCGTATAGATAAGAGCGGCGGCCTCACCAAAGATACGGCCAGAGGCTAAGACAACACCCGTTACGATGCCTGGAAGGGCTTCTGGAATGACGACATGAACTACAGTCTCCCAACGAGAAATTCCAAGAGCTAAGCCAGCCTCACGTTGTGTATGGTGAACGTGTTTTAAACTGTCCTCAACATTTCGAGTCATCTGAGGGAGGTTAAAGACCGTCAAGGCCAAGGCACCTGAAATGATTGAAAATCCATACTCAAACTGAACTACAAAGATCAAGTAACCAAAGAGACCCACAACGACTGATGGTAGAGAAGACAAAATCTCAATACAGGTTCTGACAAAATTTGTCACAGGACCCTTTTTTGCATATTCAGCTAGGTAAATCCCAGCCCCCATAGACAAAGGCACAGAGATAATCAAGGTAATGACTAAAAGGAAGAAGGAATTGTAGAGCTGAATCCCGATACCCCCACCTGCTTGATAGGAGGAAGATTTTCCAGTCAAGAAAGACCAAGAGATGTGCGGTAACCCTCTCACCAAGATATAGAGAATCAAGGATGCCAAGATGGCAACAATGATACCAGCGATGGTATAGAGGACAGCTGTTGCAAGTTTATCTAATTTCTTAGCGTGCATAGTTTTTCTTTCCTCTTTCTTTCGTAATCAACTTAATCACACTGTTAAAGGCCAAACTCATCAAGAGCAATACTAAGGCCAGTGACCAGAGAACGTTATTATCAACCGTTCCCATGACGGTATTTCCGATACCCATAGTCAAAACAGAAGTCAAAGTCGCAGCTGGTGTTGTTAGCGAAGTTGGGATAACTGCTGAATTTCCAACAACCATCTGAATAGCAAGAGCTTCACCGAAGGCACGCGCCATCCCAAAGACCACTGCTGTGAAAATACCTGAACGTGCTGCTTTCAAGATCACACGCCAGATGGTTTGCCAACGAGTGGCTCCCATAGCTAAACTAGCTTCACGGTAATGACGAGGAACCGCACGCAAACTGTCTGTTGTCATAAAGGTTACGGTCGGCAAAATCATGACAAAGAGAACGAAAATCCCCGACAAGATGCCAAAACCAGTTCCACCAAAGACACTACGAACAAATGGAACCACAACTTGCAAACCGATAAATCCATAGACGACTGAAGGAATACCGACAAGGAGTTCAATGGCAGGTTGCAAGATTTTTGCACCCTTTGGTGATACTTCTGTCATAAAAACTGCTGCTCCAATAGCAAAGGGAGTTGCGATGAGGGCAGATAAAATCGTTACAATAAAGGAACCCAAAATCATTGGCAGGGCACCAAATTGTTTCCCTGAAGGATTCCAAGTTTGTCCAAAGAGGAAATCAAAGATATTCACCCCATTGACAAAGAAGGTTGACAAGCCTTTCTGCGCTACAAAAATCAAAATCATTGCCACAATGATGACAATCAAAGAAAGACAGGCGAAGGTCAAACCTTTACCAAACTTCTCAAGGCGAGAGTTCTTTGAAGGAGAGAGTAATTTTTTAGATAATTCTTCTTGATTCATTATTGACCTCCTTCTACTGCTGTAACTGTACCTGAAGCATCCTTTTGGACTTTCATCTCATTGATGGAGATATAGCCCATGCCCTTAACAATTCCATTTTGGGCTTCATCTGAGAGGACGAAATTCAGGAATTCAGCAGCTAACTCATTTGGCTGACCAAGTGTGTACATATGTTCATAAGACCACAAAGGCCAGTTGTTGGTCGTTACATTTTCAGACGTAGGCTCATACCCATTCAGTTTCATGCTTTTCACTGAGTCATCCACATAGGCAAAAGCAAGATAAGAAATGGCTCCTGGGGTTTGGGAGACAATCGACTTAACCATCCCATTAGAATCCTGTTCTTGGCTCTGCATAGCCGCCTGACCATTCATTACGACATTGTCAAAGGTTGCTCGTGAACCCGAACTTGCTGCTCGGTTGATGATGGAAATAGCTAAGTCTTTGCCACCAACCTCTTTCCAGTTAGTCACTTCACCAGTAAAGATTTTGCGAAGTTGCTCGGCTGTGAGATTTTCAACATCCACTTCCTTGTTCACAATCACTGCCAGACCAGCCACTGCAACCTTGTGGTCTACTAGAGCTGAAGCATCGATTCCTTCTTTTTCCTCTGCAAAGACGTCAGAGTTCCCGATGTCAACTGCTCCAGACTGGACTTGGGAAAGTCCTGTACCCGATCCACCACCTTGAACATTGACTGTTTTTCCGATGTTTCTAGAGCCGAATTCATCTGCTGCTGCTTCGACCAGAGGCTGAAGGGCAGTTGAACCAACAGCTGTCATGGATTCTCCACGATCAATCCAGCTTGCACATCCTGCTAGAGAACCTGCCATCAAAAGAGCTGCGAGAGACATGACGAGCTTTTTTCTTTTTTTCACTGTTATTCTCCTTGAACATAATGATAAATGTTCTGATTTCTTCCGTTTGTCCTGATCATCCAATTATCATCAATGGTTGTCCCGCTTTATTTTTTAGACATTCTTAGGAGCGGACAATTCCATCGTATAATACAAGTAATAATGAAAGACTATCAGAAAAAACTCATATTTCCACTATAACATAGAATAGGCTCTTTGACTAGCTTTTTCACCTGAATCTGAGCCCTTTTGGATAATAATTTTTCAAAACATTTCCCGTTACCTTGGCAAAGCCTAGTCCGTTTCCTTGAACCAGAACTTGGTACCAACCATTTGATCGAGCTTCAGACAATTGAACAGTCTCGCCAGCCACATATTTTACAAAGTCCTCACCCTTGATTTCGACACTTTGAAGTACTTGGCTTGGTTTCAAGGCTAGTCCCAGAGCAAAGCTTGGTTCGAAGCGTTTCTTCTTAAACGTCCCCAAATGGAGCCCATTTCGGGCAATTTTGATTTTTCCTAGATCAGGTAACATCTCTGGCAAGAGATAGAGTTGATCTCCAAAAGTCTGTAAGATACCAGTTAGATTGACCTGTAAGTGTTTTTGGGCAAATTCTTGCCACAAGTTCTGCTGTTCGCGACTGAGATTGGTCTTGCTCGCTTTGAATTTGGCTACTGGATTTTCTCCCTTGAACTGCAAATGGGCAACAAACTGACCTTCTCCCTTGAAATGATGAGGATACATCCGCGCCGTTTCAGGAAGATCAATTCCTGCTACCATGCCATTCACATGCTCAACTGGAAGCAGTTCAAAATCATAAGCATCTAGTAGCCAGCGAACGATCTCTTCGTTTTCCTCTGGCGCCCAGGTACAGGTTGAATAAACCAGACGGCCACCTTCTGCAAGCATGGTGACTGCATCTTCTAAAATCTCTCTTTGGAGACTGGCACATTGGCTCGGATAGTCAAGGTTCCAATAATCCATGGCATCTGGTTGTTTACGGAACATCCCTTCACCCGAGCAAGGGGCATCAAGGACAATCACATCAAAGTAACCTTTAAAAACCTTGGCCAAGCGGTCAGCAGATTCATTGGTCACAACAACATTTGTCGCTCCAAATCGCTCCATATTTTCCACTAAAATTTTAGCACGCTTGCTTGAAATTTCGTTGGAGACAAGGACTCCTTGATTAGCCAGATAAGCTGCCAATTGAGTAGATTTCCCACCTGGCGCTGCTGCTAAATCCAATACCTTCATACCAGGAAGGGGCTGAGCTATCTGGGCCACCATTTGGGCTGCAGGTTCTTGCGAATAAACGAAACCTGTCACGTGCTCTGGAGACTTTCCAGAGACCTTACCATAATGCCCCCAAGGTGTATGTGGAATAGCATCCGCAAACGATAGCTGACTTTCTTTTAAGGGATTGACCCGAAAAGCCGATACCGCTTCCTGTTTAAAAGAGGCAAGAAAATCTCTTGCCTCATCTTCTAGTATCGCTTCATATTTTTCAACAAATCCTTCTGGAAATTGCATTTAGTTCTCTTTCCTTTCGTAGATATAAGACTGAATCTCCTCTTGCATCTCGATTGGCACCATCATGACGGGCTGACGCGTTTTAAAATCAGCAGGTTCACCCGATACCGTAAGAAGACGATAACCCAGACTTTCCCCTAAGATACTGGCCGCAGCGTAATCCCAAGGTTGCAAGTAGCTGATATAGGTCAGAAGACGACCTGATAAAACCTTGGCAAAACTAATGGCCGCACTACCATAGACACGGACTCCCAACGCTGCTCGACCCAAATCCGCCAAGCCCCACTCATTGCTTTCAAACATACCTGAGTTACCGGCAACTAAAAATTCTTGAAGAGGTCTCTTTTTAAAAGTCGGTAAGGGATCATTATTGCGGCAAGGAGGAAAGGCACCACCACCATGGTAACAATCGCCTTTCATGACATCATAGATGACACCAAATTTGCCCACACCATCCTCAAAATAAGCCAACATCACAGCAAAATCTTCCTTCTGGGCGACAAAGTTATTGGTACCGTCAATGGGATCAATCACCCAAACGGAACCTTGACCGACTGCAGCACGCAAACAGCCCTCTTCCGCACAAATCAAGTCTTCTGGATAAGATGCTAAAATTCTACCAACCAAAAGATCCTGAACCTCCTTATCCAAACGCGTCACCAAGTCAGTAGGTGAAGACTTTCGCTCGACCTTCAAATCTTCTTGCATGTGGGCCAAAATGTAATCTGCAGCTTCTTGCACAATCTGTTTGGCAAATTCAAATTTAGTTTCCAAGAGAAATCTTCCCTTCTCTTTTTTCTTTTGCTAATTGAACTGCATGATAGAATGAATAACCGCTAGCCGTCTCAAATTCGCGACCTAAGCGCTTTTCTTCGCTTTTGCTTGGAACCACAGACTTGAATTCCTTGTAAGACTCTAGCAGTTTTTTTGCTTCTACCTTATCTTCATAGGCAGCTTCAACATCATTAAAAAAAGAAAGCACTGAAGCAAGTTCTTCAGTGCTCCACGACAAATCTAGTGGGTAACTATACTGTTTGTTCATCTATCCAATACCAGCTCTCAATGTTGCTTCTTTTAGTTCTTGTTTACGGTAACTACGAGGGAGAAAAGCACGAATCTCATCTTCATTAAAACCGATCTGCATGCGTTTGGTATCTATAATAATTGGGCGACGCAAAAGACTAGGATATTGCTCAATCAACTGAAGCAACTCCGATACCGAGATACTCTCTACATCAATATCCAATTTTTGAAAAATTTTTGAACGAGTTGAAATGATGTCATCAGTACCATTTTCGGTCAAGGAAAGAATATTTTGTAATTCTTTTCTTGTTAAAGGACTAGTCATAATATTATGCTCTTGAAAGGGCACTTTATGCGTCTCTAACCAAGCCTTTGCCTTACGACATGATGTACAACTCGGTGATAAAAATAGTGTAATCATGCTTTTCTCTTCTTTTATCTATACTTACTATTTCTATTATACAAAAAAATAAAGCGCTTGACTAGGTATTTTTAGAAAAAAAGCCTATTTTTTCATAGAAAATAGACTGTTTTCTGCAAAAATCTCTTGCTTTGCAAGTTTATCTTTAGGATAACCTAACAATAAATAGGGAGCAGAGCAACTTCTCTCGTTTTTTATTAAAAATACAGAATGTTAACAACTATTTCCTTAAAGCTTTGACAAGAAGGAAACCGAACATTCCTTCATACAAGGCAAAGAAAAGTAAAAAAGCATGGAGGAAGAAAATCTCTGGCAAAATCCTAATAACGGGATCCTTTGCTGGATCAAAAATCCAGGTATCGTCTCCCACAAAGAGAATCTGATGGAACAGAGTAAAAAATTGCTCAAAACCAATCAACACTCCTACAAGCCCAATGACTAGAGGTAATAGAACTAGAATCAGGATACTTTTACGATATAGGGGCAAAAAGCCTTTTTTCACTATCTTTCTAACAAAGAAATAGAAACTTGGTAGCGTCACCAAAGTGACTAGCTGAACCAAGTGGAAGAGATTCTTCACCACCGCAAAATGATGTAAACCAGCCGCTGATGAACGAAAATCCGGCATCTCTAAGACCTGACTAAAGGGATTGGTCAGGTAATTCATCAAGATATGAAAGTTATACAGAATGGTTTCGGGCTTTAGATAGACTCGATTCGCTAAGTTCAGCCACTCAATTTCTAAAGGATAGAAAATCCATGCCAGATAAATGGTTAAGAGAATAGACAGGGAGAGGAGAAAGAGCATACTTCCCCAAAAGGTCAGTTTAGTTTTCATCAAAATTCCACTCCGCAAGGCTAGAAACTACATGAGTTGGTGCGATTGGCAAGTCCGCCACTTCTTCTGCTTTGGTAAAACCTGTGGTCACCAAGAGCGTTGGAATGCCATTGTCAATCCCTGCTCGAATATCAGTCAAGTAGTTATCCCCGACCATGAGCAAGTCTTCTCGATCTATACCCAGATGTTCCACGGCCTTTTCCATGATGATCGCATTCGGTTTTCCGATATATACTGGTTTGACCCGTGTAGCGACTTCAAGAAGTGTAATTAGTGAACCAGCACCAGGCAAGAGACCTCGTTCCGTCGGGATATTGAGGTCAGGGTTGGTTCCGATAAAGTGAGCCCCCTTTTGAATGGCTAGAGTTGCTGTCGCAAATTTTTCATAGTCGACTTGCCAGTCCAATCCAACGACCACATAGGCTGGACTTTCCTTGTCTTCCACATAACCAGCAGCCTTGATAGCTTCCTTGAGCCCCGCTTCGCCGATGACATAGACTGTCTTTTCCAGTCCTAAGTCATTCATATAGTCGATGGTTGCCAAGGTTGCTGTGTATACAGTTGATAGAGGGGTATTAATGTTAAAATTTTGAGCCAACATCTCTTTAACACTCTCAGGAGTTCGGGTTGTATTATTGGTCACAAAGAGGTAGGGAATTTCTCTTTTTTGTAACTCATGGACAAAAGCCTCACCCGCCGGAATCCGGTCTTTCCCCTTGTAAATGGTTCCGTCTAAATCAATTAAATAACCTTTATAAGTCATATCGCCCTTTCTAATTGCCTTCAATTTCTTGCCAAGTAATCATAGCTTGGGCATTGATCTCGCCATCACTGATAATCTCATGCTTGCTTTCTAGTCCCTTGAGTTCATAAGCTGAAGCAATCATACCACCTGGTCGCACTTCTTTGACATATTTGAGATTGATTTTCTTTGGAATATACTTGGTCAAAAAATCAGCACCCATGACCTCAAAAATCCAATCTAGGTATTTGCTGTTATTAACATGACCATTCATATCCAAGTCGTAAAAACGAACATGGTAATCTTTACTGATCGGGTCTTCTAGGTTAGCATACTTTGGCCCACGGATGAGTTTTTTATCAAATTCAGACTGATAAGGAGCAACAATCTCCGGTTCGACAGCATGAACTTTACGACTGTCTCGGTCCATCAGAACAAAGGTTGCTACCATGCGAATGATTTCTTGACCTGCTTCATCATAGATAGTGAAACGGCGGTAGCAAAAAAGACGATTGTAAGTCAACGCTTCTGTTTCAATCGTAATCTCCTCAGCAAAGCGAGGCAAGCGAACCACGTCAATCGCATAGTCTGTAATAATCCAGACCAGATTGTAACGTTCTAACACATCCTTGTCACTAACTCCCAGTTCAATGGACTGCATACCTGATACTTGCAAGGACAGCAAAATCACATCTGGAAGTTTGATATGACCGTTCATATCCGCCATATCAAAAGGAATTTTCATTTTCATTTGATAAGTTAAGCCCATTGTTCTACTCCAAAATAAATCGTTCTGCTACAGTGTCTCCCAAGAAGAGACCCCTCTTTGTCATTCGGACACGATCACCGTCGATCTGCATGAGTCCTTGTTGAACCAAGTCTCTGATGATCTCGCCATAAAGTCCATCAAAGGACCGTCCGAATTTTTCCTCAAATCGTGTCATGGAAACCCCGGATTTCTTGCGGAGTCCTAGGAACATTTCTTCTTCCATCTGCTCCTTTTGACTCAGGTGTTCTTCTGTAATGCGAGCATTTCCTGCCTCTACCGCATTGAGATAGTGGCGGATAGGACCGTGGTTTTTATAACGAACTCCATCCACATAACCTGACGCACCCGCACCGATACCATAATACTCGGCATTATCCCAGTACATGAGATTGTGGCGACTTTCAAATCCGGGTTTAGAGAAATTGGAAATCTCATAATGCTCAAAACCCGCTCGCTCCAGTTCTGCGATGATGTACTCAAACATCTCCGCTTCTAATTCTTCCTTAGGTAGAGGTAATTTCCCTCGTCGCATACGGTTCATAAAGACCGTATGATTCTCCAAAATTAAGCTATAAAGGCTCATATGAGGAATATCCAGTCCAATGGCCTTAGCCACATTTTCCTTGACCTGATTCATAGTTTGACCCGGAAGAGCGTAAATCAAGTCGATGGAGATATTGTCAAAACCAGCGATCTTGAGGCGGTCGATATTCTCATAAATATCCTTCTCCAAGTGACTGCGTCCAATCTTTTTCAGCATTTTGTCATCAAAAGTCTGTACACCCAAGGAAACACGATTGACTGGCGACTGTTTCAAAACTGCAATCTTATCCGCGTCCAAATCGCCTGGATTGGCCTCAATGGTCAACTCTTCCAAGACAGACAAGTCTAGATTTTTAGTCAAGCCATCCAAGAGCACCTCTAATTGCGGAGCTGACAAAGCCGTTGGCGTCCCACCTCCAATGTAGAGGGTTCGTAACTTTTGGATATCATAAGAACGAAACTCTTCTAGCAGATGCTCCAAATAACTATCTACTGGCTGATTTTTAATAAAAACTTTTGAAAAGTCACAGTAATAACAAATCTGGGTACAAAAGGGAATGTGCACATAGGCTGACGTTGGTTTTTTCTGCATAGTATTTATTATACCACAAAGACAGGCTGCAGATAAAAATCACCATCTCCAAAAATCAGAGATGGTGATACCTTATACTTCAGTAATATCGATGATGATTTCTTCTTGGTCTTCAGCGACGTCTGGGGTTGCTGACTGTTCTTGCCATTGCTCCTTGAGATTGTTAAAGGTTTCCTTTGACGCTTCCGTCGCTTGTCGAGCACAGTTTTTAGCTTGGTCAAGGACACTGTCAAAAGTGATTTCACCAGATTCTACTTGTTCCTTTGTTTTCAGCACAAAATCCGTTGCCTGTTCCTTCACTTCAGTTAGTTTCTCACAAACCTGCTCTCTAGCATATTCTGGATCTTCTCTCAAATCATCTAGAAAATTCTGAGCTTGACTACAAACTTGCTTACCCTTGTCACTCGTCAAAAACAAAGCAAGAGCTGCACCTGAAACCGTACCTAAAAGGATAGAGGATAGTTTTCCCATAAGATTTCTCCTTTTTTATTTTTTGAAAAATTTACTTGCGACACGAAGAGCTGACAAGCCAGCACCTGTTTTAATGGTCTTTGAACCAGCAGATGAAGCTTTTTTGCCTAAGACACGTGCATGTTGGTTGAGGTCAGAAACTGACTCAGACAAGTCCGCCACCGCCGTAAAGAGTGGATCAATCGTCGCAACTTTGACATTGATATCGTCTGCTAACACATTGACCTTAGCCAACAATTCATTGGTCTGATGCAAGGTAACGTTCACATCTGAGCTCAACGTTTTGATGGTTTTCTCAGTCTCATCAATCATACGACCTGCTTTTTGAATCGTGATTGTCAAATAGACTAAACAGACAATCAAAGCAATCGCAACAAGTATATATGCAACTTCTAACATTTAGTTTTCCTCCTTTGTATGATAGAAAGGGGCTTTCTTTCGATTTTGATAAAGTATGATAAAAATACCGAGTCCGATAAGGATAACTGATAACCATTGGGAAACTCGCAGACCAAAGAACATGAGACTATCCGTCCGCATCCCTTCGATAATCATACGACCAAAACCATACCAAATCAAGTAGAAAGCAGTGATATGACCACGTCTGATTCCCTTTAATTTTCGTCTAAAAATCAAGATTAAAGCAAAACCAATCAGATTCCAAACCGACTCATATAAGAAGGTCGGCTGACGGTAGCTACCATCGATGTACATCTGGTCGCGGATAAAGCCTGGCAAATAATCCAGACTATCTACCGCTGCACCGTAGGCTTCTTGGTTAAAGAAGTTCCCCCAGCGTCCTAAACTCTGGGCAATCATGACGCTCGGCGCTGCAATATCTAAGAAATCCCAAGTATTGATCAGCTTTCTATCTGCAAAGATATAAAGAACAATAGCCCCTGCTATCAAACCTCCATAAATGGCCAAACCACCATTCCAGATGGCAATGGTTTCACCTGGATTTTGCAGATAATAATCTAAGCGAAAGAGTACGTAGTATAGTCTAGCACCTAAAATCGCGACTGGAAAAGCAATCAGGATAAAATCCAAAATATCATCTGACAGAATTTTCTTTTTAGGAGCTTCCTTCATGGCAAGGTAGACTGCCAAAATCAAACCAGCCACAATACACAGAGCATACCAACGAATAGAAAAAGGACCGATTTCAAATGCGACTGGATTAATCATTTTTCACCTCATTTTGAGCGATCAGATTTGTCAAGCGTTCTTCAAATAAACGTGTCGCATCAAAGCCCATTTCTTTAGCGCGATAGTTCATGGCTGCCGCCTCAATAACAACAGAGATATTGCGTCCTGTTTTTACTGGGATACGGATACGCGGAATCGTTACACCAGAAACTTCTAGTTCTTCGGCATTGTTTCCTAGACGGTCAAAGGTCTTATGTGTATCGTAATTTTCCAAATAGACTGCCAGCTGAACTTGTGAAGAATCTTTTACAGCGCTTGCTCCGTAGAGACTCATCACGTCAATAATACCCACTCCACGAATCTCAAGTAAATGCTTCAATATTTCAGCGGGCTCTCCCCAAAGAGTCATTTCATACTTAGCAAAGATATCCACACGGTCATCTGCTACCAAACGGTGTCCGCGTTTCACAAGCTCAAGACCTGTCTCACTCTTACCGATACCACTATCCCCTTGGATCAAGACACCCATGCCATAGATATCCATCAAGACACCATGCACACTCGTACGTTCAGCCAAACGGGAATCAAGGTAGCTAGATAACTCTCCAGATAAACGACTAGTTGATGTTCGACTTGTTAAAATCGCAATCTTACATTCTCTAGCAGCTTTCAACATTTCTTCTGGCACTACCAAACCACGAGCAACGATGACAGCAGGTGTTTCAGGTAGAAACATTTTCTTCAAAACTTGATAACGGTTATGGGCAGGCATGGCGACCAAATAGGACCACTCCTTCATCCCTAACAGTTGAAGCCGCTCCGGAGTATAGTAATCAAAATAGCCCGTCATTTCAAGACCTGGTCGAGAAATGTCTGCAGTATTGATTTCTTTTTCAAGTAATTCACCTTCACCGTAAACAATGTCTAATCTGAGCTTTTCAATGACTTCTTTTACTAAAACCGACATAATTTCCTCCTTCAATCGAGTTCTCCCTACTATTATATCAAATTGTGGTAGGAAGTTTCCTTTTTTTGCAGGATTTACAGTATTTATTTGGAAAGAAAAAAGGCTAGACAAGTCTAGCCTTTCATTTCAAATTAGAATTTTTTACGTTTACGAGCTGCTTCTGATTTACGTTTACGTTTTACAGAAGGTTTTTCATAGAATTCACGTTTGCGTGTTTCTTGAAGAGTACCAGCTTTAGTAACCGCACGTTTGAAACGACGAAGTGCATCGTCAAGAGATTCATTCTTACGTACTACTGTTTTAGACATTTTTTTCACTCCCTTCAAGTTCAATATCTATTCCATTTTACACACAAAGTGAATAATTGTCAAGAGAAAAGCGACCATAAACTTTTATTATTTTTACTTTCTTCTTTTGAAGATGAAATAAATCACTAAGATGCAGAGAATCAATCCTAAAACAGCTGGTTTTACAATCGATATGCCACTTCCTCCACTAAATAAAAGACTATGGGCAACCTTCAGAAACGCTCCGATCACTACCGTTGCTAATAATCCATACCAACGTCTATTCCATGTTAAGGATATAATAGCCGTAAAAAATGCTAGAATTGTTGCCAAAATGATAACTTTTTCAATACTCCATCCGCTCGTAAAATAAGTCTTCTCAAAATTCAAAAACTCAATTACTTTTACATCAACTATTTCCGGCTTTGGGAACCAGAACATACTAGTAAATAGGCAAAATATAGAAAAGAAAATCAGGCTGTAGGATTTTTTATAAGCTCCCATTACAATTGGAATAATAAAGAGAGGGCGAATATACCAACTCAGGGTATTCTGGTGTCTAGTAAATGCCCACTCAAAAAAGCTCGTATCTGATAAAAAAACAACAATGATAGCAATCGTTAGAAACAAGAAAATAACCCCACCTATTTTATCTAGCGTTTTTATTTTCATAACTTTTCCCTTCTTGAATTCATAAAATTAATCTATCCATGGCAGATTCCCACTAAGTGAATTATCAACCGCTAATCGTTTTAGTGGTAAAATATTAATGTTCTTCCAACCACGCTTTTATTCTATTGTCAAGATATCTATTTGCTCATCGTTAACGATAATTGCTTGGCGGTTATGAAGTGGTAGCAATTCAAGCTGCTTTTTATAGGTTTCAAAGGTTTTCTGACTACTATCAGTAAAAGGTTCCTCACCATAATGTGGAAGTATGTAAAAATCCACTTCATCTAATCCCGCTGTATCAGATAACTCTGTCGCTACCGTCTTATCGTCCATAAGTTTATTGTAGTCAATATCCTTGGCTGTAATGATAGCCCCTGCTGATTCTCCCACATAGACCAGCCCATCTCTTATTTGCTCTTTGATAAGAGATTGGAGTCGTTTTTTCTTTAATTCTTGTAATAAATAAAAGGTATTCCCGCCTGAGATATAAAGGATCTTACTTTGAAAAATCTTTGCCTGAGCAGTTTCTAGATCACAAGAAGCAATATCTAGAACCTCTATCTCAAATCCTAAATCCCTGAATGTTTGCTGAGCCTCATCGATATAGGCAGTATAGTCCTCTTTGTTCCCAGCGGTAGGAATAAATAAAACCTTATTTTCTAGATTCTTTTCCTTTGCATAATCGCTAAAAAGCTTTTTGACTCCAGCAAAGTATGAACATAAAAATAATTGTTTCATGATTGTACCTCCATCAATGTAATGTTTAACAATTTTATAAAGGATCCACGATCCCTTTCTTTGACTAGTTACGAGCTCAAAGCCTACTGATAACAAGAATCGTCAAAATGCTTCTTCGCTTTGAACCTCTGGTAAAAAGTAAGATAACTTGTTATATTCACAAGCCAGTAAGAGAATCCCGTCTGATTTGAGTATTCTTCGAATTTATATAAAAGAAGACTCTAGATTCTGCCAATGAAAATGAGTTTGAAAGGCTGTGATTAAATCAACACTTTCATCAGAAAAACCTGTCTCCCTAACGTCTCTTCGTTCAAAATTTAGATTAGTCATCTCTATCTGTTTGGCTTGAGCTATTGCGGTATCTGAAATATCGATTCCAGTTATGGTACTTTGCGGAAAAGTTTCTTTCAGTAGGATGGTTGAACAGCCATTTCCAACTCCTACATCTAAGATTGCAGGGTAAGATGTTCTATCCAGATAACGAATTGCCCATACAAACATGGGAAGGTAGGCTCTATTCCACAATTTCATCATTCGTTTTCCTAGAAAGCCCGAGGGGTTCTTTGATTGCTGAATTAAGCGACTAAATAGTAACATTAAAAGTAAAAAACAAATAAAACCGATTATATAATTCAAAGTCGAGCCTCCCCGTATAGCTATATTATACCACTTTAGCAGGATAGTGAACATTTGAAGTAAGAAGCCACTCACTCCAAAGAGCAAGTGGTTCTTGTAATTTTTATTTTTCAAGTAAGCTGAGCGCCTCAGCATCTGCGATAATAGTCACATCAGGGTGGTTTTGTAGGCTACTTGCTGGTAGACTTTCAGTTACTGGGCCTGATACTGTTCCAGCAATGGCCTCTGCTTTCGACTCACCATAAGCAAAGAGAATAATTGACTTTGCATCCAAGATGTTTTTAATCCCCATTGAGATGGCTTGAGTTGGAACGTCTTCAATCTTGTCAAAGAAGCGAGCATTGGCTTCGATTGTAGACTGGTCTAGGTCTACAAGGTGTGTCTGGCTATCAAAGGCAGTACCAGGCTCATTAAATCCGATATGTCCATTGCGACCGATTCCCAAGATTTGCAAATCAACTGGATGGTCAGCCAAAATTTGGTTGTAGCGTTCTACTTCAGCTTCAGCATTGTCCTTAATCCCACGAGGCAAGAAACTTTCTTTAAATGGTTTTTGGTTGAATAAGTGTTCTTGCATAAAGTGGCGGTAAGACTGAGGATTGTCTCCGTCAAGTCCTACATACTCATCAAGGTTTACACTGGTTAGATTTGAAAAATCAAGGTCACTCTCAACGATTTCCTTATAAAACTCAAGTGGACTGCTCCCTGTCGCAAGTCCTAATGTTTGAGCACCATTGGCCAATTTTTCCTTCAAAATCTCAAAAGCAACTTTTCCACCTTCAACTTGATTTTCAACTTTAATAACTTTCATCTTTTCATCCTCCGATTTAATCTATATTTATTATATGGTATAGACCAATTTTTGTCAAGTGAAAACGATTTAATTTCTAAAAAAAGAGCGTCTAAACTTGAAACATGTTATAATGGATAAGATTAGAACTTAGAAAGAATGATGAAAAAATGAATACAGCTGATTTTGATTTCCACTTGCCTGAGGAATTAATTGCCCAAACGCCACTTGAAAAACGGGATGCGTCTAAACTCCTTATCGTTAATCGTGAGACGGGAGAAATGCAGGATAAACACTTCCACTCTATTATTGATATGCTGGAACCTGGTGATGCTCTTGTTATGAATGACACTCGTGTTCTCCCTGCCCGCCTCTATGGTCAAAAGGAAGAAACTGGAGGCCATGTGGAGCTTCTCCTACTCAAAAATACCAGTGGAGATGAGTGGGAGGTTCTCGCCAAACCTGCCAAACGCCTCAAGGTCGGGACTCGTGTCAACTTTGGTGATGGTCGCCTCAGCACTGTCGTTACGGAAGAATTGACCCACGGGGGCCGCATTGTCCGCTTTGAATACCAAGGAATTTTTCTAGAAGTCTTGGAAAGTCTCGGTGAAATGCCACTACCGCCCTACATCCACGAAAAACTAGATGACCGTGAACGCTATCAAACGGTCTACGCTAAAGAAAGTGGCTCTGCTGCTGCACCAACTGCTGGCCTCCACTTCACCAAAGAACTGCTAGCAGAAATCCAAGCCAAGGGTGTCCATTTGGTTTATTTGACTCTCCACGTTGGTTTAGGAACTTTTAGACCTGTTTCTGTGGACAATCTGGACGAACACGAAATGCACTCAGAATTCTATCAACTTTCTGAGGAAGCAGCTGCCACCCTTCGCTCTGTCAAGCAAAATGGTGGCCGTGTCATTGCTGTCGGAACCACTTCTATCCGTACATTAGAGACTATTGGTTCCAAGTTTAATGGGCAAATCCAAGCAGATTCTGGCTGGACCAATATCTTTATCAAACCTGGTTACGAATGGAAGGTTGTGGATGCCTTTTCAACCAACTTCCATCTGCCAAAATCAACTCTCGTCATGTTGGTTTCTGCCTTTGCAGGCCGTGAATTAGTCTTAGATGCATACCAGCACGCTATTCAAGAACGCTACCGTTTCTTCAGTTTCGGTGATGCCATGTTTATCTATTAATTTTCATAATCAAAAAACGCATAGGATCAGATTTGATCCTATGCGTTTTATAATAGATAACTTTATTAGTTAATTTATTGTAAAGGTTGGATCTTTCAAGCTTTGAACACTGGCATTGATAACTGCTCCGATAATCAAAATCTTAGCAATGAGAATAAACCAGAACATCATGACTACCACGATGATGGAACTGAAAAATCGGACATCCACTAGGTGATTGACATAGTTATTAAAATAGACAGAAAAGATATTCAATAAAAAGACAAGAGTTAGCAAGACAAAGACACTTCCTGGTAAAACGTAGCGGATTCGTGGTGTTTTTACTTTTGGAAGGAAGTAATAAATCATAACCAGAATGGCAAAGATCAAAGCATAGACTAGAGGGCCTGTAAAATCTTGCAGGTAGGAAAATAGCGGGCTGTCTGATTGCCAGTAAGTTTTGAGGAGGTTGAGCAACATACGACCAAACATACTCAAAAACAAGGCTAGGGCAAAAAGAATCTGCAAGCCGAGGCTAACAAGCAAACTCATCAACTGATGGGAGATAATCCCTCGACTTTTGGTCACCCCATAGGCTTTGTTAAAGGCTTTTTGGAGGAAATCCATTGATTTTGAAAAGGTCCAGAGTGCAGATAAAACGGCAAAACTCAGCAAACCAGTCGATGGTTGAGTCAGAACTTCTCGGACAATCCTGGCGACCACATCATACACTGTATCAGGCAAAAATTCCTTGATTGTCAGTAAGAAATTTGAGACCGGAATCTGAAAATAAGGCAAAATATTGACCATTATCATTAGCAAAGGAAAGATTGAAACCAACCAATAGTAGGCAACCGCAACACTGGTCAACTCACTATCAGATGCTTGATAATAATGCAAAAAAGCTTTCAATAAGGGCCTGTCCATCAGCTCCTTCCACCACTTTTTCATATCCCATCCTCCGTCATTTTCTTCATCATCTAAGTTCTTCTGATTAAATCTAGCATATCATAAGGTAAAGTATTTGCGGCCTCTTTCAGAGAATAATTTTCTAAATTATTCACATTTTGGCGTAGTTTTTTGGCATACTTGGCTGTTATCAGTTTAGCTTCTTCGTATTCAAAGATTGCCTTACGTTCGAGATAGTAGCCTCGTAGCATTTCATCGATATTGTTTGGCTTGATGCGATTGATAACCCGCTCAACAAAAGCACCACTTCCGATAATGGCCGTCTCGCGTAGACGAGACTCTTGCATAAAACTAATCAGAGAACTCTTGTAAACCCCTTTTAGGTTTTCCAAACTCTCGATAATCAGCTCTGTATTTTCCAAATACAACTCTGAAATTTGATCATAGTCAACTGCTAGTAGTTTACGAGATTCTTCATTCATCCAACTACGGAAAGTTTTGCCAAAGGTAAACATTTCATGGAGTAGAAAGCGCAGTATCCGTAAGGAAACTAGGAAATAATAAGTCACTCTAGAAGCGAAATTCCGATTGATACTCTGCTCCATGTTTTTTAGGTAACGTTGGTAAACTCGATAGCCACGCTCGCTGATTCTATTTTCTTCGTAGGCTTGCTCCAAACCATCACTCTCAATACTCAAGATAAGAAGCTTGAGGGACTCCCAGTCCTCTTGGACTCTCTTATTTTCCTGACTAAGGATGAGGTTTTCAATCCGACCATGATAATTATCAATAGCTGCATAAAGAGGAAGTTTGTTCTTGTGATGGTCCAGCTCTTTTTCTAATTCTGCAGCCACATCATTCAGAATCGCTATATGCATCAAATGATCCTTGCTTTCCTCTTGTTCCTCAGATAAATGAGGGAGAACCAGTAAACCCGTTAAAAAGCTCAATAGTGTAACGCCTGCTACAAGGAAGAGTAACAAAGGATATTCTTGCTCCAAATGGCTTGGTATGAGGAGAATGGTCGCGATAGATACTGTCCCTTTGACACCAGAGAAGGTCAAAAGAAGCATATCCTTCATGTAATTATGAATCTTTTTCTTAAGTCGACGCGTCCTTACAAAGTAAAAACCAGCAATCATGACAAAGCGGATGGCAAAAAGTAAGAATGTCAGTAAAACAACAGATACTAGTAAGAGTAGGGGGTTATAAAGGGGATTAGTCAGGATAGGTTCTGCTATCATTTCCAATTCCATCCCCAAGATAACAAAGACTGATCCATTTAGCATAAAGGTCACGGTGTGCCAGACGGTCTCCGTCACAGTGTCTACCTGGGCCTCAAGGAGCGTAATCTTCTTAAAGCGACTGGCCTTCAAAATACCTGCAACCACTACTGCGATAATCCCTGAAACATGAAACTCTTCTGCGATAAAAAAGGTCATGAGTGGTAAACTTAGCTCTAGCAATAGTTCACTAGCTATATCTATCGCTCGCACACTCAGTAAAAAGGTATGCAAGAAACGATTGACCATAGCCGTCACAAAACCGACTACAAAACCACCAAGGATAGAAAGTGCTAGGGAAGTTCCTGCTTGGCTGAGAGAAAACGTTCCTGTTGTCCAAGCAGCCAGAGCCATCTGAAAGGCAACCAAACCAGAAGCGTCATTTAAGAGCCCTTCCCCTTTTAGGATATTGGAAACCCGTTTAGGAAAACGAAAACGTTCAGAAAGAGATGCAAAGGCAACCAAATCTGTTGGTCCAAGTGCCGCTCCAACTGCTAAACAGGCAGCCAACGGAAGAGTCATCCAAAGGAAGTGAGCCATGCCTCCTAAGCTTAAGGTCGAGATAAAAATCACAGGAAAAATCAGAAAGACGACAATCCGCCAGTGCTTCAAAATGGACGTAATATCCGCTTCTTCTGCCTCCCGGAAAAGTAAGGGACCAATAACCATGGCCAGAAACAGCTCTGTATTGAGATGAAAATCCGCATCGGGAACAAATAAGCCAATCCCAATCCCCAAAAGGATTTGTACAAGAGGAAGGGGCAAAAAAGGGAGAAGTTTATTGGTCGTAGTTGAAATGATTAAGACAAATAAAAATAGAATCAAGTAAATGAGTAATTCCACACAATTCCTCCTTAATCTTTTTTACAACAAGATTCAAAAATCTCCTTTTGCTCTTGAATTTTCTGATCAATCTTAGAACAGTCTTTGTGCTCAATTTTTTTCTGGCATCGTTCCATTTCAAGAGCAACTAATTTTTTCTTGATTTTAAGCATTTTCTTGCTCATATGTGCTTCGTCGAGCACTCCGACTGCTCGCTCGTGATTCGTTGACTCGACAAAATTTTGGCGCATTGCCTCAAGCTTCTCACGAAGGTATTGTTTATCCATGTCTATACCTTTCTAATTTTTCAATCATAACTAAAAACGGTGGATTGTTAACTTGGTTGAGAGTCCGATAAATGGCAGCTGTATACTCTTTTTGGTTCAACTGGCTAACAAAATCCAACACAGCATCCCTCTCGCTGTCTCCTCCCTCATGACCATAGTAAATCATAATGGCAATCCGTCCCCCTTTAACAAGCAACTGACACAGCTTTTCAAGTGCTTCAATGGTAGTCTGAGGTCGGGTGATGACGGATTTGTCAGCAGAAGGCAGATAACCCAGATTAAAAATCCCTGCCTTAGCTTCTGTCACAAATTGATCAAGTGTCTCATGACCTTGCAAGATTAACTGGGCATTTGTCATTCCAGCCTGATCCAAACGCTCTTGGGTTTTCTCCAAAGCCTGCTCTTGGATATCAAAGGCATAGACTTGCTTGGCTAGCTTGGTTAAAAAAAGGGTATCATGGCCATTACCCATGGTCGCATCCACTACGATATCCTTTTTTGTCACAACTTCCGCCAAAAAATCATGCGCCATCTCAAGTGGTCTTTTCATTTTTAAACTCCTGTTTTACAGCCTTGCATCCTTGCACACTTCCACGACGGCGCATCTCAGTTTCAATAGCATTTAGCACTTCCCATTTTTTGAGGCTCCACATGGGACCAATCAGCATATCTCTAGGCGCATCTCCCGTGATTCGGTGGATAACAATATGCTTGGGAATGATTTCCAGTTGGTCACAGATAACCTTGACATACTCGTCCTGACTCATCAGTTGCAAGCGTCCTTCGTGGTAATCTCGTTGCATACGAGTATTTGTCATGAGGTGAAGCAAGTGCAGTTTAATCCCTTGAATATCGTTATCCGTTACGCAGCGGCGGACATTTTCGACCATCATCTCATGAGTCTCACCGGGCAAACCATTAATCAAATGAGAAACAATCTCAATCTTAGGATATTTCCTCAAGCGTTTGACTGTTTCCACATACAATTCATAGGAATGAGCACGGTTAATCAGGTCAGAGGTTGCTTCAAAGGTGGTCTGTAAGCCCAATTCTACCGTCACATGCATGCGTTCCGATAACTCAGCTAAATATTCGATGGTTTCGTCTGGCAGACAGTCTGGGCGCGTTCCAATATTGATTCCTACTACACCTGGCTCGTTGATAGCCTGCTCATATCGCTCCCGAATCACTTCCACCTTTTCATGGGTGTTGGTAAAGTTTTGGAAATAAACTAGATATTTTTTAACATCTGGCCATTTGCGGTGCATAAAGTCAATTTCCTTATAAAATTGCTCGCGGATAGGAGCATCCGGTGCCACGATAGCATCTCCCGAACCTGAAACTGTACAAAAAGTACAGCCCCCATGAGCCACAGTTCCATCCCGATTGGGACAGTCAAATCCCGCATCAATAGGAACTTTGAAAGTCTTTTCTCCAAAAAGTTTTCGATAATAATCATTCAAGGTATTATAAGATTTCATAACTTTCATTATAACAAAAAACACCTACAATCTCAAAAGCCTGACTTTCAAACAAATTCCCTTGTTTCTCATTTCCTTTAGCGTTTTTTTATGATACAATATGGGTATGATTTTAATGAAAATAGCATCTATTTTATTATTGATATTAACCTTGGTGGTTTGCTTTATTGTCACCAAGATTTTCGGACTTAGGAAAATAGGATTTAATTTCGCGGATGTAGCTTTTCCACTTTTGGTATTTGAGTACTATCTGATTACTGCTAAAGCCTTTACCCATAACTTTCTACCGCGACTTGGTGTCGCACTTTCTCTCCTAGCAATCCTCCTTGTAATCTTTTTCCTTGTCAAAAAACGAAGTTTTTATTACCCTAAATTCATCAAATTCTTCTGGCGTGCAGGATTCTTATTAACTCTGGTCATGTATATCGAGATGATTGTCGAATTGATGATGGTAAAATAATTACCAACCCAGTATTAAATGCTGGGTCTTTCTTTTACTCCTATATCTAAAAAAGACCAGAGGAATCCTCTGGCCTTTTTATCACAGATTAAACCTAAGAAAAATAAATGGAAACTATCTTTCTCACGCTAGATTATTTATTTTTACGGCTTACAAAGTACAATCCACCAGTCACTGCCATCAAAGCGAGTCCTGCAACTACTGCTACATTAGATGCTTTTTCACCAGTGTTAGGAAGTTGAGGTTTTTGTCCTGGTTTACCTGGTTCATTTGGTTTACCTGGTTCATTTGGTTTACCTGGTGTTGGTTTTTCTGGAATGTATGTATTTGTGATATTGAAGCCTTCTACTTTAGATGTATAACCATCAACTGGAACTTCTACTACAGAGTATTCGATTGCTTGACCGTCTTTGTAACGATCAAGGTCTGTGAACTCATAAGTCCAACCTGTTGCTTCTGAGGCTACCGCAGTCTTACCAGTGTCTTGACCATCGGCAAGAAGTTTAACTGTAATAGATGCTGGACGAGCGTCTTTATGGTTTTCATCACCTTTCCAGATCTTCTTACCTTTTACAGATGCTTTCTCTGGTGTATGGGTGTTGGTCACATTCATACCAGTTTCAGTAGCTGTGTAACCTGTAGGAACACCAACTTCTTTGACTGTGTACTCGATTGGCTTACCATTTTGGTAACGGTCCAGATTAGTAAATTCATACTTCCAACCTGTTTCCGCTGTGGCTGTAGCTTCTTGGCCAGTTTCTTTACCATTCGCAATTAGCTTCACTGTGATAGATGCTGGACGGATACGATCTTGGTTGTTGGCATCATCCCAGATCTTCTTACCTTTTACAGATGTTTTTTCTGGTGTATGGGTGTTGGTCACATTCATACCAGTTTCAGTAGCTGTGTAGCCTGTAGGAACACCAACTTCTTTGACTGTGTACTCGATTGGCTTACCATTTTGGTAACGGTCCAGATTAGTAAATTCATACTTCCAGCCTGTTTCCGCTGTGGCTGTAGCTTCTTGGCCAGTTTCTTTACCATTCGCAAGTAGCTTCACTGTGATAGATGCTGGACGGATACGATCTTGGTCGTTATTGTCAATCCAAATCTTTTGTCCACTTACAGCAATTTTTTCTGGTGTATATTCATTGGTAATGGTGTACTTACCTTCTTTTTCTGTTGTGATTGTTGAAGTATATCCTTTCACAACCACTTCTTTGACTTTGTACTCGATTAGTTTACCATTTTCATACTTAGGAAGTGGTTTTGATTCAAACTTCCAACCAGTTGCTTCTGATACTTCAATTTCTTGAACGACTTCTTTATCGTTTTTAAGAATTTGAACTTTCACAGATCTTGTACGTTTGCCGTCTTGGTTGTTGTTATCTTTCCACACCTTAGTTCCTGAAAGGATAACCGTATCTGGATTATGGGTGTTAGTTACCACTTGACCAGTTACAGAGGCTTCATAGCCAGCTGGCACATCTACTTCCTTGATTGAGTAAGTGATTTCTTTACCAGCTTCGTATTGTGGAAGATTTGTGAAGGATGCTACCCAGGTGTTAGCGTCTGCCTTATCCTTAGCTGTCAAGGTCAATTTCTTACCTTCAACGGCTACTGGATCCGCATTTCCTACTTTTTTATAAAGTTGAACGGTTACGGACTCAGGACGTTTGCCGTCTTGGTTGTTCGCGTCGTTCCATACTTTTGTTACTTTGTAGTCGATTGCTTTAGGAGCATATTTGTTTGTGATGGTAAAGTCTGTAATAGTTGATTCGTATTCTGCTACGGCTTCTTCTGTTACAGTGTATGTGATTTCTTTACCATCTTTATATTTTGCTAATTTTGTGAATTCGACAGTCCAAGTTCCGTCTGCGGCTGCTTGAACTTCTTTCGAATCAACTTTCTGACCGTCTGCTAAAAGATTGATTGTAATCTTAGTTGGACGTTTGCCATCTTGGTTATTAGCGTCATCCCAGTTCTTGGTTGCTTTTACATTAACTGTTTCCGGAGAATAGCTATTTGTGATAGTGAATCCTGATGCAGCGTCACCAGTAACTTCTGAAGTGTAACCAGGAACAGTTACTTCTACTACTGAGTAAACAATCGCTTTACCAGCTTTGTTCACATCAAGATCTGTGAAGTTTCCTGACCAGTTGTTGTCTTTATTGAGTTTAAGGGTCTTACCTGTGTCTTGACCATCGGCAAGAAGTTTAACTGTGACTGATCCTGGGCGTTTGCCGTCTTGGTTCTCGGCATCATTCCAAACTTTCTTCACCGGTACTTGAGTCTTACCTGGTGTGTAGCTATTAGTAATGGTGAAGCCGGTTGTGGCATCTCCTGTTACCTTAGACTCATATTCTGCGACTGAAACTTCTTCAATAGTGTACTTAATCGCTTTACCAGCCTTGTTCACATCAAGATCTGTGAAGCTTCCTGACCAGTTGTTGTCTTTATTGAGTTCAAGGGTCTTACCTGTGTCTTGACCATCGGCAAGAAGTTTAACGGTGATAGAATCTGGACGTTTGCCGTCTTGGTTCTCGCTATCATTCCAAACTTTCTTCACTGGAACTTGAGTCTTACCTGGTGTGTAGCTATTGGTAATAGTGAAACCAGTTGTCGCATCTCCTGTCACCTCAGACTTGTAGCCTACGACTGAAACTTCTTCAATAGTGTACTTAATCGTTTTACCAGCTTTGTTCACATCAAGATCTGTGAAGCTTCCTGACCAGTTGTTCTCTTTATTGAGTTCAAGGGTCTTACCTGTGTCTTGACCATCGGCAAGGAGTTTAACGGTGATAGAATCTGGACGTTTGCCGTCTTGGTTATCGGCATCGTTCCATACTTTCTTCACTGGAACTTGAGTCTTACCTGGTGTGTAGCTATTGGTAATGGTAAAACCAGTTGTGGCATCTCCTGTTACCTTAGACTCATATTCTGCGACTGAGACTTCTTCGATAGTATAGGCGATTGGAGTGCCACCTTTATCTGCATCCAGATCGGTGAAAATAGCTTGCCAGTTGTTCGCAGCATTCAATTCACGTGTTTGACCAGTTTC
>NZ_LNVF01000006.1:0-65946 GCF_002093545.1 Streptococcus oralis subsp. tigurinus
CCTTTTTCAGCTCGGTTCAAGTCACCAACAAAAAGTAGGAAAACAGCTGACTGGCGAATGGCTTCCTGCGGAACCAATTCATATAAGGCATCTTTTTTCTCTTTACTGCGCACAAGAATCACCGAGTAAGATTGGAAATTTTTCCAAGAAGACGCCATTTGAGCAGCAGTCAAGATTTCATTTAAGTGTTCTTGAGGAATCTCTTGCTCCTTAAAGCGACGAACTGAAGTATGAGCTTTCATCAGTTTAATGGTTTCTGTCATCGGCGATTTTCTCCTTCTAGTCTTGTCTCCTCAGCCAAATAACGAATCCGTTCCATGACCCGTCTAGCTTCCCAAGTCTCGTCATTTCCATTCTTTCCTTTGGCAAAATGTTTTTCCAAATCTTGGAAATTAAAGTTGGAAGTAAAGAAGGTCGGCAAATCTTCCTGCATACGATACTGGAGAATAACTTGGAGAATCTCATCACGTACCCAAGGTGTTGACTGCTCTGCACCAATATCATCCAAGACCAAGACTTCTGCTAACTTGATCTCATCCACCAAGGTCTTTACAGAGCCTTCACCGATAGCATTTTTTACATCAATGACAAAACTTGGATAGTGGAGAATGGTTGTTGAAGCACCACGTTTTTCAGATAGGTCATGGGCTAAAGCTGCCATCATGAAACTCTTACCGACACCAAAATCCCCATAAAGGTAGAGACCTTTTCGGATACTTGGGTAAAGATCAACAAAGGCATAGAGTCTCTCAAAAATCGGCAAGCGTCCTAAGTCATCTAGGTCAATCTGAGCCAATTTCGCTTTCTTGAGACTTGCTGGTAGATTGATCAACTTGAGACGATTCTTGATAGCCGCCTCTTTTTCAGCCGCGATTAGCTCTGGTGTTTCTTCATAAGACACATCTGCATAACCATGATTCATGACCAAGATAGGCTTGTAGCCACGCGCTATATAGTCAGCATCCCCACGAAGAAACTTATCCCGTTCTGTGATATATTGGTTGAACTTGGAAATGCTGCGATTTAACTCCTCTGGACTGAGGGATTCTTTCTGGATAAAAGCCGCTACATCGGGGTCCTTCATGATCTGCTGGACCAAGTCTTGATACTGAAAACGACTTGTCTGACGTTTGATTACATCACCAACACTTTCCATCTAGTCTCCTCCTTCTTCTAATCGGGCTAACATTTCTTGTTTTTTGCGTTCTAGTTCCAGACGAGTTTCCTCACTGGTTTGATTCTTGTATTCTGGATTGCTCCACTTGGGAACATTGGTCTTAGTCGAGCTAGTTTTCGATTTTTGGTCTTCCTGACCTTTTTGCTGACGCTCTCGAATCCGAAGCACGGCTTCCTCTGCTGTCCGAATCTTGCGATAGGCATAGTCGTTTGCGACCTTCATAGCATATTTTTCATTGACATTAGCCGAATCAACCTTGTTAAAGGTTAGAAGCAAGACGATATTGATGACTTCGTCCAACAAACCTACAGACGCCATCTGGTGAAGGAGTTCTCTTTCACTTTGGGTGATGTTTCCCTTACGTGTTTGCTTGATTTCGGCTAAAAATTCCAGGGGAGTTTTATTTTTGGCTTCCCTGATAATGGTCATTTCTTTGGGGCTAAAGTCAGAAGATGCTGGCTTTTGCGCAATCTTTTCACGCATGCGTTTGACTGAAATAACCTGAGCCACCGCTGTCGCCTTAGCTAATTGATAGGTTTCAAACCAGGTCCATTTTTTTTCATCTGCGATGGCAAACAATTCCAAAACATCTGCTTGCTCATTTTCAAAACGCAAGCCATCTCGAGCCATCAGCCGCTGAAAATGTTCCAAGTCAAAATCATTTTTTAACTTGCTTTTAGACTCGATTGGTGTCACTTCTTCAGTCAGGGTTGGAAAGACTTGACTCAAAGAAACCGAGAGTGCTTCTCCCTTACTTGGAGCCTGCTTCATAGCAGAAACAGCTGTATCCCCAATCTTTTTCTCTAATAATCTGCTATAGACAGAATGACTTAGAAATTCCTGACTGGAGAGGGGAGGATGAAGCTGTAATTCATAGGTTTCTCCCTTTTGATAAAGGGTCAACAAATCCAAGGCAGACAAGACTTTGAAGGATTGGAGCAAGGTCGGCATGCCAAAGTTCAAATGGTTGAGGATATGAGAAAAGAGGTGTTCCTTCTGCCCACCATCCCAAAAGGTAATGGCATATAGATAGAGGCTCAGTGCCTCCTGACCGATAATCGGGAGGTAGCACTGCACCAGAGAAGAGGTATCTTGTGACACCCGATTATTCTTTAGAAAGGAAAAACGGTCATTTGGTTTCATCTATTTTTCCTTTTTCTTCTTAGAGGACTGAGTGATCTGCTGGAGAAGGCTCTCCAACTCACTCACGTCCTTAAAGCTACGGTAAACACTGGCAAAACGAACATAGGTAATCTCATCAAGCTCTGCCAATTCTTCCATGACTAAAGACCCAATATATTCACTTTGGATCTCATTCTCACTGCGACTACGGAGTTTTTGCTCAATACGATTGACCACCATGTTGATTTCATCACTTGACACAGGACGCTTCTGGGCTGAGCGGATAATCCCATTAAAGATTTTATCTCTCGAAAACTGTTCTCGCGTACCGTCTTTTTTGACGACAACCAGCGTTCTTTCTTCTACTCGTTCATAGGTTGTAAAACGATGCTGACACTCATCGCACTCACGTCTTCGACGGATGGTATTTCCTTCTTCGGCTTGTCGACTATCAACAACACTAGACTTGGTAGCCCCACATTTTGGACAACGCATGCATTTCCCTCCTTGTCGTTTTCTTTTCATTATACCATTTTTTGAGCAATTCCCAAAACAATTCTTATTTTTACTTGACAAGTTTTTTGTTTTATTGTATTATTTAATTAGAACAATAAAGACATAGAAAGGAGACTATGATGTCCTGGTCATTTGATAATACAAAACCCATTTATTTACAGATTATGGAAAAAATCAAACTACAGATTGTTTCCCATGAACTGGAACCCAACCAACAGCTCCCTACCGTGAGAGATTTGGCGAGCGAGGCTGGGGTCAATCCTAATACCATTCAGCGCGCCTTGTCTGACCTCGAACGTGAAGGATTTGTATACAGCAAGCGGACAACTGGTCGATTTGTCACCGAGGATTTGGACCTCATCGTTCAGTCCCGCAAACAACTTTCCGAGGAGCAGCTACAACAATTCGTCTCTTGCATGCTTCAATTTGGCTACAAAAAAGAAGAACTGCCAAATGTATTAAGCGACTATATTAAAGGAGTTTAAGACTATGACACTACTAGCACTTGAAAATGTAACAAAATCATATGGAGCAACTGCGGCACTTGACAATATCTCACTAGAGATCTCAGCTGGAAAGATTGTCGGGCTCCTCGGACCAAACGGATCCGGAAAAACAACCTTGATCAAACTGATTAACGGTCTCCTTCAGCCAGACAAAGGACGTGTCCTCATTAACGGACAGGATCCAAGTCCTGCTACCAAGGCAATTGTCTCTTATCTACCAGACACAACTTATCTCAATGAGCAAATGAAGGTTAAAGAAGCCCTGACTTACTTTAAAACCTTCTATCAGGATTTCAATCTTGAACGCGCCCAACATCTGCTTGCAGACCTTGGCATTGATGAAAATAGTCGTTTAAAGAAATTATCAAAAGGAAACAAGGAGAAGGTCCAACTAATCCTCGTTATGAGCCGTGAAGCCCGCCTCTATGTTCTTGACGAACCAATCGGAGGTGTGGATCCAGCCGCCCGTGATTATATCCTCAACACCATCATCAACAACTACTCACCAACCTCTACGGTACTGATTTCAACCCACTTGATTTCAGATATTGAGCCAATCTTGGATGAGATTATCTTCCTCAAAGACGGAACAGTCGTCCGCCAAGGAAATGTCGATGATATTCGTTACGAGTCAGGTGAATCAATTGACCAGCTCTTCCGCCAGGAATTTAAAGCCTAAGCAAAGGAGATTATTATGTTTTGGAATCTAGTTCGTTATGAATTTAAAAATGTCAATAAATGGTATCTGGCACTCTATGGAGCTGTGCTTGCAATTTCAGTTTTGATTGGAGCTTTCCTTGGTAGCCTTAGTCAGAGTTACAATTCTAACAATGCTGTTTATTTCATCTTCTTTTTGGTACTAGTCTTTGGGGGACTCAGCGTCACTCTTTGGATTGCAACAATCTTTTTAATCATCCGAAGATTCAAGGGGAGTGTTTATGACCGCCAAGGGTACTTGACCTTGACCTTGCCTGTCTCTGAGCATCAAATCATCATCGCAAAACTTTTAGGTGGTCTTGTCTGGTCCATCTTAAGCTATATCGTCTTTATCTTGAGTGTATTGATTATCTTCTTCTTAACACCAATAGAAAAAGACTTCACTGTCCTCTATAACTTCATTTCCCCTTACCTCAGCTACGGCTGGCTGTATGCCCTATCACTATTTGTCGGTTCGATTACATGGATTTTATCTATTTACCTCTCCATCTCAATCGGACAACTCTTTAATGAGTATCGAACAGCTATGGGGATTCTAGCCTATATCGTCATTGCCATCGTCATTGGTTATGTTTCTCTCTTTTTCCGAATTGAAAATGACTTTAACATGATGATTGGTACAGAAATTCTGCGCGATCTCTTTTTATCGGCTATCTACTATCTCGGTACCTACTATATTTTGAAAAACAAGGTTAATTTGCAATAAAAAATACCCAGCTTACAAGAGCTGGGTTTTCTATACTTTAACTCAATATCAAACTGGCTACAAGAGGGCTGACAAAGACATAGAGAATCCCGGTAACACCGATAGCTAAACCACCCATGGCTCCTGCTATAGAACCATATCGAAAGGCGGTTCCCGTTCCGACTGCGTGGCCTGTTCCTCCAAGGGAGAGTCCGACAGCCACTGGATCATCAATCTTCAACCACTTCAAAAGGGTTGGCCCGATCACACTGGTTAAAATCCCAGTCGCCACTACGACAACCAAGGTCACAGTGGTCAGACCTTGCAATTTTTCTGTAATCCCCACTGCCATAGCGGTTGTCACCGACTTGGGGAAGAGAGAAATAGCTAGGAAAAAGTCCATACCAAATATTTTCGCCACTATGGCAGTGAAGCTAGTATTGACAACCACTGCTAGCAGACTACCAAAGAGAATACTCCGAGCATGGTGCTTCATCAGATGAAAACTCTTATAAAGCGGAATCCCTAGAGCCACTGTCGATGGGACAATCAAATTATTCAGATAAACCCCACCTTGGTAGTAATCTTGGTAAGAAATACCCGTCGCCTTAAGAAGGATGATAATAAAAATTGCCGACAAAAGCAAGGGCGTTGTCAATGGATGGGGAAAACGTCTGTAAATCAGCATTCCCACTAGATAAGCTAGGATAGATAATGCAATCCCAAACAGAGGATTCGATACAAATTCACTCATTTCGTTTCTCCTTTCTCATAATCTCCCTCAAATCGTCTCTTGATAAACTGAACCACTAGGGCTATGAGGATAATGTTGATGACAGCCGCAAAAAAGACAATCAAGACGATAGGCAAAAGATAAGGAGCAATCACATCAAACTTTTCCATGATACCAACTGCTGGTGGCAAAAAGAGAATGGTCATATTGGCCAGCAAGAAATTCCCAACCATGTTGACATGCCTGGTCCTTAGCCACTTGAACTGTAGGGCTAGAAAGAGAATAATCAAACCGATAATACTGCCTGGGATGGGCAGATGAAAGAAACTAGAGATTCCCTCACCGATCAATGAAATCACAAAAAGAATCATTAATTGAACATATAATTTCATCCTAAACTCCTTGAAATAGAATTCTTGCATACCAGTTTACTCTTTTTTCAGAAAATTTCAAGGAAATATCGAAATTTTTCTTTCTTGCAAGGATTGATCAAAAGTAGTATAATCATTGCATGCGCAATCATCTTGTGTTACAAAGGCAGTTAGTAATGACTTTGTGATTTTTACTTTGAAAAGAAAGGAGAAAGCAATGACCTATTTGGAAAAGTGGTTTGACTACAACTGCCGTCAAAAGGAAATGGAAGCCATGCTGGAAGAAACTATTGCCCAGCAGAGTGAACAAAGGCTGAACTTGAAAGAGTTTTACCTGCTCTACTATCTGAATCTGGCCCAAGAAAAATCTCTACGACAAATTGACCTGCCAGATAAACTCCATCTCAGTCCAAGCGCTGTTTCTCGAATGGTGGCTAGGTTAGAAGAGAAAAACTGTGGCTTGCTTAGTCGCAGATGTTGCGACCAGGATAGACGGGCTAGTTTTATCTGCCTGACTGACGAGGGACAAACAACCCTGGCTTATCTACAAAAAGCCGTCGAAGAAAGATTGGAAACCAGTCTTGATTTCTTGCCTTAATAAGTATTTTTAAAAAAAAGTTGCGTGCGCAATCATTTTTCTTGACATTCCTCTTTTCAAGGAGTACAATAAAGTCAAGATCGAACAAAGGAGTTTTATATGATCGAAATTACCTATCTAGACACCAGCAAACAAGAGAGAACCATGACTTTCGAGTCTTACGAAGACTTTGAACGTTCTCAACAAGCTTGCCTTATCGGTGTCGCAGACTATTACCCAGTTCAAAAATTAACCTATAATGGTCATGATTTGGACTACCATGGGACTTATGGAGATGTCTTCTTCTATCTCATGAAACAAGATTTAAGCCAATATAACTAAAAAAGGAGAAATACAATGGCAAAAGCAATTACAGATGCAACATTTGAACAAGAAACAAAAGACGGTTTGGTCTTGGTAGACTTCTGGGCAACTTGGTGTGGCCCATGTCGTATGCAAGGTCCAATCTTGGACAAATTGTCTGAAGAACTTTCAGAAGATGTCTTGAAAATCGTTAAAATGGACGTTGATGAAAATCCAAACACAGCTCGTGCTTTTGGAATCATGTCTATCCCAACTCTTCTCTTCAAAAAAGACGGCCAAGTGGTGAAACAAGTTGCTGGAGTTCACACTGCAGAACAAATCAAGGCCATCGTTGCTGAATTGAGCTAATCACACGAGAGACCAAGTACTTTATTTGGTCTCTTTTTTTCTTGCCCTTTGCCATTTTTCAAAAAATATGCTAGACTGTAGGTAGAATATTACGATGTTTGGGACATGCCATCGCTAAAAAAAACCTCTACTTGGTATTTTTTAGCTCCCTTAAGGGAGCTTTTTGCGTGCTCTGAACATTTCCCATTTTGGAAGGAGTACTATGAAACGTCAATCAGCCTTGGTCGTCTTTAGTGGCGGTCAAGATTCCACAACCTGCCTCTTTTGGGCTAAAGAACACTATGAAACAGTCGAAGCTGTCACCTTTGCCTATGGCCAACGCCATCATCTCGAAATCCAAGTTGCCAAAGAAATCGCTAAGGAACAGGGTATTCGTCATCACATCCTAGATATGTCTCTACTGGGACAAATCACTGAAAATGCCCTGACCTCTGATCTGGAAATTGAGCAAAAAGAGGGAGAGGTTCCCAATACCTTCGTTGACGGTCGCAACCACCTCTTTCTTTCCTTTGCGGCAGTTCTTGCCAAGCAACGAGGCATTAAAGACATCGTGACAGGTGTCTGCGAGACAGATTTCTCAGGCTACCCTGACTGCCGGGATGTCTTTGTCAAATCTCTCAATGTCACCCTCAACCTTGCCATGGATTATGACTTTGTTATCCAAACACCTCTCATGTGGCTTGACAAGGCTGAAACTTGGAAGTTAGCCGACCAACTCGGTGCCTTTGACTATGTTCGTGAAAAGACCTTGACCTGCTACAATGGGATTATCGGAAGTGGCTGCGGGGATTGTCCAGCATGCCACCTACGTCAGCATGGCCTAGATGTTTATCTCTCACAGAAAGGAGTTGGCTGATGTTTTTTGCACCTAAAGAAATCAAACAGGAAACTGGAGAGTCTCTTGTCTACAATCCTCACAGAACCTTAGTTTCAAAAGAGTTTACTTTTGACGCTGCCCACCACCTCTTTCACTATGAGGGAAAATGCAAATCCCTGCACGGCCACACTTATCATCTGCAGATTGCTGTTAGTGGATTTTTAGATGAACGGGGCATGACCTATGACTTTGGAGACATCAAAGGTATCTACAAGGACTACTTAGAGCCCCACTTGGATCATCGCTATCTCAACGAAACTCTACCCTATATGAACACGACTGCTGAAAACATGGTTTACTGGATTTTCCAAACCATGAGTCAAGAGTTGCCAGACGAACGCGGTCTCCGTTTGGAATACGTTCGTCTTTATGAGACTCCAACTGCCTTTGCAGAGTTTAGACGGGAGTGGTTAGATGACTAGGGAACGTGTCCTCAAACTACCTGTTCTGGAAATTTTCGGCCCAACCTTTCAAGGTGAAGGTCGTGCTATTGGGCAGAAAACCATGTTTGTCCGCACTGCTGGTTGCGACTACCATTGCGACTGGTGCGACTCTGCCTTTACTTGGGATGGTTCTGAGAAGCCTACTCGCATGACAGCTGATGAAGTCATCGCTGCCTTAGATAAATTGGGAAGCTACGACTATGTAACCCTATCTGGCGGAAATCCCGCAATCTTAGCAGCCAACATGGCTGAACTCGTCACCAAGCTCAAGGAACGCGGTGTCACTCTAGCTGTTGAGACCCAAGGCTCTCGCTGGCAAAATTGGTTAAAAGACATCGACCAGGTCACTCTTAGCCCCAAACCTCCTTCCTCCAAGATGGAAGTCAACTTTGAGACCTTGGATTTCATCGTTTCCCAACTGGACCCAGACAAAGTCACCTTTAAAATCCCTGTCTTTGATGATGCCGATTTGGCCTTTGCCAAAGACATTCAAGAACGCTACCAACCAGATGTTCTCTTCTTATCAGCAGGAAACCCTGAGCCCAAGGCTACGGGTAATATTGTCCAAGACCAACTGGACCGTCTCAAAGAACTTTGGGAACGCATCGCCGCTGATGATAGTTGGGGGAATGTCCGCGTCCTCCCTCAACTGCATACTCTCCTCTACGATAACCAACGTGGTGTTTAAATTAGAAAGAAAAAATCATGTCACAACAAGAAGAAATGAAAAATCTAAGCCTACTGGGCAACAAAGAAACCAACTACATTTTCGAGTATCAACCAGAAGTCCTCGAATCCTTTGACAATCGTCATGTGGAAAATGACTATTTCATCAAATTCAACTGTCCTGAATTTACCTCTCTTTGCCCAATCACTGCTCAGCCAGATTTTGCGACGATTTATATTTCCTACATTCCTGACAAGTTCTGTGTCGAGTCAAAATCCCTCAAACTCTACCTCTTTAGCTATCGAAATCATGGAGATTTTCACGAAAACTGTATCAACACTATCGGGAAAGACTTGGTCAACTTGCTCGACCCTCGCTATTTAGAAGTATGGGGAAAATTCACTCCACGCGGGGGCATTTCAATCGACCCCTACTACAACTATGGTAGACCTGGAACCAAGTATGAAGGCTTAGCAGAACAACGCCTCTTCCAACACGACCTTTACCCAGAGAAAATTGACAATCGCTAAACTCATACTCAATGAAAATCAAAGAGCAAACTAGGAAGCTCAAGTTGCTCAAAGCACTGCTTTGAGGTTATAGATAAGACTGACGAAGTCAGCTCAAAACACTGTTTTGAGGTTGTGGATAGAACTGACGAAGTCAGTAACCATACATACGGCAAAGTAAAGATGACGTGGTTTGAAGAGATTTTCGAAGAGTATCATACGAAAAAGCCCTGTTCCTCAAAACGAGGAGCAAGGCTTTTTGAATTTCAATTATTCTTCTGTTCCAAGGAAGTTTTTCGCAACAAGGGCTGCAAGAACACCACCAACGATTGGGGCAAGGATGAAAATCCATACTTGTTGAAGGGCTGCACCACCTACCAAGACAGCTGGTGCCAAGCTACGAGCTGGGTTTACTGAAAGGCCAGTGATGTTCAAGCCCACAAGGATCAAAGCTGTCAATGACAAACCAATCACTAAACCAGCGATTGCACCATTGCCTTTGCTTGCTGAAGTGACAGTCATGATAACTAGGACAAACAAGAAGGTTGCGATGACTTCAAACAAGAATCCACCAAAGACAGTGACACCGTTTGCCAAGGCATTTTCACCAAGACTAGCAGTTGACATGCCTGAGTTAGACAAGAGGAAGAATACCGTAGCTGACGCAAGGAAAGCTCCAACTACTTGTCCAAGGATGTAGTTTACAAGCTCTGAAGATGACAAACGTTTGTTTACAAACATAGCGATTGAAACAGCCGGGTTCAAGTGAGCCCCTGAAACAGTTCCGATTGAGAAAGCTGCGACTACGATGGCCAAACCAAAAGCAAGAGCAATCCCAAGGTGGCCAAGACCTTCAACACCATTCCCAAAAACAACAGCTCCTGTTCCGATGAACACAAGCATAAATGTACCGATTAATTCAGCAATAAATTTTTTCATGATAAGTCTCCTTTTTTTAAACTATGTATTAGTCTATCAAAAGAAGGAAAGGGTTTCAAGAAAATTGACTGGAAAGTTATTTGAAGATCATGAACCGACTCGCTTATCCTTAGTACTGAAAGGATTGAATAGCTTCTTTCAAGTCATCTTGTAAAAGTTTATGACAGTCTAGTTGAAGGTAAATTTCTAGCAAACAAGATCTGAAATTGGAAAATTTATGGAAATCATTTACTTCTTTCAAGGGAAATTCGACTGTTTGCAGCCAAGCAGTGAGGAGAGACGATTCGATTTTCCCTCGTAAGATTGGTTCATAAAGTACTCTCGCTAACCGCCAATCTTCATCATTTGTAAAACGAATCTCAACACGTTTAAAGATTTTCCCAATGATTTCAAATGCTTCGGCTATATCTGACTTTGGAAAGCTAGGATGGCATATAACCTCCGTCAAGAGATCAGCCCCATGCGCAAATGCGTGGATCCACCCAAACTGATGAGATTAACCCGTCGTCTCTTTTTCCTTTGTAAGATAGTGTAAGCCTTGATTTAGCATGGTAACCCTGATAGGAGAAGACAACTGCTGGTAATAAAGTGATTCCTTAGTACCATCGCAGGACAGTAGATTGGCATAAATAAGCGCCCTAAAAGAACGTTTAAGAGCCGAGACACCTCTACTATCAATTTCTTTGTATAGACCTTCATCAGAGGAGACCCCTTCTGAGATAAACTGAAACTGCTCAAGGGAAAACAACTCTTCTTGAAGGCCCCTAGCTAAACTCGTAAAAACAAGTTCGTCTCGAATTTCTGGAGAGGGATCTCCCAAATGCTCAAGCAGCCACTGAATTTCTTCTCGGCTATAGCTTGGTTTTTCTTCTGTCACTTTTCTTTGTAATTCTTTATGCATCTAAAGTACCTCTGGATTTCTAGTAACTTATCAAAAAGTCATCCGAAGATGACTTTCTTTCTTATTCTGTTTTTGATGGAGTTTTTCCTGCTGCAATCGCATCTGCTTCTGTCATCTCAACAACGTTGGCTTTATTCGTTTTTGAAGGCATTCTATTCTTACTATACCAATAAACTTTTGATTTTCCATTGTTTGCAACATAGACAATTCTATCTTGCTGTTGAGCTTTGGTTTCAGCTTCACGTGCAATTCTTTTTTCTTCTTTTTGAGAAATTGATGATTCAACTGCACCTATTCTATCAAGCAACTCTGTCTTTTTATCATTATTTTCAATCTGATTAACTGTCTCTTTAGCAGACTTCACTTGGCTCGCATCTTGACTTTCTTCCAATTGTTTGACTAAGGTTTCACCTTTTTCTTGCAACTCCTTTGCAGCTTTTTCTTTGGCAATTCTCTCTTCTTCTGCTTTTTCTTTAGATTTTTTCTCTTCTTCAACTCGTTTTGCCTCTTCTATACTAGATGAAGTATCCGTAGTTGAAGCTGTCGAAGTAGTAGATGTCGCAGTCTGCTTAGTTTCTGATTGAGAAGATGAAATTTTCTTTGTGACTGTCGGAGTTTGAAGAGCAACTGCAACAAAACTGACAATGAAAAGCCCTATCATTAGATTTCTTTTTCGAATATCTGGCGATTTCTTTACAAAATACCAAATACCAACTCCGCTCAAAACAAGATAGAGAGTAGGCAAAGCAATCAATAAAATGATTCCCAATAAAACTAGACCAATTTTGATAAAGAGCATTCTTTTGGGGTCTTGCTCTAGCCATTCTTTGATTCTATTCATATTACTCTCCTAAAACTCTGTCCAATCTTTACTCCCCCAACTCAGCACTGTAGGCAATAATCTGATTAACCGTGTCAGACAAGAACTGAATCGTATCACGGAGTGGTTTATCCATTGAGATATCGGCTCCGATAATCATGGCTGATTCAAGCGGTGTCTTGCTACCACCTGATTTGAGGAGATTGAGCCAATCTTCAGCTCCAGTTTCTGAATGTTTCAGATGAAGGTAACCAGCAGTCGAGATGACTAGTCCAGCTGAGTAGGTGTAACTATACAAGCCCATGTAATAGTGAGCTTGGCGCATCCAAGTCAAGGCCGCATCGTCATCAATCTCAATAGCATCTCCCCAGAAATCCGTCAAGACTTCCTTCATAATACTGTTGAGCTTGCTTGCCCCAAAGGTTTCTCCTTCTTCAATCAATGTATAAACCTTGCGCTGGAAGGCTGCTTCCAAGAGGTGGGTAATAAAGTTATGGAAGTAGGTATCTGTCAAGCGGTGGGCAAGAGCAAAGCGTTTTTGACGAGGATCGTCAGACTGATGTTCCAAATAATCACTTAAAAGCAATTCATTGAAGGTTGATGGCGCTTCGACATAGTAGGTAGACATGTGAGCGTTGAAGTAACTCTGATGATTGTCAGAAAAGATGAATTGACCAGAATGTCCAATTTCATGGATCAAGGTATAGACATCGCTCAAACGGCCTGTCCAGCTCATGAGAACATAAGGATGTACACGATATGGATCCGTTGCATAACCACCAGAATCCTTGCCACTATTGGCAGCGAAGTCAACCCAGCGTTCTTCTTGGTAGCGGGCGATTTCTTGAGTGTATTCTTGACCCAATGGTGCGACTGATTTCATGACCAAATCATAGGCATCGTCGATAGTCACTTCAGGATTGAGGGCGCTGTCCAAGTCTAGCTTCCAGTCTGCAAAAGTCATCTTTTCAAGACCATTAACCTTGGCAACATGCTTGAGGTATCTCTGAGCGACTGGCGCAAAGTCCTTCATGATGAGGTCAATCTGGCGGTCAAACATGGCACGGTCCACTTCTTGCTCAGCCAGAAGATAGTCAAAAACTGAGTCGTAGTCCTTCATATCAGCCAAGAGTTTTTCAGACTTGACCTGAGCTAAGTAGGCTGCAGCAGCTGTATTTTGGTGCTTACGAAGTCCCTCTGAGAAGGAACGGAAGGATTTCTCACGAACCTCAGCGTCCTCGTGGTTTTGGTAGAAATTTTCATAGGTCACAAAGCTGTTTTTGTAGGTTTTTCCATGGGCTTCAAAGTCAGCCATTTCGAAATCCCCAGCACGCATCTTGGTGTAAATATCCTGTGGACTGTAGAAAACTTCACCAAGATTAGTCAAGACCTTCTCCACATCAGCCCCTAGATAGTGGGCTTTTTTGATTTTTGCCTGACGAATGGCAGCTGTTAAATGTGGTAATTCACCCAAACGGTCCAAGACTTCCTCGTCTGCAGCCACCAAGGCGTCGTCAAAGAAGGTCAAGGCTACGCTGGCGTCTGTTTCAAATTCCATCCCAGCTTGGGCAATATTGGCAAAATCTTCATTGCTATAGTCTGTCGTCTGAGGCATAAAGGCATAATTGCCAATATGGCTCATCTGGATGTAGATTTGCTCCAATTCCACAAAGGCCTTCTCAAAATCCTCAAAAGTGTGAAGATTCCCCTTGTAATCACGGCTAAATTGATTGATGTCTTCGCGCGTTTTCTCGATTGCACGCAAGAAATCCTCACGGTCTTGGTATAGGGCGGTTAAATCCCAAAGTTCCTTTTCTGGAAATTCTGAACGGTGTTTTTGTTCCATATTTTTCCTCTTATTTTTCTAATTCTACTAAAACACTAAGGGCTGATAAGGCGTAAAGCGGTGCTGTTTCTGCTCTTAGAATGCGAGGTCCAAGACCTGCCAAAACAGCTCCTTTAGTTTCAAAACTTTCGATTTCTGCTGGTGACAGACCACCTTCTGGACCAAAGATAAAGAGCAGTTTAGCTCCTTTTTCAAGACCAGAGACCGCTTGTAAGAGCGCAGCGACTTCTCCTTCTTTTGCTGATTCTTCATAGGCTACTATGATAGAGTCAAACTGGTCCAGCTGGGCTAGAAAATCTGCTTTCTTCTCGAAAAGCTGAATACTTGGAACGATATTACGCTTGCTTTGTTCTGCCGCTCCAAGGGCAATTTTTTCCAGTTTTTCAACCTTTTTAGCCAATTTCTTACCATCCCATTTGGCGACCGACCAGTCAGCGGGAAAGGCCCAGATTTGACTGGCACCAAGTTCCGTCACTTTTTGAGTGATGAACTCTAGCTTGTCTCCCTTGGGAAATCCTGATGCGATGGTTACTTGGACTGGTAGTTCCACATTGTCAGCTAATTCTTCGACCAACTCAAACTGATGATTTTCCACATCTACCACGCGCGCCAAGCGCTTAATGCCATCATCAAAGACCAAGGTCACCTCATCATCTTCTTTCAAGCGCATAACCTGAAACATATGCTTGCTGGTTTCCTTGTCCTCAATGGTGACAGGAGAGATTGCACTGCCCTTGACAAAATACTGTTGCATGCTAGCCTCCAATCACACCAGAGATATCCTTGGTCTTCTTAAAGACACAGGCATTCCATTCCCCTTGAATCATATGGGTTTCAAGGAAGAAACCTGCCGACTCAGCTGACTCACGCACCATATCCCACTTGTCCTTGATAATGCCACTCATGATCAGGTAGCCTTCATCCTTGACCAAGCGATAAGCATCATCCGTCAGATGAATGAGAATATCCGCTAAGATATTAGCCACAATCACATCTGCCTCAATCTCCACACCCTTGAGCAAATCACCTGCCGCTACATGGATATTTTCCATGCCAGGGTTGAGCTCAATATTTTCCTGAGCCACACGAACTGCCACATCATCTAGGTCATAGGCGAAGATTTCCTTGGCACCAAGCAACGAGCTGGCAATGGAGAGGACACCTGAACCTGTCCCCACATCCAGCACCGTTTCGCCACCACGAAGAACCTGCTCCAAAGCAAAAAGGCTCATCTTGGTCGTTGGATGCGTTCCAGTCCCAAAAGCCATACCAGGATCCAGCTTGATAATCTTTTCTCCCATTGTCGCCTCATAGTCTGTCCAGGACGGCACGATGGTCAAGTCATGAGTAATACGGGCTGGCTCATAGTATTTCTTCCAGTTGTCTGCCCAGTCTTCCTCAGCCAAGGCAGTCATGCCAATCTTGACCTCTCCTAAGTCCATAAAATCTGTCAATTCTGCTAGACGTGCCTGCAAGTCTGCCTCAACTGCCGCTACATCAACCGTTTCGGGATAATAGGCTGTCACCACGATTTCTTCTTGCTGCTCGACTTCAGGGAATATTTCACCAAAACGGTCGACATTCCCCACATAGTCCATACTATCTTCAATCGCAACACCTTGCGCTCCTAGCTCAATCAAGAGATTAGAGACCAGCTCCTCCCCCTCACGCTTCACTGTAACTTTTAACTCTTGCCATGTTTCCATCATTAAGATACCAAGCCCGTAAAACACAAAGCCAAAATAGAAAATTCTCTGAAGACACTTGGGTCTAAGAGAAGTTTATCTTTTTGGCACACTGTTTAGGGCGGGTTCAGTTTAGAAATGTAACCGAACCATCCTTTCTATTTCTCTATACATTTTTTCATGTAAACCATATCCATACCTTCTTTTTCAGGCTCGATATGGGTTTGACGGTAGCCATTTTTCTCATAAAAGGCGACCATCCCCGCATCCTGTAATACCGTACACAAATCCCACTGTTTAATCGTTGAAAATTCCTTTTCCAGCAATCTCAATCCCTCAGAACCATAACCTTTTCCTTGATGCTGAGGCAAAATCGCTGCCGTTCCCAACCAAGCCTCCGTCAATTCTTCATTGGTCTGAATTCGTAAAAAACCGATAATTTCGTCCTTTTCTTTTACAAAGTAGTAATAACTATTAAGACGCTCGACTAGTTTCCATTTGATTCGTTCGCGGTCCTCCAGATAAGGATCATACTCATCTTGATATTTTTCATAGACAGCCTTAAAGCTAGCTCTTTGAATTGCAATTACGGTTTCTAAATCCTCTGCTCCTGCTCGGATAATCTGAATCATACTAATACCTCCAAATTCACTCTCTCAACTCGCTTCCTATGCTCTTCCACACGCTGTTTTACTGACCCTCAAATTCTTCAATCACATCCGTGTAGTGTTCTTTCATTGCGTTATGAATCTGCTGTTTAAAAATACCAAACATAAGATAATAAACAAATAGAACAATTCCTGCAAACAGTATCAAAAATAAAAAATATACTGAAAGGGGCAGTACGAGACCTCTACCACTCAGTAAGGGTATAGCAAGCATTAATACCCAAATAACAGCCATAGAAATCCCAGCTACTTTCGTACCACTTTCCCTTTGTTTTTTTAACTTTAAATATTCTATATAAATGAATGTAGCTTCTTCCCTAGAGTATTGTCCAGCTTTTAGTTTGCGTTTAACTTCCTTATTTAGTGTCGTTGTTGCAATTGCAAAAATCATTTTACTTCCTTCAAATAATCCCTCACTCTCCCCTGCAACTGGGGGACAACCTTATCTGAGCCAAGAAACTCCTCAATACTCATCAGTTTGTAGCCCTGCCCTTCGTCACCAAAGACAATACTATCAAACTGTTCCTGCCTTAACTTACCAACTAGAAAGACGGATTCCTTCCCCTCAAAAAGCATACTTGGGTACACCTTACTCCAAAGCAGACACTCTTCAATCAAATGAATTCCCAGCTCTTCATAAACTTCACGCGCTACACACTCAAAAGGACTTTCATCACCCTCTCGTCCGCCACCTGGCAATTCCCAGGTATTAGGGTATGGAATGTTTGATTTATCATCACGTAGGATAGTCAGGAGCTTATCACCACAAAAGAGGGCAATTTTGCAACCAGTAAAATCAGAAATTTCTATTTCCATATCATACTCCTAATACCTAGGATAAGGATAAAACTCCCCCTCTTCCAAGCCTGCTTTCCCTTCTTCAAAGACTTCTTGGTTCCATTCCATGACAAATTCTTCTGCTTCTGGGTCTTCCAAAAAGTCCATGAGCGCATCCAGCCCAACCTCGGCAGTATCTTTTAGGAAAAGCGCAAAATAAGCTAAAAACTCGCGAGAGAAACCTTTCTTAGGTAGATAAGGGATGACCGTTAAATAGTCTTCTTTAGTGACTGTTGACTTGGCAGGATTGTAAAAAAGTACTGCTTCCTCGAAGAGGATATCATCTGACGAAACCTCTCCGTCTTCATCCACCATCTCCACACCTGCAGCATTTTGCGCTTCCAATAGAAAACTCACTTCAACCGCGTGGTTGCGCTTATCCCAGCTAATCTCAAAGTCAAAAGGAAAGTTCTTGTCCAATTCTTCCTCTAAAACATCTAAAAATCCATATGTTGCCATTTTGTCCTCTTTCTATGCGACTCTTAAATCGCCCCGATTACTCAGAATTATGCTAAAATAGATACTACCATCTTACCACATATACATCAGAAAATCCATGTTAGAAAGGACTGCTATGCCTGACAATCTTGCGCTTCGCATGCGCCCGAAAACCATTGACCAGGTCATCGGTCAGAAACATCTGGTCGGCCCAGGAAAAATCATCCGCCGCATGGTGGAGGCCAACCGCCTGTCATCCATGATTCTCTACGGACCTCCGGGTATCGGAAAAACCAGTATCGCTTCAGCCATCGCTGGAACGACCAAGTATGCCTTTCGGACCTTCAATGCCACTGTTGATAGTAAAAAACGTCTCCAAGAAATCGCTGAAGAAGCTAAATTTTCTGGTGGATTGGTCCTGTTACTGGACGAGATTCATCGTCTTGATAAGACCAAGCAAGACTTTCTTCTGCCACTCTTGGAAAGTGGTCTGGTCATCATGATTGGCGCTACGACTGAAAATCCTTTCTTTTCTGTCACTCCAGCCATTCGTAGCCGTGTTCAGATTTTTGAATTAGAACCCTTGTCTAACCAAGACGTCAAAGAAGCCATTCAAATCGCTATATCTGACACTAAACGTGGTTTTGATTTCCCAGTAGAACTAGATGAGGATGCCCTTGATTTCATCGCAACATCTACTAATGGTGATCTCCGTTCTGCCTTTAATTCACTAGATTTGGCTGTTCTCTCTACTCCCGAAAATGACAAGGGCACCCGCCATATCACTCTTGATATCATGGAAAATAGCCTGCAACGGAGCTATATTGCCATGGACAAGGACGGGGATGGGCACTATGATGTCCTTTCTGCCCTGCAAAAATCCATCCGCGGCTCGGATGTGAATGCCAGTCTCCACTACGCAGCCCGCTTGATTGAAGCTGGGGATCTTCCTAGCCTCGCTCGCCGCTTGACTGTGATTGCTTATGAAGATATCGGCTTGGCCAATCCTGAAGCGCAGATCCATACTGTAACTGCTCTAGATGCTGCACAAAGGATTGGTTTCCCAGAAGCTCGCATCCTCATTGCTAATGTTGTGATTGATTTGGCTCTTTCTCCAAAATCCAACTCAGCCTATGTGGCTATGGATAAGGCACTTGCTGACCTCAAAACATCAGGTCATATCCCCATTCCACGACACCTGCGTGATGGTCACTACAGTGGGAGCAAGGAACTGGGCAACGCCCAAGATTATCTCTATCCACACAACTATCCTGGAAATTGGGTCAAGCAAGACTATCTGCCAGAAAAAATCCAAAATCACCACTATTTTACTCCAAAAGATACCGGCAAGTACGAACGTGCCTTAGCCCAACGCAAGGAAACCATTGATAAATTAAGAAACTTGTGAAATCCTTTTCAAAAAAAATAAATTTTCCTCTTGAATTTTTTTAAAAAAGTGGTATCATATAAATATAGAAACGCTGTGGTGTACGACTTCACACTTAAGTGTTGACCGACTATTTTTTGTATTATTAGGGAAACAAAAGTCTTCTAACAGCATGTAGGCCGTCTCACACGGAAACAGCTTCAGTTAGAGCGAGTTGCCCACCTGCTTAATTGCGCGGGTTCAATACAAACCGTGAAGTTTCGGCACCAATACAGCTTTTTATTTGCCTTCTTAGCTCAGTTGGTAGAGCAGTAGACTCTTAATCTATGGGTCGCAGGTTCGAGCCCTGCAGGGGGCATCTACATACAACAGGAAAAGCCTTGACTTCAAGGCTTTTTTTGCTTATCTGAACGAAAATTCTAGCTCAGTGTCTTCTATTTTTTAAATAATAGAGACTCTAGTTCGATTATAAGGAATTCCACTTTTTAACTGTTCAGTTTTTATCACCTATAGCCATTCTTAGTTTACTAGGAAAGAATGTAAGATACTTGACAGGCTGCCTCTTTTTCAGTAAAATCAAACTGAACATTGTTCATCAAGGGGTAATCAAATGAATACTGTAGTAACATCAAGGGAGAAAATCTTACAAACTAGTCAAGAGCTGATGCAACAGCAGGGCTGGTCTGCTGTCAGCATCCGTTCAATCGCAACTGCCTGCGGAGTCTCTGTAGGTGCCATCTATAATTACTTTGACTCCAAGGCAGAGTTAATAGGGGCTACAGTGGAAAGTGTTTGGTGCGAGATTTTTCACCGCCCAGAAGATGCTACTGTATTTGAAGATATTCAGGTTTGTATTACTTGGATTTACAATCGGATGGCTTACGGTTGCAAGCAGTATCCAGGATTTTTCACTCTGCATTCCTTAGGTTTTCTGCGAGAAGAAAAATCTGATGGCAAACGACGGATGCAACAGACTTGGCAACACATTTTAAACGGTTTGTGTTCTGTCTTGAAAAAGGATACAAAAATTCGGTCAGATGCTTTCACAGAAGACTTTACTCCAGAGAAATTTGCGGATGTCCTATTTTCCCTTATGCTCTCTGCTCTTCTCCGACAAGACTATGACCCATCTGCTGTCCTGGAAATTATTCGCAGAACACTTTATTAGAATTCCCACTCACTTGTGGGAATTTCGTATGTAATTAATTGAACATCGTTCATTAGGAGGTATTACATGAAAGTAAAACGGAATACATTGTTACTGCTGGCCTGCCTTGTTTGGAGTCTAGCTGGTTTCAATATTCTTCGCATTGGACTTTTAGCCTATCCGGCCCATCATGGCATTGTGAATTATCTACTAACCGCACTGGTTTTTACGATATTCCAATTCCTTATTTTTGGCAAGCTGGTAAAAAAACACACGGCAAGGATTCAGGCCTATCAAGAAGAAAAATATTTTTTCCTTAAATTCTTTGATGGCAAATCCTTTGCAATCATGGCAACGATGATGACCTTTGGCATTTGGCTACGATCAAGTGGATTTGCATCAGAACAGTTTATTGCCTTTTTCTACACAGGATTGGGAGCGGCACTTCTCCTGGCAGGCCTACTATTTGGTCTCAACTTCAGCCAAGCCGTCTTTGCCAATGAAAATTAGCAAACACAATCCATTAGAAGAGGAGGACAGACTATGCAAGCAATTGTCGAAACACTTTTTGATTCTGTTTATCTAGTATCAGTTATAACAATTGGAATGCTGATGATTCCCAAAACCTGTGCCTATGTTTGGATAGTACTGATAGGTTATTTTGCGATGAAAAAAGAATGTGAATAAAGGAATGATGACATGAAACGATACATGAATGCCTCTATACTCTACGCTATCCTTGCAATGGTTGGAGGAGTATTTTACCGTGAGTTTACTAAATTCTATGGTTTTATTGACAGAACCTCTCTCGGGTTCGTGCACACACACTACTTTCTGTTAGGTATGGTCTTCTTTCTTCTGCTACTCCTGCTGGAAAAAAACTTTTCCTTTAGTGGAGCGAAAACTAGTCGGATCTTAATTTTCTATCATATCGGTCTCAATCTAACCGCAGTGATGCTTGCAGTTCGTGGTGTAACCCAGGTGCTAGGAATGGTTCTCCCTTCTAGTATCAATGCTACTATCTCTGGGGTCGCCGGAATTGGACATATTCTCCTGAGTGTTAGTTTGATCCTCTTACTCTTGCAGATTAAGAGAAGCCTATCAGACAATATCCAGTAAATGACACTTTGATATTTTTAATAAATATACGCCTATTCAGCATTAAGCAGACAGTCACCAAGAGGAGGCTGTCTTTTTTACTGAGCGAGAGTTAAGAATACAGAGCGAACTTTCCCATTTTATTTTGTTTCTTTCGATACTTTCATGATGTATTTTCGTATAGGTTCTTCAACCATCTGAACGATTTCAAATCCTTCTTTTTGATAGATATCTTTGGCTCTTTGATTTGCCTCGTAGACATTTAGAGAGATACTATCTATGTCTTCATTTTCAAAGGCCAAACTAACAAATTTCCTTAAAGCCCGGCTACCTAAGCCTTGCCCCTGTTTCTGGGGGTTGATAAAAAATCTCCCGATATGAAGATTCCTGTCTTCTAGCCTGATTTTCTGGATAAGCCCCACAAACTCTTGTCCATCAAAGATTGAAAAGATTCCTTCCAAATCTTGCAAGATTTGAATTGTTAAGGGAAAAGGAATCATTGTTCCCATCCATTGTTCTTGAAAGGATTTGCCAAGGGAGTTGGACCATTGGCATACGAGCTGAGCATTTTCTGTGCTCACATTTTCTTCAAAACGAATTGTCATCTTGACCTCACCATCTTATCAATGTTTCTTTATTATACTACTTCTTCTATTTTTTACGAATAGATAAGTATGATTGATCTTTATTTTTTTCTTGTCGGGAGCATTTTCGCTTCTTTTCTAGGTTTGGTCATTGACCGTTTCCCTGAGCAATCCATTATCAAACCAGCTAGTCACTGCGATTCTTGTCAGACTCGCTTGCGTCCCTTAGATTTGATTCCGATTATCTCTCAAGTAATTGGTCGCTTTCGCTGTCTCTACTGCAAGGCTCGCTATCCTATCTGGTATGCCCTCTTTGAACTCGGCTTAGGAATCCTCTTTCTAGCTTGGTCTTGGGAGTGGATTTCCTTGGGGCAAGTCATCCTAATCACTGCTGGTTTGACCTTGGGCATCTACGACTTCCGTCATCAGGAATATCCTTTACTAGTCTGGCTGACGTTCCATCTAATCCTCATGGCTTTCTGTGGTTGGAATCCGATTATGGTCTTCTTCCTTGTTCTCGGAATTTTTGCTCATTTTATCGATATCCGTATAGGGGCAGGTGATTTTCTCTTTCTGGCTTCTTGCGCGCTCATCTTTAGTGCGACAGAACTACTCATCTTAATCCAGTTTGCTTCTGCAACAGGGATTTTAGCCTTTCTCTCGCAAAAGAAAAAGGAAAGACTTCCTTTCGTGCCTTTCCTCTTACTGGCTACTTGTTTGATTATTTTTGGTAAGCTAGTAATTCTCTGATAATCCTGCTCTCTTTTATGGAGGGCTTTTCAATTAAGTGAAATTTTCCAGTTAAATTACTTTCTCAATAAAATTTCGAATAGTGGATAAACCATCTGGTGTTCCAATACTTTCTGGATGGTACTGGAAACCGTAGATAGGCAGGTTCCTGTGCTGAATTCCCATAATGACTTGATCATCCGTCGACCGAGCTGTAACTTCAAAATCTTCAGGTAATTCCTCCACCATAAGACTATGGTAACGCATGACTGAACATTTGTTCTCTATTCCATCATAGAGAATGGATGGAGCTTCAAATTGTAGCTGACTTTGTTTACCGTGCATGACCTTGGGAGCTAAGCCGAGTTTTCCACCGAATGCCTCAGCAATAGCCTGATGTCCAAGACAAATCCCCAAAATTGGTTTTCGGCCTGCAAAATCTCGAATCATTTCCTCCATCTTTCCAGCATCAGACGGCCAACCAGGTCCAGGGGAAAAGACAAGGGCATCCGCCTTTTCTGCAAACTCATAGAGACGAGAATCATCATTTCTCAGCACTTCGATAGGAGCAAAATTCCCTATATACTGAGCCAGATTGTAGGTAAAGGAATCATAGTTATCAATCAATAATATCACTTTTTACTCCTGTTTGATTGCTTGCAAAACGTATCTTTATTTTTTAGCTTCAAGGTAGTCTGCAATCGCAGCTACGTCCTTGTCTCCACGACCAGAGACATTGATGATGATAATCTCATCTTTACTTAGTTTCGGTGCACGTTTTACCGCTTCTGCGATCGCGTGCGAACTTTCGATCGCTGGGATAATCCCTTCAGTCTTGCTGAGAAGGAGCAAGGCTTGAACAGCTTCTTCATCTGTCGCTGCTACGTATTCCACGCGACCTGAATCTTTAAAGTAGGCGTGTTCTGGGCCAACCCCTGGATAGTCCAAACCAGCTGAGATAGAGTAAACTGGCGCTAGCTCTCCATCTTCCTTAAAGACTGCATAAGTCTTCATACCGTCGACAATTCCGACACTACCTTTTGTCATAGTGGCTGCGTGCTTGTCTGTGTCAAGTCCGTGACCGGCAGCTTCGACCCCAACCAATTTGACTTCTTCATCAGCCACATACTGTGAAAAAGCACCGATGGCATTGGAACCACCACCTACACAGGCAATGACGTAGTCTGGTAAACGGCCTTCTTTTTCCAAGATTTGACGGCGAGATTCTTCACTGATGACCTTTTGGAATTCATGAACAATGGTAGGATAAGGATGAGGGCCTACAGCAGATCCCAAAACGTAGAAAGCTTCAAGGTCATTCATCCATGCTCCAAAGGCTGCATCAACCGCATCCTTAAGAGTTCGGGTCCCCGTTTCAACTGCATGAACGGTCGCTCCCATCATCTCCATACGGAAAACATTGAGACGTTGACGCTCCACATCTTCTGCCCCCATGTAGACATCACAGGCCATACCAAACTTGGCTGCAGCAGCTGCTGTCGCAACACCATGTTGACCAGCTCCTGTTTCTGCGATCACTCGTTTTTTACCCATACGTTTGGCAAGAAGAATTTGCCCTAAAACGTTGTTGAGTTTGTGAGAACCAAGGTGGTTAAGGTCTTCACGTTTAAGATAAATCTTAGCTCCACCTAGGTGGTCTGTCAAACTTTCCGCAAAATAGAGTGGTGTTTCGCGACCAGAATAATCCTTCAAGTAATGGCGAAATTCTGCCAAAAATTCTGGATCATCCTTGTATTTGTCAAATGTCACTTCCAACTCATCCAACAAAGCCTGAATCGGCTCCGGTACAAAACTTCCACCAAATTGTCCAAAATAACCTTTAGTTGTCATAAAATTTTCCTCTTTCAGTATTGATTTAAAGATATGAAAAAAGCCCACACACAGAAAACAATCTGTGTGAGGGCGTTGGTAACGCGGTGCCACCTCAATTATAAAGGGACTATTCCCCTTTACATCTCTGCCTTGTCTAACAACAAGTTGCACTGTAAGGTGTGCGCACCGAATTTTCATTGTTTCAAATTCATTTTTAAAATCAGCCCACTTTCACTACTTCCAACCACCTGTTCACAATCACCACAGGCTCCCTGAAGATCGAATATAGTTACTTTTCTGATTTATTGAGAATATTATATGTTATTGTTCTATCTTTGTCAAGATTTTTTTATGATTTTTTTCCTGAACCGAGTATTTCTTCGGAAATTCTCACCAAAGTCTGAACGATATAATCAACCTCATCATCACTTAATTTTGTATGAAGAGGGAGCGTAATTTCATTTTCAAAGAAGGCATAGGCTCTTGGATAATCTGCTATATCAAAACCAAGATTCTTATAGGCTGTCAAAAGAGGAAGTGGTTTGTAGTGAACATTACTTGCGATTCCTGCCTTGGCCAATTCTTGGATAATACGATTACGCTCTTCTAGACTAGCACCTTCTACATGGGTGATGTAGAGGTGACGACAAGATTCGACAGTATCAGTCTTGTGTGCCAGTGGGTGAATACGAGTACCCGCAAAGCCACGATTATAGCGATCCACGATGTCCTTACGACGTTGTAGCAAACCAGGGTAACGATCCAATTGTACCAAACCTATCGAAGCCATGATATCCGTCATGTTGCACTTATAGGCTGGTGTTACGATATCGTACTCCCATGAACCCAATTGCATCTTAGCAAGAGCATCCTTAGTCTGACCATGAAGGGAAAGGATTTGGAATTCCTTGTACATTTCTTCGTCGTCAATCGCTGGATTGGCCTTCCAAGTCGCACTTCCTCCCTCAGCAGTTGTAAAGTTTTTAACGGCATGGAATGAGAAGGAAGTAAAGTCAGCGATAGAACCAGCTGGTTGCCCTTTGTAAGTAGATCCCAAAGCATGGGCACTATCAGAGACAATCACGATACGGTTAAAGACCTTTTGCCACTTGCTTGAAGCAGTAAAGAGGTCGCGTTTCTTCTCCACAATTTGGAATAAACGGTCATAGTTGCAAACAATCCCTGCAAGGTCTACTGGGATGATGACCTTAGTCTTTTCAGTGATGGCTTGCTCAAGAAGGTCATAGTCCATCTCAAACGTATCTGCTTGGATATCCACCATGACAGGTGTTGCTCCTACGTGTGTGATGACACTACATGAAGCTGTATAAGTCATAGCTGGAACGATGACTTCATCACCAGGTCCCACTTCCAAAACACGTAAAATCAACTCAAGAGCGGCTGTCGCAGAGTTGAGGCAGACAGTCTTAGGCGTCTGTGTGTATTGGGACAAGCGACGCTCCAGTTCTTTTGTCTTAGGACCTGTTGTGATCCAACCAGAACGCAGGGTATCTGCTACTTCAGCAATTTCAGCTTCAGTGATATCGGGCGGTGAAAATGGAATATTGTAATTTGGCATTGATTTGCTCCTTTTATCTGTACTCATTTTCTCATGACTACTTTATTTTAGTACCTCAAACACGGTTTGAAACATGATTTTGATGTCTCCAAGGAAACTAAACTCTCGGAGATAGGCGAGGTTATAGCGCATCTTTTCAGGAAGGACATGTTCGACATAGGCCTGGTCAACCGACAAACCTTTCTCCGTCATTTGACTGATGATGGTGTCCTCATCCTTGTAGTTGATACTGGCTGGAGAGGTAATCCCTGCTGGCAAGAGCAAGGTCGCCATCATTTCAGGGCTATACTGCTCGGTGTAGCGTGGCACCTCAGGTCTTGTCCCAACAAAGGACATCTCGCCTTTAAGGACATTGACCAGCTGAGGCAGTTCGTCCAAGCGCACACGGCGGATGAAATTTCCAACCTTGGTAATGCGGCTATCGTTAGCAGAAGTCACCAGACTTCCTTTTTTATCCGCATCCGTTACCATAGTACGGAACTTCCAAATCTTGAACGGACGGTTGTACTGGGTCACGCGCTCTTGCTTGTAAATGACAGGTCCCTTGCTATCCAACTTGATCCAAATGCTCAAGATAAGAAAGATGGGAGAAGTCAAAATTAGCAAAAACAGGGCCAGAACCCAATCCAGGCAACGCTTGAAAATCAGCGAACCCTTCCTTTTAGAGACAAGCTGGTAGTAAGACTCAACCTCGCTTGATTGCATTTCCACGGGCAAGTCTTCCCATTTCAGCATGCTGTTTCTCCTTTGTTTTTATTATACTATTTGTCAACATTTTTCATTATACCACAAAATGGAAAAGGCGGTGCAAGAAATCTGTAATTTAAAGAATTTCCTTCTTATACTCAATGAAAATCGAAACGCAAACTAGGAGGCTAGTCACAGGCTGCTCAAAGTACAGCTTTGAGGTTGCAGATAAAGCTGACGTGGTTTGAAGAGATTTTCAAAGAGTATTAGGACATGGCTCCAGCCTGCAAGCTATACATCTTGTGATAGGTTCCTCCTAAGGCCAAGAGTTCCTCATGGGTTCCACTCTCAATGATGCGCCCCTTATCCAAGACATAAATGCAGTTGGCGTCTTGAATGGTAGAAAGGCGATGAGCGATGGCAATGGTCGTCCGACCCTGTCTCATCTTAGCTAGGGAATCTTGAACCAAACTTTCTGTTTCAGAGTCAATATTGGCTGTCGCTTCATCCAAAATCAAGATTTTAGGCTGACTTGCGACTGTTCTGGCAAAGGCAAGAAGCTGACGCTGTCCAGTAGAAAAGCTCGAACCACGCTCAGACACAGGTGCATCATAACCCTGCGGAAGCTCCTGAATAAAGGAATCTGCATCCACAAAGGCAGCCGCAGCCTGTACCTCTTCATCACTAAGATCTTGGTACATGGCGATATTGGACTTGATAGTCCCGTGATAAAGGAAGGGATCCTGCAAGACCAGACCGATGTTCTTTCTCAGCTCTTCCTGACTGTAGTCCCTAATATCCACACCATCCAAGAGAACTCGGCCTGACTGAAATTCATAAAAACGCATGAGGACATTGATAATCGAAGATTTCCCCGAACCTGTATGACCTACAAAGGCAATGGTTTCGCCCTTGTTAACTGAAAAGGAAATATCATCCAGAATCTGGTGTTTACCGTCATATGAGAAACATACATGTTCAAAACGAATATTGCCTTCTTTGACCTCGGCCTGGCCGTTTTCTTGAAGGGGTTCATAGGTCCTCTCGTCGATCAGAGCAAAGACACGGCCTGCAGACACCATGGACGTTTGAAGGATTGAAAAGTTTTGCGTCACCTCAATCAAGGGGTCAAAGAGACGATTGATATACTGGATAAAGGCATACATGGTTCCTGCTGTTATTCCCAGATAAAGCCCACGGTAGCCAAAATAAGCCATCAAAACAGCGTAGCCTAGGAGTTTCAGCAAACTCATGGCAGGACGTAAAAAGAGGGCGTCCAAGGCTACAGAACGGTTGGCATAGACCAAGTGTTCTTGGTTGATTTCATCAAATTCTGCCTGCAGGCGCTTCTCTTGATTGAAGGCTTGGATAATTCTGATCCCTTCAATACTTTCTGCTAGCTTGCTATTGATATCCGACAAGAGACTTCTGGTTTTTTCGATGATTTTCACTGACTTTTTCCGATAGAGATTGACCAAAAGGAAAATCAAAGGAAGAAAGAGCAAGACTAAAGCTGTCAAACGAAAATCCAGCACCAACATGGTATACAGAGTTGTCAGAAAGATGAAAACTGCTGAAATAAAGCTGGATAAAATCCCTGAAAACATATCACTGATGGTCTCGGTATCATTGGTCAAACGAGAAACGATGGAGCCTGCTGGCGTCTTGTCAAAATAAGACATGCCGAGTTTCTCCATATTGGCAAAGGCATCGCGACGAATATCTCTGACAATACTGTAGGACACCCGCGCAAAGAGAAGATTTCCGACATACTGGACCAGAGTTTGTAGGATATAGAGGCCATAGTAGGCCAGCAAAACGGTCACGGCCAGTTGATTAAGATTGCTGAGGTACTGGTCGATAAAGTGGGAAGCCACAAGGGGAATGACACTTTTAATGACCGTAGTCGCAAGGAGAAAACTGAGTGCCAAAAAGGTCAGGAGGCCATAGGGCTTGAGATAGGACATCAAGCGCGTCAATACAGCCCATTGTTCTTTCTTATTCTGCATCTTCTTCTCCTTTCATTTCCAACTGCTGAGACTGGTAGGTTTGGGCATACCAGCCATCCAGAGCCAACAAATCTTCGTGTTTTCCACGCTCGATAATTTGGCCATTTTGTAGAACCAAGATTAGATCTGCATGGACAACCGCACTGAGACGATGTGCTGTGATGATAGTTGTCTTATCCTTCCGCGTCTCCTTGAGATTGTCAATAATCGCATACTCCGTCTTAGCATCCACGGCGGACAAGGAATCATCTAGAATCAAAATATCAGGGTCTAAAATCATAGCCCGACTCATAGCCAGACGTTGCTTTTGACCACCTGAGAGACTGACCCCTTTTTCACCGATCAACGTATCAAAGCCCTGAGGCATGTCCACAATATCTTGGTAAACTTGGGCTAGCTTAGTCGCTTCCTCAACCGTTGAAAGGGGCAAATTAGGATTTCCAAAGCGGATATTGTCTAAGATAGAGGCCGCAAAGAGAAACTGATCCTGAGGAACATAGCCCATGAGACTGCGAAGGTCTGTCAGGCGATAGCTCCGAATATCGTGACCGTTTAGGTAAATAGCTCCCTTATCCACATCGTACTCACGCAAGAGGAGCTTGATTAAGGACGTTTTACCAGAACCTGTCTGCCCGACCAAGCCTAGAGTTTGCCCTTTTTCCAGACTAAAGTGAATATCCGTCAGTGTCTCCTCATTTTCAAAGGCAAAGCTGTCAATGGCGTACTCCAAACGTCCATTTTCGATACCGTCCAGAGGAAATTCAGGGTCTTTTACAGGTGATTCCTGAGACAAAAGATCCTCAATCCGCTGATAGGACACCTTCCCTCGCTGAGTAATATTAAAGAGGAAACCAATAGCCATAAGAGGCCAAACCAACATATCTAGGTAGCTGATAAAGGTAACCAGATTCCCAACGGTGATTTGCCCTTTCTGAACCATCAAAGAACCGACCAAAAGAGTTAAAACGTAGGACGAACCAACAAACAATAGAACCATAGGGTCAAAGAGACTATCGTATTTCATGGTTTGGAGATTCTTTTGGAAGGTCAATTCATTAACTGCCTGAAAGGACTTCAGCTCGTCCGCCTGATAACCGAAAGACTTGCTTACTTTGATACCTGATACAGACTCCTGTACCTTATTATTGAGTTCAGAAAAGGCTGCTTGGGATTCTCCGAAAGCCTTATGAGTCTTTCTCCCTAGACGACTGGTCGAATAAGCCATGAAAGGCAGGGGAAGAATGGCAACTAGAGTCATTTGCCATGAAATGCTACAAAGCATGGTCAGCAAGGTTACTAAAGCCGTGATAGAGGCATCGACCGCAGACATGACTCCGCCACCTGCGAGACGAGTTAAGGCATTGATATCGTTGGTGGCGTGTGCCATCAAGTCCCCCGTTCGATAGGTCTGATAAAAGGCTGGCGACATCTTGGTAAAGTGCTCAAACAAGCGAGAGCGCATAATCTGACCGAGTCGGTAGGAAGTCCCAAGGATATACATGCGCCAAACATAGCGCAGATAGTACATACCAAAGGCTGCTAGCAGTAGATAAAATAGATTAAGAAGGAGGTCCTGATGGGTTAATTGCCCCCCAGTAATGGCGTCAATCACCCGTCCCATGACCATGGGGGGAATGAGATTAAGGACAGAAACCAAGACCAGGGCCACAATTCCGACTAGGTAACGGCGCTTTTCTAACTTGAAAAACCACCAGAGTTTTTGAATAATGGACATAAAATCCCTTTCTGATTGCAAATGGAAACCTGAGGCCAAGACTCAATGAAAATCAAAGAGCAAACTAGGAAACTAGCCGCAGGCTGTACTTGAGTACGGCAAGGCGACGTTGACGCAGTTTGAATTTGATTTTTGAAGAGTACAAGACCCCAGGTTTTTCTTATTCATAAGTTACGACTGAGACGACACCCTTGTCATACTCAGCGATAAAGATATTGGCCACATTGTCATACCCTTGTTTGCTGAGATTATCAAGCAGCCATTCTTCGCTGCGACCAATGGTCTCCAAAATTTCGACTTGGATCACACCGTCTGTGACAACAGGATACTTGGGATTCTCATCTCCCATTTGGACTACAATGAGTTGACCGTTTTGCTCCTGCATTGCTCTTTTGACTTGTTTCATTTGGAAAATTCCCTGGCTACGGAGCTTAAGAGCTACGTCCGCTGCTGATAAACCAACCGAACGGCAGGCTTCTGGATCAATCTTTCCATTTTTGATGAGCAGGGTTGGTTTCCCATCAATCAAACGTTTTACAAAGTGAACATTATTGTTAAGCCATTTGAGAGTTAAGACCAGAATGGTCCACATAATCAGGATAACTGCATACTGAAGGATACTGATAGCGCTATTGTAAATCACCCCACCGATGATGCCCCCTAGTACATAGTTCTGAATTTGATCTATCGCTGAGTTAGGCGCTAGGTTGCCCTTTCCTGTCACATTAATCACGAAAACCAGAGAAAAGAGACCCAAGGCTAGTTTGATTAAAATTTCGATATAATTGAGTGTCATTTGTTCACCTCCACCAGTTCAATTGCATCTGTTTTATACAATTCCACTTTCTCTAGCAGGTACTTGTCTGGCTCACTTCCGTTCAAGGCACGATAATAGCAATCACCTACCTTGATAAGTGCGCCATCAGTGTTTGTGGAAGTATTGACATAGATCTCTGACTTGTCAACTCCCAATTCTTTGGAAACAAGCTCGATGAAATGAAGTGAAGCTTGAAATTTATTATTAGAAACTTGATTATTTTGATAAGTCGTGATGCTGACTAAAAGGAGAGCTAATAAGGTCAAAGCTGAAATCATGACCAACTCACGAAATTTGGTCCCCTTTTTATCATGATAAGCCTTGAAAGCTAAAAATCCTGTCACAGCTAATAGGACAATCCCTAAACCAATCATGATGCCATTTTGCTGACCGATTTGGCTGAGTACATAGTCATAAGAATAGAATTTCATGTATTTTCACTCCCTTTCATAAAATCATTCTTCATTATAAACGAAAGAGGGTGATTTTTCAAACCATACGTTGGGGAAATGCGCCATTTTTTGGTATAATATAGTCTATAATCTCAATGAAAAAGGTAATGTTATGAAACTCATCTCATGGAATATCGATTCCCTCAATGCAGCCCTAACGAGCGACTCTGCTCGCGCCAAACTTTCACAGGAAGTTCTACAAACCTTAGTAGCTGAAAATGCCGATATTATCGCTATCCAAGAAACCAAGCTTTCTGCCAAGGGGCCTACAAAAAAACATCTGGAAATTTTAGAAGAACTCTTCCCAGGCTACGAAAACACTTGGCGTTCTTCCCAAGAACCTGCCCGCAAAGGCTACGCTGGAACCATGTTCCTTTATAAGAAAGAACTCACACCAACAATCAGTTTCCCAGAAATCGGTGCCCCTTCTACCATGGACTTGGAAGGCCGCATCATCACCTTGGAATTTGACACATTTTTCGTGACCCAAGTTTACACTCCAAACGCTGGCGATGCCCTCAAACGCTTGGAAGAACGACAAGTCTGGGATGTCAAATACGCTGAGTATTTGGCTCAACTAGACAAAGAAAAACCAGTCCTTGCAACTGGAGACTACAACGTAGCTCACAAGGAAATTGACCTTGCAAATCCTGCTAGCAACCGCCGTTCACCTGGATTTACAGACGAGGAACGTGCTGGTTTTACCAACCTTTTGGCATCTGGATTTACCGACACCTTCCGCCATATTCACGGCGATGTCCCCGAGCGTTATACCTGGTGGGCGCAACGCAGCAAGACTTCTAAAATCAACAATACAGGCTGGAGAATCGACTACTGGCTCACTAGCAACCGCGTGGCTGACAAGGTGACCAAGTCTGATATGATTGACTCTGGTGCGCGTCAAGACCATACGCCGATTGTATTGGAAATTAAACTTTAAGGATTTTCACTATGAACTACAATGCAGTTATTCCCGAGTTTGTTGTAAGTGATTTAGAACAGTCCCGTTCTTTCTACTGCGATTTACTCGGTTTTAGGATTGAATACGAGCGTCCAGAAGAAAACTTTCTCTTTCTTTCTCTTGAAGAGTGCCAACTAATGCTAGAGGAGGGAACCCCCGAGGAACTGGCTAACCTTACCTACCCTTTTGGAAAAGGTGTCAACCTATCCTTTGGTATAAAGGATGTCCCACAACTTTATCAAAAAGTGACCGAGGCCAACTATCCTATTTATCGTCCTTTGACCAAGAGAACATTTCGTGTTGGGGATCATTATATCTATCCTCACGAATTTGCAGTTTTGGATCCAGATGGTTATTTTTTAAGATTTAGCGAATAGAAAAATAGAGACTGGAAAAATCTTTCAAATCAGAAAAAGGCATATTGCCAGGTCTTGAAAAATCCTGATAATATGCCTTTTATGATGGAATAATCTTCTAAAGGTTAGCCTACAATTGAGCTTTTGCCCTTTTTTCTTCAATTTGTTCGTTTTTTATATCTAAACATTAACAAAATATTTGATTTCTAAAGTTATTTGGTGTAGAATAAAAACATTGGCGTCAGCCTATTTAAAATTGAATATCATTTTACTTGTTTATGTCGTGAATTGGCACGACGTTTCTACAAGGTGCCGGAACACCTAACAATGAGTATGTCAGCTGAAGGTATGGTTTTGACCATGCCTATTTTGGGGACTTACTTAGGGGATTAAGTAGGTTCTTTTTCTATTTCTTGCTAGAAACTCTAAACAAGTAAATGAAGCATCTTTTAGACTTTAGGAGGTCTTATGAAATTATTAGAAGAGCGCATCCTTCAGGATGGGCATATCTTGAGTGACAACATCCTCAAGGTAGATTCCTTTTTAACCCATCAAGTTGACTATCGTTTGATGCGGGAGATTGGTAAAGTTTTTGCGGAAAAATTCGCTTCTGCTGGCATTACCAAGGTCGTGACTATTGAAGCGTCAGGTATTGCCCCAGCCGTTTTTACAGCTGAAGCCCTAAACATTCCCATGATTTTCGCCAAAAAAGCTAAAAACATCACCATGAACGAAGGCATCTTAACTGCTGAGGTTTACTCCTTTACCAAGCAGGTGACGAGCACGGTTTCCATCGCTGGAAAATTCCTCTCACCAGAGGACAAGGTCTTGATTATCGATGATTTCCTAGCCAATGGACAAGCTGCCAAAGGCTTGATTCAAATCATCGAACAGGCCGGAGCAAAAGTTGAAGCGATTGGTATCGTGATTGAAAAATCCTTCCAAGATGGTCGTGATTTACTTGAAAAAGCAGGCTACCCTGTACTATCGCTCGCTCGCTTGGATCGTTTCGAAAATGGTCAAGTCGTATTTAAGGAGGCAGATCTCTAATGCAAAAACAAGAAAAACACTCGCAAGCAGCCGTTCTTGGCTTACAGCACTTACTAGCCATGTACTCAGGTTCTATCCTAGTTCCTATCATGATTGCGACAGCTCTTGGCTATTCAGCTGAGCAGTTGACCTACCTAATCTCCACAGATATCTTCATGTGTGGGGTGGCCACCTTCCTCCAACTCCAACTCAATAAATACTTTGGAATTGGACTACCCGTCGTTCTCGGAGTTGCCTTCCAGTCAGTCGCTCCCTTGATTATGATTGGTCAGAGCCATGGCAGTGGCGCTATGTTTGGTGCCCTTATCGTTTCAGGGATTTATGTAGTTCTGATTTCAGGCATCTTCTCAAAAGTGGCCAATCTTTTCCCTTCTATCGTAACCGGATCTGTTATTACGACTATTGGATTGACCTTGATTCCTGTCGCTATTGGAAATATGGGAAATAACGTTCCTGAGCCAACTGGTCAAAGCCTCTTGCTTGCAGCTATCACCGTTTTGATTATCCTCTTGATTAACATCTTTACCAAAGGATTTATCAAGTCCATCTCTATTTTGATTGGCTTGGTTGTCGGAACTGCCATCGCTGCTACCATGGGATTAGTGGACTTCTCGCCTGTTGCGGCAGCACCGCTTGTCCATGTCCCAACTCCACTCTACTTTGGAATGCCAACCTTTGAAATCTCATCTATTGTCATGATGTGTATCATTGCAACGGTGTCTATGGTTGAATCCACTGGTGTTTACCTGGCCTTGTCTGATATTACCAATGACCCAATCGACAGCACGCGCCTGCGTAACGGTTACCGCGCAGAAGGTTTAGCTGTCCTTCTCGGAGGAATCTTTAACACCTTCCCTTACACAGGATTTTCACAAAACGTTGGTTTGGTTAAATTATCAGGTATCAAGACTCGTCTGCCAATCTACTACGCGGCTGGTTTCTTAGTTCTCCTTGGACTCCTTCCTAAGTTTGGTGCCCTCGCCCAAATCATTCCGAGCCCTGTTCTTGGAGGTGCCATGCTGGTGATGTTTGGTTTTGTTTCCCTTCAAGGGATGCAAATCCTCGCCCGCGTTGACTTTGCTAACAATGAACATAACTTCCTTATCGCAGCTGTTTCAATCGCTGCTGGTGTAGGTCTAAATAACAGTAATCTCTTTGTCAGCATGCCGACAGCCTTCCAAATGTTCTTCTCAAACGGAATCGTCGTAGCCAGCCTACTTGCCATTGTACTCAATGCCGTATTAAATCGGAAAAAGAAATAAGAAAAAGAGGCTCACACCTCTTTTTTGTTTCTCTATATCCTTACCTGTCTTTTTTCAGACCGCTGGCCTGTGACAAACATGGTAAAGGTTGCTTTGCAGACATTTCTGCCTTCTTGATTGGTGATATCGACATCTACCACACAGGTTGTGCGTCCATGATGGACACATTCTCCTTTAATGGTCAGTACATCATCTAGTTTTCCTGCCTTGAGGTAGTTGATAGAGGACTGAAGCGTCACTCCATCTAGCCCCAGCGAGATAACCACCAAACCACTAATCTGATCACAAAGGGTGAAGAGATAGCCTCCATGGGCATTGCCATAGTAGTTGAGCGACGAGTCCACTATTTTCGTCGTCACCACAACGTGACCATCTCTCATTTGTTCAATTTCGTAATTTTCAAAGGCAGATATAGCGTCAAAATGAAAATCTTTCATCGTTTCCTCCTGATATTTCAAATGACCCTATGATACTACTTTTTATAGGACTATGCAAGGAGAAAGCTCCTAGTCTGGCAAAATTCCGACCTGTTCTACAAAGCGCATAAAGGCTGCTTGTCCCTGCTCTGTTTGCTTGTAAACCCCCGCGTCCTCCAGAACACGTGCAAAGATGTCACCCACAGAGTCCTTGACGATTTCAAGGGCTTTTTCTTTATCTGCTAGGTCCAGATGTTGGGCTTTGAGCTGGTCTGCCCATTCCTGATGATAGTCGGCAACTGTAACCCCTTCTCCCACGAGGTAGCTGGCAACTTGCTCCACTTCTGCCTTCAAACGAGGTGGAAGAATAGCCAAGCCCATGACCTCAATCAAGCCAATATTTTCCTTCTTGATATGTTGGACATCCTTGTGGGGATGATAGATACCATCAGGATGCTCTGCTGAAGTTTGATTGTCCCGTAAAACCAAGTCCAATTCAAACTGTCCATCGAGTTTACGCGCAATGGGTGTGATGGTGTGATGCGGTGTCCCATCTGTTTCTGCTAAAATCTGCACTTCAGGATCTGAATATTGACGCCATTCCTGTAAAATCTTATCAGCCAAGTTGATCAAATCCTCTTTAGAATCCGAGTTCAAACGTAGCACTGACATTGGCCACTTGACAATCCCAGCCTTGACCTGCTCAAATCCAGCAAATCGGAAAGGCTTTTGCAAGGGAGCCAATTCCATAGGAAATACGTGACGGCCTCCTTGATAGTGATCATGAGTGAGAATAGAACCTCCCACAATCGGTAGGTCGGCATTCGAACCCGCAAAATATCCCGGAAATTGCTCTACGATCGCCAGCAGACGCTCAAAGCTCTGACGACTAATGGCCATGGGACGATGCTGGCCGTCTAAGAAGATACAGTGCTCATTAAAATAAGCATAGGGCGAATACTGGAAGCCCCACTCCTGACCCGCCATTTCAAAACGGATAATGCGGTGATTGCTGCGAGCTGGATGGTTAATTCGACCATGATAGCCTTCGTTCTCTATACAAAGCTGACACTGGGGATAATTGCTAGCTTGCACCAACTTGGCTGCTGCAATCTCCTTTGGATCCTTTTCAGGCTTAGAGAGGTTGATGGTAATCTCAAGTTCTCCGTAGTCAGATGGAACACGATAAGCAATATTTTTTGCAATGGCCTTGAGTTTGATGTAGTCGTTTTTCTGGCTAAGTTGGTAGAAATCTGCTATTGCCTGTTCGGGAGATTGGTTATAGGTTGTCCAAAAGTCACGATTGACCTGACTTGGACAAGGCGTTACCAAGTCCATTAGTTCAGCACCGAGGATTTCACGCGCAGCCTGACTATCCTCAATCGTCTCTAATCGAACCGCTTCCTCAACCAACTGGTCTTTGAGGTCAATCACTTTATCCAGATTGGTCTCAACTTCCAAAACACCTTCGCCTACTCGTGCCAAAACACGATTGGTCAGGTAGATTCGATCCATTTCCTCAAATGAACTTTCAGCAATAACGTGTGTTACAAATTTATCTACTAAGGTCACGATAGAGCCTCCTTTTAACTAGTCAAGGACGCGAGTGCCACCTGCAACTTCAGCGATATAGAAGCTTGGAGCGTATCCAACGACTTCCTCGTAGTGCTTGCCAACAGCTTCCTTAAAGGTCTCAACAGCGTCTTTTTGAACCAAGGCAATGGCACAGCCACCAAAACCTGCCCCTGTCATACGAGCACCGAGAACACCTTCTTGATCCCAAGCTGTGTGAACAAGAGTATCCAATTCCAAGCCAGTTACTTCATAGTCATGTTCTAGAGAGACGTGAGAAGCATTCATCAAGCGACCAAATGTTTCCAAATCACCTGCTTGAAGGGCAGCTTGAGCTTTAAGGGTACGTTGGTTTTCAAGCACAGCATGACGAGCACGTTTCAAACGATTTTCGTCTTTGATCAGATAGCTGTATTGGTCAAAGGCCCACTCGTCCAATTCACCCAAGGTCTGAACATCCAAGGCGACTTGCAATTCTTCCACTGCTTTTTCACACTCAGCACGGCGCTCATTATATTTAGAATCCGCCAATTCACGGCGTTTATTGGTATTCATAATAACAACGACATTGTCCTTCAAATCAAGTGGCACCAAGTCGTACTCCAAAGTATTAGTATCTAGGTAAATAGCACGTTGGTCAGCTCCCATACCGATGGCAAACTGGTCCATGATACCAGAATTAACTCCGATAAAGCTGTTTTCTGTTTGTTTTCCAATTTTTACCAAATCCAAACGGTCTAGTTTTAAATCAAAGAGATGCTCTGCCACGACCCCTGTCAAGAGTTCCAATGATGCTGAAGAAGACAAGCCAGAACCATTTGGGATATTCCCATAAACATAAAAATCAAAACCTTTGTCAATGACATGGCCAGCTTCCTGCAAGAAATAAAGAACTCCTTTTGGATAATTGGTCCAGCTGTGCTCTTTTTCAAACTTGAGATCAGCAAGAGGCACTTCGATGATACCTTTGTCCTCAAAGTTAGCTGAGTAGAAACGCAAGACTTGGTCGTCACGCTTGCGAGCTGCACCATAGGTTCCCAAGGAAATCGCAGCAGGAAAAACGTGCCCACCGTTGTAGTCCGTGTGTTCACCAATCAAATTGATACGGCCTGGTGAAAAGAAGGTTTGATCTGCTTCTTGACCAAAAACAGCAAGAAAGTCTTTGCGAAGGGCTTCAGCAGTAAGATGTTGTGTCATATTAATTCTCCTTTGACTGTCCGTTAAGCCACCTTAACGTGTAATCGTTTTCTTCTATTGTATCCAAGGATTTTACCAAGGTCAATCCTTTTTACTAAAGTTTTACTAAAAAATCGGTAAAAAGAATAAAAATATGATATACTAACCTAAAAGAAGGAGGATTTATGGCTACCTTAAAAGACATTGCACAGCTAGCCTCTGTCTCTATCGCGACCGTATCCCGTGTCCTCAATCGCGACCAGAGTCTATCTGTCACAGAAGAAACCAGACACCGTATTTTAACCGTCGCTGAAGAGCTGGGCTATACCAAGCACCTCAAGACAGGCGAATCCCACAAACCCAAGCAAAAGATTCCATTATCCAATGGGTCAGCGAACAGGGGGAGCTAGACGACCTCTACTACTACCAGATTCGTCTCGGTATTGAAAAAAGAGCCCAAGAGTTGGACTATGATATCTTGCGCTATTTTAATGACCATCCTTTTACACTGAGTGAGGAAGTGATTGGCATTCTCTGCATCGGAAAGTTCAGCCGATCACAGATCTCTGCCTTTGAAGAATACCAAAAGCCCCTGGTCTTTATAGACAGCGATACCCTCTCACTAGGCCATACCTGTATTATCACTGACTTTTACACTGCTGTGAAACAAGTTGTAGACCATTTCGTCAGTCAAGGGCTGGATCGCATCGGGATTCTCACTGGCCTTGAAGAAATCACCGACCAAGAAGAAATCATCCAGGATAAACGTCTCGAACATTTTAAAAACTATTCTCTATCAAAAGGTATCTACAATGACAAACTGGTCTTTCAAGGTAGCTTTACTGCCCAGTCAGGCTATGACTTGATGAAGGAGGCTATTCACAAGTTGGAGGATCAGCTCCCTCCAGCATTTTTCGCAGCCAGTGATAGTTTAGCTATCGGTGCCCTTCGTGCCCTTCAAGAAGCTGGAATTAGCCTACCAGACCGCGTCAGCCTCATTTCTTTTAACGACACTAGCCTGACCAAGCAGGTCTATCCTCCTCTTTCTAGCATTACCGTCTATACCGAAGAAATGGGCCGAGCAGGTATGGATATTCTTAACAAGGAAGTTCTCCACGGTCGCAAAATTCCTAGCCTGACTATGCTGGGAACCAGACTGACTTTGAGGGAAAGTACAAGGAATGAATAGAAAAAGTGAATAAAGAAATATTCCTTTATCCACCTTTTTGGGATTTAATTGTTATTCGCTACGAAGCGATTCGACTGGGTCTTTCTTAGCAGCGATGCGTGAAGGGATTAGACCGGCTAACATGGTAAGGACAATCGAAATACCGATAAGGATTAGAGCAACTTCTATTGGTAATTGCGCTACATTTCCCACATTTGTCATTTTCGCAACAATCGCATTGATTGGGAATGTCGCAAGAAAGGTAATCGCGATACCGAGCACCCCAGAGATCAATCCTTCAATGGCTGTTTCAGCAGTGAAGATACGACGAATATCTTTCTTCGAAGCCCCCATTGCACGTAGGATTCCGATTTCTTTTGTACGTTCGAGAACTGAAATGTACGTGATAATCGAAATCATTATAGAAGATACAATGAGTGAGATGGCCACAAAGCCAACGAGTACTGTTGTCACTACGCCAACCAATGTCGTAATTGAAGACATGATAGTTTGGATATCATCTGAATAAGCGAGTACCTTATCGTCTTCTCCAGCTTCTTTTTTCGCTGTGTTATAGGCGTTTATGAACTCTTTTAAGTCTTGTTTTTGTTGGAACGAAGAGGTGTAGAGCTCAATGGCAGCTGGTTTGGATTTGTTGATGACGCCCATTTTTGCGAGGTTTTCCTCGTAAGTTGAAGCCGAATTGTCGTTATATTGTTGGACATACTGCGCTTGTTCTTCAGGCGTCATTTTGGCCAACTGAATTTTTTCTTCTTCGGTTAAATTCTCCGAACTGAATGGTTTAGGATCTTTGGCAAATTCTTTACCCGTAAATACATTTAGATTTTGATTGGATTCCTGTTCCTTAACGATATCACTATTTTGAATGTATTCGGAAGTGTAATCAATGAGGGTGCTTGTGTAGGCGATTCCTCCTGAAGGAGCATTCACGCTTGAACTTGTGCCGTCTTTTTGGCGAAGGACACCCACAATTTTAAGTTCGATCCCATTCTCGATTTGAGTTTTCATATAAGAAGCATTATCAATCTTATTGACCCATAAGTTATTTTCTTTCACAAAACGGTTTGTATTAACAACTGCTTTGAAAGTTTTTCCTATAAAATCACTATATTGATACGTTTGAGAAGAGAGTTCGTCGAGCTTCTTCGTATCGTTCAATTCACTGGGATCTTTGATACGCAAACTATAGAGCAACAAGTCGCTAATTTGATTGTTTTCATCTACGATAAGGACGAGCTCGGACTTATCTTGTGGGAAGCGTCCTTCCAACACGTCGTACTTGCTTTCTAGCATTGAAGAATCACTAGAAAGTTCACTCCAGTAGTTGAGGTTTTGTAAGTATCCCTTCATCGTTTGATTCGCTGTTTCTACTTCATCAGCTAAGGTTGAAGGCAGAATACTTTTGGGTCCGTTGGAAGTATCACTTGCATAGATAAACGGTTGTAAATTGTATCGGTAACGAATGTCTTTTGTGAGAGATTCGACCTTCGAAGTGTGTTCCTCCAAGTATGTCTTGAAGGAAGCTAGGTCGTTCTTTCCGATTTGTTTTTTCAATAAATTCGTTAAAATCGTATTGATACCGAGCTCATGATTATCCTTGTAAGGCTTCTCGCTCAAATCTGGAGAGGTCGCCAACAAGTTACTCTGGTTCTGCTCGCTAATCGTCAGTGGAAGAGAGACGAGGGTATCTTCCTGCACCTTTTTAACGTAGTCACTCACACCATTGGAAAGGGCTAAGATAAGAGCAATCCCGATAATCCCGATAGAACCCGCAAAAGCTGTTAGTAAGGTACGACCTTTCTTCGTCAATAGGTTATTAAAGGAAAGTACAAGGGCGGTTATAAAGCTCATCTTCGTCTTCGTGAACTGGATGTCGACTTGCTTTGTCTCCTCTGTTGGTTCGCATGGATTTGAGTCGCTCAAGATGTTTCCATCTAATACTTGTACGATACGTGTGGAGTACTTCTGCGCCAGCTTTGGGTTATGCGTCACTATGATAACCAAACGTTCCTTAGCGATGTCTTTTAATAAATCCATGATTTGAACAGAAGTCTCAGAATCAAGCGCTCCTGTCGGTTCGTCGGCTAAAACAACTTTTGGATCATTAACAAGAGCACGCGCAATCGCGATTCGTTGCATTTGTCCCCCAGACATTTGACTTGGTTTCTTATATAAATGGTCTTTTAGGCCTACGCGTTCGAGCACTTCGATAGCACGTTTCTTACGTTCTGCTTTTGAAACGCCCGAAAGAGTCATTGCAATTTCTACGTTAGAGAGTGCAGTTTGGTGCCCGATGAGATTATAAGACTGAAAGACGAAACCGATGGTGTGGTTTCTGTAGCTATCCCAATCGCGGTCTTTAAATTGCTTTGTTGATTTTCCTTGGATGAGTAAATCACCAGATGTGTATTGGTCGAGTCCCCCGATGATATTTAATAGGGTGGTTTTCCCAGAACCCGATTGCCCGAGAATGGAGACAAACTCATTCTCACGGAAGCGAATCGAGATATCCTTTAGCGCGTGGAACTCTTGATCGCCCGTATGATAGACTTTTGAAATGTGTTGTAGCTGTAACATCGCCTATCTCCTTTCAGTGATATATGTAGTCTATCACAATTTCATAATGGAGTAAATATGTTACATTTACAATTCATCAAAAATAATCAACAAATAGAAAATCGACTTCTTATGCATGATAATGTCCATGACTTTGACCTACTTCCAACTCCTCAATTTTTCGCTTATGGGTTTGGTGACTTGCCAGGTTTGCATCAACTTCAATGGTAACATTTTGAAAGCCATAATCTTTAAGTAAATTACGAATGGATTCTTTACAATACTCTATATGTTCAATCTCTTCTAGGCAAACATGAACAATGGCATTTTTTTCCAAACCATCCATAGTCCAGAGATTGAGCTGATTAACACTGGCCACATGATCTAATTGCTCCAAGTCTTTCTTCACTTGTTTGATATCTACTCCTTCTGGCACAGCATCCAAGAAAATATTGAGTGCGCTCCAAAAGCGAGGAATGGCTTTTGTTAGAATGAAGATGGAAATGACAAGCGATAAGAGCGGATCAAGAATATACCAATCTGTAAATCGGAGGATAATCGCCATTAGAATGACCGCCAACCAACCAAGAGTATCTTCCAAAAAATGCAGACTCAGAATTGACTCGTTCTTTGTCTTTCCCTTACGAACTACTAGACTAGCTATCACATTGATACTTACTGCAATGATTCCCAGCCAGAGGACGCCTTCCTCATTGACAGGTTGCGGGTGAACTATCTTTGTGATATTTTCCAATATCACTAGGACAGACCCTATCATAAGAATCACAGCCGTTAGGATGGCCCCTAAAAGACTGAAACGCTTGTAACCCAAGGTGTACTGCCCGTCTTCTTCTCGGTTTGAGATTGTTTCTAAAAGGGCTGATATGCCAACGGCTATAGCATCTCCCAAGTCATGAACAGAATCAGCAAGAACAGCACTCGAACCAAAGATCCCTCCTGCGATAAACTCAACAATAGCATAGCTTAAATTTAAGAAAAAAGCTAACCAGATTGATGTTTTAGAGCTCATTTCTCTCCCTCCTTTGGTATAATGGGTATATATACTTCTTTCATTTGTATTATCTAATAAAATCCAAAGAAAGGATAGAAGCAAACTGTCAGCCTTATTCAGTTCTGAACAGTTTGTCTCAAGTGTCTGTATGCTAAAAAGAGACCGTCGAGTCAACAAGACAAAAAAAGCCATCTATCAAGCCTTTTTACAACTTTTGAACGACAAGGGTTATGAGGCTACTACTGTCCAAGATATCATTGACTTGGCAGATGTTGGACGTTCGACCTTTTACTGTCACTACGAGAGCAAGGAACTGCTTTTAGATGAACTCTGTCGCTATCTCTTTCATCATCTCTTTGAAAGGGAAGAACACTTAACTACCGAGGACTACCTCGCGCATATCTTTTTACATTTTCAAAAGAACCAAGACCGTGTTACCAGTCTCCTTTTTTCCAAAAATGACTACTTTCTCCGCCAACTACACAAGGAGCTCGAACACCATGTTTACCCCATGGTGGCGGATGACTTGCAAGAAGCCTATCCGAACATACCGGCTTCCTACCTCAAACATTTTGTAGTAACCAATTTTATCGAAACACTGACCTGGTGGCTAAAAAAAGGAAAATCATATACCGAAGACCAAGTAGTGAGATTTTACTTAGATGTGATTGAGATGACTTCTACAAAATCACTCGAGATTTAATCCTGTTACAAAGAAAGGAATCAACCATGTTAAATTCTATTATCCTAGGAATACTGACAATTGTACTAGCTCTCGGTTTTTCACTTCTCCATCTCGCAGCTGCTTTCGCAGCCATGAAAGAAAAAAACTACTGTCGGGGAAATATGTGTATCTTGGTGGGAAGCTGTCTCACCTCACTAGCTCTTGCTATCTTTTTCTTTGTCCCGCTTGCAACGGTCATCTTATGGATAGTGGGCTCTAGCATCATCTGCTACGGTGCTTACTGGAATGGGCAACAGCAAGAAAGTCAACATATATCGCACCACATTATTCGTATAACGAGCGCTATCGTTATTACCGTGTTACTCATTTTGCTCTAACACAAAAAAGGATCTTCTGATCCTTTTTTATTTTTTAAGCGCTTTTTGCTGCCTTGCTCCACTGGTACCAACCAACTAGACTGTTAATGAGATAAATCAGGTATTTCCCTTGGATTTGCAGGCTTTCTCCCCACCAGAGATAGATTAAAAAGACATTAGTAGCAGCCCAGAATATCCACTGTTCACGGTAAACAGCTGTCATGAGGATTTGCCCTACACCATTGGTCGCATCTGTGATTGAATCACGATAGGGTCGATTAGCTCCGATAGACTGATAAATGAACCCAAAGGCCAACCACCAAAGGACACTAATGGAAAGATACTTTGTCCAACCCTTGCTGTCCAGTTTACGTGCGACAAACTCCTGCTTTTCCTTCTTAAACTGTGCCTGGTAAATCCACACTAGAAGTCCAATCGGTTGCATGATCGTAAAGTAGAGTGTCGTCAACACCTCGCCATAAAAGCCTTTCTGTAGGGCAAGCACCAGATAAATGATGGAATTAATCAAACCAAATAGGTAGTTACTAGCACGACCTTCAGCTTCTCAAAGAGCAGAAAAAAGGTTAGTAAGGCTTGAGAGATGAATCATTTTAAAGGCAAACAATTCCAACAAGACATCATCATTGTCGCTGTTGGTTATTACCTACGTTACAATCTGAGCTATCGTGAAGTTCAGGAATTGCTTTATGACCGTGGAATAAATGTTTGTCACACTACGATTTATCGGTGGGTTCAAGAATACAGTAAAATCCTCTATCATCTCTGGAAAAAGAAAAATAAACAGTCCTTCTATTCGTGGAAAATGGATGAAACCTATATCAAAATTAAGGGGCGTTGGCATTATCTCTATCAAGCGATTGATGCGGACGGTTTAACATTGGATATCTGGTTACGAAAGAAACGTCGAGCAGACGATAACAGCTATAAGTTAGAAGATACCGCCTATCAAGAAGATAAAGCACGCAAAGCAGAAACCGAAGATAAGCTAGCTATTGAAGCAATGAAAAGCAAGTACACCACGCTATTGCTAGAAAATATGTTGCTAAGTCCGTTTGAAATGCAAGATACAAAAATCATGGCAGGATTGCAAGTCCATGTTTACCCCCTCTATGACGAACTGAAAGAATTAAGAGGGCTAAATAGTGTCAAAGACCACTTGTCTTATGTTGCCAGCAGACGTGAAGAATATTCTAAGCATAATATCGCACGCTACCTCAAAAAAGCCATTGAACAATATCTACCAACGGTTAAAAGGCAGGACTTAAACCATGAGTGAAGACTTAAAAACGATCAAAGAGCTGGCGGATGAGTTGAGTGTTACAAAACAAAATATTCAATATCACTACCAAAGGTTACCAAAAGAATTACAGCTTAAAAGTTCCAATGGGTCTAATCTAATAAATTCTAAAGCAGAAAAAATAATTTTAGGTAAAGTAGAAAGTAGTAGCAAATCAAATACCAAAGACCAACAAATAAGTAGCAAAGACCAATAAATAGAAAAACTAACTAATTTGTTAGACCAGTAACAACGATTAGCCTTGCAAGATAAAAAGTTGCTAGAAGAATACAAGGCGGAAAATGATAACTTAAAAGCCCTCAAAGTGCCCTCACAGGAAACAGAATTCAAACACTTAGACAATCAATATAAAGATGAAGTGAACGCTCTTAAAGAGAAGTTGGAAAATTTGCAGGAACAAATCAAAGATCAAAAAAGGATAGAAGAACAAGAAAAACCAATAAAATGGTGGGGACTATGGCGAAAATAGATGATTCAGTTAAAAAGAAAGTTCCAGAATTGCGATTTAAAGGATTCACGGATGAATGGGAAGAGCGTAAGTTGGGAGACGAAGTTCGAATAGTGATGGGACAGTCTCCTAATTCAGAAAATTATACTGATGATCCTAATGGGCGCTAAAAATGCGAAGACCTATGAAGACCTATTTTGTATTAGTCAAACAAAAAATCCAAAAGAAATGGTATATGATTATGACCATGAAACAAAGTAAAATCAAACCGAGTGATCTGAGGAAGCACCCGATGATCATGAAAGGTTATTAAACACAAAAGTCACCCATGTGAGTTCTTGCCAGAAGCTGAAGTTAATCCTTCAACCTGGAAAACCCGCAGAGGTGACTTTTTCTATACATCTCGATTTTGCTGGCAATAATCATTAACCGATAAATATGTCTGTGAATCACCCAGCGACTCCGCTATGTCCATAATCCGCGGTGGTAGTAATCCCACTCGCTGGACAAGTTCGTGATTGCTGAACAATTCCCGTGGACTGCCGGCGAAGCCAAACTTCCCGTGTTCCATAACATACACCGACTCAAACTCGGCGGCGACCCAATCCATGTCATGGGTGATGGTCACAACTTGGTGGCCCGAATCAGCCAACTGATGGAAAATTGCGGTCAACTTGCGCCGGCTTTCCCAATCAAGCGACATCATCGGCTCATCAAATAAATAAATCGCCGGATCCACTGCCAAAACTGTGGCAACGCTCAACAGCTTGCGTTCCGACAATGACAGGTCATATGGACTTTCAGCTGTTTTATCATCCAAGCCAACTCTTTTTAGAGCCGCTAAAGCCCGCCTCGTAATCGTGTCGTGGTCATCCATGACCTGCGCGACATTCCACTCCACCTCTCGTTGAACGGTCGGGTTGAAAAGCTGATCGTCAGGATTCTGAAAAGTAATCCCAACCTTCAGTAACTTTTCGACTGGTTTAAGATCATTAAAATTTTCTCCATCGATCTTAATCACACCGGTTTGTGGTGTCAGCAAGCCCGTCAACAATTTGAAGAGCGTTGATTTGCCGGCACCATTTTGGCCGACAATCGCCACCATCGGATCGGCGAAGTGTTTGTCTTCAACATCCAAGCTAAAGGACCGTTCCGGATAAGTGAACGTCAGGTGGCTCAGTTCAATTGTGGACATAACGAACCTCCTTCAGATCAGCGTAATTCACCGGATACCGGCCATCAGCCAAGTGCCAATCCATTTTTTGAGCAAGTTGCTGGATTGTCGGGGCTGGAATCTGCCAGTCAGCTGCCAAATGATTAAACACCTCACCCGGCCTGCCCTGGGCTACCATTTGACCCTCGTGCAGCACCCACACAACGTCGGCGACTTCGCACAAATCGTCAATTTCACTGGTGACAATGAAGACAGTCGTCTCTTTGACTTGGGCCAGCCATTGGAAAAATTGCCGGCGGCCAAGGGGATCCATCTCACTGGTCGGATCATCCATAATCAAAACAGCCGGATTAGCCACAATCGCCGTGGCAATTGCCAACCGCTGGATCTGACCACCGGAAAGGCTCTCGGGACGCAAATTCAGCTGTTCAATCAGCCCCATTTGCGTGGCAACTTCTTCAACCCGTTTTTGAATCAGTCCTTCAGCCATTCCCTGATTAATCAAGTCAAAGGCGATTTCATCGGCAACCGTGTCTGCCAACCCGCTTAGTTGGCCAGCTGGATTTTGCAGTACAACTCCATTCATGGCATTATAAACGGGCCAATTGTCAGACACTCGCTGGCCAAACATGTGCCAATCGCCCTCAATCTCAGCAGACACAATTTTGGGAATGACCCCTGCCAGCACACGGCACAAAGTCGATTTGCCGGAGTGGCTATTCCCGATAATCCCAACCACCTGGCCGGTATGAACCTCCGCGTTAATCTGACGCAGTTGTGGTTGCTCAGTACCCGGATAACGGGTAGTCAAATTTTCAATTACAATCCGTTTATCTTCGTCCATATCTTCCACCCAATCAATAAAACTGCCAATCCAGTCAGACCAATGTGCAGCGTCCGCGACAGTCGATACACGCGCTGGGAGGTTCTGACAGTCCGGTTGAGATTATCAAAACCTCTCAGTTGGAGAGAAATCGACCGCGTCATCGATTGATCCAAGGTCTTAATCACCAATGGAATTAGAACCGGCAGGACTGACTTTAATTTCTGAATCAACGTTTTTTGCGGATTGGTTCCGCGAACTTTTTGTGCCTGCTGGATTTTCCGCATATTGCGCATCATTTCCGGCAAAATATAACACACCGACATCAGAACGTAGACGGTTTTATAAGACAATCCGGACAGTTCCAAATAGGCCGCGTTTTCTGAAATACTCGTGGTCACCATAAAAAAGCCACTGGTCAAAATAATCACCAATACTCGACAACCCAGAGTGGTGGCGTAAATCAGGCCCTCTTTGTAGAACGACACCCCAAGCACAGAAAACAGCACAGTTTGATTCCGACTGTAAAATAACCCTTGGATGATCAGCATGGTGCAAATCAGAAACAGGCTGAATCCCAGCGCCTTAAAGGTGGTAGAACTCAATTTGGAAAATAACAATAGCAGTGTTGCGACAAGAATTAATCCGGCCTGAAGCAATAAATTCATACTGGCAAAGCTCAACAACGTCATGTCCAAGATGAACAAGAGCTTAGTAATCGGATCGATCACCTGGTACCACTTGAGCTTGACCCGTGGCGCTCCAGAAATCAATGTTTTATCAGTCATCATTTATCATCGCTAAAGAAGTGCACCATCCGCTTCGGCAGCTGACGATAGATGAAGAATGCCAGGTAGGCCACGCAGACTTTATCCAAAATATCCAAGACAAACTCATCGGTAAATGAGGCCAGCCACACTGGTGCATGATTGGCGACCATTACCGCAAACAATGAGTCACCCCAAGCGATACCGGTCTGACCACCCCAAAAGATGACGTTGAGTGGCGTTGAAATGACAGCTGAAACGATGGCAATAATAATAGCAGAAACAAATACTCGTCGCGCTGACGAGAACCACCCATTGGCGTGCAAAACTCCGACAGCAATCCCAATTCCGATGCTGGTAATCGCATACACGGTTGAAATTGGCGATAAGGTCAGCCCATAGATCACGTTGTTGATGAAACCACTAATGGCACCGGCAACCGGCCCAGCCAACATGCTGGTAAGAAAGGTTCCCAAAGACCCCAGCCAAACGGGCAACTTTAACCCCTCCGCCAAGGCTTTGGCAACATAGTTAATCCCCACGGCAGCGGGAATCAAAGTCATGGTAGCAGCACTTAACTTAAATTTCCACATACTGGTACGATGAATCGGTTCTGTTTTCATAATCTTCTCCTTTTGTTTTTAAAGAGCCGTGTCTGGATAGACTTTCGGACGCAACGCTCTATTATATATCTACTGAACTGTCTATACACAAGATTTCCATCCTTAGTCGACATGAGCTGGAAATCTTTATTTGTTAAGTAGTTCACAACACATTATACACCTATTTTGTGAATAGTCAAGTGTATTTACAGTAAAATTTTAGAAAATCCTAAAAATTTCCTCTTATTTTCCATTTAAAAATGAAAATCATTAATTTTGACACCAAAAAAGCCCAGACAAGATTGTCTGAGCATTCTTCTATATAGTCGTTTAAGGAAGTTGAGTTCAGCATTTTCAAGCTATTTCTTCAAGAAACCTTGTTCTTGCAGAAATTCCTTGGCTACTTGTTCTGCTGACTTGCCTTCAACACCGACTTGGTAGTTGAGCTGGCTCATCTGGCTTTCAGTAATTTTACCAGCTAATTTATTGAGAACCGTCTCCAACTCAGGATGTTTCTTGAGAAGAGCTTCTTTCATTAGTGGAGCCCCTTGATAAGGTGGGAAGAGTTGTTTGTCATCCTCCAAGACCTGCAAATCATAACGCGCCAACTCTGCATCGGTCGAATAGGCATCCGTGATTTGAATATCACCTGACTGAATTGCCTGATAGCGAAGGGCTGGCTCCATGGTCGCCACATTGAGATTGAGACCATACATTGACTGCAAGCCTTTATTTCCATCTTCACGGTCATTAAACTCAAGTGTAAAGCCTGCCTTCAACTGCCCTTCCACTTTTTTCAAGTCCGAAATGGTCTTCAAGCCATATTCTTGAGCAATCTTTTTCGGAACAGCTACAGCGTAGGTATTTTGATAAGACATAGGTTTGAGATAAGCCAGATGATCCTGTTTGGCAATGCCATCACGCGCTACTTGATAAACCTGATCTGGCTCATGACCTACTTTAGGTGATGGCTGAAGTAAACTTTCAGTCACCGTACCAGTAAATTCAGGATAGATATCAATATCCCCTTTTTTCAGAGCTTCATAGAGGAAGCTTGTTTTCCCAAAATTCGGTTTGACAGTCGCAGTCATACTGGTATTCTCTTCAATCAGCAACTTATACATATTAGCCAAAATTTCTGGTTCTGGACCCAATTTCCCAGCAATAACCAAGTTTTCTTTCTCTTTTTGAGCTAAGAGGGCTGGACTATAAGACAGACCGAGCAATATGGTCACCAAGGCAAAACCAGAAAAAATCGTCCGCAATTTTGCTTTTTCCATCACTTTTAGTAGGAAGTTAAAGGCAATAGCCAGCACTGCAGAGGAAAGTGCCCCAATCAAAATCAGACTGGTATTATTACGGTCAATTCCCAAAAGGATAAAGGAACCCAGTCCCCCAGCACCAATCAAGGCTGCCAAGGTTGCCGTACCGATAATCAAGACCGCTGCCGTCCGAATCCCAGACATGATAACAGGCATGGCAAGTGGAATTTCAAACTTCTTGAGACGCTCCCACCTGGTCATCCCAAAGGCAATCCCAGCCTCTTGCAGACTCGGATCAATTCCCTTCAGCCCAGTGATGGTATTTTGCAAAATCGGAAAAATAGCATAAATCACTAGAGCTGTCAAGGCCGGTAAGGTCCCAATTCCCATCAAGGGGATGAAGAGCCCCAACAAGGCAAGAGACGGGATGGTCTGGAAAACCCCTGCAATCTGCAAGACCCAATCCGCCAACTTTTCATGATAGCGAAGATAAACAGCCACGGGAATAGCGATAAAAATAGCCAGCAACAAGGTCAAAAGTGACAACTGCAAATGTTGAGATAGAGCTGTCAACCAATCACTAAAACGATCCTGAAAAGTTGCAATTAAATTAGTCATGAACACTACCTCCAAACAAGTCTGCTACAAATTCTGTGGCAGGAGCTTTTAAAATAGTCTCGGGATTCGCCACCTGACGAATCTCTCCATCCTGCAAGACAGCAATACGGTCCGCCAACTTCAAGGCTTCATCCGTATCATGGGTCACAAAAATCGTTGTCATCCCAAATTCTTTATGCAATTCTTTCGTCAGAACCTGTAGCTGTTTTCTCGAAATAGCATCCAAGGCCGAAAAGGGCTCATCCATGAGGAGAATCTTAGGCTGACCAATCATGGCACGGACAATCCCGACCCGTTGCTGTTCTCCACCAGATAATGCACTCGGAAGTCGATGCCCATACTCAGCTACTGGCAAGCCAACTTTAGCTAAAAGCTCTTCTGTTTTCTTCGCAATTTTTTCCTTAGTCCAGCCCTTCATCTCAGGAATGAGAGCAATATTTTCTACAACCGTTAGATTGGGGAACAGAGCAATAGCCTGTAAAACATAACCAGTAGAAAGACGAAGTTCACGCTCATCATAGTCCTTGATGCGCTTGCCATCCATGTAAATATCGCCATCCGTAGGTTCCAAGAGGCGGTTGATCATCTTGAGCATGGTTGTCTTACCAGATCCAGATGGCCCAACTAAAACCATGAACTCTCCATTCTCGATCCGCAATTTGACATCTCTCAAGACATCTTTTTCTGTATAGCGTAAAGCTACATTTTTGTATTCAATCATTCTGTATCCTCAATTTAAAACTTCCCTCGATTGGTCAAGTCTTCTGCCTTAGGCATAACTTCCTTATTGTCCCAATGCTCCACAATTTTCCCGTTTTCTAGACGGAAGATATCGTACTGGGCATAAGCAACGTCATCAATCTGAGTCTGACCATAGCTAACCACATAGTTTCCTTGTCCTAAGAGTTGGAAAACAAAGTCAAAAGTGACATCATGCTCAGTAACATAGTTTTTATAAGCATCACTTCCTTGGCCAATCTCATGATTATGCTGAATCAAATCGTCCGCTACATAATCACTCCACTGCTCTAGCTCCCCATTTTGGAAAATTTCTGTCAAGAAACGACGAACGGTTTTTTTATTTTCTGCTGTCTTATCCACATCCTTGATTTCAAAATCGCCAAAGATTTGGTCTAACTGTCCATTTTCTGGAGCACGATAGTAGTCAATGACATCCCAATGCTCCACGATACGACCATTCTCATCCGCACGGAAAGTATCCGTCGTCACCCATTGCGCTTCTCCGCCATTGAGATATTGGTGAACATGGACAAAGACCAGATTGCCGTCTTCAATGGTGCGAACAATCTTCATCTCACGCTCGGGATGGCGCTCAAAGAAATTTGCAAAGAAAGCCGCAAACCCTTCTTTCCCATCTGGCACACCTGTCGAGTGTTGAATGTAGGTATCTCCTACAGACTGAGCTTGAGCCTCCGCAACTCGTCCGTCTTGAATGGCATGAATATATAGATTTTGTGCATTTTCAACTTGTTTTGACATGATTTATGCCTCACTTTCCTTCTCTTTCAGATTGTCTAAAATGCGTTCCTGATAACTTTCAAACTGACGAATTTCTTCCTCAGTGAATCCTTTATAAAAAATTGCATCTAATTTTTGACTGACACGATTGCCCACTTCTTTCTGCGACCAACCTTGCTCTGTCAACTTGACATATTTCTTTCTCTTATCTATTCCACATGGGCTAATGATGACCAGGTTTTGCTCCTCAAGTTTCTTAATCATGGTTGTGAGCGTATTGTTAGCAAGTCCAGTCGCAAGCGCAATATCTGTCGCCGTAGCGCAACCTGTCTCACTATTCCATAACACCGTGAGAATCTTTCCCTGTTCACTCCGATAAAGAGCTTCAGGATCCTGACTCAATAACTTTTGAAAGATCCGCCCATTCAACAAACGAATATGATGGGCAACTAAATGACTATCCCTCATGATTCCTCCAATTTATTTCTATATCGAATTTTCTCTATTGTAACACCTGCCATTCCATCTGTCAACTATTTCGACTTAGAAATAATTTCCACCAACAAAAAAGACCTCCTACCTAAAGTAGAAGATCTTCGTTCTTGAGTAACTTAATCTATCATTTCAGACACCAGTGTTCGATGTTCCAGTGGTAGACTGCACATAACTAGCAAGAAGATGAATCCTGACTGAATCCAGAAGAGAGCCAAGTCAAAAATTCCATGTACAGCGACTACTGTAAGGAAGGAGAGATAAAGACCGATAATTGGTCGTTTACCAGATTCCTGACTCATATCCATCATCATGTGAACCGGGATAACCGAAGAAATGGATAAGAGTATGGTTCCAATCAAACCATAACTTAAAATAGTATCGATGTAAAGACTATGCGCGTGTTCGTGGTAAGGTGCATGGATTCTCGGATAGGAATTCATATAGGTCAGTGGACCCTCACCCCAGATCGGATTTTGCTTGAACAAAGTCATACCCGCATTCCAGATTGAAACACGCTCTTCCATTGAAGAATCTAGGGTTCCCATACGGACACCCAAATCGCTTGAGAAGAGGAAACAAAGGCCAATCCCGAAAACACCAATACTGAGCCAGAAGGCACGCCAGTTTTTAATGGTTGTAAAGAGATAAATGATGGCACCAGCAATGATGGCAGGGAAGGCCGTTCTATTTTGCGTAAAATTCAAACCAAATAGATTCACAAAACCTGCTAGCACACAAAAGATTTTTAACCATCTTAACTTCGTCGTTGTAAAGAGGTAAAAGGCAATCATAATACAGAAGCAACAGATAATCCCATAGTAGTTAGGATTAAAGAAGGTCACCTCTGCACGGTTTTGGTGCCATACTTGCATATTTGGCGAAAGAAAAGCATAGTTAAATTTCTTTACAATTTGGAAATGCTCCAAGGTAGCAAAAGCTGCAGAGAGCACACTACCAAACAAGATTGTCTGCAGTATCAGTCGAAAGAAAGCATGTGTCAGACGTTTCTGGTAATAACTAAAGAAAATGAGGAAGAGAAACATCAGTAAAGATGCAACCAATCCAAGCCAGTTCTTGGCAACGATAGAGATGATACTACTATAGGTAATAAAAAAGAGAAGTACAGGATGTTTGATTAATCCTTTGATAATTCCCTTCATCTCCCCAGTAACAAGTAAACCTATCAAATATAAAGCAAAGAGTGCTAAGAACAAATAAAAAGGTAAAAAGATACTTATGATCATCAAATACAAAAAGAAATCTTTTTTCGAAAGCCCTCTTATCTTATCCAGTAATCCAATTGATTTCAAAACGGATCCTTTCTGTTCTGGAATTCTCCAGAAGATAAATGCTAAACTTATCTTTATATTCTACCATTTTTTCCGTCATTTGGGAACAATGAACACGTTTTCGCCACAAAAAAACTGTTTCATTAATATAGCACTAGAACTGAATTTTTCTGCCGTTTTCTAATACTTGATAGGTCTGACTTTGCAAATCAATTTCTGCTACTGCTGTTACGGACTTGTCTTTATTTTGACGTTTGATTACAATGCTGTGAGCTGTTGGTGTTTCTATCTCAATAGTCCCTTCTAGGTCAAAGGCCTCTGATTGATTACGGAAAGAAAATAGATTGAGAAGAGACTTTACCACAGGACGTTGAACTTCTTCTGCTATTTCCTCGTTGCTATAGTAATGACGATTAATATTTCTACCTTCTTTGGTTTCTTCTAATAATTTCAAGTCATTTTTTCCTGCTAATAGACCCACATAGTAAACCTGAGGAATACCTGGAGCAAAAGCTTGAATCAAACGAGCGAGGAAGTACTTGACATCATCATCTCCAAGCGCAGAATAGTAGGTTGAATTGATTTGGTAGATATCTAGATTGTTATACTCTGCACTAGAGTACTTACGTTTGACATTCGCTCCAACCTTATAGAGCTCATTTGAAGCATAGTCAACTTCCTCATCGGTCAGGATATCTTTGACATCCACCACTCCAATTCCATCATGAGTATCTAGTGTCGTAAATTGCTTCATCGGGCTCATCTTTAACCACTTAGCCAAGCGCTCTGTTCTGGAACTGTAAAGAGTATAAAGGGTCACCATTGGAAGGGCAAAATCGTAAACATAGTAATCATGGTCCGCTATTTTAAACTGAATCGAATAGTGCTCATGAATCTCAGGTAAGAGCTCTGTCCCATACTCAGCTGCTATATCTCGAACTTTGTCCAATAAATCCCAAATATCTGGTTCCACAAAGAAATCATTGGTATCCAATTTCTTCACCGCATAAGCAAAGGCATCTAGACGAATCAAATCACACCCGTTACTTGCTAGATGTTGAATCGTCTTACGGATAAATGCCATCGTTACTTCTTTGGTCACATCAAGGTCAATCTGCTCCTCACCAAAGGTATTCCACAAATGTTCTACTGAACCATCTGCAAAAACAATCTCTTGCTTTGGTGCACGATCCTTACGCTTGTAGATTAAATCTACGTCAGACTGTGTCGGACGGTTCTCTGGCCAAAACTTATCCCAGTTTAAAAAGAGATCTTTAAATTCACTGGCTTCATGTTTTTCTTGATAGTCCCTATAATACTTAGATTGACGAGAAATATGATTAATCATAAAGTCAAACATAAGATAATATTTCTCACCTAAACGCTTAACGTCCTCCCAATCACCAAAAGCTGAATCCACTTCATCATAGTCAACTGGCGCAAATCCACGATCACCTGTTGATGGGAAAAATGGTAGAAGGTGAACTCCTCCAATAGCATCACCAAAATGCTCTTCCAAATTCTCATATAAGTCTTTAAGATTATTTCCAAGACTATCTGAGTAAGTAATCAACATAGTTTTATTTTGAATGGTCATAGATGTTCTCCTTTTTCTGATGAAAGCCAAGTCTTATATGACCTGGCTTCGTAAATGAAAGATATTTTTAGATTTTTGTTCACATTGAACTCGTACTAAACTGCAAGCAACTAAGTACGACTTTCTTGTTTTCTACATAGAATTGTCAACAAGCTGAACCGTTCGTCTATGTATGGAATTATAAATTCCCTAAGCACTTTCTTACTTCACTGCCCCGTTACTCATTCCTGAAATGATATGTTTTTGGAAGATGAGGTAGACAATGGTTATCGTTACAATTCCAACAATATAAGATGCAAAACTTGGCCCATAGTCATTGAAGTATTGACCTTGGTAGTTGTATTGGAAGAGAGGTAAAGTCCACATCTTGGAATCCTTATTCAGAATCAACAGTGGCAACATAAAGTCATTCCAGAACCAGAGAGCATTGATAATCAAAGTTGTCGCATGCATGGGTTTCAGCATTGGAAAAATGATTCGACGGTAAGTTGTAAATCGATCAGCCCCATCAATTTCCGCAGCTTCATCTAAACTATCTGGTATACTGATTTTAATATAACCAACATACAAGAAGAGAGTCTGTGGAATAGCATAAGTTAGGTAGAGTATTACTAGCCCCCACATATTTGCTAGACCAAGCTTACTCATCATAACTGTGATGGGAATCATAATCACCTGAAATGGAACAAATATCCCTAAGATCAAGAGCGAATACATAATTGCAAAGGCTTTTTTCTTGGACATATTTCGAGCAATGGAATAAGCTGCAGCTGGTATAAAGAAAGCTACTACAATCAATGATAACACCGTAATAACTGCTGAATTCCAGAAATAGCCTCCAATTCCATCCGAAATCAATCGTTCATAATTACTTAAGGTAAAAGGATTGGGCAAACTAAAGAAATGATTCATGATATCCTTAGTTGTCTTGAAAGAACTAAATACTGTTACCAACAAAGGAACAAGTATAAGAATACCACCGACTATCAAGAGGACATATTTCCAAAACTGATTCAATTTTTCTTCTTTTTTCATGTGTAGGACTCCTCTGTTAGATTTCAAATTTCTTTGATAGTTTGATTTGGATAAGAGAAACAATTCCAATAATTAAGAATAAAATCAAGGCAATTGCATTCGCATATCCATATTGATTACTCTTGAAAGCATAGTTGTAGACTAAAAGTCCAAGAGACGTTGTAGCATTATTTGGACCACCACTCGTCAAGGCAAAAATCTGGTCAAAGGCTGTCAAACCGGACTTTAGAGCCAGAATAAAAACCATAGAAATCGTTGGTAGCAAATAGGGTAATTCAATCTTCCAAAAAGTTTGTTTACTTGTTGCACCATCAATTGATGCCGCCTCCAAAATATCAGTTGGAATACTCTGAAGACCCGCAAGAAAGAGAATAATTGGCATTGCTACTCCTTGCCATAAAAGAACAAAAATAGTTGCCACTACTGCTCCGATTGGTGTTCCTAATAGACTCTCTTGTAAAAAACCAATCCCTAAAATTTTTCCAATCGTTGGAAGACCATAATTAAAGAATTGTTTAAAAATCAAGGAAACTGTCAAACCAGATAAAACAGCCGGGAAAAAGAACCAAGCTCTAAAGAAGGTCTGTCCCTTCATCTTAGAATTTAAGGCTCGTGCCACAACCATCCCAATCGTAATCTCTCCAATAATCAATGCCAGAGTTAAAATCAAAGTAAAGGCTATGGCTGTGAAGAATTTCCCATCAATCATCAGCAATTTGTAGTTATTCAAACCAACAAATTTATAATTATAGGTCAATCCAGTCCAGTTAGTCAAACTATAGAAAGCACCTTGTACCATTGGAAAGTAAAAGAAGATAGCTTGTAATGCAAGTGGGATGAGCAAAAAGGTCCAACCCCAGTATTTATTTAAAAATTTTCGAATAGCCATATCATCTTAACTCCTATTCTAGTCCAAATCTGCCTTCATTGGATTAAAGAAAGCATTGAGATTGTTTGCCATATTTTTCAGATTTTTATCCATCAAGTAACCTGCACTTAGATTAAAAAAATCTTCTTCAGAATTCCAGTGTTGGCCCAACCAAACATAATGTTTGTCAGTAAATGCCAGTTTAGAAATCTCAGTAAGCGCTGAGTCTTCTTTTTCCTGTATGCCTTTTACAGCAACTGGTGATCCATCTACATCATAATATGACTGCATAGCTTTTGGACTAGTCATATAGCTGATAAATTCTTCGGTTTCTTTCGGATGTTTAGTAGTAGCCGAAGTTGATAATGCCATGTCCCCTGCACCAACAGTAACTTCTTTTCCTACTTCTTCTCCTGGGAAGGCAAACATCCCCACCTCAAATTTGGGATCCTGTTGATTAATTGCCGCTAATGCCCATGATCCTTGTGGCATCATCAAAGCTGTTTCACTCGAAAATGCTACCACCTCATCATTATAAGAGGCACCACGCCAACCATCTTGAGCATTATCCGCCAATAAATCGAGTCGTTCTGCATCTGCTTTTAAAATAGCATCATCTGCAGAGATAGCATTTGGTTTTGAAAAGCGAAGGTAGTTATTAGCCGCATCTCCACTACCTGTAATAGTAATGAGAGAAAGTTGGTGGTAACCATTTAATGTCCAGCCTTCATTGCCTGCAACTGCAAATGGAGAATTCCCACTATCCTTTATCTTTTTAACAATCTCTTGAAACTCTTTAAAAGTCTTCGGTTCCTCAAGTCCTAATTCTTTAAACTTTGTTTTATTGTAGTAGATTCCATAAAGGTTGGCCGTTAAAGGTACACTATAAATTTTGTTATTGATTGCATACTTTTTAGCATAGTCATTCTTGATGTTCTCAAGATAGGGTTTTCCTGTCACATCTGCAAAATAGCCTGCCTTCGCCCACTCCTGAAAATCCATATTTTGAGGATAGATATTAATAATATCTGGAACATCTCCTGATAATATCCGAGTCTTTAGAACAATTCCAGCTGAAGGTACTGTGGTCAACTTCACATCAATATTAGGGTGTTCTTTTTCAAAATCATCCACTATTCTTTGCAAGGTATCTGCCATCTCGGTCTTCTGGTTAAAAAACTCAATCGTTACCTTACCATCAGCTGACTTCTCTTGACTACTACAAGCTGACAGTCCCAAAAGGCAGAGTCCTGTAGTAGCAATTAAGCTCATCTTTTTATACCATCTCATGATTTTATCTCCTTATCTTCTAATGAAATGTAACTGCCTGCTGAGATAATCTCCCTGTGGAAGCCCCATAGTAATACCCGCATACATGAGTTCTGCACCTGAGTAAACTACATCATTTTCCTGTAATTCATACCGTCCCTCTTCATCCAAATCTTTTAACTTTAAAGTTGTTTCCATTGTTTCCACAACTGATAAGACTCGGACATAGGTTACAATCGTTTGATCTTCATAGTTAAATTGAACTGCTGCTTCATTGGATTCAGCATCGGGATTGATTAACCTATACTGATTTCCCAACTGGACTACTGGTCGCAATTCTTTATACAAGTTCACCTGATTAGCAATCTCAGCTTTCTCATCATCTGATAAACTTGTCAAATCAAGCTCATAACCCAGATTTCCCATCATTGCTACATGACCACGAGTTTCCAATGGTGTCATTCGTCCCATCTGATGATTCGGTACTGCTGACACATGAGCCCCCATAGAAATGGTTGGATAGAGATAGGATGATCCATACTGTATAGGTAAACGTGCTATGGCATCAGTATTATCACTAGCCCAGACTTGTGGGAAATAGCGCATCATACCAAGATCATTTCGTCCACCACCACCAGAGCAGGACTCAAAGAGAATATGACTGTGTTTCTCTGTCAGATAAGAAACGAGTTCGTAAAGTCCTAACATATACTGATGAGATTGCATCTGTGTCTCTAGATAATTCGATCCATTCCCTAGCTTAGTAATATTACGATTCATATCCCATTTAATGTAGTCAATCTCATGATAAGATAGGAGTTCATCTAAGACATTTTTCAAGTATTCTACTACCTGAGGATTGGCAAGATTAAGTACTAATTGATTCCTAGAATAGGTATGCTCATAGCCAGGAACCTGAATGGCCCAGTCAGGATGTTTGCGATACAAGTCGCTATCTACAGAAATCATCTCCGGTTCTAACCAAAGTCCAAACTGCAAACCTCTTTCGTGGATAGCTGAAATAAGACTTTCAAGACTTCCACCCAATTTTTCCTCATTAACAACCCAATCACCTAAAGCACGATTATCATCAAAGCGATTACCAAACCACCCATCATCTAATACAAAAAGTTCAATACCAACTTTCTTAGCTTCATCTGCTAACTCTAACAGTTTTTCTCTCTGGAAGTCAAAGTAGGTAGCTTCCCAGTTATTGATTAGAATTGGACGCTCTTTTTTAGAAAACTGACTTGGCATAATGTACTTAAGTACAAAATTCTGACTTTCATGACTAACACCAGTTAACCCCTTATCTGAATAGGTCACTAAAGCTACCGGTGTTTCAAAGTTTTCCTCAGGGTCTAACTTCCAAGAAAAGTTTTCCGAATTAATCCCAATCGCCATTCGAACTTCATTCAATTGATTCTTTTGAACAAAAGCTTCAAAGTTTCCACTATACATTAGTTGAATAGCAAACACATTCCCAGCATCCTCTGTGACTCCTTGATCACATAATAGAAGAGCTGGTGTTTGAGCATGCCCAGAAGCTCCACGGTTCGAATCAATCGAAAAAATTCCTTGTTCTACCTGTTGACGTCGGACAGTCTTTTCACGAGCATAAGCTCCCTGTAAAGTCACTATTTCGTAAGCCGCAGCGGGAAAATCAGCCATAAAAGAAAAGTCCTTATGAATGACAATTTCCTGGTTACTATTATTCTCTAATTTACTGTAGCTAGCAATTGTCGCATCATTATTAAAAGCAGTATAATACAAAGTCAGACTAAGTTGAGCCTTAGGATCTTCTAAAATTAAGGCAAGAGTTTCTGTAGCATCCATGCTATGTGGAGAAGGTAAACCCTGTGGACCATTCTGACCTCTTAAAATCTTTGCTTCTACAAATCGAAAGTCTGTTACTTCAGTTACATCGTGCTGAACCTGTAAGGTTGGTCTTCTAAAATCACCCAAACCATGTTGTCCAAAAATCTGACGTTGCGTATCCAAACTAAAGGTTCGATTGGTAGCTGCTGGATTACCAGAAAAAGCATGATCGCGTTCATAAACACTATTAGAACCTCTATAGTCCTTAATAGTCTTTCCTAAATATTTTAATAATAAGAACCCATCCCTATTTTCAATAATCAAACTTAAACCTTTACTCTCAACGTAAAAAAGATTATTCTCTATCCGAATTCCCATAAATTGTACCTCATCTATTTCTTGAAAAAATTTTAACACATAAAAGCGCTTTCTAAAATAGAAAAATGTCTCAAGAATATGGTAAAATGTTAGGTAGGAGGTGGCCCATGCTCGTTTTTTCAGAATACCAGACTGGAACAATTGATCTTTCTCTTAGCTTCTATGGTTATGAGGAATGCACGCCTAACTACTCTTTTGGCCCAGCCATTCGAGATACCTATGTACTCCATTACATTACTAAAGGAAAAGGGCAGTTCCATTATAAGGGGAAAATTGTTGATTTAAAGACAGGAGATTTCTTTTTACTAAAACCAGATGAACTAACCTTTTACCAAGCAGATAGTGAAGAACCTTGGGCCTACTACTGGTTAGGAATCACTGGAGGGAAAGCTCCTGACTATTTTGCTCTTTCGCAGATTTCTGACCAATCCTATCTCATCCAATCTGAAACTTGTCATACCCAGACTACTGCAAATCTCATCTCAGATATTGTTCGCTTCGCTCAGATTACAAAATCAAATGAATTAGCTCAACTCCATATCATGGGACAACTCCATGAACTGATGTTTCATCTGGGAACTATTGCTCCCAATCAGAAAAAAAAGAATATTTCATCAACCTACCAACTCTATCTTGAATGCAAACGGTTGATAGATAGTCACTACCCGCAATCACTCACAATTCAAGATTTAGCAAAAGAACTATCGGTTCATAGAAGTTACTTAACTAGTGTGTTTAAAGAATTTCATCAACTCTCTCCAAAAGAGTATCTACTTTACGTTCGGATGCATCGTGCACAACAACTTCTGGAACATACTGAAGAATCAATTAAAGTCATTGCGTACTCTGTCGGCTTTTCAGACCCACTCCATTTCTCGAAAGCTTACAAGCAGTTTTTTCATAAAACACCCAGCCAGACTCGAAAAGAACTCTTTCACCTCCCCCTAGTTAGAAAGGAAAATTAATGAAATCACACCAACTAGTCTACCAGATACTAGCCAGAGAAAACGACCATGTCAGCGGAGAAAAAATTGGCCAAGAACTAAATCTAAGTCGCACATCCATATGGAAAGCAATCCAACGTCTCCAACAAGAAGGGCTCATGATCGACAGTATTAAAAATAGAGGTTACAAGCTGATCCAAGGCGATTTGATATTGCCTGATGTAATCCAGGAGAAAACCAACTTAAACATTGTCTACAAACCAGAAACAAAATCTACTCAAACAGATGCAAAAGAAGGTATGGAAGCTGGAAGCCAAGGAAATACCCTCTATCTTTCCACATACCAAACAGCAGGTCGTGGTCGCTTTCAGCGTCCTTACTACTCTCCTTCACAGGGAGGCATCTATATGTCATTGCATATTCAACCAAATCTTCCCTATGAAAAGCTTCCATCCTATACACTCCTTGTTGCTGCTGCAGTCTACAAGGCCATTAAAAATCTAACCATGATAGAAGTTGATATCAAGTGGGTTAATGATATCTACTTTAAGAATAAAAAAATAGCAGGTATCCTTACCGAAGCAATGACATCAGTTGAGACAGGCTTGGTTACAGATATCATTATCGGACTTGGTATAAATTTTTCTATAGAAGACTTTCCAGAAGAACTAAAAGAAAAAGCTGGAAGTCTCTTTACACCACCAGCTCCTATCACACGAAACGAACTAATCTCAGAAATTTGGCGTTGTTTCTACCAAACAGCACCCGAAGAACTACTCTATCTTTATAAAGAACACTCTCTTGTTCTAGGAAGAGAGGTCAGTTTTATCCAAGATCAGACTGAAAAAAAAGGAGTCGCCAAGGACATCTCCGACAAAGGACAACTCCTTATCCAGCTTGATGATCAGACAGAAATCTGGCTCCATAGTGGTGAAATCTCACTCACTAGCTGGACTTAATAGCAGCACTATATGGTATCTAGAACCTCAACTAGCAACATATAGTGCTTTTTGAATGTAGAAAGCAACTGATATATAAATAGCTGGCTTCCCATCAACACTTTACAGGTGAACAGCTTTCGAGGCATTCTTTTTATATGCCGTGCTATGTGCCAATGAAACCCCATTGTGGTGATTTTCGTATCCAAGTATAATTCCTGGCAACGCAAAAACTTTAACAGCATACAAAAGTAGCCAAAACATAAATACTTCAGCTTTTATATTCACCAAATTTTTACTCAACATCTCGTACAAGAACCATGCATTTAAAGCCATATTGAAGAGACTTGCTAACGTTGCTGAGACTATATTGGTTTTCAATTTTGGATGATAACATTTGGCAACATATAAGGCCAATATTGAAATATTATAAAGGCAAATCGGTTGATAATTTTTCCTATAAATAACTATCGTCTTACGATTATAGAAAAAAAAACCATGAGGTCCACGATGATAGTCATTAATCCAGACATGGCTAAGACCTCTAATCTCATCCCAAGCTATAAATAAATCAATTTTTCTTAGATAAATCCCAGTTTTATGGATTAAACACTTCCATTTGAACATGAAAGATAAAAGAAAAGTAAGGAGCAAAACCGCAACCGTAACAATCCTCAACTCCCCTTGCCCAACAATCAAGGATAGATTTAAAAAGCGAATTTGAGCTTCTGGTGTATCTAAGATCATTGAAATCACAGTTAGAAATACTACAAAGATAAATAGTATAAATCTATAAAAAATACTACGAAATTTTACTCCATTTTTCATATAGAATCACCTGATATCTCAAAATCTTTATTCCTAATAAAGCACTAAACCTAGCAAAGCTGTTGCTATATTAAAAATTTTTACTCACTATTATTTTAAAAGAACTACACACAAAAAAAGAGCTTACTAGCTCTCTAAGTACGGAGAATGGGGGATTCGAACCCCCGCGCCGGTTACCCGACCTAACGATTTAGCAAACCGTCCTCTTCAGCCTCTTGAGTAATTCTCCTATTAATGGGCACGAGTGGACTCGAACCACCGACCTCACGCTTATCAGGCGTGCGCTCTAACCACCTGAGCTACGCGCCCAAGTTCAAAAACTTGGTATGAACTTTCGTTCAAAGCGGGTGACGAGAATCGAACTCGCGACAACAGCTTGGAAGGCTGTAGTTTTACCACTAAACTACACCCGCTTAATAAAACAAAATATGGCGCGAGACGGAATCGAACCGCCGACACATGGAGCTTCAATCCATTGCTCTACCAACTGAGCTACCGAGCCAAATTGCGGGAGCAGGATTTGAACCTACGACCTTCGGGTTATGAGCCCGACGAGCTACCGAGCTGCTCCATCCCGCGTTAATATAAAAAGGAGGATGTGGGATTCGAACCCACGCACGCTTTTACACGCCTGACGGTTTTCAAGACCGTTCCCTTCAGCCGGACTTGGGTAATCCTCCATTATTTACAATGGACCTTGTAGGACTTGAACCTACGACCACTCGGTTATGAGCCGAGAGCTCTAACCAGCTGAGCTAAAGGTCCAACAAGATCAATATAGCGGCGAAGGGGATCGAACCCCCGACCTCCCGGGTATGAACCGGACGCTCTAGCCAGCTGAGCTACACCGCCATGAATCGGGAAGACAGGATTCGAACCTGCGACACCTTGGTCCCAAACCAAGTACTCTACCAAGCTGAGCTACTTCCCGCGTTAAATAAAAAAATGCACCCTAGAGGAGTCGAACCTCTAACCGCCTGATTCGTAGTCAGGTACTCTATCCAGTTGAGCTAAGGGTGCTCATCATTATATGCCGAGGACCGGAATCGAACCGGTACGATCGTTACCAATCGCAGGATTTTAAGTCCTGTGCGTCTGCCAGTTCCGCCACCCCGGCCTCTCTAAGCGAACGACGGGATTCGAACCCGCGACCCCCACCTTGGCAAGGTGGTGTTCTACCACTGAACTACGTTCGCATCGACCTCTTATTCTATATAAAAAAATGCCGGCTACATGACTTGAACACGCGACCCTCTGATTACAAATCAGATGCTCTACCAACTGAGCTAAGCCGGCTGCTTTCTATTATGCGGGTTAAGGGACTTGAACCCCCACGCCGTTAAGCGCCAGATCCTAAATCTGGTGCGTCTGCCAATTCCGCCAAACCCGCAAATATGACCCGTACTGGGCTCGAACCAGTGACCCATTGATTAAAAGTCAATTGCTCTACCAACTGAGCTAACGAGTCTAAAATAACTTCCGTTACCTTAAACGGTCCCGACGGGAATCGAACCCGCGATCTTCGCCGTGACAGGGCGACGTGATAACCGCTACACTACGGGACCTATATGGGAGTTAACGGGATCGAACCGCTGACCCTCTGCTTGTAAGGCAGATGCTCTCCCAGCTGAGCTAAACTCCC
>NZ_LNVF01000007.1:0-84145 GCF_002093545.1 Streptococcus oralis subsp. tigurinus
CTCTACTCTACTCTCAGTGTACTCGCCTTCGGCGACGAATGTCAAGAGTTTTTCTCTAAAATATTCATACTGTTTTTGACGAAGTTCAATCTCCTTGGGTAGTCCGATGTTGAGGTCATTACAAACCGTATCAAAGTTGTCCAGAACTTGAACAATACGAGATTGGATTTCTAGAGAAGGGATTGGGATTTTGAATTTTTCAGTATCATTACTAGAAATTTGTGGCATCTGCATATTATTAGCGATGTTTTGAAAATGTTCTTTATTATGAACTAAGTAATGATAAATATATTTTAAGTTGATATTTTCATTATCTGAACTGTATGACCAAAATTCATTTTTAAAACTAAATGGTTCTGTACAGTATTCAAAATCAATAATTCCACGAGATTTTACAACAATTGCCTCTTCTGTATGAATATCTTTATCGGGAATATCTCCATAGTTCACATCAGCGTAAGTCTTTCCTCCTGCAAAGATACGGATTGGTGCACCTTCTTTGTGAAGTAATTTCATCTGACTAGCTGTAATTTTAGTTCCTTTCCCTTTTTTAAGAAACTCATTTAACCTCTTCCACTCAACCTGATAGACTTCATCCTCAAATGATAAGAGTTTATCTCGATAATAAGAATATTGCTTTTTACGTGAGGTCAATTCTGAGGTCAATTCTGTAACATACTCAGTCATTTTGTCAAGTTTTTGCACGATTTTTTCTTGAATTTTTTGAGGAAGTAACGGAACTTTTATTTTCTTAAATGCTACTTTAGAAATATTATACCTAGTTACACCACTTGCAGTTTTCTCAATCTGTTTTCTGAATTCAATACTTCTAAACAAATACTTAGTAAATTCTGGTAAAAGTTCAACATCTTCATTAAATCGTATTCCAAAGCTAAAACTATTTAGATAAATAGGTTCCTCAGGTACAAAAGTAACTACAGAAGACATGCCTACTTCTTCTTTGCTCTCTGAAGAACCTGTTATTAACACGTCTCCGTATTCTATAGAATTTTGCTTCTCATTTTCATCTACCTGAACATACTCCAATATATTTAATTCAACTCGTATATTATTAAAAATATTTTTATAAGTTACATACTTAGCATTTCCATTTTCAAAATCAGATTTTGTTTTTCCAGTTAAACCACCGTAAAAATGACTAACTTTCCCCAACTCTTTCCACTCAACGGGACAGTTTTGGATTTCTTCTAGGATGTTCATCAGTTCCCTCCTTCCTTGGCTAGATTTTCAATACCTTTGATTTCCTTGAGGTAATCTTTTTCAACTTGACTGAGGGTCTTGGCTTGGTAGCTCTTATATTCCTTATCTACCTTCTGCTTCATCTGTTCACGAGAGATCGAACCACTGTTAGCCAGCAAGTCTTCCCCCGTAGCCTGAAGGATACGATCCACATGCGTCACCCAGTCCGCCATAGTCATGACTTCCTCTCTCTCTGCCTGTCTTTCAGCAAAGTCTAGATATCCTGATACAAGCTGATTAAGCCCACGGAGTTCCTTTTCTGTCAGATAGTTCTTAGCAACTTTTGCTTCAGATAGAGTAGGAAGGTCTCCCTTAAAAGTGGTCAAGCCCATAAACTCCTTTTCGCTATCGACACGATGATAAATGAGTTCACTGGCAGTATTGTGGTGAATAGCATAATGCATCTTGTTTTGAACCGTCGCAAAGAATTTCTTTGCCTCTGGTGAGTTTGCATTGTAGTCACTTGATGTCGCAAAAAGATCCAAGACCTGACGGTAAAAGACTTTTTCACTTGAGCGAATGTCTCGGATTCTTTCCAGGAGTTCTTTAAAGTAAGAGCCTCCACCCAAGTTTTTCAAGCGCTCATCATCCATAGCGAAGCCCTTGATCAGGTACTCTTTCAAGACTGTCGAAGCATAGTGTCTAAACTGGACTCCACGAGGGGAGCGCACACGATAGCCAATCGCCAAAATCATATCCAGATTATAGTAGGCGACTTTTTTTGACTGAGTTTTACCAGCTATTGCACCGTGACGAGTGGTTGTCAACTGATAGTTGACAACCACTGTTTCATCCAACTCACCATCTTCAAAAATCGCCTTGATATGTTTACTAATGTTTTGCTTGGAAGTCTGAAAAAGCTCAGCTAGTTCCTGTTGGGTCAGCCAGACCGTTCCATTATCCAAGTGGAGTTCAATAGCGGACTCTCCGTCATCTGTTCTATAGAGAATCACATCATTTGCCATGGCTCAATTCCTCTACAATCTTATCTATCTCTGCACGCAAGTGGTCAATCTTGGCAACAGTCTCAGCGATTTCTTTATTGAGCACATCAATATCAATCTTCTCACGGGTATCTTCTTTTTCTACATAAGTGGACACTGAAAGATTATAATCTGCTTCTGCTACTTTTTCTTGTACCACCATACAAGAAAAGTAATCTTCATTTTCTTTCTTTTCAACACCGGCTAAGATTTTTTCGATATTCTCTTCTGTTAAGACGTTATTATTAATTTCTTTCTTGAACTGCTTACTTGCATCAACAAAGAGGATATCCGTCGTTGGCTTATTCTTTGCCAAAATAAGAATACAGGTCGCAATGGAGGTCCCAAAAAAGAGATTGTCTGGTAGCTGAATAACCGCTTCAACAAAGTTATTGTCTACTAGATATTGACGGATCTTTTGCTCAGCACCTCCCCGATAGAAAATACCTGGGAAAGTTACGATTGCAGCTCGTCCCTTATTCGACAAGTATGACAGGCTATGCATAATAAAAGCAAAATCAGCCTTAGATTTAGGCGCTAATACACCCGCAGGGGCAAAGCGGTCATCGTTGATGAGCGTCGGATCATCGCTTCCTATCCATTTGATAGAGTATGGTGGATTTGACACAATAGCATCAAAAGGCTTATCGTTTACATGCTTGGGATCAAGCAAGGTATTGCCACGCTCAATGCTAAACTTATCATAATTGATATTGTGTAAAAACATATTCATCCGAGCTAGATTATAGGTGGTCATATTAATTTCCTGACCATAAAATCCATCTTCAATTATGTGCTCATTAAACTGCTTTTTAGCTTGTAGGAGCAACGAACCCGAACCACAGGCAGGATCGTAAATTTTATTGATTTTATTTTTTTCATTCTTGCCCAGCATAACAATTCGCGCCAAGAGTCTCGATACACTTTGCGGTGTAAAAAATTCTCCACCAGATTTCCCAGCGTTAGAAGCATAATTAGAGATTAGATACTCATAAGCATCCCCAAAGAGATCAATATGGTTATCTTCAAAGTTTCCAAAATCAAGACTTGCAATTCCTTCAAGAATCAGAACCAAGCGCTGATTCCTCTCCGGAACTGTACTACCTAACTTGTTACTTCTGGTATCTACATCATCAAAAAGACCCTTAATGTCATGTTCACTCGCATAACCAATCGCACTAGACTCAATATCATCAAAGATATCTTTTAAATTTGTATTTAAGTGCTCATTTTGGCGAGCAGTTTTGACAACACTGGAAAACAACTGCGAAGGCATAATAAAATAACCCTTGGTTTTAATGGCATCATCTCGAACTTCAGGTGTAATTAAATCTTCAGAAATCTCTTCATAGTTAATTGATTCATCGCCGCCTTCGATATAGGTTTTGAAATTTTCACTAATAAAGCGATAAAATAGAATTCCCAAAATATACTGCTTGAAGTCCCAACCATCTACTGCACCACGAACTTCATCAGCAATTTTCCATATCTTTCTATGCAACTCCTGCCTTTGTACCTGTTCTGACATCTTATTTCCTCATTAACTTTTTATTCTTCTTATTATATCATTTTTCTCAACATTTAATTTCGTCAGAGTGAATTTCTCAAGAGTTTTTCCAAGCTAACTATCATCTTATTGATTACCAATCAAAAATCTACTTAGGTCTCGACAACAAAATTGAAACGACTAATCATTAGGTAAACTATCTTAAATCGATTTACAAGCATAAAAAAGAACATCCCGAAGGATGTTCCATGTAAATATAGCAACTCTCTCGAATTAACGTTTACTAAATTGTGATGCCTCTTAAGACCTGATTTTGGGAGATTTCTTCGCCTTCAACCAAGGACTAAATAAAATGGGTGACCAAGCACTTCCTTTTAAAATTCACCCTGAACATTTTGTATTTGCTGGAGTTCACGGTGGACAGGAAGTGAGGAGTTGATTGGAGAGTACGGTCAACCAACTTATCAAAAAATCTTTATCAGTCTAGATGCTGAAAAATCAGTCATTCCTGATGCTGATACAAAAATTTCTATGGCAGGTGATACAGCTACTCTCATGTCCGATCCAAGCCTTGATATCAAGATGTATGGCATGCACCAGTTCAAGATGAAAAAAGGTGGACTCCGCATCAAATTAGGCGTCTTTTCCCCAGAAGCAACCCCAAGCGAGATGGTACTCGGTCACCACGAACACCTAGCAGTTGAATTTTTCAATTCCCTTACAATCGCCTATCAAAACAAAACATTTAAGGGAAAACTACTCAATACCCTCTTAAAATTCAAGAAATTTAGGTAAACAAAAACGGGGAACTTAACAATTTAGTCTTTGAAAGCTACGATTATAAAACCACTCGTAAAATATAAATCTACGATACAAAAAGGATAACATTGCTCTTAGAATGCTATCCTTTTTTTGCTTATCCTTGTCCGCCAGGGGCTGGACCGCCACCTTGAGGGTCTCCATTTGGTCCACCGCCTCCAGGCATAGAGTTGACAATTTCCGTTTGTTTTTCGCCGTTGAGATAGATATCTCCACCTGTGTAGGTCGCTGTTCCATCAAAATCAAAACCTGTTTGCCCAGTCATTTTAATGGTTCCGCCTGTGACCGTGATATTGCCGTTCGAGTCGATTGGATCCGTATCCCCTTGACCAACTTCTACTGTCAGGTTACCACCGTTCATGGTAAAGAAAATCTCACTTTGTTGGGCGTTTTTATTAGCTGCATTGACTCCATCATCTGTCGAATAGATGGTAATGTCCCCACCGTTGATAGTGATGGACTTACCTTCAAGTCCTTCTGTCGAATTCTTGACGGTGTAGGTACCACTATCGATAACCAAATCACCTGATGCGTGGATGCCATCATCTCCTGCTGTGACTGTTATGGTATTGTTAGCCAAATACATATTGCCGACAGTCATATCGTCATCATTGTCGACCTTGACCCCATCCTCTTTGGCATCAATGGTCATGGTCGTACCAGTGATATTGAGTTCATCATTGACATTAAAGGCATCGCCAACTGCTGTGATGTTATAGGTTCCACCCGTAATGTGAAGAGTGTCGTTAGCCTTGATACCATTGTTCTTCTTGCCATCTACATTGAGGGTTCCTTTCCCGTTGATAGTCAAATCCACCTTAGAAAAGAGAGCTGCATCTGCTTTTTCGTCGCTGTTAGAGCTTGAGTCAGAGAGACTGTTGGTGGTTCCCTCTGCTAGAGTCAGGTAGACGTGGCCGGCTGATGTCGCAGATATCGCTGCATTGGTATTGGTCATGGTTGCACCTTTTAGGACTAGGTGAACTTCTGCCGACTCATCTGCCTTGACCTTGATCTGCACTCCTTCAGACTGACCTGAAATCACATAGGTGCCAGATTTTGTGATGGTCACTGTTGAGCCAGAGACTGTTACCCCATCTCCAAAGACATTTGCTGATGAGCCAGATAACTCAATCTTAGAAGCTGTGCTTTCATCATAAGAAGTATCATTGTCCTTCTCTGTAAAATAGGATGATTGATTTGTCTTTGTTGAAGTTGTTGTGGCACTATTTGTCGTTTCATTGGTAGTGGATGTAGTTGTTGACTGGGCACATGCTGCCATCAGCACCATTGCCGTTAAACTCGTTGCGAGTAGGGTCCACTTTTTTGATTTCATACCTTTTTCCTCTCCTTCGTATGATATAGCTAGACAGTCTACAGAAGATTCCTGAAACGAAACTAAAACTTTTCTGAAAGTTTCCTTAAATTCAGTTTGGATTAGATTTCGCCTAGTAATTTTTTAGAAAGGGCTGCTAAAACAATTTTTGAACTCTAGACTACCTTTAATAGATTTTTAAAACCAACATCCCTCAGTGCGATGTTTCCTTGACCAAGAAAGCAAAAAAGAAGAAAAATTTATAAGATTAGAGTTCATAAAAAGAACAGCCCAGGCTGTTCTTTTTAGTTTTCTTTTACTGGTATTTCCTTGATAACACGCGCAGGATTCCCACCTAGGACAACATTGTCTCCAAAGGACTTGGTAATCACGGCCCCTGCTCCCGCCACTACGTTATTGCCCAGTGTCACTCCAGGAAGGACGATGACGCCACCTCCAGCCCAGAAATTGTCTCCAATGGTGATGGGCTTGCCGTATTCGACCCCTGAATTGCGTTCATCCGGATCCAGTGGATGGAGTGGGGTTAAAAACTGACAGTTGGGACCAATCATGGCGTTGTTCCCGATGCGAATCGGACAAACATCCAGCATGGTCAAGTTCCAATTAGAATAAAAATTTTCCCCTAGATGGATATTGACTCCATAATCGACCACCAGGCGTGGATTGACATAGAGATTTTGCCCGGTTGAGCCAAACCAAGTCTTGATAATATCCGCTCCCTTCAAGGGATCTTCTTCCTTGTTAAAGGCAGCCTGTTTTTGGCGAGAAGCCTGAGCCAAGGCCCGTAATTCTGGGTTCGACAGACGGTAAGGCTCCCCTGCTATCATTTTCTGGTATTCGCTAGCCATCTTATCACCTCATACTTACTTTGGACCCATCATATCAAAAAGCCTTTGAAAGGTCAAGAATAGCCTGCTTTCTAAAATCTCAAAACCAAGCCCTCTCCCAAGTCAAAACAACTTGCTTGACAAAAGCTTGACTTCATGGTTTAATATACCCCATAAGGGTATGTTTGGAGGTGCCTATGTTTCACTTATTTACAAAAATTGACAGTATTTCTACCAGCGAGTTAGAAGCTAAACTCAGAGAACCGATTCAGCTACTGGATGTTCGGACGCCTACGGAATTCCATAGAGGTCATATCAAAAATGCCAAGAATGTCCCTCTATCCGAAATCGGATCTTATGCACCAACGACAAAAGAAACACTCTATGTCATTTGTCATTCTGGTGTGCGAAGCAAACTAGCTGCGAAGAAGCTAAAGAAAAAAGGCTACAATGTCATCAATGTCCGAGGCGGTATGAGCGCTTGGACAGGTAAGGTCATCTAAAAGCATAAAGGAGAAAGTCAATGAAAGTTATCATTGTTGGAGGAGTTGCAGGCGGTATGTCAGCAGCAACCCGCCTCAGACGTCTCATGGAAGACGCTGAAATCACTATTTTTGAGAAAGGTCCCTTTGTTTCCTTTGCAAACTGCGGACTTCCTTACTATGTTTCAGGAGAAATTTCAAACCGTGATAGTTTATTAGTCCAAACTCCTGAAAGTCTCAAAGCACGCTTTAATCTCGATGTGCGACCATTTCACGAGGTTATCCAGATTTCGCCAGAAGAACACACTGTGACCGTACGCCATGATGGACAGGAATTCACAGAAAGCTACGACAAGTTGATCCTCTCCCCAGGAGCTAAACCATTTGTTCCTACCATTGAAGGTTTGGCAGAAGCTAAGAATGCCTACACGCTCCGCAATGTTCCCGATCTTGATGAAATTATGGCGGCCTTGGACAATCATCCAAAAGAAGCTGTCGTCATCGGTGCAGGCTTTATCGGGCTTGAAATGGCTGAAAACCTGGCGAAACGTGGATTACAAGTTACCATCGTTGAGAAAGCACCCCATGTCTTGCCACCATTAGATCAGGAAATGGCGGCCTTTGTCCAAGCAGAATTGCTGGCAAATGGTGTCCGCGTTATCACTTCCCAGTCTGCAACTCGATTTGAAGACCAAGGAAAAGTCATCGCTCTCGAAAACGGTCAAAAGATCACTTCTGACCTCACCATCCTTTCTGTCGGTGTTGAACCTGAAAATGGACTAGCTAAGGCTGCAGGGATTGAACTGGGACTTCGTAGTGGGATCCTGGTCGATGAACATTATGAAACCAGTCAAAAAGATATTTTTGCAGTTGGGGATGCCATCGTCGTCAAGCAAGAGATTACGGGCCAAGACGCTCTCATCTCTCTTGCTTCTCCTGCCAATCGTCAGGGACGCCAAGTGGCGGACGTCATCGCAGGACTCGGTCGTACAAACAAGGGCAGCATCGGCACTGCTATCGTTCGTGCCTTTGATATGACAGCCGCTTCGACTGGTCTCAGCGAACGTATCCTTCGCATGAATCAACTCCCTTACAAGGTACTTCATGTCAGTGGAAAAGATCACGCTGGTTATTATCCAGGCGCTACTGATATGACCTTAAAACTCCTCTTTGACCCAACCACTGGAAAAATCTACGGTGCCCAAGGTGTTGGGAAGAAAGGTGTTGACAAGCGAATCGATATCCTGGCAACTGCTATCAAGGGAAATCTCACCGTCTTTGACTTACCAGAATTGGAGTTCACCTATGCGCCACCATTTGGCTCTGCTAAGGATCCCGTCAATATGCTGGGCTATGCAGCCTTGAACCTAATCGAAGGTTTAAGCGACAATATTCAATGGTACCAGCTCGAAGACGAACTGGCTGCTGGTAAGAAATTCTTAGATGTACGGACAAGTGGCGAATTCCAGAGTGGTCGACTCAAAGTCGATACCATTCATATCCCCCTAAACGAACTACGGGAACGCTTGGATGAACTAGACAAGAACCAAGCCTACATCGTTAGCTGCCACAGTGGTTTACGCAGCTATATCGCAGAGCGTATCCTCAAGCAAGCAGGATTTACCGTCCAAAACCTTGACGGCGCTTATTCCCTATACAAAATGGCTAAGCCAGAAGGAGTAGAATATGCTAACTAATATCAGCATGGATGACTTTTATGAAAAATATCAAAATGAGAATTTAGATCTTATTGATGTCCGTGAAGTACATGGATTCAAAGCAGGACATGCACCAGGTGCCAAAAATCTTCCGTTAAGTACCTTGGAGCAAGGCTGCAAAGAACTCAAACCTGACCATGAATACCATGTCATCTGTCAAGGTGGAGTACGTTCCGCCTCTGCCTGTCAATTTCTCAGCGCCCAGGGCCTCACCGTTACCAATGTAGAAGGTGGTATGAACGCTTGGCCCGGTCAAGTAGAATAAGCAAAAGAAGCTGAGCAACAACTCAAATTCAGGAGAAAATGAAATAATACTCAATGAAAATCAAAGTGCAAACTAGGAAACTAGCCGCAGGCTGTACTTGAGTACGGCAAGGTGAAGCTGACGTGGTTTGAATTTGATTTTCGAAGAGTATAAATCTCCCCACAATAAAACGCATACTATCAAGGCTTTTCAACACCTGATAGTATGCGTTTTTTAATTTTAAAGACTTTTTACCCAGCTTCTTTTGATTCAAATTAAACTATTCTATTAATAGTTAGATATGCCTTTGCAACTATCGTTTCAAAAATTTAGTTTATTTCCGTTTAATCAAGTATCGGATGGCCTTTTCTAGGCGTTCCTTTTGAGCCTCAGGGTCATCTAGTGGTTGGTTGATGCAGGCGGTGAGATTTTCCGTAATCATCATCTCAATCACGCGCTCCACACTCGATTTCACTGCTGTCAATTGCGTCACAATATCAGCACAGTCACGATCTTCTTCAATCATCTTTTGAATCCCACGCAACTGGCCCTCTGAACGTTTCAAGCGTGTTATATACTTTGAGTTTGTCATTTCTTTTTCCTTGCTCGATTTTTCTTCATTATATCTCGAATAAGGGGCTTTGTCAAAATTCTCATCCCATCTGTCTTTGTAGGAACTTATCTCATATCTGCGTTTTCATGATATAATAGTAAAAAAACTGTTCAGAATGGACGTTCTTATGAATTCTATCTATGATAGCTGTGAGGCCTATTTACCCACCATCTTGCAAACCTTTATTCAAGACATAGAAGAGGCCGCAGCCAATTACAAAAAAGAAACCAACCTCAAACTATATGAGCATTTGCATGCGCGCATCAAAACAGAAAAAAGCATGCGTGAAAAATGCCAACGCAAGGGCCTTCCTCAGACAAGTCAATCTGCTCTTAAAGAAATACGAGATGCTATTGGCGTTCGAATTATCACAGGCTTTACAGATGATATCTACCGCATCGTAGAGTATATTCGCCAGATGCCAAGCATCCATATTTTCAAAGAGAAAGACTATATCCGTCAGGTCAAACCCAACGGCTACCGTTCCTATCATCTGATTCTAGAGGTGACCACTCCCTACCCAGACTGTCTGGGAAATGACCAGGGTACCTATTTTATCGAGATTCAACTGCGCACAATTGCCATGGACTCCTGGGCTAGCCTCGAACACCAGATGAAATACAAGAAAAACATCCAAAATCCTGAGCGAATCACGCGCGAGCTCAAACGTTGTGCCGATGAGCTTGCTTCTTGTGACTTGACCATGCAGACCATCCGTGATTTGATTCAGCGCTCTGATCAAGACTAAGGAGAACCTATGAAAATCCTACTTGCCGAAGATGAAACCCAACTAAACCGTGTTATCACTGTTGCTTTAGAACGCGAAGGCTACAGCGTTGATTCTGTTTTTAACGGACAAGACGCTGTCGAAAAGGCTGAATCTAACCACTATCACCTCATGATTTTTGACATCATGATGCCAATTAAAACTGGAATCGAAGCCCTCAAAGAAATTCGCCAGGCAGGCAATACGACCCACGTTATCATGCTGACAGCCATGGCCGAAGTAGATGACCGTGTAACCGGACTCGATGCAGGTGCTGACGACTACTTGACTAAACCTTTCTCGCTCAAGGAGCTCTTGGCTAGACTCCGTTCTACTGCACGCCGCCTGGAAGACTATACTCCGGATACAGTCGAATTAGGAAATACCCGCTTGGATATTGATGAACAAGAATTGGCTGCTACAAACAGCATTCGTTTGGGGAAAAAGGAGACCCAACTCTTGACTCTCCTCATCCAGCACGCTAACCAACCCCTCAGTTGTCAACAACTACTAGAGCAGGTCTGGCCAGACGAGCTGGAAGAACAGGATCACGAGCTCGTCTTTCTCTATATCTCCTACCTACGCCAAAAACTCCAAAGTGTCCAGTCTAGTTTACAAATACTTGGGGCTGCAGAAGGCCCCTTCCAATTGACAGGAGGTGACTAGATGTTTCGAAAACTACGCATCAAATTTATCGCAACGGCTACTCTTACCATTGCTCTGATTCTAACCTTCTTTCTAGTCTTGATGAATAGTATCGTCTACACTCAGACGGAGGGTAACATCCACACCGTCCTCTCTATCTTAACCAAGAATGAGGGCGAACTTCCTATTACAGACGAAATCAAAGAAAGTCTGACTGAGAAAAATATCCAAGAAGGGATTGTCTATAATTTTCAATACTTCTCCGTCAGAGAAAAGGAAAATGACTACGCCATCTCCCTTACAAATGTCCAGTCCTTAACTGAGGCTGAAGTCAAAAGTTTTCTCCCAAACATCCTCAAAAAGCAAGAAACTTATGGTTCTATTACTCATAAGGGACGCTATTTTACCTACCAAGTGAGCCAATCTACGACTGGGAAACTACTGGTCTTCTTTGAGACGACTAACTATATCCGAGAACGAGATACCTTACTTCAGGTCTCTATCTGGCTGGCCTTGGCTAGCTTACTCCTCCTCATACTGCTCTTCACCTTGATTTCAGGGATTGTCATTCGTCCTTTTATCAAAAACTATGAAAAACAACGGATGTTTATCACCAATGCAGGACACGAACTCAAAACGCCTCTAGCCATCATTTCGGCCAATACCGAGCTACAGGAGTTAATAGAGGGAGAGACTGAGTGGAGTATTAGCACTAAAGAACAGACGGAACGACTCAACCACCTGATTGGAAGACTCATCCGACTTGCTCGGCTCGAGGAACAAGAGGATATCAAACTAGCTCCTCAAAATATCTCCGTTATCGCTGAAAAGGTTGCCTCAGATTTTGCTCCTCTCTTTACCAAAGAAGATAAAAAATTTGAAAGTTCTATTGAAGCAGACGTTGTAGAAAAAGTAGCCCAAGAAGAATTTTATGAGCTTCTTAGCATCCTTCTTGACAATGCCCGAAAATACTGCGATCCCGCTGGAACGATTCGCTTGACGCTCCAACGCAAAAATTACCTACTACGCAAACGAACTTGCATCACTATTTCTAATGATTATAAGGATGGACAAGCAGTTAATATTAAGCGTTTCTTTGATCGCTTTTATCGTGCAGAGACCTCTCATAACAACCAAACCATATCTGGACACGGAATTGGTCTCTCTATGGCCCAGCATCTCGTCAGTCTATTTAGAGGTAAAATATTTGTCACCTACAAAAAACAGGTGATTACCTTTACAGTCTGGTTATAGCTATAGCTCTTTTACTCTTTATCATTTCATAAAAAGCGAACAAGTCCGCATTCTAAAAACAGAATACGAGCTTGTCCGCCTTTTTCTATGTCTACGATGTGGTTTTCACATCTCATCGTTCCAAGCGAATGCGGGTCACAATGCCGTCTGGGTCTACAAGATCCAACTCACTCAAATTTAACCACTTGATCGGTGCTTCTAGCTCCTGTGCTTGCTTAACGATGGCTAGGAGTTCCTCCTTACTTTCGACCTCAAGGACGTAGTAGGCCAAGCCTGGCAAGCCTTGCTCACGCGGAGCCAGACCTTTTCCAGCCCATTCATTAACAGCCAGGTGGTGATGGTACTGACCAGCCGCTATCCAACTAGCACTAGGAATAGTAAATTTATCCTCTAGCCCCAACACCTTTTGATAAAACTGACTCGCCGCGTGACTATCCTTCACTGATAGGTGGATATGCCCCATTCCCGTCCCTTCAGCTAGGACAAAGGGATCCACCTTTTCCCCTAACTCATAGATATCCTGTGCCGCAAGGGCTTCGGTCACACCGATAATGCGGCCGTCTTCTCGAATATCCCATGAAGACATTGGCTTATCACGGTAGAGTTCAATGCCATTTCCTTCTAAATCCTCTAGATAAATGGCCTCGCTGTATCCATGATCTGCACCCCCGACCAGAGGAATCCGTAAGTCACTTAGGTGTTTCAAGACATCTGCTAAGGCTTTTCGTGTCGGCAACAAAATCGCCAGATGGTAGAGCCCATAATGCTCCCTTACTTCACCATCCTTTTCGGCCTGAATCAAGTGAACCAAGGCTTTTTTACCAAGTCCCAAAATCGCTTCTGTCTCCGTTTGCGATAAAATCTCCAAGCCAATAATCTGGTGATAAAAAGCCGTTTGACTCGTCACATCCTTGACATTTAAAACCGCCTCTGCTAGGTAAATGTGGCTTTTGTAAGCATAAGTCATAGGGTGTCTCCTTTTTGCTGTAACTTCATATATTACATCAATTATACACTGTTGAAATAAAATGTCAACGAAGACAACTCAAAAGAGCTGGAAACCAGCTCCTTATAAATCTAAGATTTCAAAAAATTTTATATTTTTGATTACGAAGAAAAAGACGGAAGAAGATACCCTCAAAAAGGATCTCCCCCTTAACTTTAGAGTATTTTTATATCATCATTTAGAAATTTTCTACTCCAAATGATTTTTAATAGATTACGAAAATTTACATTTTCAATACTAAAAACTATTATAAAACAACATACATTTAACAACTAGCAATAAAAGGCCGTTTTATTTACGGCCTTTGTTTCTACATTATATTTATCTAGCGCCTCTTCGCTTTCCTAGTTGGCGACCCCACCGATTTGACTAGATGAAATTAGTAGAAGACCTGAAAATAATGTCAAGTATATCACCTTATTTCTAATTGATTGATTTTCCCAAAAGAGATATTCAATAACTTTTTGGTATAAAATAGAAGTAATCATAACAATGCCATTAGTAATTAGAGCGAATGATGGGGGTAGGATTCGAACCTACATTACTAATTACTTTATTCAGGTATAAATATTATAGCACAAAACAATAAATTAAGGAAGATTGTTCTAATTGTTAATATAATTACTAACTAAATGTATATGTAATTGTAATATAATGTCTATCTACCGAAGAAGCATTTATTTTTCTAACACATCAGATAGAAAAATCTAATTCTTTTTATTTCACAACAAGCTCGTAACGAGTTTTGCTGGTGAAGGTTTCCCCTGCTTTGAGAATGACTTGGTCTTTGAGGTCGCTATGAATAGCATCTGGTAAAGCCTGCGCTTCAAGGGCAATCCCATTGTGCTGTACCATTGGCTGACCTCCTATGATGACACTCTCATCCACAAAGTTTGCTGTGTAGACCACAAGGCAAGGGGCCTCTGTCTTGAAAAGCAGGAAACGACCTGAGTTTTGATCATAAAGGAAACCAGCATTGTCATGACCTGCAGGGAGAGCAAATGGGTGATCCAAACCAGATACCAACTGGATTTGCTCATCGTTCTCTGCAAAGATGTCCTTCAACAAAGCTCCATTGTAGATGTGTTTCACCACATCGCGATCAGCATCTGGAGTCTTAGCTGGAACACCGTCTGGAGCGATTGGGTAAATGCCCTCCGTATTTAGCTGGAAGACATGGCGGTCAATTGTCTGCGTGAAATCACCAGATAAGTTGAAGTAGCTATGATTAGTTGGATTGACCAGCGTATCCTGATCTGTCGTCACCTTATAGCTGACTTCGTAGGCACCAGTTTCTTCCAAGTGGTAGCTAATCCAAATCTTGAGATTACCAGGAAATCCTCCTGTCCCGTCTGTACGCTCTGTGTAGAGAGTCAATCCATGGTCGCTCACCTCAACCAATTCAAACAAGCTCGAATCCCAACCTGTTGAACCACTATGGTTGCAGTTGCTAGCATTATTAACTTCAAGCTCATAGGTCTGGCCATTGAGTTCAAATGTCGCTCCAGCAATACGGCCTGCTACCGGCCCCACACTAGCTCCATGCTTGGGACTATTCCCCACATAACTCTCAAAATCATCAAAACCCAAGATGACATTAGCAAAATTACCAGCCTTGTCAGGTGTGACATAGCGCAAAATGGTCGCACCATAAGTCATAACTTCAAGCTGGTAACCACCATCAGTTTCAAAGCGATAGGCCAAGACATCCTTGCCCTCATGATTTCCAAATACACGCTCTGTGTATGCTTTCATTTTCATCTCCTTTTTTCTATTTCTATTAAGTAAACAAACCATAGAAAGTGTATGTACCATCTATGGTTGTAGTTTCTATTTTCAGAATCCTTTGTCAGAAAACCTTAAGTATTTTCTTAACAAAAGGGAATTCTTCTATTCTTATTTTATGCTTCTACACGTTCAGTCCATGAAGTCGCTGTTGTTTGAAGAACCTTGTTGAGTTCGTCAATGTTCTCAAATCCAGTTGTGCGAAGCCAGTCGCGAGCTGCTGCTTCACCATCTTTGATGTAAGCTTCAACTGATCCAGCCCATGTAGCACGGCCACAAAGAACACCATTGAAGTTTGCGCCTGATTCATGGGCAAATACAAGAGTATCTTGGAAGAGTTTAGCTGATACACCAGCACTCAAGTAGATGTATGGCAAGTTAGTTGCTTCATCTTGTGCTTTGAAGAAGGCTGCAGCTTCTTCGCGTGTATGGACGATTTCACCATCACCAAAGCCTTCAACGTATTTAATATTGACTGGAACTTCTACTTTCAAGACATCGATGTTAAAGCGTGGGTCTGAGAAGACCTTCATAGCACCGATAACCTTGTGTGGTTTTACTTTTGCGTATTCTGCAGAACCTGCGTCAGCGATTTTTTCATCGTAAGCCAAGATTTCAAGGAAGAATGGAATGTCTTCCGCCACACACTCTGAACCAATGCGTTCGATGTAAGCTTGTTTTTGTTGGTTGAGTTCGTCAGAGCTGTCTACATCGTAGTAAAGCAAGAATTTGACTGCATCCGCACCTTGTTCTTTGATGCGTTTTGCAGACCAAACATCCAAACAGTCAGGCAAGCGTTTGGTGCTTGTTGTGTCGTAGCCAGTTTTCTCATAAGCAAGCAGAAGACCAGCATTTGGAGCAAGCGCTTTTGTAGCTGGAAGTCCATACTCAGGGTCAAGGAGCATAGAGGATGCGTATTTAGTCAATTCATCTGCTACCAAGACTTTAAGTTCTTCCATTTGAGCAACTGTTGGTTCTTCCGTTTGGTATTGAGCCATGAGGCGTTTCAAAGCGCCACGTTGGTCAAAGGCAAGGGCTGAGATAATGCCGTTCTCGTCAGAGAGTTTTTGCAAGCAAGCTACTTTGTTCGGACTTAATTGTAATTTACTCATAGATACTTCCTTATTTTTGATAGTCATGAATGATAACACCTTGTACCACACGGTTTACTGTACCTGTAGGAGATGGTGTATCTGGTTTGTTTTCCACTTTAAGCGAAGTCAAAAGGGCAAAGAGTTGGGCATAAATGATGTAAGGGAAGACACGGTAAATGTCATTCAAGACTCCACCACAGCCAAGAGCTACTTCTTTGACATTTTCAAGACCAAAGGCTTGATCACTCAAAAGCACGACACGACGTGCAATCTGATCACCAGCAACCTCACGAACCAAGTCCAAATCGTACTTGCGAGTGTAGTCTGTCGTTGTACCAAATACCAAAACAACTGTATCTTGGTTAATCAATGATTTTGGACCGTGACGGAAGCCAACTGGGCTTTCATACATGGTCGCCACTTGACCAGCTGTTAATTCCAAAATCTTGAGCTGAGCTTCATGAGCAAGCCCAAAGAAAGGACCAGCGCCCAGGTAGATAACACGGTTAAAGTCAAGGTCAACCAGCTCCTTGACATCTGCTGCATTGTCTAGAACTTTACGCGCAAGGCTAGACACAACTTCAAAACGTTCAGCTTTCACAGCAAATTCTGTAGGATCAAAAACCAAGAGAGCTGTTAGCATCATGGACGTAAAGCTAGAAGTCATGGCAAATCCAGCGTCATTGGAAGCAGCTGGTTGCAAGAGCAAAAGATTGCGCTCATCGCCATGAGCTTGAAGAGCCAATTTACCATCTGCTGCACAAGTAATAGTCACTTGATAAAGCTCATCTACCAAGGCTTTAGCCAAATCAACTGTCGCCACACTTTCAGGTGAATTCCCACTACGAGCAAAGGAAACAAGAACAGTCGCCACATCTTTTTTCAAATAGGTTTCTGGATTGGCAACAATATCTGTTGTCGCAATAGCATTGAAATTCCATTTGCGTTCGTCATAGACTTCCTTAAAGTAAGGCACCAAGGTATCTCCCACATAAGCAGAAGTACCAGCACCCGTCAAGATGACCTTGATATAGTCATGCTTACCAGCGATTTCTTTCAGAAAGGCTGCAATTTCTTCACGTTTTGCTTGATAAGCTTCAAAAGCCTCTTTCCATACATCAGGCTGTTGGTAGATCTCACGAGTCGTGATTTCTGCACCCAGTTCAAGTAATTCTTCTTTTGTGTAATTTAGCATAGAGTTCCTCTAATCTATTGTTGTTTCATTCCTATTGAAAATATGGGAATGGGAGTGACTCCCATTCCCATGTATATTCTATATAAGATGCTCTAAGTCACATCTTATTCGTCTTCGTCATCATCGAAGCCAGCTAACAGGTCATTGACTTTTACGATGCTTTCTGCAGCACGGCTCTTGTAGTCCGCATCTGCACCTGTAAGGCTCGCATTGATAAATTCAATCACCATTGGAAGATTCATCCCTGCGTAGAGTTCAATGTCGCGACCTTCCATAATCAAACGGCTTACCACGTTACAAGGTGTTCCGCCGAGAAGGTCCGCAAAGACTAGGAAATCATCCAATCCTTCGATAGCAGCTTCAAATTTTGCAGTAAATTCTTCTGGACCATCTTCTGGAAGAAGAGCCACTGCATGAATGTTGTCCTGTGGACCCATGATCATTTCTGTGCTACCTTTAAGTTCTTCACAGAAACGACCATGACTCACCAAAATTAATGATTTACTCATAAATTATGCGCCCATTCCAAGCAAGAATTTACCGATGAATGAAAGACCTACTGCAAGAACGATAATGATACCGATCGCTTTAGTAGAGTTCATACCTTTCTTACCAAGCAACCAGAAGATAAAGGCAGTAAAGATTGCTGGAAGCAAGCGTGGGAAGATTGAGTTCAAGATGTCTTGGAAGTCAATCATCTTTTCACCGATTGGCAATTTGTAAGAAATGTCAAAGTTGATCATTGTTGCTACAAGAGCACCCATCATGAAGACACCAAGTACAGATGCAGCGTCAATCAAAGCTGTCAAAGTACTTTGCATGTTGTTGATAAGGTTAACCCCTTCTTTGTAGGCAAATTCCAATTGTTTCCAACGGAAGATGTCATAAGCAACTGCAACTGCGATCCAAAGGAAGATACCCCATGGTTGGCCGGCGATAGCCATAGTTGCTGCGATAGATCCCATGATAGCAGGTACAAGTGAACCAAAGATTGTATCTCCAAGAGGAGCAAATGGTCCCATCAAACCTGTCTTAATACCGTTAACGGCATCTTTTGAACCCACACCATCTTTTTCTTCCATGGCAAGGTCAAAACCAGCGATAATTGTGTGGAAGAATGGTGAAGTATTGAAGAATTGAGTATGAACTTTCATCATTTCTTTCAATTCAGGAGTTCCATCCCCATACATTTTACGCAATTGAGGCAAGATCATGTAAAGGTAACCAGAAGCTTGCATACGTTCGTAGTTCCAACCTAATTGGAAAGTAAACAAGCTACGTTTGTTGATTTGATTAAAATCTTCTTTTGTAAGTTTGTAATTAGAATTCGTCATCTTCGATTTCCCCACTTTCTGATGGTGTAGAAGGTGCTGCTACAGCTACTTTTTGGCTGTTCTTAAAGTGAACAACTGCAAGGAAGATACCTACGATAGAAACACCGATCATAGACAAACCTTTGAAGTTGTTAGCAAAGCCAATCTTTTCAGCAACATCAGCAGGAAGAGTACCAAGGATACCCGCAACAGCTCCACCAAGACCTGTTACATATGAGTAAAGAACAGTCAACATAGCTGTCAAACCAAATCCCATTGCAAGGTAGTGAAGGTTACGTTTAACTGGAAGGTAACGAAGCAAGATTGCAAATCCAAGACCTGGAAGCATACGTCCTGCAAGTGTCAAACCATCTGCAATCCATTGATATTCTTTAACAAGGTCTACTACTGATTGTACAAAAGCACCACCAAAAGCAAGAGCGAAGAATACTGGAAGGGCACGAGAAAGAGCCCAAGGCACTGCACCAAGTAGGTAGTTGCGTTCGATACCTTTGTAGTCAAAGCGTTCGATCGCAGCATCAATACGGTGTGCAAAGAAAGTAGTTGTCATACGTCCAAGAACGTCGAAGTATGTCAAAAGTGCTGCTACTGGTACAGCGATTGTTGTGATTGCAAGATCTGTATCAATACCTTGAGAGATAGAGAATGCTGTTGCAAGAACCGCACCAGAAGTTGCGTCGATACGAGAAGCACCACCGAAGGTACCAACCCCGAGAACGAACAACTGCAAGCTACCACCGATAAACAAACCAGTTGTCACATCTCCCATGATCAAACCAGTAATAAAACCAGCGAATACAGGAGAACCTGCAGATGAAACGATTGTCAACTCATCACAGATTTGATAAGCTGAGTACAAAGTGAGAAGTAAAATTTGCCACCATTGTATCATAACAATGACCTCCTAAAAATTTTTTCCTATTTTAATAAGCTCAAAAAGTCTGAAACTGGATCATTTGGAACCATTTGAGCAGTGAGTTTCACACCTTTGTCTGCTAGTTTGTGGAAATCTTCCACATCCTTGTCTACTACGTTGATAGAACGTGTGATAGAGCGAGTTTCTGGTGTTTGAGACATATTGCCGACGTTGAGTGTTTCAAGCGGAACACCTGCTTCGACCAAACCAAGGAAACGGTCTGGTTTACGTGCAACGATAAAGAGACGTTGGCTATCGTATTTACCAGCAAGGATATTGGCTGCTGCTTTCTCAACTGGCAAGATACTGAGTTTCACACCTGGTGGTGTCGCAAGTTTCAAACCACTCTTTTCAATATCGTTGTTAACAACTTCGTCGTCTACAACCATAATGCGTGAAACATTTAGTTTTCCAGCCCAAAGATTGGCTACTTGACCGTGGATCAAACGTCCATCGATACGGCATCCTACAATTGTCATAAGTTTTCCCCCTTTATGTGTTTTAGTGTAGGTTTACGAGTTAAATGGATCTCTTCTTTATATTCGCCCTCAGTTTCAAAGATGATGATGCGGTTAGTACCTTCCTTGAGATAGCTATGAGGGATATAAAGTGAGAGGGTCGGGCCGACATTCCAGAAACGCCCTAGGTGACGCCCGTTGACAAAGGCAACTCCCTTACCAAACTCAGACAAATCTAAGTAGGTATCCTTCGGCTCTTCAACAGTAAAGTCGAAAGCGTAAAAGGCTGGTTGTCCTTCTGTCCATCCTTTTGAAAAATCAATTTTCTCAGGATTATCCAGTGGAAGTGGATATTGTTTCCAATTCAGTAAGAAATGTAGATCTTTGCAGACACCTGTACGAATTCCTTTATGTTGCGTATCTGCTAAGAACTTGTGTCCATAGTTAACACGCCCCATATTTTCGATCAGGATATCAATCTCTGAAAAACCTTCTCGGTTTCCCTGACAGTAGATGTCTTCACCAATCTCTGTCTGGTATTGAGTAGCAATCCATTGACCATCTACAAAGAGTTGAGCTCGGTCACGTCCATCGATGATACGGAGGCGTTCCTCTTCTGCATCCCAACTTGCCTCAGTGCGGTAGAGAAGGTAGCCATAGCTTTGACCAAGTTCTTCCATCGCCTTTGGATAGAGGCTTTCAGTTGGACTAGAGAGACTATCCAGGGTTTCAAACAGGGAAACTTTTTCGGCCAATGGAACTGCCTCTATCTCCATGCTTTCCTTATAGAGTGGTTCCAACTGTGGATACTCTGGGAAGTGTGTTGCCATCATCTTCTTGACTGCTAGATATTTAGCAGTTGGATTTCCTTCTTCATCGAGAAGGGCATCATAGTCGTATGATGTGACTTGTGGTAAATCCAGAGTTCCTCGAGCTGAGCAACCATTCATGAAACCAAAGTTTGTCCCACCATGGAACATGTAAAGGTTGATAGAGCCTTGCTCCAATACCTCTCGAACAGCTTCCGCCAACTCTTTTGGATCGCGTGTGATGATGGGTTCTTTCCAACGGTTGAACCAACCATCCCAGAATTCCATACACATGAGAGGCCATTTCTTGCCATGCTCATCAAAGAATTCTTGCATTTGTGAAAAGTTGTAAGGAGCCTTAGAACCGAAGTTCCCTGTCACAAAGAGATCATCTTCGATCAAGGTCCCGGCTTTCAGAGTAGCCCTCCATGGGCCATCTGAAGTAAAGAGTGGGCAATCAATCCCTCGCTCTTCCATCAATTTCCGAATTGCTCGTAGATAAGACTTATCTTCTCCATAAGAACCATATTCATTTTCGACTTGCATCATGAGAATGTTTCCGCCATTATCCAACAAGCGAGGCACAAGCCTTGGCAATAATTGGTCATAATAGCGAGCAACTGCCTCGATGTAGGCCGGGTCGGACGAGCGGATTCGCATGTCCTTGGTCAAGAGCCAAGCCGGCAAGCCACCAAATTCCCATTCCGCACAGATAAATGGAGACGGGCGTACAATGGCATAGAGACCCAAATCTTGTGCTATTTGAAGAAATCTCTCCAAATTTCTGGCACCTTCAAAATCAAATTCCCCTTCAACGGGTTCATGTAAATTCCAAGCCACATAGGTCTCGACCGTATTAAAGCCAAGCGCCTTTAAGTTATAGAGAGAATGATACCAATCCTCTGCTGGAATCCTAAAATAATGAATGGCGCCAGACAAAATCTTGAACGGTTTCCCATCTAAATAGAAATCGTCCTCAATTTTAAATCTTGTCATGTTACCACCTCTGACGAATTAAGTTTGCGCTTTCATTTATTATAATATTAAATATAATCAAATATTTTGCATTTGTCAATAGGTTTTAGAAAATTCTTTAAAATTTTTCTATTTTTTTACTTACTATTTACCAAAATTATCTAAAAATAGCATGAAAGCGATATTTTAATGTATGATAATTCACAAGGTTATAAAATGGAATTTTTTACATGTAACATAACATTTTTAGTCTATTATTTTAATTTTTTTTACCTAAATACTACTATTTTGTCTGTATTTGTGGTAAAATCAAGGTTGGAGAAAGAGAATCGAGGTGAAATTTATGGCTATTCCTAAATACCAATATATTAAAGATGAATTAAAAAACAAAATCATCTCTGGTCAATTTGCAAGTGGAGATAAATTTTATACAGAAGCAGAATTGATCGCGATGTATGATGTTAGTTCAATCACTGTTGTACGTGCTTTGAATGACCTTGCAAAAGACGGCTATATTGTCCGCCAACAAGGGAAAGGGACTTTCGTTTCACGTGCCCGCAAGCACAAACTCGTTGAATTTTCAGATGTCGAAATCTTTGAAACAAAAGATGATAAAGTTACTGTCCTTTCTATCGAGCGCGGAAACAAGCTTGAATACCTAGAGAAACTTGGATTACGTGGAGATCAGTTCTACTACAAAATTGAACGTACCCGTCAAACAAATGGCGTAACTTACATCTACCACACATCCTATATTCCTGAACAATACATCAATGCCAACTATCCAAATCTTGACTATTATAGTTCTATCTATAAACGTTTCAAATTGGATTACCGCATTCACATGAACGATGAACATTTTGAGGAAATCAATGAAATCGCATTTCCAACACCAGAGCATGTTGCTTCTGTACTTGGAATCGATACGCAATTTCCAACAGTCTTCCAAACGAAGACTACAAAACTTGAGGCCACTGGCCAAGTCCTCGCCTATAGTGAAACGTATAAGCGAGCAGACTACTACAAAATTAAATTCCTCTCATGTAATCGAGGTCATTAAGAAAAAGCTTGAGCCTAGCTCAGGCTTTTTCTATATTCATTATAGCACGAGAAAGAAGTTGTGAGAACGCTATGGAGGACTCTTATTTAATTAGTAGCGTTTTTACTAAAAACAAGGTAAAATTTCGTTTAGTTTTTCCTCGGTTTTATCCCTTATTAGCAAATCTCTCCTAAATCTTATGATTTCCTCTATTTATTATAGTTCTTATATAAACCCACTTGACATTTTACCCCTTAGATAATAAAATAAAATTGGTTTTATGTAAACGCTATCATACGCGATAACAACAAGGAGGTTTTGTCATGAAACTAGAAAAGAATCAGCGCTTCTCCATTCGTAAATACACGGTTGGAGCAGCTTCTGTACTTATAGGATTTGCTTTTAGCGCACAAGTCGTAGCTGCCGACGGGATTACTCCGGCTCCAACAGCTGAGGAAACAGTTCAAACTGTCCAGGAGAGTCCGCAAACACCCGATGAGACGGGAGAGTCCAAGGCCCCAGAAAAACTGGAAGAAAAGGCTGAAGAACCTGTAAAAGAGGAGGTCAAAGAAGACACGGAGGCTCCTCATACAGTTACTCCAAAAACGGAAGAAACAACTGCACCAGCTGTGACAGAAAATGCTAGTCCAACTCCTACTGCTGAGAAAGAAAGTCCTGCTCCAACTGAAGTTCCTGCAGAAAACTCTCCTTCAGAAAAGAAAAATGAAGCAACCACACCTGCAGCAACTACTCCTAACACTGAACGAGCACCTCAGGTAAATGAAAAACTGGCTAAAAGAAAAATGATCTCAATTGATGCTGGACGCAAGTACTTTTCTCCAGACCAACTCAAGGAAATCATTGACAAAGCTAAACACTACGGCTATACGGATCTTCATTTACTAGTTGGAAATGATGGCATGCGTTTCATGCTAGATGACATGACCATCAAAGCCAATGGCAAAACCTATGCAAGTGACGATGTCAAACGTGCACTTGAAAACGGAACCGATGCCTACTACAAGGATCCAAACGGCAACCATTTGACAGAGAGTCAGATGACGGACTTGATCAACTATGCTAAAAACAAAGGCATTGGTCTCATCCCAACTGTAAACAGCCCTGGTCACATGGATGCCATTTTGCATGCCATGAAAGAACTAGGCATCCAAAAACCGAACTTCAATTACTTGGGAAAAGAATCTGCCCGTACCGTTGACCTTGATAACAAAGAAGCAGTTGAATTTACCAAAGCGTTAATCGACAAGTATGCAGCTTACTTTGCTGGAAAAACTGATATTTTCAATATCGGACTAGATGAATATGCCAACGACGCTACTGATGCTAAAGGTTGGACTGTCCTTCAAACACAAGGAAAATATAGTAAATTCATCACTTACGCTAATGACCTTGCTAACATCGTCAAATCTCACGGCCTTAAGCCAATGGCTTTCAACGATGGCATTTACTACAATAGTGATACTAGTTCTGGTACTTTTGACAAAGACATTATCGTTTCAATGTGGACTGGTGGATGGGGCGGATACGACGTCGCTTCTTCTAAACTTCTAGTTGAAAAAGGTCACCAAATTCTTAATACCAACGATGCTTGGTACTATGTTCTCGGACGAAATGCCGACGGACAAGGCTGGTACAACCTGGACCAAGGGCTCAATGGAATCAAGAACACTCCAATCACTTCTGTACCAAAATCTGAAGGAGCAGATATTCCGTTCATCGGTGGTATGGTAGCTGCTTGGGCAGATACTCCATCTGCACGCTATTCACCATCACGCCTCTTCAAACTCATGCGTAGCTTCGCAAATGCCAATGCTGAATACTTTGCTGCCGACTATGAATCTGCTGAGCAAGCTCTGAAAGAAGTCCCGACAGACCTTAACCGCTATACTGCAGAAAGTGTCGCAGCTGTCAAAGAAGCTGAAAAAGCCATTCGCTCACTCGATAGCAACCTCAGCCGTGCCCAACAAGACACCATTGACCAAGCAATCGCGAAACTCCAAGAAGCTGTTAGCAATTTGACCTTCACACCAGAAGCTCAAAAAGAAGAAGACGCGAAACGCGAAGTTGAAAAACTTGCCAAGAACAAGGTGATTTCTATCGATGCCGGACGCAAGTACTTCTCAGCTGAGCAACTCAAACGTATCATTGATAAAGCTAGCGAACTTGGATATTCTGATGTGCATCTCCTCCTAGGAAATGATGGACTTCGCTTCCTACTTGATGATATGACTATCACTGCTAACGGAAAAACTTATGCAAGTGACGATGTCAAAAATGCCATCATTGAAGGAACAAAAGCTTACTACGATGATCCAAACGGAACCACTCTTAGCCAGGCTGAAATCACTGAATTGATCGAGTACGGAAAATCAAAAGGGATTGGACTCATCCCAGCGATCAACAGCCCAGGTCACATGGATGCCATGCTTGTCGCTATGGAAAAATTAGGTATCGCAAATCCTCAAGCTAATTTTGATAAAGTCTCCAAAACAACCATGGACCTTGAAAACGAAGAAGCCATGAACTTTGTCAAAGCCCTCATCGGCAAGTACATGGACTTCTTTGCAGGCAAGACTAAGATCTTTAACTACGGTACAGACGAATACGCTAATGACGCTACCAACGCTCAAGGCTGGTACTACCTCAAATGGTATGGACTCTATGGCAAGTTTGCTGAATATGCCAACACTCTTGCTGCTATGGCTAAAGAAAGAGGCCTTCAACCAATGGCCTTCAACGATGGTTTCTACTACGAGGACAAGGATGATGTTGAGTTTGACAAGGATGTCATCATCTCTTACTGGTCTAAAGGATGGTGGGGCTACAACCTTGCATCTCCTCAGTACCTTGCAAGTAAAGGCTATAAATTCCTTAATACCAACGGAGACTGGTACTACATTCTCGGTCAAAAACCAGAAGATGGTGGTGGCTTCCTCAAAAAAGCTCTCGAAAATACCGAGAAAACTCCATTTAATCAACTAGCATCAACTAAATACCCTGAAGTTGACCTTCCTACTATTGGTAGTATGCTTGCTATCTGGGCAGATAGACCAAGTGCTGAGTACAAGGAAGAAGAAATCTTTGAACTCATGACTGCCTTCGCAGATCACAACAAAGACTACTTCCGCGCTGACTACAATGCTCTCCGTGAGGAGCTTGCTCAAATTCCTACTAACTTGGAAGGATACAGCAAAGAAAGTCTCGATGCTCTAAATGCAGCTAAAGAGGCTCTCAACTACAACCTCAACCGCAGCAAACAAGCCGAGTTAGACGCTCTCGTAGCTAAACTCAAAGCAGCCCGCCTAGGCCTCAAACCAGCGGCAACTCACTCAGGAAGCCTCGATGAAAATGAACTAGCTGCCAATGTTGAAACCAAACCGGAACTCATCACAAGAGCAGAAAAGATTCCATTTGAAGTTATCAAGAAGGAAAATCCAAACCTCACAGCTAAGCAAGAAAAGATTGTCACACCAGGTGTAGATGGCGAACGCACTCATTACATCTCTGTCCTTACTGAAAATGGTAAACAAACAGAAACCGTTCTAGATAGCCAAGTAACCAAAGAACCTGTGACCCAAGTGGTTGAAATCGGTGCCCCTATTACCCACAAAGGGGATGAAAGTGGCCTTGCTCCAGCTGCCGAAGCGAAACCAAGACTGGATATCCAAGAAGAAGATATTCCGTTCACTACTGTGACACGTGAAAATCCACTCTTGCTCAAAGGGAAGACTCAAGTCGTTACTAAAGGCGCTAACGGTCGTCGCAGTCATTACTACTCGGTGAGCACTAGTGCTGACGGTAAGGAAGTGAAAACTCTTGTAGATAGCCTTGTGACTCAAGAAGCAGTGACCCAAGTTATTGAAGTCGGAACCCTTGTAACCCATGTAGGAGACGAACATGGTCTTGCTCCAGCCGCAGAAACAAAACCAAGACTGAATATCCAAGAGGAAGAAATTCCATTCACTACTGTGACACGTGAAAATCCTCAATTACCAAAAGGACAAACGCAAGTTGTTACTAAAGGGGCTAACGGCCACCGTACTGCCTTCTACTCTGTAAGCACTAGTGCTGATGGAAAAGAAGAAAGAACGCTTGTCAATAGCGTGGTAACACAGGAAACGGTCACTCAAGTTGTTGAAGTCGGCACTGCCGTTGAGAAAACTGAGCCAACTGCATCAACTACTGCCAAAGCAGATGAAAAACAACTCCCTGCAACAGGAAGTCAAGACTCTGCAGGTTTGGTCGCAGCAGGACTTATGGCCACACTAGCAGCCTACGGACTAACTAAGAGAAAAGAAGATTAAACCTCTTCGACAAGAATACAAAAAAGCGAGATTGAATCTCGCTTTTTTATTTTATGATTAGTCACCAAGTCCGACACGTTCAAAGATATCATCTACTCGTTTGGTGTAGTATGCAGGGTTGAAGATTTCATCGATTTCTTCTTGAGTCAGACGTGAGGTTACTTCTGGATCGGCTTCCAGAAGCGGTTTGAAGTCTACTTGGTTGTCCCAGGAGTAGGCTGTTTTCGGTTGCACCAGGTCATAGGCTTGCTCACGGGTCATGCCTTTCTCAATCAAGGTCAACATGGCACGTTGGCTAAAGATCAAACCAAAAGTAGAGTTCATGTTGCGGATCATGTTTTCTGGGAAGACTGTCAAGTTCTTGACGATGTTTCCAAAACGGTTGAGCATGTAGTCGATTAAAATGGTTGTATCTGGTGTGATGATACGCTCAGCTGATGAGTGAGAAATGTCACGTTCGTGCCAGAGAGCGACGTTTTCATAGGCCGTCACCATGTGACCACGGATAACACGCGCCAGACCAGTCATGTTTTCAGAACCGATTGGGTTGCGTTTGTGAGGCATAGCCGATGAACCTTTTTGACCTTTAGCAAAGAACTCTTCCACTTCACGTTGCTCAGATTTCTGCAAACCACGGATCTCAGTCGCCATGCGTTCGATAGAAGTTGCAATGCTAGCAAGAACTGCAAAGTACTCAGCGTGAAGGTCACGAGGAAGCACCTGTGTAGAGATTTCCTGAGCACGGATGCCCAATTTGTCACAGACGTATTGCTCTACAAATGGTGGAATGTTGGCAAAGTTCCCAACCGCACCAGAAATCTTACCAGCTTCCACACCAGCAGCTGCATGCTCGAAACGCTCGATATTACGCTTCATTTCACTGTACCAAGTCGCCAATTTCAGTCCAAAGGTTGTCGGTTCAGCGTGCACACCGTGGGTACGTCCCATCATGATAGTGAACTTGTGTTCCTTAGCCTTATCAGCGATGATGTTTGTGAAGTTTTCAAGGTCACGACGGATGATGTCGTTGGCCTGCTTGTAGAGGTAACCATAGGCAGTATCCACCACGTCAGTAGAGGTCAAACCATAGTGAACCCACTTGCGCTCTTCACCAAGCGTCTCAGAAACCGCACGCGTGAAGGCAACCACATCGTGACGCGTCTCTTGCTCAATCTCCAAAATACGGTCTATATCAAAGTCCGCTTTTTCACGGATCAAAGCTACATCTTCCTTAGGGATTTCCCCCAACTCAGCCCATGCCTCGTCAGCCAAGATTTCTACCTCAAGCCAAGCACGGTATTTATTTTCTTCACTCCAAATATTCGCCATTTCGGGGCGAGAGTAACGGTTGATCATGTTGTTTCTCCTATTTTTACTGTTTCCTAAATTTTTATTAAAGTCTATAAGTCTTTTTATATGAATTAAAACGTCAGAATAGTAAACTCTTACTATTATTTTCTTTTTGCTACCTTTCTTTTTTTCCTTATTCTTTTTTTTAGTTTCTTTTCTCTGTTGCTCCCAGGTTTATTATTTGACATTACTTTAGAAATCTCATCACTTTTCATCCAGTAAATTGTAGGTATTATTCCATCTGTAATTAATTTTAATTTACGAAAAGTATAAATTATTTCTAATATATAAAATATAAGAGAAAGGTTGACTATACATAACTGCGCAAAATCAATAATAGAATATTTTTCTTGTCTAACTCTCCCTCCATATTTATCCTCAAAAATAATTTCATGACTATCGACATCTACATGAGAACTATAGTGTTGTATAGCATTTCTAATTTTATTATTAAGACTATTAACAGGTTTACTAAACTGTTCAGAAATATTAAGATACGCTTGTTCTGGAGTATGTTGGTTAACTTTTTGATATTTATTAGTAATTTTTTCTAAATCATCAATATAGTCTTTCCCATTATAGCATTGCTTATAATTCTCTCTCTCAAAAATATTATTAAGTGCTATAACGATATTAATGTTGTCAAGAATCCATTCATAACTCGAAGCATAAAATTCATTTAATTCTTTAAAATAAGCAACTGAAATACCATATTGTTTTTGATCCAAATCCTCAAAATTTCTGATATTCATTAATGTAACTACAGGAATTAGAATATGAGAAATTTTAGCAAAAGCTATAATTTTATCAAAAGCACTCTTCTCAATGGTATCCAATCTACTCTCAATATATTCTATATAATTAAGCAATTCTTCTCTCTTTTGCTCTTGTTTATATATTTGCTTGCTTAGTTCTGTAAATTCTGATAATGAATCTTCTCCAAGAATAATACTAATACCAGAAGTCGTCAGAAATAGCTGATGTAACACCATTGTGGCATCAGCGATATTTTTTACATCTGTTATTGGTGTCAATCCTTCATATTCTCGCAATAACTTTTTTAATTCAGAATATAAATATTTATCTTGTCGATTCCAATACAAATTATATAATCGTACAAAATTATCTAACTTTTTCTCTCTGACAAAATCTGCAAATTTGCCTGTTGCTTGCATTTTTTTTAAATCTGTCAAATCATTCTTTTTATCCATACGAACCATTTGAGCCATGAATGGTGAGAAGCCATCAAGTATATCTTTTCTGAGATGCATTTTTTTTGTGGGGAACTCAGCAGAAATTTCCAAACACCATATTGGAAAATTGGTTAATTCCTTGTAGTTAGGGGTATCTTCATTGATAACTTGTGCGTTGTTCAAATTAATATCAAATGGTTCAAACTCAATTTTACCACTAATCTCTGTTTTACACTTTGGACAATTTAAAGCAAAATCAACAGGATAACTTCCCATCTGAATTCTTAAATTAATACACTCTCCACAAGTTAAACATATGATAAATTCATTTCGCGTCATTTAATCTTACTCCCCAAACTCATCCACACCATCCGGCGCATCACTAAACAAAGTCACATGTCCCATCTTGCGGTTGTGCTTCGCTTCTATTTTACCATACATGTGGAGGTGGGCGCTTGGATTTTCTGTGACATATTTTTCAGCAACCTTGACATGCTGGCCGAGAACATTGAGCATAACAGCTGGGGCATGCAGTTTGACGGCTGGCAATGGGGCTCCGAGAACGCCGAGAAGATGGGTGTCAAACTGGGAAAAATCGCAGGCTTCGATTGAGTAGTGACCTGAGTTGTGTGGGCGGGGGGCAATCTCGTTGACAATGATGTCGTCAGCCGTCGCAAACATTTCCACGCAGAGAGTTCCAGACAAGTTCAGTTGTTCTGCTATTCGCACTGCCATGGCTTTGGCCTTGTCTGCTAGACTTTCTGAAATGCGTGCTGGGACAATGGTCTTAGACAAAATGTTGTTGCGGTGGATATTTTCCTGAACTGGGAAAACCGTCACGTCCTTGCCATTTCCTGATACGATGACAGAAATTTCCAGGTCAAAATTGACAAATTCTTCCAAGACACAGTCGGCTGAATCTGCTAATGCATAAGCTTCTTCCAAATCTTCTGCTGAACGAATAATTTTCTGCCCATGCCCATCATAGCCACCAGTCGCGGTCTTGAGGACATAGTTTTTCGACAGGTCGATATCTGTCAAGTCTTGGCTTGAGGTCACAATCTTGTAAGGAGCCACGGTGACTTGAGCCTTATTTGAGAGAAAGTCCTTTTCAAAGATGCGATTTTGAGAAATGCGAAGTAGGTCTGTCCCTTGAGGGAGTTGTCCCTCCTTGATAACAGCATCCAAGCCGTCAGCATCTACATTTTCAAACTCATAGGTCAGGACATCGCAACGCTCTGCCAACTGACGAAGGGCATCCACATCGTTATAAGGTGCCACGATGATTTCCGCGACACGAGAAGCTGGGCAATCCGCAGCTGGGTCCAACGCAATAACCTTATGGCCCATGTAGATAGCTGAGATTGCCATCATCTGACCCAGCTGACCTCCACCGATGATTCCGATTGTTTTAGATGAGCTCATTTGTAGACTCCTCTGCGATTTTTCCTTGTTCTTCTGCGAAATCTGCCAATGCTGTCGCAATAGCCTGATCTTCTACTGAAAGGAGACGGAGGGCAAAGAGGGCCGCATTGGTCGCTCCCGCTTCCCCAATAGCCATTGTCGCAACAGGCACACCACCTGGCATCTGCACAATCGAATAAAGCGAGTCCAGACCACTGAGAGCGCGTGACTTGACAGGTACGCCGATAACTGGAAGGGTAGTTTTGGCTGCTACCATTCCCGGCAAATGGGCTGCGCCTCCAGCGCCTGCGATGATAACCTTGATGCCACGGCTACGAGCTTCCTCCGCATGTTTGAACATGAGATCAGGTGTGCGGTGGGCAGAGACAACTTTCTTTTCGTAGGCTACACCGAAGCGGTCTAGGACTTCTGCTGTTTTTTGCATGGTTGCCCAGTCGGATTTTGAGCCCATGATGATGGAAATAATTGGTTTAGTCATAATTTTTCCTTTTCTTTCCTTTCTTTTTTCAATCACCTTAAGTTGTGAGGGACGGCAGCAGCCACCAAAGGTGTCTCATGCCTAAATCGGAAGCCCAAGGTCTTCCGATTTCCCTGAACGATTGGATTATCATCCAATCGTTCTTTCACAACGGCGACAATTATTCTATACTAGCTCGCTAACGCTCACAAACCATACGACCATTAACGTATTTTGTGAATTTTTATTTTTCTTTTTGATAATGGTCTTAGGTGGTGGGGACGGAAGCAAACCTTCGGTTTCATTCCTAAACTTTGAGCCTAAGGTCTCAAAGTTTCCCTAGACCAGAACAGATACTGTTCTGATCTTTTCACCACAGCGACCATTATCGTACTTGGCGACTTCGTCGCTTTATTCTTATATCTTTATCGAATCGCCTTGCTCCCGATATCGGTTCGGTAAAAGAGGCCTTCTGTGTTTTGTTGGGAGAGTTCTTGGTAGATGCTTTCTTGGGTTTCTTTGACGGTATCTGCTGTGGTGACGAGCATATAGACACGTCCGCCATTTGATAGCAGTGCTCTGCTATTTTCCTCAAACTTAGCCCCTGCATAGTAGGTGATGATATCGCCTTCTGTCTTAGCTGGCAACTCAACACCTTTTTCATAGTCTAGCGGATACCCCTTGGATGCGACAACTACACCCAGAGTCACACCCTTGTCTGTCCAGGTAATGGTTGGCTCCTTGCCATTGAGAATATCCGTAATATTTTGTGCAAAGTCAGATACCAAACGAGGCAAGATAATCTGAGTTTCGGGATCTCCAAAACGAGCATTGAACTCGATGACCTTAGGTCCGTCTGCTGTTAAAATAAGCCCTGCGTAAAGGACACCAAGATAAGGGCGGTCTTCTTTAATCATCCCGTCAAGGACAGGCTTGACAATAGTCTCAACCGCTGTATCTATTACACTCTGTGGCAAGTGAGGAACTGGTGCATATGCTCCCATACCTCCCGTGTTAGGACCCTTATCGCCATCGTAGGCACGTTTGTGGTCCTGAGCTGTTGGCATGATGTAGAACTTGTCCCCATTGACAAAAGCAAAAAGTGAAAATTCCTCTCCTTCAAGGAATTCCTCGATGACTACACGCGCACCTGAATCCCCGAATTTATTGTCCAAAAGCATCTCGTGAGCAGCTTCGACCGCTTGCTCGACTGTCTCAGCAACGACGACACCCTTACCAAGCGCTAAACCATCTGCCTTGACTACGATTGGAGCGCCTTTCTCCTCAATATAAGCCTTAGCTTCCTCGAAATCTGAAAATGTGCCATAGGCTGCTGTCGGAACGCTGTATTTGACCATTATTTCCTTAGCAAAATCCTTGGACCATTCCAGCTCCGCTGCAGCCCTAGTCGGACCAAAAGCCTTGAGGCCTGCTGCATTGAAATCATCCACTATTCCGGCGGCAAGAGCATCATCCGGCCCAATGAAGGTCCAAGCGATATCGTTGACCTTTGCAAATTCAATTAACTTAGAATGTTCGGAAATAGATATATTTACCAAATCAAGTCCATCTAAGGTCATCCCGTCATTCCCAGGTGCCACAAAAACTTGCTCAACGTCTTTAGACTCCAATAACTTCTTAGCAATCGCATGTTCACGACCACCTGAACCGACAACCAACAGTTTCATCTCTTAACCTCTTTTGCGAATTATTTACTAACATTATACCACAAACGTTCGTTTTAATCTTGTTTCACTTAGCATTTTAAGCCAAAAAAGGGAAAGAAACTGTTTTCTTCCCTTTTGCTTCTTAATGTCTAAAATGTCTCACTCCTGTAAAGACCATAGTCAAGCCGTATTTATCAGCCGCTTCGATTGACTCTTGGTCACGGACAGAGCCCCCTGGCTGGATGATGGCCTTGATACCTGCTTTAGCGATTTCTTCCACGTTATCCGCAAATGGGAAGAAGGCGTCGGAAGCAAGAACAGCACCATCAAGACGATCTTTAGCCTGATCAATGGCGATACGAACAGAAGCCACACGATTGGTTTGACCAGGGCCAACACCAAGTGTCATGTGGTCATTAGTCACGATGATACCGTTTGATTTGACGTACTTGATAGCTTTCCAAGCGAACTCAAGAGCAGTCGCTTCTGTCTCGGTCGGCTGGCGCTTGGTCACCACTTGCCAGTCAGCCGGGCTTTCCTTAACCACGTCTTGGTTTTGCACAAGAAGTCCACCAACCACGCCTGTGTATTCTGCCTCTACCTCACTAGCATCTTGAGCATCAAATGGTAAGGCAAGGATACGTAAGTTTTTCTTTTTGTTGGTCAAAATGGCCAGCGCTTCATCTGTATAGCTCGGTGCGATGATGATCTCGAGGAAAACGCCGTGCATCTTCTCAGCTGTCGCAGCATCCACCTCACGATTAAGGACGACAATTCCGCCAAAGATAGACACTGGGTCAGACTCATAAGCGTAATCCCAAGCAGTTTCGATGTCATCAGCCTGACCGATTCCACATGGATTCATATGTTTGAGGGCCACAACAGTTGGACGGTCTTTAAAATCACGAATGATACGGATAGCCGCATCAGCATCACGGATATTGTTAAAGGACAATTCCTTACCATTGAGCTGTTTCGCTGATGCAATTGAGTAATCCGTTGGAAAAGCTTTTTGATAGAAGTCCGCATCCTGTTGAGGATTTTCCCCATAACGCATTGGTTGCTTGAGGTCGTAGGTCAAAGTGAGCTTTTCAGGTTTGCTTTCTCCAACTTGAGCTGTGAAATACTCTGCAATCAAGGCATCATAAGCTGCTGTGTGACGGAAAACCTTGGCTGCCAAACGTTGACGAGTTTCATAAGTCGTTTCACCATTTGCTGCCAATTCGTCCAAAACCACTGCATAGTCAGCAGGGTCTACCACAACTGTCACGCTGGCATGGTTCTTCGCTGCTGAACGAAGCATAGATGGCCCACCGATATCGATATTTTCCACCGCATCAGCGTAAGTCACATCTGGTTTGAGAATCGTTTCCTTGAAAGGATAAAGGTTGACCACAACAAGGTCAATGAGCTCGATCTGATTGTCCTTAGCCGCCTCAAGGTGGCTATCGAGATCACGACGAGCGAGGAGCCCACCATGGATATTTGGGTGAAGGGTCTTGACACGGCCATCCATCATTTCTGGGAAGCCCGTCACATCATCAATTGCAATGGTCTCCACACCAGCATTATCAAGGGTAACCTTTGTCCCACCTGTCGAGATAATCTCCCAACCAAGTTTTTTAAGTTCTTGGGCAAATTCAACAATGCCCACTTTGTCTGAGACGCTGATTAAGGCGCGTTTAGTCATGTTATTTCCTTTCATTTACTTATCCAACAATTCTCTAATAACCTCTGGATACAACTTGTACTCAGCCTCATGAATGCGAGCTTCAAAGCTTTCGATGTCATCATCAGCGAGCCTTGGCACACGAACTTGTTTGATGACCTTGCCTGTATCCACACCGGAGTCCACCCAGTGAATGGTCACGCCACTCTCAGCGACACCAGCATCCCAAGCATCCTCAATCCCATGAGCTCCTGGAAATTCTGGCAGGTAGGCCGGATGAATGTTGATAATTCGACCTTCATAAGCCGCCAATAAGGTTGGGCCGACGATTTTCATATAACCCGCCAAACAAACCAAGTCAATCTGGTGTTCTTCCAAGAGCTCGACAAGAGCTGCTTCGTAGTCCGCCTTGTTCTCAAACTCCTTGAGTTCAAAAGCATAGGACAGGACGCCGAGCTTGTCTGCACGTTCCAGCACATAGGCGTCACGATGGTCTGAAAAAACAAACTCCACCGGAAATTCTTCGGCAATCACCTGAAAATTTGAGCCATTACCAGAGGCAAAAACCGCTATTTTTTTCATTTGATGATGACACTTTCGTTTTCTTTCTTGACGATGCGACCAATTTCATAGACTGGTTCATCCAGCAATTCCTCGACTCGACCTACATTTTCAGGGCTAACTGCCAACATGAGGCCCACACCCATATTGAAGATTTCAAACATTTCTTCGTGCTTGATCTGACCGTATTTTTCAAGGGCTTTGAAAATCGGAAGAACTGGAACTTTATCTTCTTCGATTTCTGCTGCTAGATCGTCTGCAAACATACGAGGGATATTCTCGATGAAACCACCACCTGTGATGTGGGCAATACCGTTTACCAAGCCTTCCTTGATGAGTGGCAGAACAGCTTTAACGTAGATACGAGTTGGTTCCAAAAGGACATCTTTCAGTTTTCTGCCTTCCAACTCAGGCAAGACTTCTTCGCCTGTGTAGTCGGCAAAGACACGACGAACGAGTGAGTAACCATTGGAGTGAATCCCACTTGAAGCAAGTCCGAGAAGAACATCACCTTCTGCCACCTTTGAACCGTCAATGATTTGAGATTTTTCAGCCACGCCGACCGCAAATCCAGCCAAGTCGTAGTCATCTTCGCCGTACATACCAGGCATCTCAGCCGTTTCCCCACCGATGAGGGCTGCACCAGCTTGCACACAACCTTCAGCCACACCAGCAACCACTTGTTCTAGTTTAGCTGGTTCATTCTTGCCAGTCGCGACGTAGTCCAGGAAGTAAAGAGGCTCCGCACCTGCAGCGATAATGTCATTAACACACATGGCCACACAATCCTGCCCAATCGTGTCATGCTTATCATACTTGATAGCCAACATGAGTTTGGTTCCGACACCGTCAGTCCCTGAAATCAAGACCGGTTCTTTTACACCTGTTTTTGAGAGGTCAAACATGCCACCAAAACCACCAAGAGCTCCCATGACACCCGCACGCTCCGTGCGAGCCACGTGCTTTTTGATCCGCTCAACAACTTCATAACCCGCTTCAACGTCTACACCCGATTGAGCGTATGCATTCTTATTTGTCATCTTTGTCTCCTCTTCCTTTCCTTTAATGGAGAGTCTTTATCCGTCTATTTGTAAAAACTGGTCTTTTCTTCCAAACTTCTTTGATAGTCTTCTTCATAGTCGTAGAGAGGCGTTGGGTAGTCACCGTCAAAGTAAGCGACACAGAGACCACCGTTCGGCGCATCTGTTTCGATGCCGATAGAATCAATCAAGCCATCAATCGAAAGATAGGTCAGGCTATCCGCACCAATGATTTGGCAGGTTTCTTCGACTGTATGATTAGCCGCAATCAACTCCTGACGCGTCTGGATATCAATCCCGTAGAAACATGGATAAGCCAGCGCTGGACTACCAATGGCAACGTGAACCTCAGACGCACCTGCTTCTTTCAAAAGCTGAACGATACGGCGAGAGGTTGTCCCACGAACAATGGAATCATCAATCATCACCACACGTTTGCCTTTGACAACACCCGAAACAGCAGACAGTTTCATCCGCACCCCTTGCTCCCGCAATTCTTGAGTCGGTTGGATAAAGGTGCGTTGGGTGTATTGGTTTTTGATCAGTCCCATTTCATTTGGCAGACCAGATTCTTCTGCAAATCCCATAGCTGCGCTCAGCGAGGAATTTGGTACACCAACCACAATATCCGCTTCATGCTTGAATTCACGCGCTAATTGGGCCCCCATACGTTTGCGAGCTGTATGGACATTGACCCCATGGATGTTAGAGTCAGGGCGAGCAAAATAGATATACTCCATAGAACAAATCGCCAACTGGGTATCATTCGTATAACTATCGTACTGGATACCATTGTCATCCACAATCACAATTTCCCCTGGTTTTACATCACGAATCCACTCGGCGCCGATGACCTCAAAGGCACAGGTTTCAGACGAAACCACCACTGCTCCGTTGGCCATTTTCCCGATTGAAAGAGGACGGAAGCCGTTTGGGTCGAGGGCTGCAATTAACTTATCTTCAAACATCAAGAGATAGGCGAAACCACCTTTAACAAGACTAAGTGCCTCCTTGATTTTACCCATCAAGTTTGGATTGTGACTCCGACGAATGAGGTGAGCCAAGATTTCCGAATCGGAAGTCGAACTGAAAATCGCTCCTCTTTGTTCCAATTCTTGCTTGAGAGATTCTGCATTGGTCAGGTTTCCGTTGTGAGCAAGTCCAAACTGCATATCATGAAAGCGAAAGAGGAAGGGCTGGATATTATCTACAGAAGCTTCTCCAGCCGTCGCATAACGAACATGCCCAATCGCGCTCGTGCCAGTCAATTTATCCAAATTAGCTGGATTTTTGAAGACTTCTGATAAAAGCCCCATATCACGATGACGCTTTAATGTCCCTTGGTCATTGGAGAGGATCCCTGCCCCCTCCTGACCACGGTGCTGAAGACTATGGAGACCAAAATAGGTCAATTTTGCAGCATCTGGATGCCCCCAAATCCCAAAAACACCACATTCTTCATTAAGAGATTTTACTTCGTATGTCATTTTTTATACCTTTTATTTCCCTGTGAAATAACGCACTGCTGACGCGAATAGGTGCTGGTCTTTATTTCCTGGGATGTTTTGGAAGAGACCGTCTTCATAACGTTCTGAGTGGCCCATCTTACCGATAATTTGGCCGTTCTTGCTGGTAATTCCTTCGATGGCGTTGACTGAACCATTTGGATTGTACTTAGAATCCATGCTTGGTTTGCCTTCGAAGTCCACGTATTGGCTAAAGATTTGGCCATTGTCACGGAGCTCAGCGAATTCCTCAGCCGTCACGACAAACTTCCCTTCACCGTGCGATACTGGAATAGCGTGGATATCACCAACTTGCACTCCAGCCAACCATGGCGAGTTGGTATTGGCAATTCGAGTTTCCACCATCTTGGCCACGTGTTGGTTGGCATCATTGTAGAAGAGGGTTGGGCTAGTGCTAGTGGCATCCTCAAAGTTTCCGTATGGAAGAAGACCTGATTTGACCAAGGCCTGGAATCCATTACAGATACCGATAATCAAGCCCCCACGAGCGATAAAGCCATCAATGGCCGCACGCACTTTTTCATTGAGCAGGATATTGACAATAAACTTAGCTGATCCATCTGGCTCATCCGCAGCTGAGAATCCACCTGCAAAAAAGAGGATGTTAGCCTTGCCAATATTGTCAACCATGGTTTCAACTGACTTGACAATGGCTTCTTCATTCAAGGTCACAAATGGCACCAAGTTGACCTCTGCACCTTCTTTTTCAAAGGCCTTGGCTGAGTCATATTCTGAGTTGGTTCCTGGGAATACTGGGATATAAACCACTGGTTTTTCAATAGTTTCTTTAGCTTTAATGACTGCGTCAGAAGCGACAGCTGGCACTTCTGCCAGTTCTTTAGCTTGAGCAAATTCAGTAGGATAAACTTCTTCCAATTTTCCTTGGAAGGCACTGTCAAGTTTCTGTCCATCTAGCTTCACACTGTTGACAAGGAGTGTAAAGTCTGCTTTCGTTTGTCCAATCTTCTCTACTCCAGCGATTTCTTCAGGAGATGTGAAGACAAATCCGCCTAATTGAGCTGTCAAGGCTGTTTCAAGTTCAGGCAAGGTCACCTCTGCACCGATATGGTTCCCAAAGGTAGCAAGGGCCAAGCTTTCAAGGACACCACCGTATTTGACAGCTGATGCAGATGTTACTTTGTGTTCAGCTTGGATGGCTTCAAAGTGAGCAAAGTTAGACTTAATCAAGTCAAAATCAATCTCTTGTGCCAAGGATTGACCTGGGATGTAGTAGATGTTTTCACCAGCAGTCTTGAACTCAGGAGAAAGCACCTTACGGCTATCTGCTGTTGTCACCCCAAAGGCAACCAAGGTTGGCGGTACAGTCAATTCTTCAAAAGTACCAGACATGGAGTCCTTACCACCGATAGATGGCAAACCAAGTTGGATTTGTGCTTCGATAGAACCTAGAAGAGCGGCTACTGGCTGACCGAAACGTTCAGCTTGTTTGTCCATACGCTCGAAGTACTCTTGATAAGAGAATCGAGCCTTGGACCAGTTTGCACCAGCAGCCACCAAACGAGCAGTTGCTTCGATAACCGCATAGGCAGCGCCATGATATGGAGACCATTCTGCCACATATGGATTGAATCCTTGGGCCATAACAGACGCAGTATGAGTCACACCGTGTTGAACTGGCAATTTCTGCACAGAAGCCTCAGTCGGTGTCAATTGGTAACGACCGCCAAGTGGGTGATTGACCGTAGAACGACCGACCGAGCAGTCAAAGATGGTCTGCAAGCCTTTTTGACTGGCATGGTTCAAATCAGACAGAACCGCAAGGGTATCCGCTTCAAGTGTCTCTGAATTTGTTGTACGTTCTTCTGGGAGTTTGGCATTCTTGTCCACAACCTTGGCATCAACGACTACACGCACACCATTGGTATCAAGGAAACGGCGTTCTAAGTCCACAATTGTCTCACCATTCCAGTGCATGACTAGATTTGGTTTTTCAGTCACTGTCGCGACCACAACAGCATCAATATTTTCTTTATTACATTCTGCAACGAAGGCATCTACATCCTCAGGACGAACCACCACAGCCATCCGTTCTTGTGATTCAGAGATGGCAATTTCTGTACCGTTCAAACCTTGGTATTTAAGAGGAACCTTGTTGAGGTCAATTTCAAGACCGTCTGCCAATTCACCGATAGCTACACAGACACCACCTGCACCAAAGTCGTTAGATTTCTTGATAAGACGAGTGACAGCGCCATTACGGAAAAGACGTTGAATCTTGCGTTCTTCGATAGCATTCCCTTTTTGAACCTCAGCACCAGCAGTCTCTACAGACTCAACTGTTTGAACCTTAGAAGAACCTGTCGCGCCACCGACACCATCACGTCCAGTCTTACCACCGAGAAGGATAATGACATCCCCCGCTTCCGGTTTTTCACGGACAACATTGCCCTTTGGAGCCGCACCGACAACAGCGCCCAACTCCATGCGTTTAGCTACAAAGCCCGGGTGGAAGTACTCACGAACATAGGTCGTCGCAAGCCCAATCTGATTCCCGTAAGAAGAATAACCATGAGCCGCTGTTTTAGAAATGACTTGTTGTGGCAATTTCCCAGCACGAGTTTCTGAAATCGGTGCTGTAATATCACCTGCACCAGAGATACGCATGGCTTGGTAAACGTAGGAACGGCCTGACAACGGGTCACGAATGGCTCCACCGATACAAGTAGCAGCCCCACCAAATGGTTCAATTTCCGTTGGGTGGTTGTGAGTTTCGTTTTTAAACATGAGGAGCCAAGGTTCCTTGACACCATCAACGTCCACTTCTATTTCGACCGAGCAGGCATTGATTTCGTCAGACACCTCCATATCGTCCAAACGTCCATTAGCACGCTCATAACGACCGAAAATAGTCGCCATATCCATCAAGGTTTGTGGTTTCTCCGAACGCCCCAACTCATCACGCATGGCAATATACTTGTCATAAGTCGCTTGCAATTGCTTTTGGAATTTAGAAGCTGAGAAATCAATGTGTTTCAACTCGGTCTCAAAAGTCGTGTGACGGCAGTGGTCAGACCAGTAAGTGTCCAAAACCTTGAGCTCCGTCTCAGTTGGCACGCGCCCGATTGACTTGAAGTAGTCTTGGATAAAGAGCAAATCGTCCACTTCCATGGCCATCCCTTGCTCTGCCTTGTAGCGGGCAAAGTCTTCTGCTGTATAGCTTTCAAAGAAAGTCAATTTTGGAATGGTCTTGTCTGACTCTGAAAATTCCTGTTTGGCAATCCCTGTCGCGATGTCCTTAAAACGAGAATCCACTGGATTGAGCAGGTAGTTCTTGACCGCTTCTAACTCAGCAGCATCAATATCTTTATTAACCAAGTAAAGTTGGGCTGTATTGACCGTCACGTCACTCGAACTTCCCAGCAAAAGCAAGGCTTCCTGTGAAGAAGCTGCACGCTGGTCAAACTGTCCTGGCAAACTTTCAATGGCAAAGAAAGCATAATTGGCAAGATCCGCCTGCACAGCCGCTTCATCCAAGACATGGTCTGTCACCTGCTCAGAGAAGATGTGCTTCTCTGCAGGTGCAAACAAGTCCTCTGCTAAATCAAAGACATCATAAACTTGCACAATGCGAATACTTTTCAAAGTTGAAAGTCCCAAGTTAAGCTGGAGCTCCCTTACCAAACTCTCTGACTTGACCTGAAAATCAGCCTTTTTTTCAACAAAAATACGTTTATCCATCAATTCTTATTCCTTTATTTCAGTTCTTGCAATGTTCCCAAATAACCTTGAAGGTGTTATTTTAAACCTTGCAACTTTTCCCAGACAATCTCGTAAACATCTGTTAATTCACCTAGTCCTCTACGGAAAACATCCTTGTCCATGTGGTTGCCATCCGCATCCCACAAACGGCAGTTATCTGGTGAAAATTCGTCTGCCAAGATAATCTTGCCATCCTTGTCAAAACCAAATTCTAGCTTAAAATCAATCAATTTAAGACCAATTTCAGCAAACCAAGCTTTCAAAAGTTCATTGATACGACGCGTTTCTTCCTTCAAGTAAGCAATCTGCTGGTCATCCGCAATTTTAAGGAATTTCACATGCTCATCATTGATAAAGGGATCATCCAAATCATCATTTTTATAGTAAAATTCGACAATCGGAGTCTCAAATGCGATGCCCTCTTCCACGCCAAAACGTTTTGAAAAGGAACCAGCCGTGTAGTTGCGGAGCACAACTTCTAGAGGAATAATCTCAACCTTTTTATTGAGCTGTTCCGTGTCTGAAATTTTCTCCACAAAGTGAGTCGCTACACCAGCCGCATTTAATTTCTCAAAAATAAAAGATGAAATCTGATTATTTAACACTCCCTTGCCCGCAATCTGCTCCTTCTTGACACCGTTGAAGGCAGTCGCCTGGTCCTTGTAAGTTGAAATAATGAGATTTTCATCCTCAGTTGTATAGATATCCTTAGCTTTTCCCGAATAGATTAGTTGTTTTGACATTTTAAAGTTCGCCTTTCGTTTTACTTGAGCACATTCTAACATAAAAGCATGAAAAATTCAAGGTTTTTACGAATAAATAACGTTTTTCCTATTTTAAGCGTAAAGAAAAACTGCAAGATAAGCTCCTCTTACAGTTTTAAAATCATTTATCCTCTGAAAAACACGAATATTACCCTCTATTTAAAAATTGATCCCAAAAATAACGGAGATAGCTTTTCTTTCCCGTAATCATCTGCAGGCGACCTTCTAAGCCATAGCGAAGTGTTGTAGCCTGCTCAGAAGTCAGATGGGTCTCCACCTCAATTTTAAAGAAATTTCCTTTTTCAGTCTTGGTAGCTGTCGCATCAATACTTGTAATCGTAGAATCTAGGAAAATTTGATTCTTCGCATCATTAGTTGTAGTATAACGAACAGAGTCCCCAATCTTGACTCTAGCAACATCTTTTGAACTGAGATAGGCTGTGAGTTTGATTTTTCCTTCTTTCTCCAAGGATGGGTAGAGTTGAGCTAGCAAGCTTCCTTCTGCGACCATGGTAGAATTACTGGTCTCAGAATTGAGGTGAATCACTCCATCCTCACTTGCTGTAATTTTCCCCTTGTCCAGCAGACCTCCTTGGACTTTCTTACCAGACTCCGCCTCCAAAATTTTCTGATCCAAAAGGGTTAATTCCTGACCAACCTTTGCCAAGTGTTGGGATTTAAGGGATTCCAATTGACTGCTTAAGCCTGACGCATAGGCTTGCTGGGTTCCGGAACCTGCATACTGGACACGGTAAGTAGCAAGACTTGATTCTAACTGAGAAAGCTGTGCTTCAACCTGTGCAACAGCCTGAACTTTAGCTTGGGAATTTTCCTCACTCTGAGACTTGTAGGACTGGTAAATAGAATAAGCTAGATTCTGACTGGTCAAAGGAGCACCTGTTTCAATCGCTGACTTAGCTGTCTGGTAATCGCGAATTTTAGCCTCTGTTTGACTGATGAGGTTCCCGATTTCAGCTTGGGTTTGACTTGCTGCTGCATTCTGGGACGCGATGGTCTCATTTTGCTGAGAAACATTGCTCCTAAGACCATTCGCTTGGCTGAGATAGTCTCGAAACATCTCCTGATATCCAAACTTATCCGCCTCTGGAAATTGATCACTCCCCTCTTTCAAACTGGATTGCAAATAACCCAACTGCTTTTTTTGATCCTTTAACATCTCCAACTGATTGGCGTATGCTTCAGCTTGAACAGCTTCCGCCCCTTGCTGATACTGAACGAGCAGATCCCCCTGCTTGACTAGTTTGTTTTCTTCCAGATAGTTGGCCACAATCCGTTGATTGCTAGTTGACTGGATGTTGGCAATGATCCGACTAGGTTCGACAGTTGCTCGGGTAGACAAACTAATCTCTTTCTCTGCAAAAACTGCAAATCCTAACAGAAACACGAGCAGAAGCGACATAGGTAAAATCACCCGACTGGAAAAATTATGGTAACGGCGATGGTAAAACTCCGCACTTTCTAAAAATTCTGGTTTCATCTTCTCCTCTTTCTAGCTATTGACCAAATGGGCGTAAAAGCCATCCTGTGCAAGCAAGTCTGCATGGGTGCCTTCTTCGACAATCTTGCCCTGATCCAGGACAACAACCTTCTCTGTCCTCTCAGCAATAGTCAAGCGGTGGGCAATGAAAATCAAGGTCTTGTCCAAGGCCATAAGATTATCCACAATCCGCTTCTCTGTCAAAATATCCAAACTGCTGGTCGCCTCGTCCAATATCAAAACAGGTGCATCCGTTAAAAGAGCACGCGCCAGAGCAATTCTCTGACGTTGTCCACCTGAAATCCCTGCCCCATCCGAAGTTAATTCTGTTTGGTAATTCAGGGGCATGCGCTCAATATCCTCCCGAATCTCGGCCAACTCAACCGCCCGTAAGATGTCTTCCTGAGTCGTCCCCTCCTTGGCTCCAAGGAGAAGATTCTCCAAAATCGTTCCGTTAAAGACATAGGGCTGTTGAGGCAGGTAGTTGATGTACTGGCGCAGGGCTTTTTTATCAATCTGATTGAGATTGACACCACCCAGACTAATCTCTCCCTGACTAGGGTCGTAGAAATTAACCATCATCTTTGCCAAGGTGGTCTTACCCGAACCTGAAATCCCCACGAAAGCCATCTTAGACCCTTGGGGAATCGTCAAATTGATATCTGACAAGACGTCACGACCATAGCCATACTTATAGTGAACCTGCTTAAAGGTCATATCTCCCTTCATCATGCTCAAATCCTCAACTGTTTTCTTCTCCTCAAACTCCGAAGCGACCAGATAGACCTCGTTCAGACGATTATTGGCAACCTGCGCTGTTTGAAGTTTGGTTTGCAGATTGATGATATTTTCCAAAGGATTGGTAAAGTAAACAAGCAAAGTATTATAGGTAATCAATTGCCCCAAACTCATCTTCCCATCCATGACCAGAACTGCTCCCAGCCAGAGAACGACAACATTGAGCAGGAGCTGAGCAACTTTTTTCAGTGCCTTTTGCTGGCTTTCTGCCCGACTGTAGGTAAAGGATTTTTTCAGATAAGCCACAAATTCCTTGTCAATTTTTTGGTAACGCTGACTCTCACTGGTCAAGGACTTGATAGTCTCAATACCGTTGATGTCCTCAATGATAGAAGAAGACAGAGCGGCATTGGCTTCCATAGTGTCCCGATTCATCTTTTCAAAAGGCTTCATAAAGGCAAAGATAATCACTGTATAGATGGGAAGCGCAAGTAGACTAATGAAAAAGAGTGTCATATTTTGTGAAAACAAGACAAGCGAGATAATCAAAATCGTCGACACATCTAGGAAAATCGATAGAATGGTCGACGCCAGCGCATCGATGATACTATTGGCATCTGTAAAACGGGATACGATTTCCCCTGTCCTGCGTGTCGCGAAAAAGGACATCGGCAGGTGAAAAACATGCTTGATGTAGGACAAAATCACATCGATGGACAACCGTTGCCCCAGAACAAGTAAGAGGTATTCCTGCGCATACGATAAAATCTGCTGGAGAATATAGACAATGACTAGTCCCATTGAGATAATGCCCAAGGTTGAACGCATCTGGTCTGGTACGTAACTGTCAATGATAGACTGCAGATAATAAGAACCCACGATATTGATCAGGGTCACCAAAAGTGTCGCTAGGACAATATTGGTAATTAAGCCACGCTGTTTGAGCAAGATTGGCAAGAAGGATAATAGTCCTTGTTTTTTCTCCCTGTGGGGTTTATAGTCTGGAGACGGAGCCATAAAGAGACTGACTCCTGTCCATTCTTGCGCAAATCGCTCACGGGAAATCTTAGTCAGCTTGACACCCGGATCCGGATCAGCGATATGAATGTGCTTTTTATCCTGACCTATCACCACATAGTAGTGGAGCAATTTCCCTTCCTTGAGCACATGAGCCGCAAAAGGAAAGGTCAAATCAGGCAGATCAAAGAGCGTCATATCCGCCTTGATAGCCCGCGTTTCAAAACCAATTTCCTCTGCCACTTTTACAAGACCCAAAGCAGTCGTCCCATCCATAGTCGTCTTAGCTAGTTCTCGTAGATGAGCTAAGGAGTAATAACTACCATAGTAGCCAAAGACCATAGCCAAGGAAGCCACGCCACAATCCATCTGATCCACCTGGGGACGATAGTGCCTTTTCCCAAATTTCATATCCATCTCCTTTTTTCTAATAATCTCTTAAAAACTTTGTAAGATTATTTTAACCAAACAAGGAAGAAACTAGGAAATTATTCCTGAATAAACTATTTTTACGCCTAAAACGCACTTTAAAAAGCATAAACTATCATTTAAATGTAAAAAAGCAGAACAAAAGTTCTGCCTGTTTAAAGTAACCGTTAAAAAATGAATGCCTAGAAATAAACTATTCTGAAATGATATTTTCTTTACTTTTATAAAGTAAGATAAAGGTCATCAAAAATAATGAAATCGTAGGTATATCAAAACATTCAAACCATGTAGGTAAATTTATTTTGTTTACATCAGCCACAATTCTAATCATTAGATAAGCCATTGAACTAAACAATACAATAAACTCTGGCCAAGCTTTTTGTAGTAATTGAACGACTTTCATCTCAAACTCCGATCTGATGGTTCATCAATTCCCTATCTTACTTTCTTTTGTTTTGTACTTGTATACTAGATAAAACAGACCAAGTAGAATTGGATAGGTTTCTGGATAAAACAGGGTATTAATCGGATTTTTCATAATCAAATACGTTGCGATATAAATAATGATCGATACGACAAAATACCCCTCAGCAAATCCTAATAAGAATTTTTTCATGATAGACTCCTATTTACCTGAAAAGAAAGGCGGGAAAACTCCACCATTTACATGCATAAAATCCTTTTCATTCAGATTGATCTTTTATAGTTTTGATTATTTTTCGTCAAATCCTTACAAAAAATACCAAAATAGCCCGAAGCAAGTAAACCAACTACAGTCCATTGCCAATCAAAGGATACTAATGAACCTGTACGAATCACATGAAGTACAAGATTGAGAGCTATAGCCAAGAAAGGAACTATAGTAGCTAATTTGGGTAAGAGTGTATTGAGATTAAGGTTCCGATTGTTCATAGTCTAACGCCCTCTGTATCCATTATAGACTCCCAATCCAAGTGTACCTCCTGCTACAGTAGCCGCTGCTCCATAAGCTGCTACTGCTTTCCAGCCTACAAGCACTGCCGTACCTATCGTTAATGTAATAACACCGCCTTGAACCTCTTCAAGTTCTTGAAAAGATAATTCTTGAAATTGTTTCATTGTTAAGCCTCCTTTCTAATCATATTAAGGTCGCAATGCTTTTCCAATAGCATATCCTGCTCCATAAAGAGCTCCTCCAATTGTAACCACAGCACCTGCTACTTTTCCTGCTAAAATAATTCCAGCTGCTGTAATAATCAATCCCCCATTCACATCCGTCAACTCTTCTTCTGTAAGAGCTGCAAAGTTCTGTTCCATTTTGTCAAAGTTTGTCATCTTTCTTCTCCTTATTTTTTTCTATATATCTAATCTTTAACCTCTAAGCCACTTAAATAGCCAGATTGGGTAAATTACTGAAATCATTTTCTTATCTCCTTCCCTTTTTCCTTACCTATCTATTCGAAAAACAATTCGAAAATGAACAATTCATTCATTTTTATTTTAAAAACCACTTAATGAACCACGGATAAAGACCGGTCACATACATAAACATTCCTCCTTTTATCTTTCTCATCTCTTTATTCGCAATTTCTACTAAAAATTTTTCTTTTTTCTGCAAACAAAAAAGCAACATGCAAATCATGTTGCTTTTTGCTATTCTTTACTTTTGACAACTGCTACCACATCTCCTACACTTTGCAGTTGGTCAATTTCCTCATCACTGATTTCAATTCCAAATTCATCTTCTAGTGTCAAGATGAACTCCATCAAGTCCACTGAGTCCGCATCTAGGTCATCTTTCAAACTCAAGGCCTCTGTTACGACAAAGTCCTCTCCCTGTCGCTCTTGGATAATGGTTACAATACGGTCAAAAATTTCTTTTTCTGTCATCTTTTTTATTCTCCTGAAAATTCACGCGCAGTCTGGGCAACTACGTCTGTTTCTAGCATAGTACGAATCTGGCGAATCGTACTATACACAGCCTTGGCATCACTTGAGCCATGAGTCTTGACAACCGGTGCCTTAACACCAAACAAGACTGCTCCACCAACATCTGAATAGTTGAGTTGCTTTTTCAAACCTCTAAGGCTATCCTTGAGAAGAAGAGCACCTAGTTTCGCTCGAAGACCACCACCTGTGATAGCTGTCTTAAGCAAGCCCATGATACCCATGGCTGTCCCTTCAATAGATTTGAGCACAGCGTTTCCCGTGAAACCATCTGCCACAACAACATCCGCAACGCTATTCATCAAATCACGCGCTTCCACGTTTCCGACAAAATTCAAACTTTCATCCGTCGCTAGCAAGGCGTAGGTTTCCTTACGAAGAGGGTCACCCTTGCTACTTTCTGTTCCATTATTGAGCAAACCAACACGTGGTTTCGAAATCCCACGAACATTTTTCGCGTAAAAGGAACCCAAAACAGCGTATTGGTGCAGATGATGAGCTGTATTTTCTGCATTGGCTCCAAGGTCTAGCATGTCAAAGCCCTTGCCATCAATGGTCGGTAAGGTCGACATGAGTCCAGGACGGTCGATATTCTTGATACGACCGACAATGAAAAATCCTGCAGCCAACAAGGCACCTGTATTCCCAGCCGAGAGGACAGCGTCTGCCTCTCCTTCTTTGACTGCCTTAGCCGCTAATACCATACTGGCATTTTTCTTCTTACGAATAGCTTTTGTCGGCTCATCATCAAAATCAATCTTCTCATCCGTATGAATAATGCTGACGCGTTCTGTCGCTGTTAGATATTGCTTGATTTTGCTTTCGTCTCCATAGAGTTGAATCTCAATATCTGAAAAGTCAGCAAGGGCTTGATTGACACCCTCAACGATGGCTTGAGGTGCGTAATCGCCCCCCATAGCATCTACTGCAATTTTTTTCATTTATCTTCCTCTTTTAGTAATTGTCCCCAGTCTGCTAGGGAATCAATAAATTTCTTTGATTTTAGGTGAATTCCAACATACTCTTCGTAGATTTGGTCTATAAACTTGCGCAAGTCTTGCTTGATTTCAGGCTTGAGCGAAATAGTCTCCAAGGTCTCAAAATCAATAGCTTGAAATTGATTGAGCAGATAAGGGATATTGGGATTCAGATGACAACGTCTCTCATCTTCATGATAATGCTCTGGGCAGAGGCAGGCTCCATATTTAAAAGAAAAGTCAAAAGCCTGACCGACCCGATGGCAAAAGACACACTCATTAAAATTGAGCCCAATTCCAAATCGGGTCAAGATTTGAATTTCAAAAATATTGGTCAAAACCTGATAATCCAATCCTGCTTCCATCAACTCCAAAGTCTTTTGCAAAAAAGCAAACAAGGGAACATCCTGCTGATTATCCTGCAAACTAGCATCTGCAAGGGCAGCCACATAGGTCGCATAGGCCATGACAAAGAGATCACTATTAATCTTGGGAAAGGTCATGACCTCATGATAGTCCTCGATGTAGCTAAGCCCGTCATCATTGATGCGCAAGAGAAACCGAGCCAATACCAAGGGCTGAATAACAGGGGCCAGTTTGGACTGACCAGCGTGTTTGACGAAAAACATGCGCTTGCCCGCTTGCTCGGTAAAAATCTTGACTAACTTGTCATCCTCACGAAAGTTACGATTGTAGAGCACCAAGCCTTGACTCGTGATAGACTGAATCATGCTTCTCTCATGTACTCCTCAAGTCGTTTCATAGCCTCTCTGATCGTTTCCATGCTGGCTGCATAAGACAGACGCACATAGCCTTCTCCATACTGACCAAAAGCAGCACCCGGAATAAAGGCAACAGCCTTCTTCTGAGCAAAATCCTTCAGAAAAGCAAAGGAGTCTTGATTGTAACCTGCTGGAATCTTAGCAAAGATATAGAAGGCTCCGTCTGGTTTGATAATCTCAAAACCAAGAGCAGTCATCTTCTCGATGATATAATCTCGACGCTGGATGTATTCCTTCTTCATAGGCTCTGCGTCGTTTTTACCAGCGGTCAAAGCCTCCACCGCAGCATGTTGAGCCATAGTGTTTGCGGCAGTTACCAAGTACTGGTGACTCTTGATTAACTGAGCTGTAAAGGCCACAGGAGCAAAGATAAAGCCTAAACGCCAACCTGTCATAGCATGAGACTTAGATAAACCATTGATAATAATAGCCTGGTCTCTCAGCATAGTTCCCAAAGATACATGGGCTTCGCCTGTATAGGTTAATTCTGAGTAAACCTCATCACAGACAACAAAAATCTCATACTTGCGTAAAACGTCTGCCAAGGCTTCCAACTGCTCCCGACTATAGGTAATTCCTGTCGGATTAGCCGGATAGTTGAAAATGACAGCCTTGAGCTTGTCGCCTTGATCCAAAATGGCCTTTTCCAACATTTCAGGAGTCAAGACAAAGCCATTTTCAGTCGTATCAATCTCGACAATCTCTGCCCCAACTAGATTGACAATCGGCTCATAGCCTGGATAGGCAGGGGCTGGCAAGAGAACCTTGTCTCCCTCTTCCAAAATAGCCGTCAAAGTAGCAGATAAAGCCTCTGTCGCTCCGATAGTAACCAAGATTTCATTTTCAGGATTGTAATCTAGCTGGTATTTTTCTTTTACAAAATCACTGGCTGCCTGACGTAATGTTAACAGACCACTCATGCCTGTATAGTAGGATTGGTTCTGGTCGATGGCCCGCTTAGCCGCTTCCTTAACATGATCTGGCGTTGTAAAATCAGGTTCCCCCAAGGTCAAACGCAGGACCCCAGGAATCTCCGAAATAGCCTGGTCAAACTGGCGAATCAACGAAACTTGAATCTTATCTAATTGTTTATTAAAGCGCTTAGTTAACTCCATAGATACCTCCTACTCTCAAACCGTATCTCTATTATACTACAAAAGCCCCCCGACCGCAAAAATACATTATAGAATAGCTTTCCACTTTCTATTTTACTTTTCCCGTTTACAGGTCTATAATGGTAACAGATTATGATTGGAGGTTTTTATGTCATTTCTATCAAAAAATGGAGCAGGCATCTTGGCCTGCCTTCTCATTTCTATCATTTCTTGGTTTCTAGGAGGACTTTTCCCCGTCGTGGGTGCACCCGTTTTTGCAATCTTTATAGGAATGCTCCTACACCCCTGGCTCTCGCCCTACAAACAACTAGATGCAGGTTTGACCTTTAGTTCCAAAAAATTACTCCAGTATGCCGTCATCTTGCTTGGTTTTGGTCTCAATATCTCGCAAGTCTTTGCAGTCGGACAAACCTCACTCCCTGTCATCCTTTCCACCATTTCGATTTCCTTAATCGTCGCCTACCTCTTCCAGCGTTTCTTTGCACTAGATACAAAACTGGCTACCTTGATTGGAGTGGGGTCTTCGATCTGTGGTGGCTCTGCCATTGCGGCGACAGCGCCTGTTATCCATGCTAAGGAAAAGGAAGTCGCCCAAGCCATTTCCGTTATCTTTTTCTTCAATATCTTGGCTGCGCTCATCTTTCCAACTCTAGGAACCTGGCTTCACCTATCTAATGACGGCTTTGCCCTCTTTGCAGGAACTGCGGTCAATGATACTTCTTCTGTAACGGCCACAGCTAGTGCCTGGGACAGTCTTTATCAGACCAATACCCTCGAGTCTGCAACCATTGTTAAACTCACACGCACCTTAGCGATCATTCCCATCACTCTCTTTCTCTCCTACTGGCAAAGTCGCCAACAAGAAAATAAACAAGGCGTACAACTGAAAAAAGTTTTCCCACTTTTTATCCTTTATTTTATCCTGGCCTCTCTCTTAACGACTCTACTTACCTCTCTTGGTGTGTCCAGTAGTTTCTTTACCCCTCTCAAACAACTCTCTAAATTCTTTATCATCATGGCCATGAGTGCTATCGGTCTCAAAACCAATCTAATTGCCATGGTTAGATCCAGTGGTAAATCTATTGTCCTCGGAGCTCTTTGCTGGATTGCCATCATCCTCACCAGTCTTGGTATGCAAGCATTGATTGGTACTTTATAATACAAAAGGTAGCCCATGGCTACCTTTTTATTGCTCAAGAATTAAGCGAGTATGTTCTCTCTTGATACAGCGATTCATCACGATGTCATCGCATCCTCCAGCACGCAAGATTTCTTCCGCTTCTAGATTTTCAAGTCCTAATTGCGCCCAAAAAATCTTGGCATCAGCCTTGAGAAAATCACGCGCCACATCTGGCAAAAACTCGCTCCGTCGGTATACATTGACAATATCCACAGGAAAAGGAATCTCAGCTAGACTCGTATAAGCCTTTTCTCCCAGGATTTCCCCACCTGCAGCCTTGGGATTAACTGGAATGATTTTATAGCCCCGAGCCTGCATTTCCTTGGTCACTCGATTGCTAGTTGTTTCCTCACGATCGGACAAGCCCACTACCGCTAACGTTTTACTGGTCGCCAGATACTGACGGATCACACCATCACTTGGATTGATAAATTCTTGGCTCATAGAAATCCTCCTTTTTTCTCAGTATAGCATATTTTGAAAAGGCTTGCAGATTTTAACTACAAAAAATTTCCTAGCAAGAGGAAAGTCTGCTAGGAAATTCGTTTATTCAAGTGAAAGTTTAGATTTTTTTCTCAATACTAAATAATGGAGAAAGAGGACGTTTTTCATGGATACGTACAATAGCATCACCTAGGAGATGAGCGATAGAAATTTGTTCAATCTTATCAATCAAGCGCTCTTCTGGTAGGTAGATGGTATCTAAAACAACCAATTTTTTAATGGCTGATTTTTGGATATTGTCCATAGCTGGCCCTGAAAGAACTGGGTGCGTACAGCTTGCATAAACTTCAACAGCTCCTGCTTCTGCTAGAGCATCAGCCGCATGACAAATGGTTCCAGCTGTATCAATCATATCGTCAATCAAGATACAAGTCTTACCTTCTACCTTACCAATGATGTTCATCACTTCACTGGTATTCATCTTGTCTACACTACGGCGTTTGTCAATAATCGCAATCGGAGTTTTCAAAAACTCTGCCAATTTACGAGCACGAGTTACCCCACCATGGTCTGGGCTGACAACCACGTAGTCAGAGCCAACCATGCCACGACGTTCAAAATAGTCCGCAATCAATGGAGCACCCATCAAGTGATCTACAGGAATATCAAAGAATCCCTGAATCTGTGCAGCGTGCAAATCAATCGTCAACAAACGATCTACCCCAGCAACTTCTAGCATGTTTGCAACGAGTTTTGCAGTGATTGGCTCACGCGCGCGCGCTTTTCTATCCTGACGTGCATAGCCATAGTAAGGCATGACAACGTTGACAGATTCTGCACTAGCACGCTTCAATGCGTCCACCATAATCAAAATTTCAAGTAAATTATCATTTACAGGTGAACTCGTTGATTGTAGGATAAAGACGTGTTTTCCACGGATTGATTCTTCGATGTTGACCTGAATCTCCCCATCTGAAAATTGGCGAACAGTCGATTTCCCCAACTCTATCCCAATTTCTTGCGCCACACGCTCTGCCAATTCTCTATTAGAAGAAAGGGCAAACAGCTTTAAATCAGAAAAAGACATGATTTCCTCCGGTATTTATGTATCACTTGTTTTTACACAACATTTTCCATCTACCATTGTAGCGCTTTTTCCTTTATTTTTCAATCAAAAATAAAACAAGAGCAAACATTTATACCCTTGTTTTATGCTATTTTATATTAGCTATATTAAAACTAAAAATCCTACATTTTAACAATCGATTTTATGCTAGGATGAGATTTTTTCGAGACAAAGTTAGTATACTTCTCTCATACTTCCTGTATCCACATCATAGACAGCACCTGAAATAACCACATCATCAGGAATCAGTGGAGACTCTCGAAGCAATTGCATATCCTCTCTCACACTCTCTTCAACATCCTGGAATGGTAAAAAATCTTGATCAGATACATCAACTCCGAGCTCGTGTTTCAAATGTTCATGAAAACTTTCATTTTGAAAGGTTTGAGCTCCACAGTCTGTATGGTGAAGCACCACGATTTCTCTTGTCCCCATTTGTTGCTGGGAAATCACCAGTGAACGAATCATGTCCTCAGTTACTCGACCACCCGCATTCCGCAAGATATGAGCATCCCCAAGGGCCAAACCTAGAGCTTGCGCAACGTGCAGACGTGAGTCCATACAGGTCACGATAGCTACTCTGGTTTTGGGTTTAAGTGGCAGATTTAACTGCCCATGTAGGGCAACATAAGCCTGATTGGCTTGCATAAACTGTTCAAAATACGACACGATTCCCTCCTCAAAAATTTGATAATCAAATATTTCTCCTATCTTATCATTTTTAAGAGGATTTGTCACGGATTATGCAAAGACCTTTTTCAAAACTTCCTGAATCGTCGTCACACCAATGACTTCAATTTCCTTGGGTGGAGTAATTCCTGTCAAGGAATTCTTAGGTACATAAATCTTAGTAAAGCCTAGTTTTGCCGCTTCATTTATGCGTTGTTCGATACGATTCACGCGTCGAATCTCTCCCGTCAAACCAAGTTCTCCCACAAAACATTCCTGAGGATTGGTAGGCTTGTCCTTGTAACTCGAAGCAATAGCCACTGCAACGGCTAAGTCAATGGCAGGTTCATCCAATTTGACACCGCCAGCAGATTTGAGATAGGCATCCTGATTTTGCAAGAGAAGCCCTGCACGTTTTTCCAAAACAGCCATAATTAGACTTGCACGATTGAAGTCAAGCCCTGTCGTCGTACGCTTGGCATTTCCAAACATGGTCGGTGTCACCAATGCTTGAACCTCCGCCAAAATCGGACGGGTACCTTCCATGGTTACCACGATGGATGAACCAGTGGCCCCATCCAAACGCTCTTCTAGGAAAACTTGACTCGGATTGAGCACCTCAACCAAGCCACCTGACTGCATCTCAAAGATGCCAATCTCATTAGTGGATCCAAAACGATTTTTGACTGCTCTCAAGATACGGAAGGTATGGTGGCGTTCCCCTTCAAAGTAAAGCACCGTATCTACCATATGCTCCAACATACGCGGACCAGCCAGGGTACCTTCCTTGGTCACATGCCCTACGATAAAGATGGCAATGTTATTAGTCTTTGCCAGCTGCATGAGCTCAGCTGTCACCTCTCGCACCTGAGACACAGATCCTTGTACCCCTGAAATCTCAGGAGACATGATAGTCTGGATGGAGTCGATAATGAGAAAGTCTGGTTGAATGCGCTCCACCTCAGCTCGAACACTCTGCATATTGGTCTCTGCATAGAGATAAAACTCGCTATCAATATCTCCCAAGCGCTCTGCTCGTAACTTAATCTGCTGGGCAGACTCCTCCCCACTGACATAGAGAACAGTCCCTACTTGAGACAGCTGGGTTGAAACTTGTAGGAGAAGGGTTGATTTCCCGATTCCTGGATCCCCACCGATGAGTACGAGACTTCCTGGTACCACTCCGCCTCCAAGTACACGATTGAATTCCTCCATCTCCGTCTTGGTTCGATTGACATTGATTGAAGTCACCTCAGCCAGTTTCATGGGCTTGGTTTTCTCGCCTGTCAGGGACACACGTGCATTCTTGACCTCGGCAACCTCAACCTCTTCTACAAAAGAAGACCAAGATCCACAGTTTGGACAGCGTCCTAGGTATTTTGGGGAGTTATAAGCACAATTTTGACACACAAATGTCGCTTTTTTCTTTGCGATGATAAACCTCTTTCTAAATTTCTATCTCACATTCAATCACTTGGCAAAAATTAATCTTCTCGTCTGGTACAAATTGGCGCATGAGCATTCGATGAGCGACAACTAGCACTGTCTGGTAGTCTCGGTACTTTATCATAGTTTCCAAAAAACGCACCTTCATCTCTTCAGCTGTCTCATACTGAATAGGACTATTAGGAAGCAACTCCCCCTTGTTTTCTAAAAACAGAGTACGTGCTTTTTCAAAATTCTCTATACCACTTTCGTAAACCTGCCATTCATGCAATAAAGGCTCTACTCTTAAAGGAAGGCCCGTAGCACAAGTAAGATAAGAAGCCGTTTCTAATGCTCGCGTCACTGCAGAAGACACCAGTATATCAGCTGAGCCAAGCAAAGGATTTTGGCAAAGTTCCTGAGCTTGTCGCCTTCCTTTCTCAGACAAAGGAGCCAAATCTAATCCAAAGCCAGTGTAGGAACACTCCTCTAACTCACGGTAGTCTGGCTCCCCATGACGTACAAAGATTATCTTCATCTTAATACCCTGTCGATCCAAATCCACCTGTTCGAACACCATCCGCCTCATCTCCATCTGCAATTAAGAAAGGAGCAAAGACAGCCTGGACAACACGTTCCCCAACTTCAAGAACCGCTTCCTGGTCAGTAATATTCTTCATCTGCGCAAAAATATGTCCCTCATTCCTAGGATTTCCATAATAATCCCCATCAATGACCCCCACAGAGTTGATCAAGACCAAGCCCTTCTTGCGAGGGTTTGATGAACGGTCATAGAGATAGAGCACTTCTGTCGGCTGCATGTAGGCCTTAACACCTGTCGGAACCAAGACAATCTCTCCTGGCGCAATAACAGTGCGTTCCGCAACCTTTAAATCATAGCCAGCCGCATGAGCTGTCTCTCGTTTCGGCAATAAATTTTCATCTGTAAAACTCGAAACCAATTCAAAACCACGAATTTTCATATTTTTCTCTTTTCTATAATCATTTATTCTAGGCTATTTTATCTTATTTATTCGAAAAAAGCACGAAAAAAGAGCACACAACAGTTATAGGCGATACGATAATTTACACTGTTTCACAATACGTTGAAATTTAGAGCTTTAAAGCGAGGGCAAAGTTGATTTTTTGCATCATTTTACAGAGGTTTACGACATTTTTGCCCCTTTTTTGCCCCTTTTTGCAAACAAAAAAACCGCAAGCCTTAGCCTGCGGTCTAGTGTAATCTATTTTGAAATTCTTTCTGTTTTTTTATTTTTCTTCTTTTGGTTTGTCAATTATAGTGATAAGCCCGTCTGGTTCGGTTTTGAAAGCTGGATCTGTGTGAAGTTCACCGTTGGCTTTCAAATAGTACCAGCCATCACCAGATTTTATGAATTGCTTAGATAGCATATAGCCATCTTTTTCTTCCATGAAATACCAGGTTTCACGGTATTTCACCCAACCAGTGGCCATGCGCCCGTCTGATTTGAAGAAGTACCAGCGATGGTTGAGGAACATCCAGCCTGTGACCATTGCCCCACGCTTATCAAGATAGAACCAGTCTTTACCATCGTTGAACCAACGGTTGATTAGGCAGTATCCACGTTCATCAAAGTAGAACCACTCATTATTGATTTTCTTCCAGCGTTTTATCGGATAAGAGCCATCTGACTCTTCCCACCACCAGCCGGTTTCATTACGTTTCCAGCCAGCTTCAGATAGACCACCTTCAATATCTTTCTTGAATTGCTCATGGCTAATGCCCCATTTTGCCAAGTAAGGGTATGGATCCACATGGTCAGAGTAGTTTCGAGGTTGATTGTATGTACAATACTGATGTGTCTTGATGCCTGCAAGGCTATCAGAGTCAAGAGTTTTAGGGATGCCTGCTTCATCAGCAAGGTTGCGCAGTAGTTCAACATAGAGCTTGTAATCGCGCATAAACTCTTCTTTTGTGCTATGACTTTCAATCAATTCTACTTGTCCATAGCCTTCAACGTTCCAGCCACCTCCTACATCGTAGGCTCCCATATCTGTGTACCAGGTCTGCATCACACGGCCGTTGCCGACAACGTGCGAGAAAAAGCCTGAATCAACAGGACGACGCATGTGGTAGTCTGCTTCATTTTGGGCAGTTGAATTTGGATTACCCGTTGAATGGGCGTGAATCTGACGATAGGGTTGTTCTCCAACTTGCGGTAAGTCAGTTCTTAGTCTACTTGTATCAATATCCATTATTATTCCCCTTTCCACGCATCATTCATCTGTTTGACTGCTGACTCAACGAATGTATCCAAGTCCTTATCAGTCATGCTGATATTGTACTTATTGAGTTCAGCACGGATTTTCGTACGGGCTTGTTCCAGCTTTTCCTCGCCCTTGAAGCCTGTCTCTTGAGCTACTTGCTCCACAGCGTTGACCGCGTTCTTAGCAAGGATTTCGACAATCTTGATGGTCTTTTCACCGCCTTTTTTAATCAAAAAATCCTTAATCGATTTGACCGCGATACCAGCCAAAACAGTCAAGATTCCAGTAGCTGAAGCGATAATGATTTCAGTAATTTGTTGCATGGTTATTCTCCTTTTTCGATTTCTTCCATGCGATCGTTCATGCGGACCATTTCTTTTTGAATATCTCCGACCGCGTGAGTGATTGTGGTTAATTCTGTAGTAGTTTTTTCCAGGTGAGTCATCAAACGCTCTTCTCGTCTGTTAGAGTCGGCCTTTGATTGCTCGTGCAAATCCATAATCTTCTTCTCTCGCTTGTCCGAAGTCTTGATAAGATATCGAATGATAATAAAGAAAAGTAAGATAAACAAAATCGCCCAAGCTACCTGACTTTGAGCGATTTTTTCAGCTTCTTCAATTGGCATATAACCTCCTTTTACTCAATACGTGGCATGACCACGGTCAGCACACCTTGCTGAAGCATCTCAGCAAGAGCCTGTTCTTTCCAAGTGTAGCCCTCTGTGGCTTGCATTTGGAACTTGAAAATAGTCTTGGTTCCTTTTGGCCATTTCGGATTGGTGTCAAACGGATATGGCATAGCGACGATATCGCCGTTTCCATACCGTGTACTTTTAACAAGCGGTTTGATGAACTCAGCCACTTTGTTGTAAGCATAAGTAGGCATACCTCCGTTTTGAGAGATGGCTAAAGCGATGAGAACTTCAGTGATAGCTGATACTGCATCCAGATTTTCCTTGTTATCAGTTGCAGCCTGTTCTACCTTTGCCACATTCTCTTGGCTTTTCTGGATTTGCTCATTTACCTTGTTGAATTTTTCATTTTCAGCACGGTTTGGGAAATTCTCTTGATAAAGGGCCTCCAGAGCTAACTCAAAAAGCTCAGTATTGGACAAGCTGATTTTATCAGCCGGTAGCATGATAGGTACGATAGCACCATCTGAATTAACAAGTGTGACCTTTGTAGCGAATTCTTTGCCGCTTGCGTCAAATTCTTGGGACTTTGTCCCGTACTCTAATTTCATAGTTCCTCCTTAAATTTTGAAAGATACATTATCAAAGTTGAGCCAAGTGGCGTCAACGTTACCCTTGACGACTACGTTACCTCCTGGATAAATCCCGACAACGGCAGGGCCATAGTCATTGTTTAAAGCGGTTTTGAATAGCGTTGTGGATGGTCTGAAATTTTCAGGCAAAGTAAAGATAATTGACTCACGGGTAGTCTTTCCGCCTCTACAAGTCCCTTTTAAATAAACAATCCCGTCGAACGTTTTTGAAAACTGCACTTTTTCATACTCAGGATGATGGCGCCACCCATTTTGTAGGTTGGCATTTTGCCAAGGTGTGCTCTGAATGTCATCTTTGGTAGCAATCTCTTTCCATTGCGTTGGAGCCCATTTATTGGCATTGTTGTAGGTCCTAAAGAAAAACCTATTTGATGTTACCCCAGTGAAAAATTGAACGCCTTTCCAACTATCAAGCCAATAGTTTTGAAATAGTCCCCAATCATTACCAGTAGGGTTATCTGCGTATTTTCCATTTCTCCAACCAAATTCTGTCGCCTGCTTATTCCAAACATCATCCCATTGAGCGCTACCTCTACTTAAGCCACCATAAGCATTAGTCAGCTGATACTGCTGAATTGGCTTGTTATTCGAGTAGATATCGCCTAGAACATCTAATGAGCCTGGTTTCCCAAATTCTGCAACCTTACCAATGCCTATACGTCCGTTCTTATCATAGGACATTACTACGCTTTCAGTTGCAACAGTAGCTGAAAATTCAACGCTTGTAAACTTGTCCTCAAGCTTACCAATAATCACAAAGGATTTATTCGATGGATAATTCCCCGCCATGTTAGCAGCTGAGTTAGTCAATGTATGAACACTTGTAAAATTACCAGATGCACTACCATTATCATCCGTGAAATTCTCATTACCTATCTGAGCAACTTTGAAAGTTAAGGACATTACATTCCTTTGCTTTCCTGACTGCATTATAGGAGCTATTCGGGCATTTCTTAACACTTGCAATGTATTTGGATTGCCTCTAGTTCTAAGCGCGGAAAAACTAAAGGAAGGGGCATAATACTCGATCACGTTGATAGTAATATCTTTAGTATCTGATTGTTTGCCCCGACTATCGACAACATAAGCTCGAATGGTTGCCAAACCGCTAAAGTTCATGATACCAAAACTACCACCGTTTTTAGTTACGACCATTTTTCTATTAACAATTTCAGCTCGATATCCAGTTATGGTAGAACCATATGCGCCAGACGCATTGTTGAAGTTTACTTGGATATCTGAAATGATTTGTAAAAAATCATTTCCACCCAAAAGCCGTCTTGCGACCGTATTCATGTCAGTTAATGAAAGACCTGTGAAGGTAGGTTTTACACTGTCTGGGATTTTAAAGTGCCAGCCATTAGAGTACACATCGCTTCCAATTTGAGTAGACCCATTATATGTTCGAATACAGATGTCCATTAGTCCGGAACTAGATTTAGGTAAGTGTCGAGCAAGATCTAAAGACGGGGTAAAGGATACACTTGTCCCATGGTTCTTCCCTAGGTCAATCCATTCGCTTCCAAAAATTCTATACCAGACTTGATGAGTAAATGAGTTAACTTTTCGATTGAATATAACGGTATGAAGTGAGCCTAAATTTCGATTTCCTTCTAAGCTAGAAATTTGCGTAGACCTAGGAATTTTGTCGAATGTATAATTCGTCGAAATTGTAATGTTGCCATGAATTCCGTTGTTAGCGTCAAAAGATGCCCAGACAGACATAGTCTTTGTTCCGTCACTGTTGTGAGGAATAGTAGCTTCACCAGACGCGAGAGTCGTTTCTTGTCCCTCTGTCTCGAAACTTAAATTGCTCTTATATACACTTGAACCATTTAACCATACAGACAAAACACTTCCATTTTCTGCGTTCCAAGTTCGGTAACCTCCATCTCGGTCTACGGTAGCTCTCCAACTAACCTTAGAGGAGTTGTTAGCAATGTCCTGACTAACTTGTTCAATATAAATATTCAAGTGCAATGGACCACTAGAATTGATAAATTTAGTCATTTTCCTCTTTTTAACCTCCTACATATCGAACAACATTCACATCTTTGTCAAGATAATACTGTTCTGTTCTAAAGCGTCCAATTTGAATTGACGCGGTAAAAATACCGTTGTCAATATGAATCACCCCTTGGCTAATATACATTACTTCCTTACCTGCAGAAAACATGGAAATCCTATCATGACTGACTTTGATTGATGAACTAGCATCGTTCTTTCCAATGATGAGCCCCTCATTTGAAGCGCTCATATAGGTATCGATGAACTTTTTCATCTCCTTCAAGCCACCAAATTCTATTGATAAAAACTCAATTCTTCTGCCCGCTTCGATTAAATCAGATTCAGATTTTTTTTGGCTTTCTGCATTTGATTTTACAAAAGCATTATAGGCTTTTTCTAAATCACTGAACTGATCCATTGTCGCTTTAGCTTTTAATTCTACATCATGAAGTTGAGCTTTTTCAGCTAGAGCATTTAATTGCTCTTGAGTCAGTGATTGGTCAGCCTTGGAGTTGATGTCATTCTGGATATCTTCAGTAGCTTCTGAAAAGTCTGTAGAGACTGTTCCTACCTCTACTTTTGGAAAGGCAATCCAAACAGTAGCAGCGGTAAATATGTGTAAAATCAGCTCATTAGTTGCATTTGAGTTTTCTTTTTTCGTTAACTCAATGTCATAAAATTTCCAATCGGTGGTCAACGAGACACCTTCCACGGCGTTCCGATATCCTGCCCTAGCTTGAAAATTCGTATTATTGACAGTAGATTTTGCCCAAAAACTAAACCTAACAGCTTTATTTTTCATCTCGTCAACGGTGCCCAAACGTGTATCCCCACCGGTTCTAAACGTAACTTTTTGATTAGTCGCCTTACCGTTATAAGTAGATACAATTTTTAAAGTATTAGCTCCTCTGAATTTGATATTAGTATCTATGCTCAAAGTGAGCTGTCCTTGCGTTTGCTCCTGACTATCATCTAAAAAGTAAGTTGAGTATCGTTCTCTTAGACTACGTTTGAATAGTGAATTAAGAAAGAGATTTCTTCCACCAATCTCTACATTCTCAAAGAGAGCGGTCCACTTATACTGTGCAGGATTCTGACTGTCTGCCTCAGTGAAATCAGTGTAAGTACCTAAATAGCGCTTATTTGTGCTATCTGTTGTACTAAAACCATCACGACCGTCAGCAGAATTAGCCCAAGCTCTATGCAAGTATGGAGTGCGTCCGTCAGCTCCAGTTTTTCCTGGGATACCTTGGTCGCCTTTCGGGCCTTGCAAACCTTGGACACCAGGTACCCCCTGTTGCCCACGTTCCCCTTGAGGTCCAGGAGTCAGTTCAATTTTTTTTAGATCTTCTTTCGTCGCTACATCTTGAGCATTGATAGTGAGCTTATCAATGTTCATCACAACTTTGCCGTCACGTACGGAAACAATCTCTTGCAAACCATTCATGATTCGCAAACGTGCTAAATCCAGATCTCCAGCAGTTATATTTTTGGCATTTAACGTAATGTAATTACCAATTGCTGCAGAAACTTTTTTTGCTAGTAATTCATCAGTGGTTATTGTATTGACAATTTCTCCGACATTAGCGCTGTCTGCCTTTTTAACCCATGAACCTTCTATACGTTCCCACATTTCAACATAGCCACCATTAGGTTTAAACCATATATCTCCATTTTTGGGGTTAGTAGGGCTTGATGTATCAAGATACATACTACCTTGTTTAGTGATAAGTTCGTCTAAATACTCTATTTGACGTTGTATGGCTCCTTTATATTTATAAGTACCTTGTGCAACTCCAGCAGCATTTCCACTACTATGGGCAGATAAACCACCATCAAACGAAAGTTTGTAGGACAGCATTGGAATGTTGAAATAGATATTTTCATCCCAGTGTACTGTAACCCAGTCACCAGCTTCCATAGCCATATCACCACGCCAGGACAATGTATATGGATAAAAGTTAAAATCACGGTATTCATTGAAGACACGATCCAGAATTTCTTGTGTAACCCATGGATTTTTTAACTTCATGATATTACCTGTGGACAATCCTGATTTATACACAACCTTATCAGCAGACTTACACTCAATACCTTTCAACCTGTAAGGTATCTCGTCACGTTCTAACCCACCTGGCTTATACATATCTTTTGTGATATGTCTTGATGTTGCCTTTAACTTGATAAAATCAAGCTTCCCATTACGATTAAATCTGACGAAGCTTCCTGATAATTGCGCTAAATAAACTAACGCCTCACGATAACTTGTTTTTTCTAGTTTCTTCGCAACTTGATCATTTACTAATTGGATATTAGTATCTGTCGTGATACCTGTCAATCTCACGATTTCTGATAAAATATCCCTTGTATAAGCTGGATAAGTAAGCTGACTATCATAAGCACCAGACAATCTAACAAACTCGTCCTGTAGCTTAATTTTGGTCTTTTTATCATTACGATCTAGCTTGACCTCGGTAACAAAAAACTTGCCAAGTGGGACGGTTTTACCCGCAATTGCTACCGACATTGTTGCCGGCATCATTTCTTGCAGACCTTCAATAATCTCTTTAATTTCAATTTCTAGACTATTGATGTACCCACCACCAATTGTAAAATCATTACTATTACCGATGGAACTGTCGTAAGTAGCTGATGCAATTTTGGTTTTTGTGTATCTCTTACCATTTAAGTCAAAGTTAGCCTCAAACACGCGCAGATGGTTCTCTATTGCTTTGATATAATCTGATGTTACTTCTAGCATAATTCCTCCTACTGCTCGATAATAGATACAGATAAGCCGTTGTAATAAGTCACACCGTCACTCAGACGCCCCATTACTGTCTCTGTGATAGTTCCGCGATAACCAGTGATAGACTGTCCTAAAATATTTGCAGTAAAAAATCCAGCTACCAATTTAGACTTGATAAGATTTCTTTCTGCTTCTGTGATAATCCCCCATTTGATGGAGAATGTACGTTTTTCTGCAATGACGTCACCCGTCATCAATCCACTAGCACTACGACCCGTAGAAGATGACCAGATAATCTCATTATTGATGCTGATTTCAACTGGAGAAGCAAGAGCTACTCCACCTACTGATATTTCACTCATGCATACCTCCTAAATCATGAGGGGGGATTCCCCTGTTTTAATTGCAATTTCATTGATTTTATCTACAATCTTCTTGGTGATTTTATCACCATCAATTGTCAAATCAAGAGCACGAACCGCTTGTAACAACTGTGTCAGTAAGGCTAGAACTTCTGGTCCACCGCCATTATTTGACAATTCCGCTGCACGACGTGCCATTTCAAGCATTTTATTTTCCGGAGCAACAATCTCACCGTAATGCTTGTTGTCACCAATCATGGCAATTTGTGGTGTATTGGCCTTAACAAAGCCACCTTGAGCAAGTCGAGGTAGTCCAATGTAACTAAATCCACCGATATTTACACCAGGTAATTTATTAATCACGCTAATAGCGCCATTGAGTAAGCTGATACCACTATTGATTGTGCTTTCTACCGTGCCAAGTACCCCGTTAATAACGCTACGTACAGCACCGCCAATGGCGCTTCCAACCATGGTTCCAACATGAGTAAACGTTGAGCGTATTTGCCCCCAAAGTCCGCTAAAGAACCCGATAATGCCCGAAAATGCATTCTTGACATTGTTATATGCTTCGCGGAATTTTGAAGAAAACCACCCTGGTATGCTAGCAAGAGCAGATTGAATATTACTCCACTTCCCTGCAAACCAACTTGCAATAGGATTGAAGATACCTGTTAAACCTGCCCACGCGCTGCGGAATTTGTCTTTGAACCAATCAGGAATAGAAGCAAGATTGCTTTTTAACTCATTGTAGCGTTGAGAAAACCAGGAACCAATACCGGTAAAGATAGCAACAATGGCATCCCAAGCTTGTTTAAACTTATCCTTGAACCATTGAACAACAGGTGCAAAAATGGTCTTAACAGATTCCCACCAACGGGTGAACTCTGCAATCATCGAATCGATGTCAATTCCAAGCGCGGCCAAGAGAGATTTGATAATACCGGAAAATAGATTTTTAATTCCGTTCCAAGCTAAATCCCAATCACCTGTAAAAACACCCGTTACAAAATCAATCAAACCAGATAGAGCTTGAGCAAGACCACTGATAATATCAGAGAGTGCCGCAATAGCATTGATCAACGTTGTACCGACAACTTCTACTAATCCACTAAGAATCTCCATGAATTTTTCGACATCTACATTCGAAACAAAGTCTTCCCAAGCAGCTTTGAAAAAATCAAAAAAACTACCTAAAAGCATAGAGAGACTATCGATAGCTGGTTTTACATGAGCGTCATAAACTTCCGAAAACTTTTCGCCTAATTTTGATAGAACTGGATTGAGGTAAGTATTCCACCCATCCAAAAAGCTTTTCATCAACTGACCAAAACCACTTGTCAAAGAGTCAATAAATGGTTTTGCTTTGTCATCGTACACACGTTTCAACGCATCACCAACATCATCTACCAGTGATTCTAAACTTTCAAAAACAGGAGCGATGCCATCTAATAATCCTGTCCAGGCTTTTACTAACTGTGGAACATTCGGAACTATTGCTTTTTCAATTCCTTTAGCAAAATCTCCTGCTATCTTACTGCCTAATTCGATTACTGTGCTACCAGCACTTAAAAACGCAGATACAATCGCACTGCCAATTCTAACAGCGCCAGAAGATGTGATGACATCGTAAAAACCATTTGAGAAAGCTTGAACGATATTACCAGCAACCTCAGCTACATTTCCTATGTTGGTAAATAGAGACACGAGAGCACTCTTAATACGCTCTTTTTGGCGCTGTAATCCGTTTGCTATACTTTCGGCTATAAAGACTCCTATCCCGAGAGCGACAGTCCCTATCGAGCCAGTAAATTGCCCTAGAGCATAAGCTATCTTATCAAGCATAGTTTGAAAAGAAGCAACAACTTTTGGATCTGTAAAAATCTCTTGTAGTAATTCACCGATTCTTTTTAAAGCACTCTGAAGGCGTTCAACACCATCGAATCTAAATGAAGCATTGAAACCATTCTGGAACAATTTGACGAGTTCAAGCAATCGTTTAAATAATCCATCAAACAGACCGTCTAATTGATTCCCACCTTCAGCAATTTTCCCCATATCGACTTCAGCGCCTTTAGGTGTTCCACCACCTCCGCCGCCTGAACCACCAGGACTGCCTCCAGAATCTCCACCACCATCTCCGCTATCGGATGAGTCAGATAGTTTATTGATTTGGTCAAATCCCATGAGAGATTTCATTTCTTGAGCAGCTTTCTTAGCTGCTTTACCAGCTCCATCCGCAGCCTTTCCGGCTCCTTTGGCGGCTTTTCCTAAGTTGCCAGCTCCTCCTGCTGCACCATCAGAAGCCTCTCCTAAATTACCAACTGCATCAGCTGTCTCTTGGATACCGGAGCCTTTCATAGACTTCTTGCCAGTAAATAGCTCCGTCAATGCTTTAAAAGCATTACCTACTGTCAGCAATTTGCTGAGCAAAAAGTTAATAACTTTGATAACAGGGGTAAAAATGTTAATCAAGCCAACTCCGACGCTTGCCATAAAGCTTTCGAACTGTAGCTTCATAATCCTAACTTGGTTAGCCCAACTATCCGATGTCCTAGCGAAGTCGCCACTAGCCAATGAAAGCTTGTCTGTTACAAATGCGAACCGCAAAGCAACTTTTTCAGCCTCAGACATTTCTTGTGTCGTCTTTCCAAAGCCGTTAGCCATTGCATAGGCATCAAGTGCTGATTGAGTCATGACCACACCTAAATCTTTAAGTGTCTCTGTTTCACCAGTAAAGACTGATTTCAGCTTTGTGTAGGCTTCATCTTGACTAATATTATAAAAAGATGCCACATCGCCCGCTAAACTAGTTAAGGCTGTTGACATCTCGTAAGCTTTCTGTTCGTTAAAACCAAAAGCTTTAGTCATCGCACCGAATGTACCGGTGTATCGTTTTGCCATGGTCTCTGATAACCCAGAGGTATACATAGCTTGTTTTGCAAAGTCATCAACTTGCTTGCTCATGCGTGGGAAAGCAACGTCAACAACGTTTTGTACTTCGTTGAGATCTGAACCGAGCTTGATAGCTTGAGCTCCGAAATCAACAAGTTTCTTGATTGCAAATGCTCCTGCAAGCATCTTGGCAGCTTTCGTCGCCATTCCTTGCAAGCCACTCATCTGCCCTTTAAATTGTTTGTCGTTGACGACAAGGTCAAGACCAATCTGGCCAACTGTTTGTGCCAATAGCTATCACCTCCTACTTAGCCATCTCAACAAAGGCTTGTTTTAATTCTTCAAGAACTTGAGTCAAATCTTGTTCTGTTTTCTCTTTGGCAAGTTTCAATCTCCATTCGTTGCGAATACGGTGCTGTCCTTCTGAAAATACCTCTAGCATTTTAGGGTCATCTTCGCTTCGAATTTGGACAATTCGACCAAGCGGTGTTTCTCCGGACAAACCAGCTAAGAGAGCCTTGAACTCTTTCCACTTCATATTCTTAAATTCATTAGAGTATACAGATAAGCCATACTGTGTCCTGAGAGAACTGACGATTAAATCGAAATCCTCAAATAGGTCATAGTATGGCTCACTGTTCTCCCGCTTCTTCTTCTCCCATGACCAATGTCATTGCTGCTTCAATAACTGTAGTTAAATCAGCAAAATTCAAACGCATTTCATCAAGTGTTTTGCGACTATTTTCAGGGAAGATTAGCTCAAACATTTCCATCATTTTTTTTGCAGATGGAGTTCCTTCTTCATCACCGATAGTCTGCATCAGAGTCAGTACAGTTGTTGCATCTGTATTGACTTCAATTTCAGCATCTTTAATTTTCAATTTTGGATTTTCTTCAAAATTGAGTTTTTCTGTGATATCAATTACTTTTGACATTATTCGGTTTCCTTTTCTTCAGATAAAATGTTGATCAGTACTTGACCAGTTCGATTTTCTTTGCTTGCCATAGCTTCGATTCGCTCTTTGGATTTACCGCTTAAATCAACGGTATCTCCAGCCTTGTATTCGATACCTGTATCGATATCAATAAAAGCCATGGTTGCAATTGCGTTGGTTTCTTCAGCTTCAACCATATTTCCTCCTTAAAATAAAAAGAGGGTCGAAACCCTCTAATTTAACCTGCTGGCACCACTTCCGGTTTACCATTTGACATAACATCAAATGACAATGGTGCAACGCCAGTTGAATCCCCCGAGATAAAGTCCTTAAGATTGATAACCGCGTCTTTAAATTTGATTTTGGTTCCGTCTGGGAAAGTCCATTGGAAGTCCGCTTCAGAATCGCGACCATTTTTAAACGCAAGACCTGCAATGTAGTCGTTGCCTGCATCACCTACGTTTCGTTTACCAGAAACAGAAATTGTAACTGACTTCGCAGTCATCAAACGACGTGTCCAACCTTTTTGGTCAAATGGTTTCCATTCTTCAACACCATTGTCAAATGATACTGAGAATGATTCCATGTCTGCAATATCAACAAGTGATTCAACTCCTGCAGTTCCTTTATTTACTTGGAACTGGTTTTCATATACGGGGAATACCCCAGTTTTCTGAGCCATTAGTTGCCCTCTCTTTCTCTTTCGTAATATAAATCAAGCTCGATAACACGCTCATACACGTTATTATCATCTGTTCCTACGTCCACAGACTCGTTCTGTAATAAGGCAATCATCTTAATAGGTGTTCCACCGATAACAACCGATTCAGCCTCAAATAGACGATTGTAGAGGTACTGAGCACGCTTCTCAGTCTCATTCGCATTCTTGTTCCAGTGAATTAAGATGCTGATTGATTTGACATCATAGCTTGCCAGTGTTCTGCCTCCGATTGCTACCCGAGGACCATCGATTGTCTTTCGTTGGTAAATGCCTATACTATTTTCTTGCTTATTATCGATCTTGCCAATGTAGTAGTTGTTAGCTGCATTAAATGTTTTAATCCAGTCACGGACTTCAGCTAATGTAATCATGCTTAAACCCCCGTGATTTGTTTGTAAAGTTGCCCGTAGGCTTGTTTTATTTTGTGTGACTTCTTGCCACCATCAGCCCAATCCTCAAACCACTTTCCTTTTGCATGAGGATTTTCTTTCGTCTGGAATTGATATTCAGGATGAAAGTACAATCGTCTTGCGTAAGGAGTGGAATGTACCAGGCTTACTACACCTTTGGATGAACGTGAGTAATCTGGAGCCATTGCTTCGCCTTGCAACACACCTTTATCAAATGGTACGACTTGTGCCTGCACAACTTCTGTATGCAGGTATTCAGCAGTCTGTTCCAGTGCTATGATTTGAGCCCTTTCCAGTTTGCGGATAGTGCCAAAATCTAGCTTTACTGTAGAATTCACAAACATAGCATCACTCCAATCCGATGTAGGTATAGTTAACAGTCCCATCTGGATTTCTAGCTTTCCGGCTGTCCACAATCCTCCTGACAATACCAAATACAATTGCAGTCCCACCGCTCAATGTAGGCAAATACGGTGCAATATCACCAACGAAATAAGCTGACCCAGTAATTTGGACCAGCTTCTTCTGTTCAGTTAGGACTGTTTTGACACTGTCCTGATAATTGCACTTTAGATTAGCTCTGAACGCCTCTAAAGGTTCGCCGTCTTCAGAAACTCCTTCTTGGTTGACTGTGACTGTGATTTGCGTCTGGCAAAATTGAGGTAAGACAAGTTGTGGAAATTTCATCAAATAACCCTCCTTGTCAATCCTGTTTGCTTCAAAAGTTCATAGGTTTTGCGATAAATAACAATACCTTGTTCTGTAGCAATATTCCAATTTGATCCAAATTGCATTGACACACCATTAATGCTGTAGTTTGAAACTGTAGTAGCTATCAAATCAGCATTAACCTCCTCAAAGTCAACAATCTGACAACAAGCCTTTCGGATAACTTCCTGCTGAAATGGTGTCAGATTGTCGAATCCAATGCCACGGATTCGGTTGAACGTAAGTATATCAATCTTGTCAGAAGCTGATTTAAGTTTGCTAGCCAGTTTTTCTGAATCAGCAGAAATCACACCAACAAACGTCTTTTTGTAATAATCTGGACTAGCATACATGACTGTTACTCCTTAGCTCCTTTGAGCTTCTTGATTTCATCCTTAGCATTTTTCAAGTCAGCCAAAACTTTTTCGTACTCCTCTTTTGAAACCTTGTCGACAGATTCACCATATTTTAATTCACCATCTTCGTAGACTTCAAAGCCACGACCAACAAAATCATTGATCGCTGACTCATCGATATCATAGACTCGAGCGCCTTTAATTGCTTTTAATGCCATATACTACACCATCCTTTCTTACGCTGTCGCGTTGATAAAGATACCAGCTGCTTTATTCTTGATCAAGAATGCATCCATGTAGAAGCGAGATTGGAGCAAATAGTTGTCAGCTGTACGCGAGTCATGCCCTGGTGTAAATACTTTGATGTAAGAGTATTTTTCACGAGCAACTTCACAAGATGGGTGGATCAAGATGAAGTTCATTTGTTTTGCTTCATCTGTTGCGACACAACCATTTGTAAAGTTGTATTGTGATTTCATGCGAGCTGATTGCACTTGTTTGATTTTAACATCATCAAGGCTATAGATAGAGCGTTTGACGTCGCCATTTGAACCATTCACTCCCAGCACACGTTGGATGTCTTTAGCCTGTTTGAAGAGTTTGTTGACAGCTGGAGTGACGTACAAAATGCGGCCTTCAGACGGAACACCTGCTTCGTCCATTTTTTCCATGGCGTCATCAAATTTTTGCAAGATATTTTCTGCAGTCAATGTTGTAGTGTCGATAGTGGCACCATTAGCAGCATACTTTCCAGCTTCTGTGTAGAGTTTTGAGAACACGTAGCAATCTTTTTCAGGAATACCTTGTTCAGTTTCCAGAGTGTTCTGGACATTGGCAATAGAGACGACAAGGTTTGTTTCATCAACATCCATAGGATCGATTGCAACTTCGATGTCACGGTCATGTTCTAGTTTTTTTGGTTCCCATTCGTTTGAGATTGTTCCAGAATTAAAACCGATAGTTTGACGATTGTGGTCTTTGTAACCAGATACTGTGATGTTTGGCAGCTTGATTGTTTGAGCGTTGATAAATTTCACATGCGGATTTGAGTTAAACAAATCTACAGACGCAAGCTCTTTTGCATATTTTTGATGCAAAGCTTGTTCGAATTGTTCTGCGTAGTTATAAACTGTCATAATTTAATTCTCCTTTTTCTTAAAGACCAAATGCTGCAGCAATGGCATCAGTTTGGTTAGTTTGTTGTGTTTTACCGGTAGATCCGATTTGTTGAAACCCAGTTGATTCTTCTTTATTTGGCTTCAGTGCAGGAACGTCTTCCAAAACTTTTGCGACAATAGCTTTGAAATCTTCTGGTTTCGATTCAAGTGTGAGAGTTGATGTATCAGCCAATTTCATCACATAAGGTAGTACACCAACAGGCAATCCTTCCTCGATTGCTGCTAATTGTAGATTTCGCTCTAAATTAGCTTGCAATGCACTTGCTTGTGCCTGCGTTAACTGTTGCTGTAGTGATGCGACATCTGGTGTTGCATCAGCTTTCTGCGACTTAAAAGCAGTAATAGCTTGAGCCATTTCTTCGCCGCTCAATCCTTGCTGCTTAAAGTAATTTTTTAGCACGGTGTCTTCAGCAACTTTTTGCTTGCCTTCGACAATGCTAGCGATTTTGTCATAGTCAATCTCAGGAGTGCTAGCTGGTTGAGTTTGGCTTGACGTGTCTTGTCCACCTGCAGAGCCGGTTCCTGTATCTGCATTATGGAAAAATAGTTTGCGTTTGAACATAGCGTTCTCCTTTCAGTTTTAAGGGTGTCTCCCTATTTCAGTTATTGTCACTGGTGTCTCCACGTAGTTTTCAGTCTTCGGACAAAAAGAAAACCGTACGGGATTCCATACGGTTAGAGTATAAGAAAAACTGCGTCGAATTCGAGGCGGTTTATAGCAATTTACAGTAATTTATAGCAGTCTATTCCTGCCAGTCAAGATGTTGGATCACCTCCTAATCTTTAATGGCACGATTTGAAACCTTGGCGTAAACATCCACATAAGTCTCTTTCTTGTCGCCGTTATGCGTGATTTCTGCATAATTTCCACAAGGTTCGCTTGATGTAATTGCGTTCGTACTAACAAGAACTTTCCAGTTTTGCAGGGTCTTGCTAAACCAAACTACAAAGCAGTCTTCTGCTTTAATTTCACGACCTGATAAGCGCGAAAATTCTTGTGATGCCAATTGTTTTGCTTTTTCTAACATTTTTATTCCTCCGTTTTTTCGTATGTTTCTGCAAAAATATCAGGCTTGCATGGATAAAACTCACCTTGAACTCCTTTAATAATATAATCACCTTCGGTTGCAATCATCAATCCTTCAAGTGTTTCTATCTTTAAAACTGGATTATTCAAATCAGCATAATCTACACGAACTGGATCCAATCCTAACTCTGACAATTTCAAAATTGATTCTTCCGTATCTACGAACTGAACCGCCTCAATGACTACTGGTTTCTTTCTGTATTTCATTTTTTCAATCCTTTCTGAGTACAAAAAAAGCACCTTATCGGCGCTCTGTGATATTAACAATCGTAAAATACATACTTCTCACGTTGCAGTCTACGTCTTTTCTCATCTGAATCATAGCCGTACTCATCTGCAAAATAATCGTATTGATCTTTGATACATTTGTCTAGTTTCGCTTCAAAGATATCGCTCTCTTCTTGTGGTCCATAGATAGCCGCTACAGGAAAAATCGGGGCTACTAAACGATATCCAAAGATGTCGCTGAATGTATCTGCTTTTTCTGCTACACGTAGATAGCTTTCGATAATCCGCATGACTACCTCTCCTTTAGTTTATTTATAACATAATTATAACTCTCAGGAAAAGTTTTTTCAAGTATTTCTCTGCGTTCATCATCAAATTGTGCCTCAAACACATGCGCAAAAAACTCGCTCTCGATATTTCCTTTTTTCTCCCAGTAAACGAGCGAGTGCGAATACTTACCTTGTATTCTACCTTCACTCAACGCTCCCAATATATCAGATGCCGAAGAGGCTTTATCGTTGATATGGATTGCATCGAAAATAGTATCATCAGATAAATTGATAAAGTCTTTACGTAGAAGTTGCAGTATTTTTTTATCCTTTGTGAATTCCCAACCCAGCTTCTCATCTATTTGGTGACCAAATTCATGGAAATAACCAGTACCAGGTCCGCGAGGGTCGTCTACATCCTTATACATGTTCAGGAAGAGTTTTCCAGATTCATATCTTACAACTCCTGTTTCTGCAATAGTTGCAATCGCCGACTGATCGGCTAATCTTGCAAACAATTCTTGTCCAAGCTCTGTACCTCCCTTGAATTTTTTTCGAGTCGCATCGATATACATGTGTCGTGTCTCTGCAGCAATCTTCTTCGAAGCTACGCCACTAGTATCTCTAGGCAATCTCTGACGATTGATGAATTTCTTGTAATCACTATCACTTTCGAGTGAAAGCTCTTGGTATAATTTGTATCCTTTTTCTGCTTCAAAGTATTTCAGATTTTCTTCTGCATTAGACTTAAGTTTAGACCATTCTTCCGCCCTTGATGTGTACTTCTGAACATTGTCTTCATCGAGACTGAACTGCGATAATCTGCTAAAGCGTTTCTCCTGTCGCTTAGCATGCTGAACTTTGTTGTCCAGTAACTGTCTTTCCTTGATGTCGTCCAATTCCTGATTTGTAAATATTTTCTCTGGCTCGCTACTGATCCCAGGGAAATAAGTTGTATGCTTATCTTTGCAGTTAGGGTGATACAAACCAGCTGCCATTGCAGAACTTAACAATGGATATGGACCATCATCCGCACTGCCTCCTGACCAGACATCATCAATCAATACTTTACCTTCAAAAGGCATACACAGAGGACATGCATTCGATCGCTTGTTTAAGATAACAGTATGAATCCCCCACTCCTGGCGCTTGACTCCCTCACCCATTAGGTAGGCTCTTTTGGTTGCTGTTCGAATGGCCATATCGGCGTACGATACGATATTGACCATGGCCCCGTTACTGTACTGGATGCATGTGATACCCCGACTTAGAAAATCCTTGGTGGCCATATCCACTGACTGCTCATAAGTCTTAGCTCCTGTGTTAGCTGCTACCTGAGCATCAAATATTGTGCGCCTGTACTGGTCGTCTGTATACCGCAATACAGCATGCTCTGCCGTCTTCATATCATGCTCGACCGAGTTAAGTAACGCATTCAACTTTCGTTCGTTGATAGCAAAAAATGAAGCCCCTAGATTATCTTTTCCACTGTTAAATTCAAAACCGTTCTTGATAGCTTCCAGGATAGACATTTCCTCATCATCCATGCCTTGCCTATAGGCTTCTTGTATAGCTGTGGAAATCTTGCTATTGATATTGGCAAACTCTTTGCTATATTTTTTGGCATTATCTCGCTTAAATCGTTCAAGCTCTTTCAATTGAGCGACCTGCCATTGTTCCCATTCAAAACCTTCAGCAGTTTCCTCTGCCTTATGCCTTCCTAGATTTCTAATCATGGAATCAAGCAGATCGTTTTCAATTCGCTCAAATGCTTTAGATACATCATAAGCCATTGCAGTACACCTTAAAACCTTGCGCTTTAAAACTTCTCAATTGTCGTTTCAAAGCTGTTTTACTAGGCATTTTGAGGTTGAGCATATCCAACTTGTTGTTCTTCTCAACAGCATAGATACCGAACTCTACATTATCGCTCGCTATCTGTAGAAGTCCCTGCGCTTCCTTCTGACTCATGTGATAGATCCTCTGTCCTATCGTCACCGTCTTCAGCATCTTCAGCCTCCTTCTCTATCTCAAAATCGTTAGCAACTTCATTCAATGATGGCACGTTGACTTCTGTCACACCTTGCTCCACTTTGATTCTTGCCACTTCCTGGTCTTTCCATTCCTGGTCTTTTGAGTCACCGTATAATTCCTCAACGCTCGCTTCAATCGACATGATACCACCTGTCTTAGCCTTAGAAACTGTCTCAACCTGTGATTCAAAACTAGGGTTAGCATACTCACCAAACGGCACGTCGACCTTGACTTTCTGTAGCGGGTTTTTCTTAAGCACACTATCAGCATTCAAAACCATACTAATTAACTTTGGCAGGTAATCTTGCAGAGCTGTCACAATAGCATTGCGAGTATAGAGAGTTGCCTTTTCTTTCTCACGTTGTGCCTCAGCATTATCTAGCTTCTTGACATCGATACCGAGTGTTGATGGGCTAATGATACCTTGTAAAGCTAAATCAAGCGCAGTCACGTATGTACTCAAATAACTTTCGTGCGGGATATTAGCTTGTTGCAATGTGATTGTGTTCTTTGCATCCTCGCCCATTGCTGTCTCAACCTTAATAAAGCGATGGTCAAAAGGATTGCCCTTACTAATTTCGCCTGTGTAGGGATCTCTGGGAAGTAAGTTCTCAGGAATATACTCTCGTGATCGTCCAGAACGAAGAGCATCCATCCACTGACTCCAAGACTCATCCAAGCTATCAAAGGCATCTGTCTTACGATCATAGATAGATTGACCACGGCCTTTTACTTTAGGTGACGTGTAAATCTTAAACGGCAAGCACAAGATAACAGATTTATCGAACTCCACATCGACAAGGTTAGCGGTGTACTCTGTCGCGCTCATATCTAGCTCAGTTTCGCCCCTGTAGAGCTTATAAGTTAATGAGCCATATCCGTAGATTTCCTCGAGCAAATAGCTCCGTCTGTGTTCTGTGAAGTGCGTGCGGAAAATAACTTCTTTCAATCTTCCACGGTTGTAGATGCTTTCAATTCTATCTCCACCAACCCATTCAACAATAGGCAATGCTGTAAGTTCCGGATCAAATGAAATACGAAAAGCACCATCACCCATCACAAGACTATCTTTAATCGCCTCCTGCAGTTGATCGTGGAAGTTGCTATCTTCAGCAATCTCTTCCCACAAATTTCCTTGCGTTTCCTCGGCAAAGTCTAAATCATTCATATCGTGCAGCGTGATATCTACCAACCTATCAACGATGAGACCAGGTATTCCTGTGTGAATCTTTCTAATTTCTTGCCCAGGAGTACTTGTCGCTCCCCAAAAGTTGATGTTGCTATGTGGTAATTGCTTGTAGAGCTGGTCCAGTTCGTATGAGTCACCGCGATACCAAATTTGGTTCTTTGCTGCATTATCTTCAAACGTCATTGCCTCTGTAATTGTGATGACATTTGGCTGTGCCTGTTCCAGTTTGAGAAAGCTTCTCATACTCCTTCTGATCATATCCATTATTCCCACTTTATTTTTCCTTTCTTCCGATTATCTTCCTGTATGGCAACCATGCATACTGATTCGCATTGATTGTATGATCGTTTGCATCTTCTGGCTCATCTTTTCCTTCTTTCCACGCATACGTGTTTAGCTCTTTGATATGATTCGTACAATGACTTAACACATAGTAGCAACCTTGAGCTAACCAACCAATTTGGAAGTTGATCCGGTCAATAATCTTAGTTTTCTTATAAGCATTGTTAAAGATATACAGACAGCCGTATTGTCGCTTGTATTTGTTTAATTCTGTAATTGTTGCTTGGTCCGCACTATCAACAAATACATCACGCGCCAGCCCCCATTCACCACGGTTGCGCTCTAGGAAATTGATAAACTTGACCACCGTATCAGATGGTGCAATCGGTACATCAAGCTCAGCGTTGTTATAGACTTCCTCATCCAGCGTGTATAACTTTCCGTCATCTGATATCCCTTGGAAAATCATTGCAATTGTATCCGGACTACTTGCTGAGTAAGCTGTATCTAGTCCAGCTGTGAACCGCTGGAACGTGACCGTATTCTTTACAAAAGACTTACTCAACACATGTCTTTTACTATCAAAGTTAACGAAGACAATTCCTGTTGCTCGGCCACGTAGGCCAAGTATTTTATTTTTGTAGAGCTTAGTCCCAACTGGTGCAGCATCCTTTTTCTTCTGGATGGCTTCTGGTGTTAGTGATAGGTTGTCATTAAACGTAAAAAACCAGTAACGCCATTTAGGGTTAGCTGGTTCTGATAGGTCTCGCATAATTTCTTCCGGCACATCGCCTGCGTACTTTTTATACGGCCGTGCCTTGTTAATAAATTCTTTGTAGACCGGTAAATCAGGATTATCCGGATTGAGCGTTGCCATCAAATAATCATTACGTGTGGACAACTCACGAACAAACTCAATGTCAGCCGTGTTGACCTCATCAATATAGACACATCCATACTGTCCACCAAGAACCAGCTTCCATTTTTCCTTGTTGTCATATCCCAGTACATAAATAATTTTCCCCTCAAACTTGATGTGAGGAATCTTCGAATCTTTATCACCATTACCACAGTAGACGGCTGTTTTATGGATGTCTAAAATTCCGTTATCCTGATTGATGATATTCTTTTCAGCTACACCAACTGTCTTTGCTGCAATGATGTGAAACTTCTTCGAACTTTTGCTGACCGCTCGCATAAACTTGACACCAACACCAACCGTTGTTTTTCCAGCTGCCGTTGTACCTTCCAAAAAGTCAGCATCAACATTATTAAAGCTGTTGCAAAAGTCGATGTACTTTTGAGATAAAGGGAAGCTATTCGTCAAGTCCATCACCGCCCAACTGACTGACGATATCGTCAAACTTCTTAGTCTCGGTAACCGTTGCATTGATGTCTACTTTATCAGTCCACATTTGATGTCGTTTCCCTAGTAACTCCAAAGCTTTGTTCCTATCGCTGTTCTTTGTTGGATATTCGACAAGTTGAGGGATTTCATTGTAGACTTTTACAGACTTACCAGTCACGGGATCAGTCATCAACTCAGCTACTTTTGTCGTGACCACAATTGTCTCTTTTGCCTGACCTGATGCAATCTCTGACAACATCACAAGAATTTGTTTTTGAGTCAGGATTTTTTCATCCTGAATCTCATCCATTCTTTTTTTGATATATTCAGAAATGTCAACTTTTGTCAACAATCTTTGTCCTTGACTTCTAGCAGTCTTTTCACTATACCCTGCCTTAATAGCTGCATCTGTTGCATTCCCGCTGATGATGTACTCATCTGCGAATCGTCTTTGTCTTTCATTCAATTTTCCATCACCACCTTTTTAATAATTAAAAAAAGCCACTCGATGAGTGACTTAATGCAAGGCGACTACTACCTTGCGTGTTAATTAGAAATCAATTTGAAGTTTTCCTTTTTTTATTTTTTGTAGTCATTTAAAACCTCTGAGGGAATCAAACCCTCTAGCTTATAACTTACCTAGGATATAAGTAGCTACGCAATCATGCAAGGTCTAGTCGCTCCGCAACCATTTGTAAGTTAATGGGTGATATATTGACGCTCACCCCTTAATTCTTGATACTACCATTTTAACAGATTTTTAGAACCGCGCCGTCCCAAATAGTCCCATTTTGAACTTATGACATCAGATAACTTCTTCTAGGGCTAAAATTGCCTCATTCTTTAATCTGTAATAGGTTGTACGGCTCATTTTCAAGTCATAACAAATACTATCAGCTGTACCTTTATTGATATAAGTCATTCTCAGGATTGTTCTGTGCTTAGGATTTGTCAGCTTGTTAATCATCCGCCCTAATTCCATTTTACGATTGATAACAACATTAGTGTCCTTCTCGATTTCATCCTTCATCGTGATCAACTGAGCATATACATCATCAATCTTTCTTGTCTGCCCACCTTTTACTTTAGCTTCGGCCCACTTTGGACTTGAGAGCAGGCCAGCCTCAAGTTCGTTGATTTCGTCAATACGACTTTGGATATCCATGTCAAGGTTCTGCAATTCGCTTAAAAGCTCTTTAGCCTTCACTCTCTATCTCCTTTTATGATATAATAATAGTGTGTTAATTATAGCTGAGGCAGAGAGTGTCTTGGCTTTTTTTAATGCCATTATCATCTATGTTCTACAATGGTTTTTCCTCAATTGTGCCTGCTCGTTCTCTATCTCCTCAATAAGCCATTCAAGGTTCTTACGTGCCTTTTTCAAATCCTCAAGACCGTTTTTCTTCTGAAATCGCAGTTGATACTTCAAGGCATTTCCGAGATAAAAACCCTTTAATTGTTCTGGTGTCATGAAGTTTCTTAAAGCATCGATAGACTCCATACCGTATCTACCTTGATAGTGGCTTGGTTTATTTACGTTATCAATTATTTCTGGGTTCATTTGATAGCCTCCAAAAGTTCTGGATTCTCGTAGATGTTGCCGATGATTTCGAGGATATCAGCAATCTCTTTAGCATCCTCTTCAAATTCTTCTAAAACTGCACTATCTGCAATAAATTCAACCTTGCCTTTTTGTTCTACGTAAAAGCCTAGCGTGTTATGTCTCTTCATACACATAACATCTTTACCATTTGTAATAATATCCCCCTCAAAGATTTCCTTGTTATTTCTGTCAAAAAGACCTGTTGATTGCATGATGACTAGATTGTCAACGAAAACATAATCTGGACTAACAAAGACAGAGGATTGATCAACTACTACAACTTGTCCGCTTTCTGTTATTGCGAAAGTATCTTTAAATATCTCTTTATTTGTGGTATCCCACGCTCTAAATTTTGGTACCATACCAAATCCTCCTTTTCATCTTCTAAAGTAATTTTATTTGTTTTTCATAGTCATTGAGTCTCTGTTGAGCAAGGTTGAAGATGTCTTTGTCAAGCTCACAACCAACATATTCAAAACCTAACTCCTGACAAGCAATCAAGCTACTTGCTGAACCGACATGAGTATCAAGAATCTTATCTCCGGCTTTTGCGTAGTTTTGCAGCAACCAGAAATAAAGATTGATGGGTTTTTGGGTTGGATGAATTCTAACCTCATTCAAAGCCTTGTTTCCTTGCTGGATATGACCTTCGGATATTGACTTTCCTTGCATCATGCCATTCCACATATAGCGAAATAGTCGCGTGCTATCATGCAAACTGCAGTATGCTAGCTCGCAATCTGAGAAACTTGACTGGCCATTAACTTTATCCCAAACGATACGGCCAGAACCAAAAGAATAGTTGAAGTAGTTCACACCCCAAATGATTTGATTTTTTGAAACTCTAAATAACTCATCAAAATAATCTCTATTTGGAATTTTCCACTCTGATGTTTTACCATAAAGTCTATTGACACCAATCGGACTGATTTTGTTCCCATAAAATTTTCTTTGTTCTGGACCAGAAAAATATGGTGGATCTACAATAGCTAAATCAAAATAGTTATCAGGATATCTTTTCATGACATCCATACAATCTTCGTTGAGAAATAATTTCAAGTTCTCACCTCATCCATCTTAACTTTATACATTCGATTCCCTCGATACTTGCTTTCTAGCTGAGCCTTGCATTTGGTAGCGTCTCCCTCTTTCTTAAAAAAGTGAGTTTCGTCTACCATGTTGTCAAAAAATAATGTTACTGTGTATGACATTTTCTCTCCTTTATTTATTAAATAATATGCTTATTTTGTGAATGTTTTTTCTAAGGTTACAGGTTACATCACTTTTCAAAAAACATATTTTATAAAAAATAAGAATGCTGTTATATCAACGTTTATAGCACTTGCTATTTTTACTTATTAAATATTTTATATAAATGATGTAACCTTACTAATAGACACCTTAAAACTTCAGTAGTATCAAGGGTTTAGGAGGGTTACATCACTTTTTTTAAAATTTAATCAAAAATAGCACTCAAACCATTGATATAACTGGTTTTTCTTGCGGTTACATCAATGATGTAACCTGATGTAACCGAAGCACGATTTTTGACCATTTTTCACCCAAAAGGTTACATCACTTTCACCGAGGTTACATCACTTCTGTTTGCATATTTTTTCTAAAATATGCACGTAGTGTCTTCCCTTTAACCTTCTTTATTTTGTATTCCCAATCCTGATTATTGTCCATAATCAACTTGATCTTCCTAGCAATCTTTTCACCTCTCGCGCTATCGATATCAAAGACATTCTTTAATATCTGTTTGGCAGACACACTCGATTGAAGCTTCACACCTTCATATAGCAGACCGGACTCATTGCGATAGCTGCCATCATTGAAGTAGCACCAGGTATATTGATATTGCTGAGAAACTGAAAAGTCTTCCCACTCTTCCGGGACTAGCATTTCAAGATAATCGTAGACCTGTGATTCTGCCTCATCTTTATAAGTGAAGCGCTCCTTATAGACCGCAAGCTCATTTTCGAACTCATCATCAAAGGTAAGGATAAATCCTTTTTTGTAAATAGCAACTGCTTCACCCCAAAGCTGGAGCACATCATGATCGGTCATATCAAATGGCTTGACAAACTGCTGGCCTGCATCCACCAGCACAGGCAGAAAGCGCCGCTCACCAGTTTTGTCACCCAGGTATTCGATTTTATTACTAGTTCTAGCAATAACAAAGTTTTTCGGAAATTTCTCAGATCTGCGACCATAGGACCGACGGAAGGAAAGTTCTGTTTTAGTCACGAAGGCTTTGAGTTCGTCAAAAGTAGTCTTCCTGGAAGCAACCATCTCATCGTCGTTGACAATCAGTGATTTCAGCATAATCTCATAGTTGTCCTTGTCCATAAAATCTTTAGCCGAATCCGTGTACCAATCAACAGCTATCTTTTGCAAGAAAGTGGTCTTACCAGCACCTTGGCCACCGACCAAATCGAGCGTGTAGTCAAATTTAACCCAGGGATTAAAAACCTTAGAAACCGCCCCAGCAAAGAACATGACGGCTATTTTTTGAACGAAAATACTGTCCTCGGCACCTAACCAAGTTTGAAATACCTGGGCAAGTCGTTCTTTATGATCCCATGACTCATAAGCATTTTCCATATATTCTTTAACCGGATTGTAGGTTTTTTCTGCAAAAAATGCTTCAATACCGTCCCTTAATGCTCCAGCCTTGAAAACTGTCTTGAAGTGATTCTCCAAATATACGCTTAGGTAGGATTCAAAGGCTGAAGGTAGCTGCCCCTTCCTCAACTGGATAGCATCCAGTTTTACGTCCTCCACGATTTCGTGTTCACCAGTAAATTCATTGTGTCTGAGAAAGTCGTTGAGCTTGTTATCGCTCTTCATTGCAAGAAGAACATTTCTGGGACTGTCAGCCACAATCGATTCAATCTCAATCTGTTCGCCTTCTTCATTTAAGATTTTTTTCTTTCTGCGCGAAAATTGCTTGATTGAAATATTCGTAACATCACCTATTATGGCCACCCCCCCCTCATGTGTTTCTTGATCATCGATTCGACAGTCCTACTTAATTCTTTGTGATTAAGAGGCTCTACCGAATTGTTATTGGCTGTTTCTGCTAGTTGCAGTATACAGTTCGGTTCTACTGATCTGCTCAAGAGCCCCCCTACAAATTTTGCAAGTGTATCATTTCTGCTGCCTTCATCGCCGAAACCTAGGACAACCATTTCAAATAATTCAGTTGTCCTATTTCGTTTACCAGCACCTTTGCTGATTTGATAGTAGATATTATCCAGGTCACTACCAGAGTTCTTTTTGTTGTATTCCTTCTTAATGGCCATAACAAGAGATCGACTAGCCGTGACCATCGTGCCCCCCTCTTTGGACTTTTTCTTGTCCCAAGTATAGACACCTTTGGGAGTTTTAGACGGAGCTACCAGTACGTAATTGTTTGGATGTGCTTTGATATCAACACCAGGCAGAAAGCCAATCATCTGGGTCATAGACACATCAGGATGTTTAAAATAAAAAATATGTTTGCCACCACTAGCTGTCTTCGCCTGCAGGGTTGGAGTTATCAAGTTTAGATGCTCCCAATTAGCCAGACTCTCATAGCCATTAGCCTTTCCGTGCAGGTCCACATCGATAACGAAGAATTTATCAGTCCGAACAGCAATGTTGCTATCCGGATACTGACTCCAAAAATCCTCAATTTCTTGCGCAGTCATAGCTGGTTTATCAGCAAATTTGATCATCGGTTGCTTATTTGAAGGACTAATAGGAATAACCGAAAATCCTTTTTTTTGATAAGCCAAGGCATGTTCTTTCATTCCCATTTAGTAACTCCTTAGAATGGTAAATCGTCGTCTTGAATATCCATCGGGTTGTCATTCCCAAATGTATCATTCGAACTTTGTTGATTACGACTTTCCAACATTTGGAAATTCTCAGCCACGACTTCTGTCACGTAGACACGTTGTCCTTGCTGGTTATCGTAACTACGAGTCTGAATACGACCTGTTACCCCGATAAGTGAGCCTTTTTTAGCCCAGTTAGCAAGATTTTCGGCTTGTTGGCGCCACATAACGCAGTTGATAAAGTCAGCTTCACGCTCGCCATTTTGACTCTTAAATGTACGGTTTACTGCAAGAGTAAAAGTCGCAACTGCTACATTTTGAGGAGTATAGCGAAGTTCAGCATC
>NZ_LNVF01000008.1:0-103521 GCF_002093545.1 Streptococcus oralis subsp. tigurinus
AACGGCTTCCTCGTCGTTGGTCATCGGGGTAATGACATTGGCAACTTTCTTAACTGCAGGAACTGCATTTTGCATGGCAACTCCCAGACCTGCCCACTCAATCATAGAAAGGTCATTGGCCTCGTCCCCACAAGCCATGACTTGACTTTGATCGATTCCTAGGTGTTTAATTAATTTCGCTAAACCTGTTGCCTTGTGGACGTTTTTCGGCGACCATTCTAGTAAGAGTTCACGTGATTTGAAGATTTCATATTGGTCAAACAAATCTGGAGAAATCTTTTGAATGGCTGCATCTAAGGGTTCTTGGGCAAAGGCAGTCACGCATTTATTATAAGTTACCTGACTAGATAGCTCTTCAAAAGCGACTGGCACGAAAGTCAGAGCTGGATTAAACTTAGCATAGAGACTTTCTTGGTCCGACTGGATTTGATAGACTATTCCTTCTGAAATAGCATCTAACGGCAAACCTAGTTTTTCAGTTTCCTCGTACAATCGTGTCACATCGTCGATAGAAAAGACTGTTTTATCGAGAATCTCTCCCGTATTTTTCTGAACAAGCCCTCCATTAAAAGTGATGGTGTACTCATCCTCCTGTCCATCTGTTCCCAACTCCTTGAGAAAGAAATCCATAGCCTTCAGAGGACGTCCCGTTGTCAGTACGACCTTGATGCCACGATTACGCGCAGCCTTGAGAGCCGCCTTGGTTCGTTCAGTCAATTTTTTATCCGTTGTCAGTAAGGTGCCATCCAAATCGAGTGCAATCAATTTAATATCTGCCATTACAAGCCCTCCATATAAGCCATCACTGACTGGTCCTTATGATGGCCAATCACTGCTTCTGCTAATTCTAAAATCTCTGGTCGTGCATTTTCAGGAGCGATTGGGTGTCCCACAACCTGCATCATGTGAAGGTCATTGAGATTATCGCCAAATGCCATAACCTGATCCATGGTTAGACCAAGTTTTTTTGCCAGCTCAACAATAGCCACACCCTTATCAACGTAGTCCAAGACAATATCGATGGATTCAAAACCTGTTGTCATGGCTTTCACACCAGGAACATTTTCGTTGACCCATGCCTCTCCAGCTTCTATCGTTTCTTCAGTAAAGTTAGTAGTGAATTTAAAAATCTCATCTGTGATATCTTCTAAACTCGCTACTTTTTGAATGTTTTCATTGTAGTGACGGCTAAACATCAGATAGGTCTCATCCACTGTTTCCAAAACATAACAAGCTTTTTTCCCAGTCAAGAGCATTTTTCTTTCATCAAAATAGGGCGATTTCTTTAAAGCTTCAAAAGTGCTCAAGTAAAAATCCCGAGACATAGTAGCCTCATACATATCCTCGCCATGAAACTCAACATAGCTCCCATTTTCAGCTATAAAAATCACTTCATCACGCACATCCGCAAACAACTTTTTCAGGGACAAGATACCGCGACCTGAAGCCACAGCAAAAAAAATCCCCTTTTCCTTGTAGGAAACAAGCAAGTTTTTGAGGCGTTCCATATCAAACCGACCCTCTCCGTCTAGAAAGGTTCCATCCATATCGGTTGCTACAAGTTTAATCATAAAATCCTTCATACTCCAAATGATAAATCTATCTTCTATTATACCATAGATAAGCTAAAAAAGGACTTGTACAGTAGGATTGGCAACTGTATTGCCGTGCTTTTTCGGTAAAGTCGAAAAGAGCTTAAAAATTAGAATCGTAGAACTTTTTTCAGATAGTTTAAAAAGTTTGTATTCCCCTTCTCTTTTCTCTATAATGGAGAGAAAGGAGATGACTATGACAGAAATAAAACATGAAATTGATGCTAACTTTGCAGGACGACTCAATATCCTACGCGCAGGTGTTCTGGGTGCCAATGATGGAATTATTTCCATCGCTGGAGTCGTTATCGGCGTTGCCAGTGCGACAAGCAATATCTGGATTATCTTTTTATCAGGATTGGCCGCTATCCTTGCTGGTGCTTTTTCTATGGCAGGTGGCGAATATGTCTCTGTATCCACTCAGAAAGACACGGAAGAAGCCGCTGTTGCCAGAGAACAGTTGCTCTTGGATAAGGACATTGAATCTGCAAAACAATCCCTCTACGCAGCTTACCTACAAAATGGTGAGTGTGAAACGTCCGCCCAACTCTTGACCAACAAAGCCTTTTTAAAAAATCCCCTCAAAGCCTTGGTCGAAGAAAAGTATGGAATCGAGTACGAAGAGTTTACCAACCCTTGGCATGCTGCTATCTCTAGCTTTATCGCCTTTGTACTGGGAAGTCTTCCTCCTATGCTTTCCATCACCGTCTTTCCAAGCGACTATCGTATTCCAGCAACTGTTCTTATCGTAGCCCTTTCCCTTCTTATTACGGGCTATACCAGTGCTAAATTAGGAAAAGCTCCTACGAAAACTGCTATGATCCGTAACCTCTGTATCGGACTTCTCACCATGGGAGTAACCTTCCTCTTAGGACAACTCTTTAGTATCTAATATAAAAGAAATACCTCGACCAGCATCGAGGTATCTTTTTTTACATTTGCACAATCTTGCGATAGCTTCTTGAGGTAATCATAAAGATTAAAACATAGACGATGAGGAAGATCGCACAAATCGACAAAGTGACAGTCAACATCATGGTTGCATCTAGTACCCCAATGACTTTTAGGATGAGGCTAAGCATATGATAGGCAAAGGCAAGGTGTAGGAAGGCAAAGAGCAATGGGAGGAAGAAAACAGTTAGGACCTGTTTATTGATGGTTTGCTTGATTTGCTTTTGATCGAGACCGACTTTTTGCAAAATGATGAAGCGTTCACGGTCTTCATAGCCTTCAGAGATTTGTTTGTAGTAGATGACAAGAACAGTTCCCACCATAAAGATGATAGAGAGGAAAATACCGATAAAGAAAACTCCACCAAAGAGAGCACTCACCTGCGCACTGCTATCAGCCAGATTACTTCCGTAAACATAGCTTCCTTCTTTGTTTAATTCTCTATTAAAGTTGTTGACGAATTTTGAATAATCATCTGCAATTTTAAGCTGCTCTTCCTCGCTAGCCGTTACGTTCATACCACCGTAGTATTGATTAAAGATGGAAGAATTAGGATACTGGTCAAGAAAGGCTTTCAAGTCAGGAACAACCAGATAGTTATAGTCCGAAGTTAGAATATTGTACTGATTTGGGACATGTTCAAAAATAAAATCATTTTTGATTTCTTCCTTTATTGTATAGGTCTGGTCATTTAGAGTCAGTTCTTTCTGTCCTTGAAGTGCTTTGTTTTTAGTAAACAATCCGACTTCCTTACCTGAAAGTGCAAGTTTTTGCCCCGTCATATTCTCATAGTCTTTTTGATCAAAGACCATAAAAATAGTTTTCGGTTGAACACGATTTTGACCTTTCTCAAAGATTGTCAATTTCGTACCTTCTTGGTTTGCCACACCAAAGTTACTGTATGTAAGGACTTCTTTCTTTGTGACAGTCAATCCTTTATCGCTAGCATACTGGTCTAGGAGTTTATTTATGTCTTCTTTTTCAACATTCTGTCCTGTAATTCCAAAATCATGTGGATTCATGACTTTCTTGAAAGTTTCAGAGCCTTTAAAGATACTCGTTGCAGCAGACATAGTCACCAAGACCATGGTTGAAAGAATAGCAATCGTTGCTAGGCCAACCGCATTTTTCTTCATACGAAAAATGAGATTGGATACGGAAATCATGTTGTTAGGTTGGTAATAGTAACGCTTGTTTTTCTTCAAGATTTGTAGGAAAACTGTGATTCCTGCATTGAAGAGAAGATAAGTTCCCAAAATTACCAACAAGACTGCTACAAAGAAAATCAGAACGGCAGAAAGTGGATTTTCAACTGTAACTGCTAGATAATAACCAGCTCCCAAACTGATTAGACCTAGAATGGTTTGAAGACCTAAGAAACGTCCTTTTTTCTCACCACTGGCTTTTTCACGGGAGAGCTGAAGAGCATTCATGCGAGCGATGCGAAAGGCATTGATAAAAATTAGACCTAGGAAGATAGCTCCAAAGACGATAAGAACTAGGATAAAGACAATTGGTTGGAAAGTCGAAACGAGCTCTACTTTCATTTTCATCAGCTTCAGAAGCAGGGCAAAGATTAGCTTATCAAAGAGAGCTCCTAGACCGAGACCAGCTGTCAGCGTTAAGGAACCAAAAATAAGAAGCTCTTTAAAAACCATACTGATCAAATGGCGCTTTTCAAGACCCAGCATACCATATACACCTAGCTCCTTGGAGCGGTTCTTCATGACAAAACTATTGGCATAAAGTACAATAATTCCAGAAGCGATGGTAACAACTACCATACCGAGAGCAAGCGTCATAGAGATAGTTTCTCCCCCTCGGATCTTGCCAATATTAGGGTTCAGTGACAAAGAGTAAAAGAGATAGGTGATGGTCACTGCTAAGAGAACAGCTAAGGCAAAGGGATAGTAGAGTTTGCGGTTTTTAATCAAGTTAGATACCGCTAACTTATTGGTTAATCGGAACATACTAATTCACCTCGCTTGCCATAACAGTCAAGGTATCAGAGATTTCTTGGAACATCTGACGCTCTGTCTTGTCTCCACGGTAGATTTGGTTGTAAAGAATGCCGTCCTTGATAAAGAGAACACGCTTGGCCCTGCTGGCTGCTGCCGTTGAGTGAGTTACCATGAGAATGGTTTGGCCACGTTCATTGATTTCATCAAAAACATCGAGTAAGGCTGCAGATGACTTGGAGTCAAGAGCTCCTGTTGGCTCATCGGCAAGGAGGATTTCAGGTTCTGTGATGATGGCGCGTGCTACTGCAACCCTCTGTTTTTGACCACCCGAGATTTCATAAGGATACTTCTCTTGCAATTGGTTGATACCCAAATTTTCAGCTGTGACTACCAATTTTTTCATCATCTCCGTGATGGGTTTTCGAGATAAAACTAGCGGAAGCAAGATATTGTCCTTAACAGACAAGGTATCTAGTAAGTTAAAGTCTTGGAAGACAAATCCCAACTTCTCACGTCGGAAGCTCGAAGCCTGAGAATTTTTAATGGTTGCTGTGTCTGTTCCATTCAGGTAAACCTGCCCGCGAGTTGGCTTATCCAGCATAGCTAGGATGTTGAGTAGAGTTGATTTCCCAGAACCAGACTCTCCCATGATGGCAACGTAGTCACCCTTTTCCACGGTAAAGTGAATGTCCTTGAGAGCCTCAACTTGGTTGCCTTGGAAACGTGTTTTGTAGATTTTTTGAACGTGTTTTACATCTAAAAGTGTCATGATTTTCTCCTTCTTAGTATCCCATCATTTGAAACTGTGCTTGCATCATAGCGCATCCTAGTTGAACACGCTCGATATCTTTTTGACTTGGTTTTCTTCTTTTCTTTTGTAAAATTCTTTTCATGGTTTTGCTCCTTTGTTCTTTATGAGTCTAGTTTATCGCAAAAAAAGGTTGCTTGCCATAACCTAACCTTACAAAAGAGACTTTTATCTTACATTTTTGTAAGGTTGAAGAATTTTTTTGAAAATAGCTACTATAAGAAGTCCTGTCATTGCTTGTTTTATTTTTAAAAAAGGAATAAAATATAATTATGAAAGGGTTTTCTTCGATACCTTGTAAAACTTTAGTTTTTTAGTGCTTATTTTAAAAAGTAGTAAGCTATAATTCGTATAACTGCAATGAAGAGGGAGGTTGATCTCCCTCTTTTTAGAAAGAGGTTCCTATGAAACGTATATTTCTCTTCATCAGCAATCTTCTTTTAACTTTCTTCCTCATTGCCACTCTGTCCTTTTGGAAAGACTCTCTTCCACAAATCCTGTTCCCAGGTGCAGCAGTATTAAGTGGGCAAGCAGATTATTCTACCGTTAAAGAAGAATTAAATAGTCTTGCTAAAGAACATAATAGTCTTATCGCAAGAACCATTTGGGAAGTAGATAGTGATGGAAAATCACAAACTTACTACGAAGTTTTTGGAGATGGGAAACTCCCAGACTGGATGCCTCCAGCAAGTCAAGAAAGCATTCACAAGAGCGATCTTCTCAACAACTACAATATTATCAGCGGATCCCTAACTAGTCAAGAATTGGCCACTCGTCTGAAAGAACTTGGACTAGAAAAAGCGAATGCATTTGAAAATGACAGAGTATCCTTTGTACTTGCCCTCTTTACCCAACCTAATCAGCTTACCAGTATGTTAATCTTTTTGCTGACTTTCTTAGCTTTGATTGTTATTGGCCAAATTCAATCTCTCTCTCAGTCAGGGATTCGGTTGATTTCTGGAGAACGACTGAGCCATCTCTTCTTTCGTTCTCTCGCAAGAGACGGACTTGATATCCTTCTTTTTGGTCTTCCTGCTTTGCTGATAGCAAGTGTCTTGCTCATTTCCCTAGGATATCCTTATGAGGTTCAAACTTTTTTAGGAATACTTTTTATTCTTTACAATAGCCTACTTTTCTTACTTAGTCTCCTAATTGCCCTTCTTTTTACCATTTCTTTGAAAAAAGTTCATCTCCTCTCTATCATCAAAGGGAAATTACCAATCAAGTCAATCCTACGCATTCTCTACTTTGGTCAGGTACTTGCCATTCTACTGGTTATTGTAGGATTTGGACGAATGTCTACTTACTATCATATACTTGAGAAAAATGAGGCTGGACAAGCTACTTGGAAACAACACTCCAATATTGTTAATCTTCAAACAGGTCGTTCAAGTCAGATGAAAAATTTAGATGAACTGCAGACAAATGCTGATAAATGGTTTGACTTTATTCAGCATGCTATAGATAATGAGAATGCCTTCCTTATTAAACATAATCTCGCTATTCAAGCTATAAAACATTCTCTTTCAACTCATAATGATTCTGAACAAAATCCCTATGACTTGGAAGGGAAAAATATTCTCTATGTAACACCTGACTACTTCAAAAAAGAAGGTATAGAGTTAACATCAGAAACTTTTAAAAAAATCAATAATCTAAAAGATGGACAGATCCTTGCCATACTCCCAGAAGAACTACAAAAAAATGAAAAAGATATAAAATCAACCTTGCAACAAGAGTTAACCAACCGATTATACAGTAGCAAGTCTAATCAAACTGTCGAAGTTAGTATAGCTTATACCAATCAAAATAATGATGTATTTCTCTATAATACCACCCATATTGCTTATGATCAATGGTTATCAAATCCCATCTTTCTTGTGCTTTCTCCTAAAGCACTTGGCAAGGCTTCCTCTATCTTCTGGTTTACAAATCTAGAATATCTCTATTTTACAGACCTCCACCAGACACAAGAACTTTTGAAACACTATCAACTTGATCAAATGGTCTCAGGTCTATCGTCTGCTAGGGAAACCTATCTCCAGTTAAATCAAAAAATTAAAATCGAAATTTTTAGTAACTTAGCGAGTGCTATGTTTGCTATTTTGACTTCAATTTTGCTGTTTACAAGTTTAAATCTGCTCTATTTTGAAGCCTTTCGCAAAACCATATTCTTGAAAAAAATAGCAGGCTATTATTTCTTTGAATTACACAATAGATATATCACTTCTCAAATAGCAGCTCTCTTTCTCGGAAGTGGTCTAGCTTTCATTATTTCTAAGAATATCTGGATTACCCTGATCCTATTTTTCAGCTTTTTAAGTTTAGCCGTTCTTCTATTGAAGATCTTTGATAAGAAGGAAAGCAAAACCTATGTTAGCATTATCAAAGGAGGATAGCATGATTGAATTGCAACATATTTGGAAACAATTTGGTTCTCGTATTATTTTTTCAGACTTGAATCTGAATTTTCAAAGTGGTATGGTGTATGCTTTGATAGGAGACAGTGGTTGTGGAAAAACCACTTTGCTCAATATGCTTGCAAAACTAGAGACTTTCGACAAAGGAGAAATCGTTTACAAAGAAAAGTCTTTGACTTCACTAAAAAATGAGGAATTCTATCGTAACGAGCTAGGTTATCTCTTCCAGAACTTCGGACTATTAGAAAGTCAGACCATTCGAGAAAACCTTGAGCTGGGACTGATTGGCAAAAAACAGAACAAGAAACAAGAAAAAGAGAGACTTCTTCTTCAAGCACTACAAGCTGTCAGACTAGATTATCTAAGCCTCAACCAAAAAATCTATGAATTATCTGGTGGTGAAGCTCAACGCGTAGCGCTTGCTAAGATTATCCTGAAAGATCCTCCTTTAATTTTAGCCGATGAGCCTACCGCCTCGCTAGATCCAAAAAATTCCAAGGAAATTATGGAAATTCTCCTTGAACTTCGTAATGCTAATAGAACAATTATCATCGCAACTCACAATCCTAGTATCTGGAAAATGGCTGATCAGGTAATTCATCTCTCTCAAGATGGAAAAGAATATACTTAAATACCAAAATCCCTTGTGGCTAAATAACCACAAGGGATTTTCAGTCATTTATGCTACTTCTTTTAAGTAACATAGTGCAAATAATAAATACTTCCTGTTAAATCTCACCAAAACCAACCATCATTGTCTTCAATGGCTTGGGCTTCCTTGCGTTTGCGTGGTCCTGTTCCGTACATTTCAGCTTCAATCTCTTCCTTAGTTGGCAGGATAGAGGCGAGAATGATGTAAATAATCACACCGATCCCAAAATTTGATATGGTAAAAATGGAGAAGAGAAAGCGGACTAGGGTTACATCAAGTTTCCACTTGTCTGATAGGCCAGCCAAAACTCCTGACACCATGCGATTTCGTCTCATTTTATAAAATTTTGTATTCATGATTGTTTCCTCTTTCGGTATTCTTACAAAGAGTATAGCATAAAACGGGACCAAGAACATCAGTCCTTAGGCCGATTTAAGACAACGAGTTTACCTCGGCAGACGCCACAGCGATAGCGTTTTGTGTCAATCCTTCTCTTGCGTTGATAGATTTGCTGGCAGGATTGGCACTGATAGACTAGGTAGGTACTTTGGTCTTTCAAAGGGGGAACAAAGCGCAGTCCATCCACTTCTTTCAACAGTTTCTTAAAATCTTGGTCCTTATGCCGATAACCCTTTTTCTGAAAATAAAGGTGGTAGTGACAGAGTTCATGGCGAACGATTTTCCGAAAGACCTCCAAACCTAGTTCATTATAAGTCTTGGGATTAAAGTCCAAATGCCCATCCTTAGGGAAAAATCGTCCACCTGTCGTTCGCAGACGAGAATTCCACTGGGCTTGGTGTGTAAAAGGTCTACCAAAGTCTTCGAGGGAAACAGACTGAACATACTCAGTTAGATTCATCTGGAGCGAGGAGCGACAGATTGACTTTTTCACGTTCAGTATCGATTTTTTTAACCCAAACTGTTACCAAATCTCCGACTGAAACCACTTGACTGGGGTGTTTGATAAATTTGCGACTCATATGAGAAATATGAATGAGACCATCCTCGTGAATCCCGATATCAACGAAGGCACCGAAGTCAACGACATTACGTACCACACCTTCTAGCTTCTGCCCAACAACAAGATCTTTGATATCCAGAACATCTTGACGAAGCACAGGTGCATCAAAGGAATCACGAAAATCACGACCTGGTTTGAGAAGATCTGCAATAATATCTTTAAGGGTTTCTGGACCAAGATCCAGTTCGCACGCCATTTCCTTGACTGAAAGGGACTTAAGCTTATTTTGAGCCTCTTCATTCAAGTCCTTGATATCCAAGCGTTTGAAGAGTTCCTTGACCGCAGCATAGTTCTCTGGGTGAACTCCAGTATTATCTAGGATATTGCTACTTTCAGGAATACGGAGGAAACCTGCAGCCTGCTCAAAGGCTTTAGCTCCCAAACGAGGAACCTTCTTAATTTGAGCGCGTGAAGTGATTTTTCCTTCTTCTTCACGGTATTTGACAATATTTTCAGAGATGGTTTTATTGAGTCCAGCTACGTGTGAAAGAAGAGCTGGGCTGGCCGTATTGACATTGACACCGACTTGGTTTACCACGGTATCCACGACAAAGTCTAGACTTTCAGACAGTTTCTTCTGACTAACATCGTGTTGGTATTGACCAACACCGATTGACTTGGGATCGATTTTTACCAATTCAGCAAGGGGATCTTGCAAACGACGGGCGATAGAGATAGCCGATCGTTTTTCAACGGTTAATTCTGGAAATTCCTGACGAGCAAGGTCGCTAGCAGAGTAGACAGAAGCGCCACTTTCATTGACGATAACATAGCTGACTTCAGGAAAATCTTTCAGAACTTCCGCCACAAAGGCTTCACTTTCCCGACTAGCCGTTCCATTTCCGATGGCAATAATTTCCACGCCATACTGGCCAATCAAGTCTGCCAAATCTTTCTTGGCTTCTTCAATCTGACGAGCTGATGCTGGTTTAACAGGATAGATGACTTGGGTCGTCAGCATTTTCCCCGTTGCATCAACGACTGCCAGCTTGGCACCTGTACGAAATGCAGGGTCAAAGCCTAAAACCACGCGCCCTTTTAGCGGAGCAACCAAGAGGAGATTGCGCAGATTATCCGAAAAGAGTTGGATAGCCCCTTCTTCTGCCTTCTCGGTTAATTCTGTCCGAATGCGGCGCTCGATAGCAGGCAAGACCTTTTTCTTAACTGACTGTTGAACAACTTCATCAATATAGGCATTCTTCACCTTGAAACGAGTAGCAAAGAAAGCTAGGATACGATCCGTCGCATGTTCAAAGCCAACTTTCAAGATGCCTAGTTTTTCCCCACGATTGAGGGCCAAGGTACGATAACCTTGCATATTTCCAACCGTTTCTGAAAAATCATAATAAATCTGAAAAACTTGTTTTTCATCAAGATTTTCATCTTTGACTTGCGAAGTGATTTTAGAGTGTCTCAACACTTCCTGATAGGTCATAGCACGTAGATTGACATCTTCAGATAGGGCTTCGACCAAGATATCAACCGCACCTGCCAAGGCTTCTTGACCAGTCGCAAATCCTTCACAGACAAACTTCTCAGCTTCTTTCTCTAAGCTAGTAACATTCTGCAAAATCAAGCGAGCAAGAGGAAAGAGTCCAGCTTCACGGGCAATGGTTGCCTTGGTCCGACGCTTTTCCTTGTATGGAAGATACAGTTCTTCTACGTCTGCTAATTTCTCAGCTGTCAGGATAGCTTCTTCCAATTCCTTGGTTAGTTTGCCTTGTTCTTGAATCTTAGCCAAGACAGCTTCCTTGCGGTCATTGAGATTAGTCAGGCTTTTATCCAAGTCGATAATGGCCTTAATCACCACCTCATCCAGACTACCAGTCATGTCCTTCCGATAACGTGCGATAAAGGGAATTGTCGCCCCCTCAGCCGTCAAACTTAGAACGGTATCGATTTGCTTTAAGGTTACACCCAAATCTTGGGAAATTTTTTCGTATTTTTTATCCATGAATCTATTATACCATAAGGGACAGCCCTTGTTTCACCTTACCTGTTTTTACCTCTTTGATTATCAAAATAAAAATAATCCCTTTTCCGCAAAATAATAGTATAATAGAGGTAGAATGTAGAAAAGAGGTAAGCCCATGGCTGTTAAATTTACAAAAACGGATGATTTGGACAAGATGTTTGAAGAATTCGCCAAACTTCCTGACTTAACACAAGTCACTTTCCCAGATGACAAAAACAAAAAAGAAAAAGTTGAGAAGAAAAAATAGATGGCACTTTTCCAATCTCTTCCTCCTAGTGTATTACAAGCGGGAGCCATTTTTCTCTCTATCATCATCGAAGCCCTTCCTTTTGTTCTGATTGGGAGTCTCATTTCAGGCTGGATTGAAGTCTATATCACACCAGATAAAGTCACTGAGTTTCTCCCTCGCAATCGTTGGGGGAGGATTTTTTTTGGTACCTTCATTGGCTTTCTCTTCCCATCCTGCGAGTGTGGAATCGTTCCGATTATCAATCGTTTTTTGGAAAAGAAAGTTCCCAGCTACACGGCCGTTCCCTTTCTGGTGACTGCTCCCATCATCAATCCTATCGTTCTTTTCGCTACTTATTCTGCCTTTGGCAATTCATTAAAGCTTGCCTTTTTGCGAGCTCTGGGAGCCATTATAGTTGCTTTGGTTCTGGGTATTTTTCTAGGATTTTTCTGGAAGGAACCCATTCAAAAAGAGAATCCTATTGCTTGTCATGAACATGACTTTCCACACTTGACCCCTGCTAGAAAAGTCTTTCAGGTCTTTATACAGGCTATTGACGAGTTTTTCGATATGGGGCGTTACCTGGTCTTTGGCTGTCTCTTTGCAGCTATCGTGCAAGTCTATGTCCCGACTCGGATCCTCACCTCTATCAGTGCTAGTCCACTCCTTGCGATTCTCTTGCTCATGTTTCTTGCCTTTCTCCTTTCCCTCTGTAGTGAGGCGGATGCCTTTATCGGTGCTTCTCTCCTCTCTAGTTTTGGTCTTGCTCCTGTTCTTGCCTTTCTGGTCATCGGCCCCATGCTTGATATCAAAAATCTCCTCATGATGAAACACTACCTCAAAGCGCGCTTCATCTGGCAATTCACGGGCATCGTGACTCTGCTTGTCTTACTTTATTCTTACATGATGGGGGTGATGTTATGATTCGATTTATCATTCTATTGTGCTATTTTGCTCTGACCCTTTATCTACAGCTATCTGGCAAGCTTAATCACTACATTAACCTCCACTATTCCTATCTAATCTATATTTCTATGGTCCTTTCTCTTCTGTTGGCTCTGGTCCAATTCTATATCTGGATCAAGAAAATCAACTCTCACAGCCATTTGGAAAGCCGTCGAGCTAGACGAATCAGCATCCTTTTACTGTCTCTACCTCTCTTGATTGGAATTGCCTTTCCGACAGTAAGTTTGGACTCAAGAACCGTATCTGCCAAAGGCTATCATTTCCCTCTTGCTGAGGGAATCAACACAGCCATTCAGGCAAGCGAAGGAACATCCAGTCAATACCTCAAACCCGATACCAGTACCTATTTTTCCAAATCTGCTTATGAAAAGGAAATGAGGACAACAGCTGACAAATACCTATCCTTGCCAACCATTCAGGTCACAGACGAAAACTATATGGAAGTCATGGAAGTTCTCTATGACTATCCACAAGAGTTTGAAGGAAAACAAATCGAGTTTACAGGCTTTGTTTATAACGATCCTAGCCATCCAGATAGCCAATTTCTCTTTCGCTTTGGAATCATCCACTGTATCGCAGACTCTGGTGTATACGGACTCTTGACCAAGGGAAACTCACGCCAGTATCCTGACAATACCTGGATTACCGCTAGGGGAACCCTGACACTCCACTACCATAAAGAACTCAAACAAAAACTCCCAACACTGGAAGTTGAGAGTTTCACAAAAGTAGACAAACCTGAAAATCCTTATGTCTATCGTGTGTTTTAATAAAAAGTAGCCTGAAAAGGCTATTTTTTATTATTTAGTAAGTTTCTAACCTCTTGAGCACCAATCTGATCGCCTGCCTTTTCAAAAAGAGCAATAGCTTGTAAAAAATTTTCATGTGATTCTTCAGCATTTTGTATCGAACCAATCTCTCCTAAACCTCTATAGGCACAAGCTTGGGCAATCAAATCATCTGTTTGCAAAGCTTGTTTTAAGGACTGTTCCATATACATGAATGCTTCTACTACTTTCCCTAGCTTTAATCGTAAATAACCTTGCTCATAATTGTTAATAGAAGATTTGAGAGAATCCTCTGTAAAAGCTTCTTCAATGATTTTTTGCTCTCTTTCGATATAGAAAAGGGCCGTTAGAAATTCATTCATTTCACGATAAACCATGGCTAACTGATGATAGCCTATATGTTCATTTTCTGGGTCACTTTTAGTTCGTGCTAAGTCAATGTAACGCTGATAGATACTTAAGCACTCGTTGTAATTTTGTTCTTCAAGATAAATATACCCCATCAAATTTAACAAACTAAAATCTGTGCAAGTTTCCAATAAAAAATCAGCTTCAACTAATTTTTTAGCCTCATTAATTTTACCCTCAAACAATAAATCCCATGCTTGATTCATACATATCCTCCTACATCTTACGTTGTATAGAAATCTATTGACAAATCGCTATCAGACTCGTATTTTTTCCAAGCTAAACTGAAGCCATAATAATCTTCAAATTCAGGGTGCCAGTCATAATAAAGTGGGATACGACTATATTTTCTTGCAACAACTTCGTCTTCAAATTCTGGCGACTCTCCTGCAGTAATACCAAATTGAAGACCATTTAGTTCCCAGCTATTGCCCCAAACGTTTTCATCAGAGAGAACATCGATCCATCTAGAAGCATCAATATCAAAATCTGCACATAATTCCAGTTCATAGAATCTTCTACAGTTAATCTCTGAAGGTTTTATATAAAGGGCGCTATCAACTTGGTATTTTTTATCTTTGACTTGAATCTGTGTGATTTTCATTGGAATCGGAACTCCATTTAATTCTAACCAGAAATATCCTAAAGGAGTTTTTATACTATAATATGTTTGCTGAGAGTTGGAGTTAGCGTTTTTGGAGCAAGCATCAAGAATTCTTCCCAGCTTTATTATATTTCTACAAACGTTTTTCGAAGTGATTGGGTCGAAATGTGAATACCTACGAATGACACGTTTTAACTTTTCAACAGGAAAAGTGATATCCTTTGGTAGGGCATGATACTTCTGTACAACTAAAGCAGTTTTTTCAGTATTTTCCTTCCCGACTGGGACAATAACAGCGTGTCCAATATGGATATTTGGGTCATCACAGATATAAGTATAACCATTCCCTCCCTCTTGAAACTCAACCACAACAAGATTTAACTCTTGATCTGGATCAAAGAGAGGCTCTATCTTTTCGACTTTCTGACGTTCATAAAAAGTAAATCGATCTCCATCCCCGTCTTCGCCAAAAACCATGAAACTGCCACACTCAGGGCACTTCCACATATAAAATGAGGCCTCTGAAATGTCTTCATAAGAAATTGAATCATTACCATCTTTTTTATTCATGATTTCTACTAATAACTCATCCGAATAAACTGAATAAGCATTTGGATCGGGCGCTCGGTGGTCATTCATTGCTTGCCCACATTTACATGTCCATTTACCCATAAAAAACCTCAGTCGTGGCCTAATTCTTCAAGGAAAAATTGATTTAGAGCTTTCCACTCTTTCTTTTCCTCTCTAACACTTTGAACGTATGCATCCAGCTCTTGGATGTTAGCTAAAATATAATCTTGAATTGGCATTATCGGATCAATTTCCATACCTTCAGGCCCATTTATCTTAATGTCTAGCAATCTTGAAACATGCTCCTGCATTTGAGACGGAAGTAATTCTTTGACCAAATCATCAAACAAAATCGGTGGAACAGAATGGTATTTTTCAATCCAGCGACAGGCTAAAATAGGACGAAGCGCATAGAAATACTTTTTAGGTTTGACCTTGTCTCCAGAAAGATACTTATTCATTTGAGTTCTTGCAGTGTTCAAGTAATGATGGAGAATTTTTTTCTCAGAAAAATACTGGTTGGCAAGTGGACGTATGCGCTCAATAAAATCCGTTTGTTGATAAACAATTGGAGACTGTAACCATTCAAATAGTGTTGGATTTGACTTATAAAGGAGTTTTAAAGTCTTGTCTAAATCCCAGCCACTCACATCCCAAGTATCGTCAATTGGTAGCTCGATAACATCGCGCTGTTCATTCAAACGGAGATAAAAATCCTGCTTGTGTTTGTAGATAAATCGCACATCAAAGTCACTATCAGGAGACTCAAATCCCCAAGCACGACTACCAGACTCAATAGCCCACAAAACTTTGACACCATAATCACGCTCAATTTCTGCTAATTTTTCCGGTACCAAAACAATCATTTCTTCTTGCGTTTGCATAATAAAGCCTCGTCTATAATTTGGACATAAATAGCTGCTAAAATAGGTAACTAAGAGGACTGAAAGTGCGTTATATCAAACTTTCAAAACTACTAGAAAAAAACTAATCCTTCTAGTAGATTTTCAGACGTTTTCTATACCTCAGCCCCTTGAATGACCGAGTCCCCATCCTTCCAGTTCCGAGCAATTTCTTCGTCTTTCTGGAGTTGGTCTACGAGCTCGTCAATGGAGTCAAATTTGACCATATCACGGACACGGTCCAGCCAGTAGACCATGACAGTCTCACCATAAATATCATCTGAAAAGTCAAAAATATTGACTTCAAAACGTGGCTCTTCTCCATCGAAAGTAACATTTTTCCCAACACTTGCCATGCCACGATATCTCTGACGTTGTACTTCTACATCGACTACATAAACGCCGTCTGCTGGCATATAAGTTCGATCTCTTAGGACTAGATTGGCTGTTGGATAACCGATAGTACGCCCACGAGCATTTCCGTGAACGACCATTCCGCGAGTTGGAAGCGGTGTGCCTAGTAGATGGTTGACTTCCTTGACATCACCATCAAGAATAGCTTGGCGAATCCGTGTGGAACTGATCTTGCCCTTTTCGTCCTCGACCGGAGGAACAATGATAATCTCTCCATCAAAATAATCCTTCAGGTCATCCGCAGTTTTCTTATCTGAACCAAACGTGTAATCAAATCCTGCTACGATAATCGCTGGTTTTAAAGCTCTAACATAGGTATCAAAGAATTCTTGACCTGTTAGACTAGCAAATTTGCTACTAAAGTCCAGTAAGAAGAGAGCCTCAACTCCGTGCCACTTCATCTTGTGCTCCCGTTCCTCATGGTTGACGATGTGAAGCATGAGCTCAGGTTGGTAAGGTTGTAAGGCAAGTTTTGGCGACTCTGTAAAGGTCATCACGACAACTGGCAGGTAGTCCTTCATCGAAGCCTTACTGGCCACTTCAAAAAGTTTCTGATGCCCCTTGTGGATGCCATCAAAATAACCTAGTACAAGGACCGTTTTACCCGGTACTGCAATGTCTTTTTCGTTCTTAATAGGTACTGTTGTAATCATGAAACTATTATATCATAGAGAAAGTCTTTTCGCTAAGAGGAAATCCCAAATGTCGTTTTTTGCGCCTGAACTGACCTTGATAGACAATTCAAGCTATGAGTTTTTAAAAATAGCACCTCTTAAGAGATGCTATCGTTTGGTAACTAGTCTACTGTTTCTTCTAAGTCTTTTAACTTAACCGAAACAATCTTAGACACACCTGATTCTTGCATGGTAACTCCATAGATAGAATCCGCTGCCGCCATGGTCCCCTTACGGTGGGTTACGACGATAAACTGACTATCCTTATCAAAACGGTTGAGGTAATCCCCAAAACGTTTGACATTAGCTTCGTCCAGCGCCGCCTCTACCTCATCCAAGATAACAAAAGGAATCGTCTTGACTCGAATGATAGAGAACAACAAGGCCAGAGCCGATAGGGCTTTTTCACCACCACTCATGAGGTTGAGAGACTGGATTTTCTTACCTGGTGGTTGAACAGAAATCTCCACACCAGCTGTTAAAAGGTCGCCCTCAGTTAATATCAAGTCTGCCTGACCTCCGCCAAACATCTGTCTAAAAGTCACTTTAAAGGACTCACGAATAGCCTCAAAGGTTGATTTAAAGCGTTCCTTAACCTCATCATTCATCTCTGTGATGGTTTCAAGAAGCAGGTTTTTCGCAGACAAAATATCATCACGCTGGCTATTTAGGAAATCCAGACGGTTGTGAACTTCTTCGTACTGGTCAATAGCATCCAAATTGACTGGACCCAGTGAGCGAATAGCCTTCTCCAAATCCTTAACCTCTTGCTCTGCCAGATTGAGATTTTCCAGTTCATGAGCCTTTTCTAGAGCCTCTGTGTAACTGATCTGGTACTGGTCGGTTAATTGAGCTTGTAGATAGCGCAAGCGTTCGCTGACCTTTTCTTTCTTGGCTTCAGCACGTGTTTGTTTGCGAATCCACTCCTCATTCTGCTGACGAGACTGGTCCAAATGGCTGGCAATATCATCCAGCTGACCTTCGATATCATCCAACTCAAACCGCTTACGAATCAGACCTTGTTGGAGGTTTGTTTTCTGAGTTTTGGCCTCTTCCGTCTGCTGACTTAGCAAATCCGTATCCACTTTTTCAAGATTATCAACCTTTTCTTGGAGGAGACGCTGGATTTCCTCTTGTTCGAGATTGAGGTTATCCAATTCCTTACCTAGGCGTTCAATATCAGTCACTTCATACCGCTTTTGTCCTTGCAGTTCTGACTTAAGCAAGCGTGCTTGCGCTACTTGTTCCTGCAAGTTTTGATAGCGTTCTTGAATAGCGTTTTTGTTAGACTTAATTTCTTCAATCTCAGTTTCCAGATTTTGCTTTTCACTGGCAATGGTAGCAAGGCGCTCTTGGCATTTTTCCTTATCCGCTTGCCAATCTCCTTCAGAAAGACGATTTAATTCCTCTTCTTGAAGTTTCCAAAGAGTTTCCAGTTCTTCGACCTGCTGATTGGTTTGTTGATAAGCGAGGTACAAACCTTGCTCCTGAATACGAGCTTGCTCACCCTGAGATTTGATGGTTTCTAATCTTTCAGTTAATACTGCCATCTCATCTTGCAAAGTCTTCAAAGCCGCTTCTTCCGAACGCAAACTAGCTTCTTCTTCAGCAATTTCTTTTTGTAATTGCTCCAGCTCCGGCTTGATGAAAATACTGTTATTTTGACGATTGGCACCACCCGCGTAAGAACCACCTGTACGCAATTCTGTGCCATCCAGTGTCACCATACGAACCTGGTAACGAACTTGACGAGCGGCTGCACGGGCATGTTCTACGGTATCAAAGATAGCCGTCGTAGCTAGCAAATTCTTAAAAATGGCTTCTAGTCTCTTGTCAAACGACACCAACTCATCTGCCATGCCCAGAAATCCTGGACTTGCTGCAATAGCATCTTGATTCTGACTAGAAATCGTACGAGCCTTGATAGTCGTCAATGGAAGGAAGGTCGCACGACCGGATCTGTTGCGCTTGAGGAAATCAATAGCCTTAGTCGCCGCGTTCTCATCTTCTACGATGATGTGCTGACTACTTGCTCCAAGCGCAATTTCTAGGGCAGTTTGATAATGAACATCAAAAGTCAGATGCTCACTGACTGCACCAATAATCCCACCTAGGCGGTCTTTTTCTTGAAGAACACTCTTAACACCCGCGTAAAAGTTGCTATGATTTCTAAGGATATTCTCTAAACTTTGGGCTCTAGCCTGCTTGTTTTTGAGACTATCCAGACGGTCAAATAGTTGGCTCTGCTGGGCTTGGTAAGAAACTTTCTGTTTCTCTTGCTCCTTGGCACTAGCTTGGTAGTCAGCCAATAATTTCTGAACCTGCTCCTTGGCAGTTTCAAGCTCAGTCTTTTGCTGACTTACTTTCTCTTTAGCTGTAGCCAATTGTTCTTTCAGTTTATCAAGTTGATCTGCTTGTTTTTGAGAGAGTTGACGGCTGTTCTCTAGTTCATTCTCGATGCGGGTCAATTGGTTTGAGACATCCGCTTCTTCTTGTAAAAGAGCGACAAAGCGTTCGCGCAAGAGCTCGATCATCTGGTCAGGATCATCTGAAAATGCCAATAACTCCGCTTCTAAACGATTGAGTTCCTTGTTATTTTCAGCTAGATTTTCCTCTAACTGTGCCAGATTTGCTTCTTTTTCAGCCTTTTCCTTACTTAGAGTCTTTCTCTTATCTTCCAAAGCAGTCAAACGGGCTTGTGCTTCTTGTTGATTGAGGGCAACCTGCTCGGATTCCAGTTTGGATAGGGCTAGTTTTCGCTCTAAGTCACTGATCAAACTAGTCAAATCCATTAAGCTCCCTTGGTCTTTAGACATTTGAGCTTGGAGATCTTGGCGTTTCTTTTTAAGACTTTGATTTTCTTCTTCTAACTCTTCACGCTTTTGGTAATAGCTCGTCAAAAGTTCCTGAACCTGAGTTAATTCTTCTTCTGTCAGCTCCAGTTCAGTCTTGTTTTCCTTAATTTGGGCAACCAGCACATCCAAATAAATAGCCTTGCGTTGACCATCCAAGTCTAGAAACTTACGAGCATTCTCAGCTTGTTTTGCAAGAGGCTTGATTTGATTGTCCAATTCATAGATAATATCCTCTAAGCGGTCTAGGTTGTCCTGAGTTTGTTGCAGTTTACTCTCTGTTTCTTTTCTACGAGTCTTGTATTTTAAAACTCCAGCTGCTTCTTCAAAAATAGCACGGCGTTCTTCGGGCTTGGAGTTAAAAATCTCCTCTACCTTCCCTTGAGAGATGATAGAGAAGGAATCCCGTCCCAAACCGGTATCCAAGAAGAGGTCATGAATATCACGCAAGCGCACTTTCTTTCCATCAATTCGATACTCGCTATCTCCACTACGGTAGATATGGCGTTCTACCTTAATGACTTGCCCTGCATCCTTGATAAAGCCATCTTCATTGTCCAAGGTCACGATAACAGAGGCATAATTGAGTGGTTTGCGACTTTCTGTTCCAGCAAAGATAACGTCAGGCATCTTACCACCACGAAGGCTCTTGATACTGGACTCTCCCAAGGCCCATCGCAGACTTTCTGTGATATTTGACTTTCCAGATCCATTTGGCCCAACGACAGCTGTCACACCTTGATCAAAAACGACCTTGGTCTTGTCAGCAAAAGACTTGAATCCCTGGATCTCAATCTCCTTTAAATACATGAACCCAGCCCTTTCTCAACGGCATTTTTTGCGGCCTCTTGCTCTGCTAATTTTTTAGAACGGCCTTGGCCTTTTCCGATACTCTTGCCCTCAACCAGAACTTCTACATCAAAAACCTTATCATGGGCAGGCCCCATCTCAGAGGTCACCTGGTAGCGAATATCCACATCTCCATTGACTTGGAGCAGTTCTTGCAAGTGCGTCTTGTAATCCTTAATCATTTCAAAGTCACCTGCTTCAACCTTGGGAATCATGACCTGATAGATAAACTCTTTTACCCTAGCAACATCCTTGTCTAAAAGCAACGCTCCCAAAAAGGCTTCAAAGGCATCTCCAAGAATGGTGTCACGATTGCGACCACCAGACTTTTCTTCCCCTTTTCCTAGCTTGATAAACTGATCAAACTGGCAATCACGCGCAAAACCAGCCAAACTCTCCTCACGGACAATCATAGCACGGAGTTTGGACAAATCTCCCTCTGGTTTCTTAGGATATTTTTTATACAGATATTCTGAAATCAATAATTGCAGAACAGCGTCTCCTAAAAATTCCAAGCGCTCATTGTGTGAAATTTTTAAGAGGCGGTGCTCATTGGCATAACTCGTATGAGTAAAAGCCGTTTCCAATAAATTCTTGTCTGCAAATTCGATTGCAAAACGCTTCTTTAGTACAGTTTGTAATTCTTTCATACCAACCTCTTTCTAACTGATAACAGTCTCTTTTATTATATCAAAAAAAGCCCCCTGAGTCACTTTAAAACGGGACTAGAGGGGATTTGAGCATTTTTTAGAATAAACTTTTCAATTTTAGGGGCAAATTTGGGTCGAGATAAAGAAAAAGCCTTATTTAAGGCTTTCCTAGACCGTTTACATCCACCCTGAGGGAATCGAACCCCCATCTCAAGAACCGGAATCTTACGTGATATCCATTACACTAAGGGTGGAAACTTGTTCCATTATAACAAAAATTTGCTCTAATAACAAGTTTTTTTCTAGCCGTATAGCCCGTCTTAGTGGGATGCATCACCATTCCAGATAGAGTTTTTCACGATAACATAATCAACGTGCTTGAGGTCAGCAACCTTGCGTCCACCTGCGTAGGAAATGGCACTTTGCAGATCCTGCTCCATCTCAGTGAGGGTATCTTGCAAATGTCCTTTGGCAGGAAGTAAGATGCGTTTTCCTTCCACGTTTTTATAAGCTCCTTTTTGGTATTGAGAAGCTGAACCATAGTATTCTTTGAACTGTTCGCCATCGACTTCAATCGTTTTCCCTGGGCTTTCGATGTGTCCTGCAAAAAGGGAACCAATCATGACCATGCTAGCACCGAAACGGATAGACTTGGCAATGTCACCGTGTGTACGAATCCCACCATCAGCGATAATCGGTTTGCGAGCCGCCTTAGCACACCAGCGAAGGGCAGCCAACTGCCAACCGCCAGTGCCAAAACCTGTTTTCACCTTGGTGATACAAACCTTACCAGGACCGATTCCAACCTTAGTTGCATCCGCACCGGCATTTTCCAATTCACGCACAGCTTCTGGTGTTCCCACATTCCCTGCAATGACAAAAGTATCTGGCAATTCTTTCTTGATGTGCTGAATCATAGAAATCACGCTATCTGCATGACCATGAGCAATGTCAATCGTGATATACTCAGGAGCATCAGCCTTGAGCTGTCTAACAAAGTCATACTCGTAATCCTTGACACCAACAGAAATGGAAGCAATGAGCCCTTGATCGTGCATACGTTTGATAAAAGGAATGCGTCCCGCTTCATCAAAACGGTGCATAATGTAGAAGTAACCGCCTTTAGCAAGTTGCTCTGCTACGTTCTCATCCAAAATTGTCTGCATATTTGCTGGCACAACAGGTAGTTTAAAAGTGTGTTTTCCAAACGTAATACTTGTATCCGCTTCTGAACGGCTTTTAATCACACATTTATTAGGGATCAACTGAATATCTTCGTAATCAAAAATTGGAAATTCATTTAACATATTGATGTCTCGTTTCTTTTATAATGACCTACCTATGCTTGCGCATCTCTACGCCTTTTCCCGCGCTTCCTTGATTTATTATAAACCAAAGTACAGTTTTTGTCAAATATTTGTAATAATCACATTATATCGTTCGGAAATTACTTATATAAATAGTAAAAAAGTGAAGAGATTACTTTCTCCCCACTTCTTCATCAATAATCGCTTTAAAATTTTCTTCTGAATTTTCCATCATTTTACAAAATGCACTATAGGATGTGGCATTCTGAGGGATTCGAATAGACCACTTCTTCAATTGAGCTCCATAGCCAGCTACTTTTCCTATTTCACTATTTACTGACTGCTCCATACTAGGAAAAATCAGTCCAGCTTTCTCAGCTTTTAAAATATAAGAATAGGAAATAAGCTGGAACAAGTCCTCGCGGTTAATCCCTCTTTCAGTGAACTCCAGTTTTTTATATTTTGCATCTAGAACAATCTTTCGTTCTCTGTCATAAAAATCTGGATATACTTTTCGTTTCCCAACAGAAAATACTGAAATTCCATCCGTCTTATCCTTATTTCTGGGATGTACAAAACCTTTTGGCAACAAGGTGTAAACATACTCTTCCCAAAGCCAGGCAACATCAAAAAGAATGCCATGTACCCTCCGGGATTGAAGTCCAAGACCATGCTTTTCTCTACTTAGAATCATCAAGCAAAGCTCCTGTAACTTTCTATACTCTCTGAAATAGGCGTGTCTGATGGGTTTGGTTTTATTCATTCTGATAATCTTAGCACGATCAGCTAATTTATAAGCTGGAGTTACACGAGTAATTTCTGTCATATTTTCACGATTACTATCGAGCAGAACTCCGAAACTTTTCTGATTCTTTATGTACTCAATCGTATGTCGAATCAACTGCATGAGTGGATTATCATAAGTAAACTCTCTAGTTGTATAGGCAATATTTCCCATAAAAGGGAGATTTTTTTTCAGATGATTTCCAACATCTAGTACACCCTTTACATGACTATCGTTATGGAAAAATCGCTGGTATTCCTTATAAAGACCTTTTCTGAGAGCAGCTTGCAGATATTTGGGAAAGAGGTAAATCAAAAGCTGATAGAGTTTATCCTCTGGAGATAGACCGACATCCAAACTAGTCAGATTGATATTGAGAACCTTTTGTAAAAGATAATGCAAAAAATGGTCGTTACTTTCATCAGAAAAACGAGAGGAAATCGTTAATCTTTCCTGACCATATCCAAGAAAACCAATTACATTTCCTGTCTTGATTTTCTGATTAACTGTTTCAAAAATCTTTTGGTCCTTGTCTAAATCAGGAGAATTCATCAAATCATTTGGAAAAATAAAGATATTATCCTCTCGAGAAAGGTTATCCAGTGTTCTATCAAGAAGAGCTTGACTTAGTTTGGGATATTCAGCGACAAAGTCTTCTTTAGCAATTCTATGCTGATTATCAGTTATCCGCATCATTATCACCAGTATCTTGGGGTTCTGTTTGCTCTTTACTTGTCAGATCAAATGCTTTTTTCAATGTTGCCAGAGTTTCAGACTCTTCATAAGAACCCCGCAAGTAGTCTTCTAGGAGGGGTTTAATATAATCAGACCAGAGTAATTCATAGTCAAAGTCTACATCCTTCAATTTAAGGAAATAACTTGGACCGATATGATAATGGCTATTTAGCTCCTGAACGTTTTCGATAGCAGTATTCAAGTTTCTTAGACGAATTTTTGCTTCTTCTGCATGGATATTCAGCTCTTTATCCAACATGCCAACTTGACTTTCAGCAGTAACTTCAACAAAACGGAAACGACGACGCATAGCAAAATCAAAGGTATCCACTGAACGATCAATATCATTCATAGTTCCAATGATGTAAACATTTTCGGGGATATAAAACTTTTTATCAGTTTCGTGTAGATTTGCATATTGGGTAGAAACACTTCCCTTTTCACCACGATAACCAGGATCGATAGAGAAAAAGAGTTCCCCAAAAATCTTAGAAATCTCACCACGGTTGATTTCATCAATGATGAAGACAAATTTCTTGTCTGTGTTGATCTTTGTTGGAGAGACATAATCTTTCAGACCAAATCTTTTCTTTAAAGTTTCAAGGACTTTTTTTCCTTGGTTACGATAAAAGGGCTTTTTCAGATAATTTTCGTCTTTATAGAGTTCATAAACATAAGATTTTGTTAAGACAGTTCCTTTGGCTTTAGTTTCATAATTGATATTAAAATTATTTCGACTATTTACTGTTAGATAGGAAAATTCTGTCAAATATTCTTTTTCATCTCTACTATTAACATACTCAAGATAAAGATCCCAAGCTTCATCAAAATTATCTTGTCCTCCAGTTTTCTGAGCTTCTTTAGCCTTCTGACAGAACTTCTTAAAAATACCGTCCTCTAGCTTAAACTCAATAGCTCCATCGCCATTTGATACCGGTCTCAACCCCTCTACAAAATCCGTATAATCATAGGAAGGGTGAAATTGTACAAAGCCGATTTGATCTTCATCGCCACCCGTTAACTCCATAGCAATTTCTTTAGCAAGATAAGTTTTTCCAGTACCAGGTGCACCACGGAGGATGAGGTTTTTGGATTTTTTTAATATATCTAAATAATCGTTAATATTTTTATTCATAACAACTTTCTCTACATTTTTTCTGTATGTACCATTTAGAATAGATTTATATAAATTGATACGTTCTGAATTTCTATCCCAGTTGATGGTTTGTCTTGTACCTTTTTTACCTTGGTATTCCCATCCACCATCCACCATCTACTTTCAACCAATTAACACCAATACAATGTTTAAACTCTGTTTTTGTTTCATCAAAGTAATATGTTTTCACACATTGTCCAATACCTAAAATTTTGTTAAATCCTGAGGTAGCTATTATATAATCATTTATTTTTATGTCATGTGCAAACTTCCAAATAAATAAATTTCTCTGCTTTCCTTGCTTCAATTCTTCAGGATTATTGTAATCTAAAATATTAGATAAATTAGAATCAAAATCTATACAAGCTATATTCTCTTCTTTAAACAAAGACCAAACTTTTCCACCTCCTCCTGCAACTATCATCCAATAATTTAATTTTTCTTCCATTTTGTAGCTCCATTTTCATATTATAGGCTAGTTAGTATTTAATATTTCAAAACCCTATTTCACATATAGAATATCATATATATTTAAAAAAGAAAAGAATTTCTAAAGAAAAAGCCTAGTGTAGAGGTTTTATTCCCTTTCAACACTAGACTTCTTTTCTATCTTAATAATACTCGCCCTGACGGTAATCCCATGAGTTAAAGGTATCTGACAGGTGCATCATGATTTTATCAATGTCAAGCCCTTTACGGATAACAACTGGAGCTGGTGAGATTGAGCGAGCTCCTCCTTGTTCTGGGATGAGATTGCCGTCCTTATCGACCATAGAGACCATCACACCTTGCTCGTAGCGAGTTTCAATGGTTTTGTCAGGTTGGATGGATGCTACATAATCGTCAGCTTCGATGACAAGATCCACTGCTCCTTCGATACGTTCTCCGATTCCTTCGACCTTACCGCGGTTTCCTTTTCCAGATGGGTTTGCAGATGAGGCGTAGACCATCTTGCCTTCTTCCCAAAGTTTAGCAGCCAATTGTTCTCCTGCTTTCCCGAATTTAATGACAAAACAGCTAGTACCACGAACGTCTGTCATGAGTTCTTCACGACCATCACCGTATGCTTTCAATTTCTCAAAGGCTTCTGGTTTCCATGGAAGGATACAACCTAGAAGAATGTCTTCGTCCCAATGTTTTTGGTAGAAGGCTTCAATTTCTGGATTGAGTTGTGCTAAAGCGCGAAGCTCATCCATGCTTCCACAAAGTACAACACCTGGTTTGTTACGGTTACGCTCTTTAGCTTCAAACTTACGCTCAAGTCCTTCCTTATCACTAGTCATGATGATGTAACCAACTTTTGTAGGGCAAACGATACATCCGCCCTCACCTTTTAAAATGTCATAGCCTTCCTGTGAAAGTGTTCCGTTCCATTGAATGTGTTTTGTCATAGTTCTATTTCCTTTTCTATTTTTATTCTATTCTTGCCAGTAAGCTGGGCGTTGTTTTTCATAAGCAGCAATCAAATCTTCGTACTGCAAGGTAATACCGATATCATCCAAACCATTTAAGAGCTTGTGTTTCCATTCACTATCGATTTCAAAAGTGAATTCTCCAACTGGTGAGATGATTTTCTGTTGTTCCAAGTCCACAGTTACCTGATCGGTCGGTTTGAGTTGGGCTAACTTTTCTCTAACCTCCCTAGGCTGAACAATGGGCAACATACCATTATTGAGTTCATTATTGTAATGAATGTCACCGAAAGATCCTGCAATCACGACCTTAAAACCATAGTCGGCTAGAGCCCAAGCTGCGTGTTCTCTCGAAGAACCTGCGCCAAAGTTATCCCCTGAGATAAGAATACTGGCTTTACGATATTCAGGTCGGTTAAAGACAAAGTCTGGATCCTCAGTGTAGTTATCGTCCAGATAACGCCAAGCATACATGAGGTACTTACCAAAGCCTTTCTTATCAATCAACTTGAGAAACTGCTTGGGGAGTATTTGGTCTGTGTCAATGTTATCATTCATGAGAGGAACGGTCGTTCCCGTATAAACTGTAAATTTCTCCATATCCTCTCCTTACTGTGCCTCTGGCATCTGCCGAACATCTACGAAGCGCCCTGCGATAGCCGCCGCAGCTGCCATGGCTGGACTGCAGAGATGGGTCTTAGCACCAAAGCCTTGTCTGTCTTCAAAATTGCGGTTGCTAGTTGAAGCGCAGTGGACACCATCTGGAACCTTGTCAGGATTCATCCCTAGACACATGGAGCAACCTGGGTCTCTCCACTCAAAGCCAGCGTCTAGGAAAACCTTGTCCAAGCCCAACTTCTCAGCAGCTCGCTTAACCGGACGAGAGCCAGGTACTACGATTGCTGTTAGATTGGGAGCTATCTTCTTCCCTTTGACAAATCGAGCAGCCAGCTGTAAATCGCTGAGACGAGCATTGGTACATGAACCGATAAAAATATAACCTAGTTCAATATCCGCTGGCTTTTGACCAGGCTCCAAGTTCATGTAATGATAAGCTCGTTCATCGTTCATATCCTTAATTTCTGGGAAGCTACTGTCAAAGTCAACCCCCATAGCAGGATTGGTTCCCCAAGTCACCATGGGAGCCAAGTCTGAGACATCCATCTGGATAACCTTATCATAGACAGCATCCTCATCACTGACAAGGGTTTTCCAGTCAGCAATCGCCTCCTCGAAAGCTTCTGGAACACATTCTCGTCCCTTGAGATAGTCATAGGTGGTCTGATCCGGATTCATAATCCCCATCTTAGAGCCAAACTCGATGGACATATTGCAGATGGTCATTCTCTCTTCCATGGTCAGAGCATCAACCGCTTCCCCACGATATTCCACCACATAGCCAACACCGCAGGCAACACCATACTTGGATATCAAGGCGAGGATAAAATCCTTGGAATAAACTCCTTTTTGAGGAACACCAGTGAATTCTACCAGCATTTTCTTGGGTTTGACCTGCCAGAGGGTCTGGGTGGCAAAGACATGCTCGACCTCACTGGTCCCAATCCCAAAGGCGATAGCTCCGAAAGCTCCGTGAGTAGCTGTGTGGCTATCTCCACAGACGATGAATTTCCCTGGTTGGGTCCGTCCTGTTTCTGGACCTACCATGTGAACGATTCCCTGCTTTTCAGAACCATGGGCCGCATGTTCAATACCAAACTCCTCAACATTTTCAGCGAGCTTATCAATTTGAGCCTTAGAAATAACATCTCGAATATCGTAGATATTGACGGTTGGAACATTATGATCAAAAGTTCCAAATGTCAAGTCTGGCCGTCTCAATCTGCGCCCCGCATCTCGTAATCCTTGAAAAGCTTGGGGACTGGTCACTTCATGAATATAGTGCTGATCCACATACATGAGTTGGGGTTGTCCTTCTTCTCCTGTGATGACATGGCGGTCCCATAATTTATCAAAAATCGATTTTCCTGCCATCCATTACCTCCAAATAAAATATAAGGCTACTAGTGTGGTCACCATCCCGAGAAACCAAACCGTTTTAAAATAACATTTTCGAGTCTTGTGGTGAAAGGTCATTCCTGCTAGCCAAGCACCAAAACCACCACAAGTAAAGGCTAAAATGAGTAAGATTTTCTCTGGGATGCGCCAAGCACCTCTTCTTGCCTTGGATTTGTCGATTCCATAAATGATGAAAATTATGACATTCCAAATCAAGAGGGTAAGAGTGATTCCTTCGTTTATCTTCATAGTCTTTCAATGATGGCTTCCGTCATTTCCTTGGTAGAAGCCTTTCCTCCTATATCTCTCGTTAAAATTCCTGCTGCCAAACTGGCTTCTACAGCATGCTCGATACGCTCTGCATCCTCAAAACGTCCAAAACTATCTCTCAACATCATGGCTACTGATAAAATCATGGAAATAGGATTGGCAATTCCCTGACCTGCGATATCAGGTGCCGAACCGTGAATGGGTTCATAGAGACTTGGCCCCTTTTCAGAATGACTAGCCGATGGCATGACTCCAAGTGTGCCAGATAGAACGCTTGATTCATCAGATAAGATATCTCCGAAAAGATTTTCTGTCACGATGACATCAAATTTAGCAGGATTGGTAATCATAAGCATGGCAGCTGAGTCCACCAACTGGTGTTCCAAGGTCACATCTGGAAAATCTTGCGCAACCTCCTCAGCCACTCTGCGCCAGAGTTTTGATGTCGCTAGAACATTTTGCTTATCGATACTAGTAACGATTTTTCTGCGACTTCTTGCAATTTCAAAGGCTTTGCGAATAATACGCTCCACTTCTTCATAGCTGTAGTCGTTGATATCACGCGCTTTGCGCTCTTCAAGGATATGATCCCCAAAGTAAATCCCACCTGTCAACTCACGCACCACGACAAAGTCTACACCAGCAATTCGTTCGGGTTTGAGAGGTGACAAATGCTTGAGACTATCAAAAATCTTAACAGGGCGAATATTGGCATAGAGATTGAGTTCCTTACGAAGAGCCAGCAAACCTTGTTCAGGGCGAATCGCTGCCCCATCATACTGGGGACTACCGATAGCCGCTAGGAGAATAGCATCTGCTTCTCTACATGCCTTGAGGGTTTCATCAGGTAAGGGATGCCCCGCAGCATCAATACCTGCACCACCAAAGGGGCATCTGTCAATCTCATAGTCAAAACCTGTTTTTGAAGCTAGAGCTTCCAGAACCACTAAACCAGCTTCCATAATTTCTGGACCGATTCCATCCCCTGCTAGAGCTACTATTTTCTTTGTCATAGCCTTCTCCTTTACACACTAGGCATGTCTCGGTAGGAAACGCTGTGCCCCATCTCACCAGCATTCTCTTTTTGAACAAAAGTATTGGCATTGATATAAGCAATAGCCGAAGCTTTCAACACATCGAAATCGAGACCTGCTGCGTTAAAGATGGTTTCGGTATCTCTGTTTTCAACAGTGACCAAAACCCGAGCTTGGGCATCGATTCCATCTGTTACCGCATCGATGGTATAGGACACCAAGCGAACAGATTGATTGAAGAACTTGTCGATGGCGTTGAAGATAGCTTCAACGGAACCTTGCCCTGTCGCATTGAATTCGACTTTCTCACCATCCATATTAGCCAGACTAACAAGCGCTTCAATGTCATTATCTGCATGGGTTTGAAGTTGTAAATCATCAAAGTGGAAGCCTTCTGGATTTTCAACCATGGTTCCAGCTACCAGAGCTCGAATATCTGCATCTGTGATTTCTTGTTTCTTGTCCGCTAGTGCCTTGAACTTAGCAAAGAGTGGTTTGATATCCTCTTCTGTAAAATCTAGGGCCAATTCTCTTAGTTTTTCAACAAAGGCATGGCGACCTGACAATTTACCAAGCGGAAGACTGTTACTCTTGACACCGACCAATTCAGGTGTGATGATCTCATAAGTAAGAGGATTTTTAAGGACTCCATCTTGGTGAATACCCGATTCATGAGAAAAGGCATTGCCACCAACGACGGCCTTATTTTTAGGAACTGGAATACCAGAGAAGCGAGAAACCATTTCTGACGTATTCATTGTTTCATCCAAAACAATATCACTAGTTGCTTGGAAGAAATCCTCACGAATCTTCAAAGCAACAGCTACTTCTTCAAGAGCAACATTACCTGCGCGTTCACCGATACCATTAATAGTTCCCTGGACACGTCCAGCACCGTGTTTAATTGCTGTCAAAGTATTTGCAGTTGCCATACCGAGATCATCGTGACAGTGGACACCAAAGACAACTTTATGATCTGATTTAATATTTTCGGTCAAGTGATCAAAGATGCGTGCAAACTCTTCTGGAGTCGTAAAGCCAACCGTGTCAGGGATATTGATATAAGTTGCCCCAGCGTCCACTGCTGTCTGCACAACTTGCAAGAGGAAATCCAACTCTGTTCTAGTCGCATCTTCAGGAGAGAATTCGACGATTTCAAACTTAGAACGTGCATAAGAAACATGCTCCTTAATAGCTTCTAAAATCTCTTCCTTGCTCTTATTGAGCTTATACTTGCGGTGAATCGGACTGGTAGCGATAAAGACATGAATTTGTGGATACTTGGCATCCTTAAGTGCCTCATAACAAGCATCAATATCAGATTTTACAGAACGAGCTAATCCTGTCACTGCTGTTTTTTTCATGGTTTTAGCAATTTCTTGAACGGCTATAAATGAATCTGGACTAGCAGCCGGAAAACCAGCTTCAATTACAGAAATTCCCCATTTCTCCAGCTGTCTTGCAATGGAAACTTTTTCCTTTATTGAGAAGTTAACACCAGGTGTTTGTTCCCCATCACGAAGGCTTGTATCAAAAAATTCAACTTTACGCATATGATTTCCCCTTTTCCAAATGTGGTTTTAAAAAAACATCTCGCTCAGAAACCCAAGCGAGATGTTGATTTACTCCCGCTTGGTAAGCCAAACAGGACTAATGCTTTTGCACTAGCCCGAGTACCTCAACAACAAAGTAAATTGATTAAACTTAGCTGTTTTCATGTTTGACTTTCTCCTTCGTTTGATATCTTGTCTAGTATTCTAGCATAGGAAAAATCTCTTGTCAAGAAAAAATCCATTATTTTCTGAAAATTTCTTCAGTAAAGAATATTTTGCTAATTGAAAGTATTTAAAATCTCAAGTAAATTTCCCTATTTTTTCACTGTCAAGTTCCAACTTCTCTCTATCAATTCCAGTACCATTTCATCTGACAAAGTATCATCAAGCGCCATACTAAGCCAGTAGCGTTTGTTCATATGAAAGGCTGGATAAATGCCCCTTTTTGAAAGTAAATCAGCTACCTGGTCGTGTTTGATATTGACTGCTTCGACTAGCCCTTCTCTGCCCTTTTCCAGCTTATCCCATGGAATTCTCATCACAACAGCATACCACTTTTGATTGTCCTCATGGCGCAATACAGCTGTATCAGGCGATTTTTCCCACAAATGCTCCAATTGATTACCATACTTTTCCTGAACTTGAGCCATGATACGCTTAGTCTGAGGACAGATAACATCCTGCATATCAAAGCAAGCCTTCCGAATCTGGTAAAGAATCTCCAAACAAGCCTCACGGACACTTCCGACAAAACTTCCCCTCATACTTTCCATGTGTACTTGAGGATAGAGGTCACCCGTCTCTTGATCAAAGACCTGAAAACTCACATTATCAGTAGTGATGGAGACTGTCATGATAAAGTCACCCTGCAAAATCTGGCAACTATAGGTCCAGACTTCTCCATTTTCTACAAAACCATAGTCTCTGGCCTTTTCTTTATTAAACTGATAGGATTTAAAAATTTCAAACATAAGTGAAAACTGCTACCAAAAGCTAGCAGTTCCTTTCTATTTTTTAAAAGACAACCTTAGTTCCATGCAATTGTGTCACGCCTAGCTGGTCGATAAAGGTTTGGCGGTTGTCCAAGTCAATCCCGCCACCTGGTAAGATTTCAATTTTACCTTTTGCATGTCCCAAAATTCTGTGATAGTGTTCAAAACGTTTCTCTAGCGAGTCCCCAGACACACCAGCACGAGTTAAGATACGAGTGACACCAGCTTGGCTGAGCCAGTCAATGGCCTCCAATTGCTCTTCATCACTCAATTCATCAAAGGCCATATGGAAGACAATTTCCATTCCTTTTGATGCGGCGATTAATTTTTCAAGATTAGCCTTATCCAACTTCTTATCAGCAGTTAATGCCCCAAAAACGACTCCTTGACTTCCAGCCTGCGCAGTCAAACGGATGTCTTCCAGCATAATTGCTATTTCAAAATCAGTATAGACAAAATCGCCACCACGGGGACGAATCATAGTCATAATGGTCGTATCGTAGTTAGATGCCAGTTCAACCGCTGCCTTGGTCACTCCATAGCTAGGTGTTGTTCCTCCTACTGCTAGATTGTCACAAAGTTCGATTCGATGAGCTCCAGCCTGCATCGCTTTTTCAAGCAAGGTCACATTTTCAGCACAAAATTCGTAAATCATTTTATTCTCCTTGATGTTTTCTTTAAATTTATTATATCATATTATTTTAAATATACTTTCATTTTTATCAAGGCAAATACCTACTATTTTTATCTATTCTTTGTCAGGAATGACTTTAAAGAGATAGTAGGTGATAAAGATAGTCAAGGCTCCCAGACCGATTTTGACTGGCAAAAGAGGGGCAAGATAAATGGAAATCCCCATCAAGATATAGATAGATACGATAATCTTTTTCTTGCGTTCACGCGCGATAGACTTGGTCTCGCGAAAGTCAGCTACATAGGTCTGATAAAGCTTTGTATGATAAAGCCAGTCTTCAAAACGCATAGAAGATTTTGAAAAGCAAGCGATAGCTAACAGAAGAAAGGGAGTTGTTGGTAAAAGTGGTAGAACAACTCCAACGACAGCTAAAGCCAGTGAAATAAAACCAATACTGAGGTAAATGAGACGCATGATTTCTCCTAGATAAATTACTCTTCCTCTAGTTTCGCATACAAGGGGGAAATTTGTCAAGCATCAACAAAAAAAGAGCCTGAAATTCATTTTCAGGACTCTGCATTCTATTTAATTTTTTCCTCTTCGTAGTCGCCATTACTACATACAACCTGCTTGCCACCACCACGGACCTTTTTCTCCACAAGGAAATGTCCGCATTTTGGACAATCACGTCCAATTGGTTTATCCCACGAAGTAAATTCGCATTCTGGGTAACGATTGCAACCATAGAAGATACGATTACGCTTGGTTTTGCGTTCGATGATTTGTCCTTGATGACAGCTTGGACACTCGACACCAATCTCCTTAACAATCGCTTGTGTGTGACGGCAGTCTGGGAAATTGCTACAAGCATAGAATTTACCAAAACGACCGAGCTTAATCACCATCGGGCTGCCACAAACTTCACAGTCAAATCCAGCTGGCTCATCCTTGATCTGGATTTTTTCCATTTCAGCTTCAGCCTTGGCCACTTCTTTGGAGAATGGTTTATAAAATTCGTCAATAACACGTTGCCACTGCTCTTTTCCTACTTCGACATCATCCAGTTTTCCTTCCATCTCAGCTGTGAAGGTCACGTTTACGATATCTGGGAAGTATTCAACGATGAGTTTGTTGACAATTTCTCCCAGTTCTGTCGGTTCAAAGCGTTTTGCTGCAAGGCGAACATAATAACGTTTCTGAATGGTTTCAATGGTCGGAGCGTAGGTTGACGGACGTCCAACCCCATTTTCTTCCAAAGTCTTGATAAGCGTCGCTTCTGAATAGCGAGCTGGTGGTTGGGTGAAATGTTGTTCTGGCTTGCTATTGACCTGCTTGACCACATCTCCAACAGCCATATCTGGCAACATTTTGTTCTTGTCAGAGTCATTGTAAATAGCAAGATAACCATCGAACTTCACTTGACTACCATTAGCTGCAAATTGAACCCCATTTTGAGAGAGCTTAACAGCCATGGTATCAAAGATAGCGCCTGTCATCTGGCTAGCCACAAAACGGTTCCAGATAAGGGTATAAAGTTTGAGCTGGTCTTTGTCCAAGTACTTAGCGATGCTTTCTGGTGTATTAAAGACACTAGATGGACGAATGGCTTCGTGGGCATCTTGAGCACCTGAGGCATTCTTGACCCTGCTACCATGCTTGGAATACTTGCTACCAAAACGGTCGTTAATGTAGCTTGCCGCTTCGTTCTGAGCTACTGGACTAATACGAGTCGAGTCTGTACGCATATAGGTAATCAGACCTTGCACACCTGTACCGATATTAATCCCTTCATAAAGCTGTTGGGCAACCATCATGGTCTTACGAGTACGGAAATTGATTTTGTTGGCAGCATCCATTTGCATGGTTGAGGTCGTATAAGGTAGGGGCGCATTACGTTTGCGCTCCTTCTTATCTACCTGATCCACTGTAAAATCTTTACTCGTTAGATGGGACAAGACTTCTTTGACCTCTTCATTGGTGGTCAATTTCATCTTTTTGCCATTCATACCATAGAAAGAAGCTTGAAATTGCTTGGTTCCCTTCTTAAAGACACCATCAATTGTCCAGTATTCTTCTGGTTGAAAGGCATTGATTTCATTTTCACGGTCAATGATGAGCTTAAGGGCAACAGACTGCACGCGTCCTGCTGATAAGCCCTTCTTGACCTTTTTCCACAAAATTGGCGAAATCGAATAGCCTACCAAGCGGTCCAAGACACGACGAGCTTGTTGGGCATCGACCAAGTCCATATCAATCTTGCGAGGTTCTTTAAAAGCATTTTTCACTGCGTCCTTGGTGATTTCATTAAAGACCACACGATTGGCATCATTCTCATCCAAATCGAGAATATGAGCCAAATGCCAGGAAATCGCTTCTCCTTCACGGTCCGGGTCACTCGCAAGAAAGACTTTATTGGCCTTTTTAGCTTCTTTTTTCAAGTCATTAATGAGAGGACCTTTTCCACGGATATTGATATACTGCGGTTCATAGTTATTTTCAATGTCGACTGACATACTGGATTTCTTCAAATCACGGATATGCCCGACACTGGCTAAAACCTTGTAATTTCGTCCTAGATACTTCTCAATCGTTTTCGCCTTGGCAGGCGACTCCACAATGACTAGATTTTTTTTAACTGTTGATTTTTTCTTCTTTGTTGCCGTAGCCACACTATCACACCTTTTCAAAGTAATAAACTTTATAAAGTGTAAACCATTTTTCTATAGCTGTCAAGACTTAACTCCTATATATAGAAGAAAAGTTTATCTGAGGGAACAAATTTCTCCTTAAAATTCAAACTCTGCCAGCACATCTTGACCACTTGTGACCAGTTTTGCTCCCTCTTGGATCAGGTGGTGACAGCCATCTGAATAGCCATCTAAAATGTTCCCTGGAATAGCAAAGACATCGCGTCCTTCCTCCATCGCGCGTTCACAGGTAATGAGACTCCCAGAGCGCATCCTTGCCTCTGCAACGATCACACCACGGCAAAGGCCAGCAATGATCCGATTACGAGCTGGAAAGTGAAATTTCAAGGGTTCTTCACCTGGACCGTACTCACTTAGCACTAGATGATGATTGCCAATGTAGTCCTGCAAGCGTTTATTAGCACGTGGATAAAAAACATCCAATCCTGTTCCAATGACAGCAATCGTTCTCCCTCCATTCTGGAGCGCAGCCATATGGGCAGCGGTATCGATTCCTTTGGCCAAGCCACTGACCACGATTAACTCGTTTTCCAAACCTTGGATAATTTTCTGGATCGACTTAGCACCTTGGCTCGAACAAGAACGACTCCCTACAAGAGCAACCTTTGGAAACTTCAGTAAATCCAGATTCCCTTTGTAAAACAAAAGAGCTGGAGGGTCGTAAATCTCACTCAGATCCCAAGGATAACAGTCGTCTAGAATCGAGAAGGATGGGAATTTTTGGAACTCCTTCTCCAACTGTGCATCATCTATCTGGAAATAGCGTTCCATAAAGACAGCAGGATTACGACATCCTGAAATTTCTGCAATATCACCTAGCAAGAGCTCCTGATCTACAGTCTCGTCGTATTCAAGAACAGTTAAAATTTGTTGATTGGTCAAGCCAGCTTTTCTCAATTTGTAAATCTCATAGTTTGTGATCTTCATATACAACTCCATTTCTTTTTCTACTCATCTATCTATTCGTAAAAAAATAAAAAGAAGACCAAGGATCTTCTTTTTTTCATTTATTCAGATTTAGTAGTTGACCAGCTACTTTCAACCATCGGTAAGATAGTTTTTAAAGTTTCCCCATCCCCTTCAAGTGAAACATAGCGTATTTTACCATCATTTGATCGGAAAACCCAGGTAACGAGGTATTTCCCTGACTTAGCAATTGCATTGACAACATAGGCTTCATAACCTCCAATGGTCGATTTGGAGCCCCAAACCTTACTGAAATCAGAGCTTTGTTCTTTGGAAGTTAAAATACTAGATGAGACAGTCACAACATCCAGTTTAGCATATTCTTCTTCGCTGATATTAAACTGCTCAGCCTTGAAGGTATTCAGCGTAACAATGTTGATATCTGTTCCATCGCAATACTGTATATCATTTCCACCTTCTACTTCATGGAATCGAACCCATGATTTGGGTACCTTGACAAAACCATATTCATTCGAACCGATGATTTGCGTCTCTTCCTTTTTCGCTTCGGAAACAGTAGAGCTAGAGCTACTCGTTTCCTGACTGCTAGAAGAACTAACAGCCGCAATCGAACTTTCTTCGGTTGCTGTTTGCGATTTATTAGAGCATGAAGCTAGAAAAACACTAGCAGTAACAACAGTTCCTAAAATTAATAATTTTTTCATCCTACCACCTTTCCATCTGCATTATAAGAAAAATAAGAACTTCTGTCAAATTCTAACCTGATCTATTCTGTTAGTTTCCAATTCTATAGCTCACATTTAAAGCAAAAACTCTTGAAAAATCTTCAAGAGTTTTGTTTTTTATTTCTATTCTTCATCCATGCTTAAGACGCTAAGGAAAGCTTCTTGTGGGACTTCTACTGATCCGATAGCTTTCATCCGTTTCTTACCTGCCTTTTGTTTTTCAAGGAGTTTGCGTTTACGAGAAACGTCACCACCGTAACACTTGGCAAGTACGTTCTTACGAAGGGCCTTGATATCAGTACGGGCCACAATCTTGTGCCCAATTGCTGCTTGAATTGGAACCTCAAATTGTTGACGAGGGATGATTTTCTTGAGCTTATCCACGATGAGTTTCCCACGTTCGTAGGTAAAATCCTTGTGAACGATAAAGCTGAGGGCGTCCACCTTATCACCATTGAGAAGGATATCCATTTTGACCAATTTAGATGGACGGTACTCTGACAATTCATAGTCAAAGCTTGCATAACCACGCGTCGAAGACTTAAGCTTATCAAAGAAGTCAAAGACGATTTCAGCAAGTGGGATTTGGTAGATAACATTGACACGATTGTCATCAATATAGTCCATAGTCACAAAGTCCCCACGTTTGCGTTGAGCCAATTCCATTACTGCCCCAACAAACTCCTGTGGTACCATGATTTGCGCCTTAACATACGGTTCTTCAATGGTCGCAATCTTGGTTGGATCTGGAAACTCTGATGGGTTAGAGACATCCATAGACTCACCGTCAGTTTGGTTAACCTTATAGATAACAGACGGAGCTGTCATGATGAGGTCAATATTGAACTCACGCTCCAAACGCTCTTGGATAACATCCATATGGAGAAGTCCAAGGAATCCACAACGCAAACCAAATCCCAGCGCCTGCGATGTTTCTGGTTCAAACTGCAGACTGGCATCGTTGAGCTGCAATTTTTCTAGGGCTTCACGAAGGTCATTGTATTTATTTGACTCGATTGGGTAAAGTCCTGCAAAGACCATAGGATTCATCTGCTTGTAGCCATGTAATGGCTCTGCCGCAGGATTGGTTGCCAAGGTAACTGTATCACCCACACGAGTGTCTTGAACTGTCTTGATAGAAGCCGCAATATAACCAACGTCACCTGTCGCTAGGAAATCGCGCCCGACTGCTTTCGGCGTGAAAATACCAACTTCCGTCACATCAAAAGTCTTTCCATTGCTCATGAGTTGAATCTTATCACCAGGTTTGACCACTCCGTCCATGACACGCACTTGAAGGATAACCCCACGATAGGCATCATAAACTGAGTCGAAAATCAAGGCCTTTAATGGAGCTGAAACATCACCAGTTGGTGCGGGAACTTTCTCTACGATCTGCTCGAGAATTTCTTCAATCCCAATACCAGCTTTGGCTGAAGCTAAGACTGCTTCGCTGGCATCCAGTCCGATGACATCCTCAATCTCTGTACGAACACGCTCTGGATCCGCAGCTGGTAGGTCAATCTTGTTAATGACGGGCAAGATTTCCAAATCATTGTCCAAGGCTAGATAAACGTTGGCAAGTGTTTGAGCTTCAATCCCTTGGGCCGCATCAACCACCAAAATCGCTCCTTCACAGGCAGCTAGCGAACGCGACACTTCATAGGTAAAGTCCACGTGCCCTGGCGTGTCAATCAAGTGGAAAATATAGGTTTCTCCATCTTTTGCAGTATAATTGAGCTCAATGGCATTAAGTTTAATGGTAATCCCACGTTCACGTTCAAGATCCATACTATCCAAAAGCTGGGCCTGCATTTCACGACTAGAAACGGTCTCCGTCTTTTCCAAAATGCGGTCTGCTAGCGTTGATTTCCCATGGTCAATATGGGCGATAATAGAGAAGTTCCGAATCTTCTCCTGTCGTTTTTTCAAATCTTCTAAGTTCATGATGCTCTTCCTTTCAGGGTATCTATTAATTATAAATTGTTTTTAACATTTTGACAAGACCATACCCTGCTAGGAGTACTAATCTTCGGCAATAAAACCATCATTTTCGATAAAGTGGTGTTCTGTCATTCCTTGGTCTGTAAAGACGATTCCATGAAGGACACCACCATAGACAGCTCCTCCATCCATGCCAATCTTGCCATCATCTGTTATCCAAAGCTCAGCTGTACCTCGGTCTTGCTTCAGTAAGCCATAAACTGGTGTATGCCCAAAGACAATGGTTTTTCCAGTATGATTTTCGGCTTCGTGGAATGGTTTTCTGAGCCAGACTTTCTTGTAATCTGTGGTTTCATGCCAATCATCCAAGGTCAAATCAATACCAGCATGAACAAAGATATACTTGTCTGTCTCAACAACAAAAGGCATTTGACGAATAAAATCGACTAAATCGGTTGCTTCCGTCTCGACGCGTTTAGCGTCTTCAACTGCATCCACAGGTGCATCCAAGGGACGACCTAGGATTGAGTTAATGGTTGTATCACCACCATTGCGACGATAGTGGTCATAGCTTTCTTCAGGATTGTCCAACCAAGTCAAAAACATATACTCGTGGTTTCCTGATAGACAGATAGCCCCTTGATTGTCCACCAAGTCCTTGACCATTTCTAGAACACGGCGACTATCTTCACCTCGGTCAATCAAATCCCCTAGAAAAAGCAACTGGGTGTGACCATCCCATGTTTTGAGAAGGTCTTCCAGCATACCCGCTTTTCCATGGACATCTCCAATTACATAATAGTCTGTCATTTATTTCTCCCTCGTTTGCAATAATTCTCTCGCTTGGGTAAGGGCAGCTTCGGTTACATTCTCTCCTGCCAACATCTTAGCGACTTCCTCTACTCGCTCTTCTAAAGTTAAGAGACGAACAGTCGAAACTGTTGAGTGCTCATCGCTAATCTTCTCAATAAAGAATTGATAATTCGCGATGGCAATCACTTGTGGAAGATGAGAAATAGCTAAAACCTGACCATGTTGGCCAATCTTATGAATCTTCTGAGCAATGGCTTGGGCTACACGACCTGAAACTCCAGTATCCACCTCATCAAAGACAATACTAGTCTTGCCTTCTTTACGAGAAAAGGCGGATTTAATAGCTAGCATGAGGCGGGATAATTCCCCACCGGACGCAACTTTAACCAAAGGCTTAAAGTCCTCACCCGGGTTAGTAGAAATGTAAAACTCGACCGTTTCATTCCCCTCACGACTAAATTTGCCCTTGCTAAAGCGAACCTGGAATTGTGCTTTCTCCATATAGAGATCCTGAAGTTCTTGTTTAATCTCAGCCTCAAGCTGCTGGGCCAAATCATGACGAGCTGATGCAAGTTGCCCTGCCAAATCGACAAGATTAACTTCCAATTTCTTGAGCTCTGCTTCCATGTCTTCAGAAGAAAGGTTATTACCCGTCAAGAGATTGTACTCATCCGTAATCTTGGCAAAATAAAGCAAAACGTCGTCCACAGTTCCACCATACTTGCGGGTAATCGTATTCAGAAGATCTAGGCGATTTTCAACCTGCATGAGGCGATTGCCATCAAAATCCAAGTCCTCAATAATATCTTCTAAACGCTTGGTAATATCTTCTAAAACATAGTAGGTTTCTGATAGAGAACTTGAAATTTCACGGTATTCAGGGTCATATTCTTCGACACTTTCCATGTCATTCATGGCTGAACGGACATTAGCAAGACTGGAGAATTCCTCATTGTCCAACATACTATAGGCATTGGTTAGGGTATCTGCAATATTTTTATGGTTGAGAAGTTTATCACGTTCTTGGTTGAGAGCTAAGTCTTCACCAGCCTGCAAGTTTGCTGCCTCAATCTCTGCCATTTGAAATTCCAACATCTCAATGCGAGACTTGTGTTCCTGCTGGTTTTTCTTAACTTCTAGAACCTGCTTACGCATTTTGCGATAGGCATCAAAGCTCGTCTGATAGGTCTCCTTCAGCTCCAAGAAAGCTGCATCACCAAACTCATCCAACATCTGGATGTGAAGTTGAGGACGCATTAACTCCTCTTGGTCATGCTGACCATGGATATCCACAAGGTGTTGCCCAATAGCACGCAAGACAGAAAGATTGACCATCTGGCCATTCACGCGACTAACACTACGACCATTTTGCAGAATTTCACGCCGGATGATAATTTCATCACCCATTTCCAAACCTTGCTCATCAAAAAGTTCCTGTAAAAGGCGACTGTTTTCAATCGAAAAAAGTCCCTCAATCTCCGCCTTTGGCGCACCATGACGAATAACGTCTGTCGTTGCACGAGCCCCCAACATGAGATTCATAGCGTCGATAATGATAGACTTTCCGGCACCCGTTTCCCCAGTCAAAACAGTCATACCCTTTTCAAAATTGAGCGAAATCGCCTCAATAATGGCAAAGTTTTTTATTGAAATTTCAAGTAACATACTGACCTACCATTTTTTGACTTGTTCAACAATTTCTTCAGCTGCCTCTGCTGTTCTAGCTACAATTAAGATAGAATCATCATCAGCTAGACAGCTAAAAATCTGTTCAGGAAATGCTTCGACCAACTGACTCTTCACAAAAATAGTATTTCCGGGAATGACAGAAAGGTTGATCATATTTCCCATTAACTCAAAGCTCACAATATTGTCCTCAGCCAACTGCAAACTTTTGACGATTGATTTTGGCAACTCATAGATATAGGTGTTGTTCTTCAAAGGAATTTTAACAATACCAAGCTCCTTGATGTCCCTTGAGACAGTGGCTTGCGTAGCAGAAATACCTGCTTCCCTCAAGTACTCAACGATTTCTTCCTGAGTCCCGATTTGATAATCCGTAACAAATCTTCTAATTTTTTCAAGTCTTTCTTTTTTATTCATCTTTAAATTCTCTATGCGCTCTCTCTACAACTTTTTCTATTTCAGGGGCAACTTGGTTACTTGCTCCGTCTTCCTTTTTCAAATATGCCAGAAATTCGATGTTTCCATGTCCACCTTGGATAGGTGAATAGTCTAATCCAAGAACTGAAAAACCTTGTTCAACCGCCATAGCAGTGAAAGATTCAAGGACAGTTTGATGAACCTTGGCATCTCGAATGATTCCATTCTTTCCAATCTGCTCACGACCTGCTTCAAACTGAGGTTTGACAAGTGCTACCACCTGACCTTGATCAACCAAGACACGGTGCAAGGCAGGCAAAATCAGACTGAGGGAAATGAAACTCACATCAATACTGGCAAAACTTGGTTCCTGCTCAAAATCAGTCTTTTCAGCATAGCGGAAATTGAACTGCTCCATACTGATAACCCGAAGGTCTTGACGTAATTTCCAAGCCAACTGATTGGTACCAACATCAACTGCAAAGACCAACTCAGCACCATTTTGCAACATGACATCAGTAAAGCCCCCAGTAGAGGCTCCAATATCAATCGTTGTCGCTCCTTCAACTGACAAATCAAAGACCTGCAAGGCCTTCTCCAGTTTTAGACCACCTCGACTGACATACTTGAGTTTTTCACCCTTGAGTTTTAGCTCAGTGTCATCTGGGATTTTCTCTCCTGGTTTGTCAAAACGCTCCCCATTGAGGACAGCCACAACCAGACCTGCCATGACACCACGCTTGGCTTGTTCGCGCGTTTCAAACAAGCCCTGTTTATAAGCTAGTACATCCACTCTTTCCTTAGCCATTGATTCTCAAACTTTCTACTACTTTCACAATCGCCTCTGTTTCAAAGCTGACTTGCTGGGAAATTTCTTCTAATTTTTCATTAGCTTGATCCAAGGTTTGGTTACAAAAGGCAATCGCCTCCTCCAAACCCAACAAGGCTGGATAGGTTGACTTTTCTGCCTGCAAATCCTTTTGTGGAGTCTTCCCGATTTCCTCAAAACTAGCTGTCACATCCAGCACATCATCTCGAACTTGAAAGGCCAGCCCAATCAATTCACCAACCGTTTTCAATTTTGCTTGGATTTCAGGTGCCAATTCTGCTAGGATAGCAGCTGCTTGGAAAGGATAGGCAAGTAACTTACCTGTTTTATTAGCATGAATGGTCTGAAGTTCTTCCAAGGACAAGTGCTGACGTTCACCCTCCATGTCCAGAACCTGCCCTGCCACCATGCCCAAACTACCTGACGCAAGGGATAAGTTGGCTATCAAGTCCACCTTGATCTGACTTGGCAAATCTGCCTGCGCAATCAAGGCATAAGGATCTAGGAACAAAGCATCTCCAGCCAAAATGGCCATCGCTTCGCCAAATTTCTTATGATTGGTCAAGCGTCCACGACGATAATCGTCGTCATCCATAGCAGGAAGATCATCATGAATCAAGCTTCCTGTATGAATCATTTCCAAAGCCGCAGCCACCTGCGCGTGTGCTGGTCTAATAGCAACATGCAAGGCTTCCAGAACTTCTAGCAAGAGAAAAGGTCGAATACGCTTGCCACCAGCATGAATGGAATAGAGAACGGACTCTCGCAAACTAGAAGCAAACTGCTGGTCTCCATAAAAGTCTTCCAAAGCAGACTCCACAAGAGCTAATTTTTCTTGCTTCTTCATTCAAAATCACTTTCTGTTCCGTCTTCTTGCATGACCTTGACCAAGGTCTTTTCAGCCTTGTCTAGCGTCGCTTGGAGTTCTTTTGATAAGACCATGCCCTTTTGAAAGGCCGCAATCGCATCTTCCAGAGCAATTTCACCATTTTCCAAACTTTGGACAATGGTCTCCAGCTCTGCTAGATTTTCCTCAAATTTCTTTTGTTTTGACATCTTTAACCTCTAATTCTACCTGACCATCTCGCATCAAAAGCGTTACTTGGTCTTTTTTCTTTAACTTCTCAACCGAATCTACTACGGACTCTTCTTTTTTGACAATAGCATAGCCACGCGCCACGATTCGACTGGTATCCAGCATCAGCAGGGCTTCTGAAAGTCGCTTCACTTCAGCGACCTTGGCATCATAAACCAGAGCCATTTGGCTACGTAGGAGCTTGTCCAACTGACCTAGACGGTCTTGATAACGCTGGATTTTGGTAACAGGTGATAATTGGACTAGTTGATGCGTCCTTGCTTGGACTAGCTGTTTGCTATCAGAAATCCGTGTTCGCAAACTTTGTTTTAAGCGCAGTTGCAGTTGGTCCAACCTTTGCAAATAGCCGTCATACAAGCGCTCTGGCTGTCTAAAGATAACAGACTGACTGCATTTTTTCAAAGTTTCTCTTTTCTTTGACAAGACATTTTGTACAGCTGTCGCCATCCGTTTTTCCTGATTTTGCAAATGGGTCAAGAGATCCAACTTAGTTACAGGTGTTGCCAGTTCTGCTGCAGCCGTTGGCGTCGCAGCCCGTCTATCTGCCACAAAATCCGCCAAGGTCACATCCGTCTCATGACCAACACTAGAGATGATGGGTAAACGGGATTCAAAAATAGCCCGTACCACGATCTCTTCGTTAAAAGCCCAGAGATCCTCGATGGAACCCCCACCACGACCAATGATGAGAACATCTAGGTCCTCACGTTGATTGGCACGCGCAATATTTCGAGCAATTTCCTCCGCAGCTCCATCACCTTGTACCTTAGTCGGATAGAGAAGGATGTCAACACCAGGGAAACGTCTGCTGACGGTTGTGATAATATCTCGAATAACGGCGCCACTACGACTGGTTACTACACCAATTCTCTTAGAAAATTGGGGAAGAGGTTGCTTGAATCTCTCTTGAAACAGACCTTCTTCTGTCAGTTTCTTCTTGAGTTGTTCAAACTGAATCGCTAGCGCCCCAACCCCATCAGGCTCAGCTTTTTCAATGATGATAGAGTAGCTACCGCTTGGTTCATAGATCTGAACACGCCCAATCACATTAATCTTCATTCCCTCTTCGAGGTCGAAACCTAATTTTTGATAAATCCCAGACCAGATGGTCGCTTGAATGACTGCATGGTCGTCTTTTAGGGAGAAATATTGGTGAGTAGGTCGTTTACGAAAGTTGGAAACTTGACCAGTTAAATAGACCCGTTCCAAGTAAGGGTCTTTATCGAATTTCATTTTCAGATACTTGGTCAAAGTTGTTACCGATAAATACTTTTCCATCTCCACCTACTATTCATTTTCTTGCTTTTCCATGGGTATTATTATACCAAAAACATGCTTAAAAATCACCTTTTTCCTACCGAAACTAAAGGAAAAATAGAAAAAGGAGGCTAGGCCTCCTCATCTGATTATTTGCTGTTTCGTGCTTCTTCCAAAATCTTTGCAATCTTGGTGGTCAAAAGGTCGATAGCAACGGTATTGCTGACTCCTTCAGGAATGACGATATCGGCATAACGCTTGGTCGGCTCGATAAACTGGTGGTACATGGGTTTGACCACGCCCAAATACTGCTCAATAACGCTGTCTAGACTACGGCCACGCTCCTCCATATCACGCTTGATACGACGAATAATGCGCACATCATCATCTGTATCCACAAAAATCTTGATATCCATCAAATCGCGCAGACGCTTGTCCTCCAAGACCAGAATCCCCTCAACGATAAAAACATCCTGAGGCTCCTGACGATAGGTCTTGCTACTCCGTGTATGCTCTGTATAGTCATAAGTTGGAATATCCACCGGACGTCCTGCCAACAATTCCTTAATCTGCTCGATCATCAAGTCTGTATCAAAGGCAAATGGATGGTCGTAGTTAGTTTTGACACGCTCTTCAAAGGTCAAGTGAGACTGATCCTTGTAGTATGAATCATGCTCAATCATGGAAATCTTTTCATCAGGAAAATGCGATAAAATGGCCCTCGAAACACTGGTTTTACCACCACCAGAACCACCTGTCACTCCGATAATGATTGGTCTATTTTGCATGCTATCCTCCGTTTTTTTATCCGTCGTCTATTCTATCATATTTTTAGCAAAATTTATAGTCTGATTTGGATAGTCTAGGGGAAACAACATTCCCTACACCCCAGTTAGACTAGCTAAAAACCTTCCTTGGTTTGTAGAGATTGCCTCTTTTTTCTAAAATGGCAAGCAATTTATCACCTTCAAAGGCAGCCAATTCTTGGTCTGTTTGGTCTAACTCGATAAAACGGCCAAAGCGCACTTCTGTAGCCTCTTCTGGACTTAGAAAAACTTTGACAAGATCCCCCGTTCCAATCTCTAGAGGATGGAGAAAGTCCAGTTGACCAGCCTCCACTTTTTCAGCAATTTCGTCCAAGGTAAGAGCATCTTCTAACTGTAAACCTGCTGCACTAGTCCGTGTTAAATGGGACATATGAGCCGCATAACCCAGTTTCTCTCCCAAGTCAACTGACAAGGTACGGATATAGGTTCCCTTACTGCATTTTACACGAAAAGTGAATCGTGCGAGGTGATCCTCATAAGAAATCGGACTTGTCCGTTCAAAGCTATAAATAGTTACCTGACGTTGAGGACGCTCCACCTCCTGACCAGCACGCGCATACTCATAGAGCTTGCGACCATTGACCTTGACTGCCGAAAACATAGGCGGAATCTGAGTAATAGGCCCAGTGAGACTGGCAATCGCTTCATCGACAATGGTTTCATCCAAGGGTGATAAAACGGGTGTCTCTGCGACCACTTCACCACTGGCATCTTCGGTCGTTGTTGAATAGCCGAGAGTGATTTCCCCCTCGTAGACCTTGCCCTCATCCTGCATAAATTCGACCATACGAGTCGCCTTGCCAACCGCAATGGGCAAAACACCCACTACATCCGGATCCAAGGTCCCACCATGACCAATCTTCTTGGTTCCCAAAATCTTACGCAGTTTAAAAACCGCATCATGCGAGGTCATCCCTGCTTCTTTTCTTAAGTTGATAATACCGTTCATGTGTTGCTTTCTACTCCCCCTTCAGCGCTTCAAACTTCGCTTTCATAGTTGGATTTTTACGAGTCAATTTTTTAACCGAAACATCTTCCAATTTGTTGTTAGCGAGGCGGAGTTGGTTTTCAGATGTGGTTAGGAACTTTTTGACTTCCTCCATCCGTTTGATGGCCTTATCGATTTCATCGATAGCTTTTCCAAAGTTGGTTGAAGCAGAGTTGTAGTTTTTGGCAAAAGCTACTTTGAAGGCATCCAAGTCTTCTTCAAAATGCGTAATATCGATATTCTGCTCCCGAACCAAGGCCAACTCTTGCTTGTATTTGAGAGAATTAAGAGCCGCATTACGCAGGAGACCAATCAACTGGATGAAGAACTGAGGACGGACCACATACATCTTTTCATACTCGTGGCTGACGTCAACAATCCCTGTGTTAAAGTAGTCGTTATCTGCTTCTAACATGGTCACCAAAACGGCATACTCACAGTTCTTTTCATGACGGTCCTTGTCCAATTCCTTGTAAAAATCTGCATTCTTATGCTTCTTCTCCGTCCCATCCGCTTCATTTTTCATCTCAAACATGATGGAAATGAATTCTAGACCATTTTCATCAAAATCACGGAAGATAAAGTCCCCCTTAGAACCACGCGCAGAGACCTTGTTATCCTTCTCAAAGTAGGCATTTGGAAAGGCAAAACTACGAACCTTGTTAAACTCACTCTCTGCATACTGTTCCAAACTTTCCCCGATAGCTTTTGTAGATTGTTGGGCTTTAAAATTCTTGTAAAATTCAACTTGTTCACTAGCAGCCTTAAGCTGGGCTTCGTAATTCTGCTTAACAGAAGCCAAAGACAGCTCATTTTCCTTTTCTTGCAAGAGGAGCTGATTTTTGACCTGATCCCGTTCTTTTTCTAAGTCAGAAAGAGCCTTTTGCAGTTGATTTTCATGCTTAAAACGCAAGGTGGCCAATTGGCTTTCCAAGGCCTGCACTTCCTTGTCCTTTGCTAATAAGGCCTCATGACTTGTCTGTTCAACTTCTTTCTTAGCTAACTCTTTCTCTGTATCAAAGTTTTGGATTTGACTCTGCAATTGCGCAATTTCTTGATCCTTCTGAGCCAGTTTAGTCTGTTGCTCATTCATGGCCTTTTGTTCAGCCAAGGCCAGCTCCTGCCTCATGCGATCGTGTAATTCCTTATCAAACTCAGCTGTTCTCACTTGGGATAAAAGTTCGGCATACTGACTCTCATTTACTGTAAAGACTTCCCCACAGTTGGGACATTTGATTTCGTTCATATATTCCTCTTTCTAGACTTCTGTAACCATTATATCATGCTTAAAGGAAAATCAAAAACAGTGAGTCGAAACCCACTGTTTATCTGTTTGCTTTATACTTTTTCCAAGGCCAAACGCAAATCTTCAATCAAATCCTCTACATTTTCAAGACCGATAGACAAGCGGATTTGGTTTGGTGTGACACCTGCTGCTTCTAGATCTTTTTCTGACAACTGACCGTGAGTGGTTGTCGCTGGATGGACAACAAGCGATTTGGCATCTGCTACGTTTGCAAGGTCAGAGAAGATTTCCAAATTATCAATCACCTTGCGAGCCTCTGCCTCTCCACCTTTAACATGGAAGGTAAAGATTGAACCAACACCTTTTGGCAAATATTTCTCAGCCAAGGCATGGTAAGGACTGTCCGCTAGTTTTGGATAGTTTACTTTTTCTACCTTAGGATGGTTAACAAGGAAATCAACAATTTTCTCTGCATTTTGCACATGGCGTTCGACACGAAGAGAGAGAGTTTCAAGCCCTTGGAGCAAGAGAAAGGCATTAAATGGTGACAAGGCAGCACCTGTATCACGAAGCAATTGAACACGAACAGCGATAATAAAGGCTGCTGCACCCACATCACGAGTATAGCTCAAGTTGTGGTAACTTGGGTCTTCCTCAACAAATTGAGGGAACTTCCCTGAAGCCTCCCAGTCAAAACGACCACTATCGACAATCACTCCACCAATAGTCGTACCATGCCCACCGATAAACTTAGTTGCTGAATGAATGGCAATATCTACACCGTGAGAGAAGACGTTAATCAAATATGGTGTGGCAAAAGTGTTGTCTGAAACGAGAGGAATCTTGTGTTTATGCGCAATCTCAGCCAATTTTTCCAAGTCAGGAATATTAATCAAGGGATTCCCCAAGGTTTCAATCAAGACAAGCTTGGTATTGTCACTGATAGCCGCTTCCACCTCTTCCAAATTATCCACATCCACAAAGGTAGTTGTGATCCCATAACGAGGAAGGGTTTCCTTCAAGAGGTTGAAGGTCCCACCGTAAATAGTTGACGCAGCCACCACATGGTCACCTGCGTGAGCAAGCGCCAAAATAGTGTAGGTTACAGCAGCCATACCTGATGCTGTCGCTAGTGCTCCAACACCACCTTCAAGAGCAGCGATTCTTTCCTCAAAGGCTGCTGTTGTAGGATTGGTGATACGAGTATAGATATTGCCTGGTTTTCTCAAGGCAAACAGATCTGCACCTTCCTGCGTGTCATCAAAAACGAAGGATGTTGTTTGATAAATCGGTACTGCACGAGACTTAGTTGCTGGATCAACCACTTGCCCAGCATGTAATTGTAGAGTTTCAAATTTAAAATCACGAGTCATAAGACGACCTCCAAATAGCTTCATTACGGATATTGTATCATCTTGTACCAGTCTTTTCCAATACCGTTTTTCTATATTTTGATATAAGGAACAACTATGACTAGTCTTACATCTCAAACAAAAAAGCACGATTAACTCGTGCTCATTTCTTTAATCGACATAAGTATCTTCGTTTTTATTGAGGAAGGCGTATGGTAAGCCCATCAAGAGACCTCCTCCGATAAAGTTCCCGACAAAGGTTACACCCCAGTGTCGAAGAATATTAGGTATGTCAAAGTTAGCAATAGAATCAGCTGCAACACTGAACTTAACAATCGCGAAAGAAGCAAAGTTCGCAGCAATGTGTTCGTTTGTTAAGAATACAAACATGTAAATCGCTGATAAGACAAGCCAAAGTTTGGCGCCACCGTCTTTCACCAAAACGAATGAAAGAATGGCAATGTTTACAAAGATATTGGCTAAAATACCTTCAAGTAAGACTAACTCATTGGAACGACCTAACTTCATCTCTACAACCCCTGAAATGAAGCTATCATGTGTTAGATTTGCATAGGCTGCTGAGTGGGCAAAGCCCCAACCTGCTATAAAAGCTCCGATGAGATTGAACAAGGTACAGTATAGTAAAATCTCAGCTGTTTTTCTCCAAGAAATTTTCTTCAAAAAACTGCCAGCTGTCAAAAACATCATATTTGAAGTTACTAGCTCAGCATTCAAGAAAACAATGTAGGCCAATCCCCAAGCAAAAACGAATGGGAAGAGGAAGCGTCCACTGCCTGGTGCGATCTTATTAATCAAGTCAGCCCCGACTGCACCTGCAGCTGTACTAAATGTTAAAAAGGCACCTGCAAACATGGAACGAATCGCATACTTAAACTTGCTTTGGCTATAAAGACTTTCTTTCTTCTTGCAAGCAAATTCAATCTTTGAGATAAATTCTGAAGAGACCATAAAAAACTCCTAAAACTTTTATTTGTGAATATTATAACATAAAGAACGCATTTTGAAAAGCCTTTCTTGTATACGTTTTCTACAAAGAAAATCAAGGCATTGGGGGAATTCCATAAATCTCTCCTTTACCCATTAACAGAAAAACATTTCAATGTTTCAAATTGATCATCCAAAAATTCAAACTCAAATAGGTGCCAGTCATCGAAGGTTTGCTCACAATAACTAACTGTTCCTTGATTGTAGTCAATGATAGGTTTCCCCAGCTTGTTCTTCACATCTTCCTCGCTGACTTCTCCATACATTTCCTTAAGATCAGCCAGCATGAAGTTGATAATTCTATTGAGATTTTCCTGATAATTTTTTGATAACAGTTCAACTTTATCTATAAAGTCACAATCAGGCTCCTCGTCCCAAACAAAGGTCACTCCCTCATGCTCATAAGTGTATTGCTGTAAACTCTCATCAAAATTCATTGTTCACTCTCCAAATCATTATCATTTACTAAAAATTATTAACATTAATCAAAATGTTCAAATGTTTTCATAAAAATGTCTTCTACACGCACATACGATAAAATAACAACGCTTGCAATGATTAGAAGATATCATCAGAATGTTCACTTGCTTGTTGCACAAACTCGAAAATATTCGAAGATATGGGTTTCATTTCCAGTGAACCTAATGCCCCCAAATCATTCATATAAATAGTGTCGTCAGAGTCTTTCTTTATAAAAAAAGCAACATCCCCATCTTGCCCAATCAGGAAAAAATCAGGTTCCCACTCTTCTATTTGGTAGGTGGAGTTTCTCTCTAGCAAATCTAGCCTTGAGTATAAGGTGATACCTGTATTCTCTATTACAAACTCTCCTGCTTTGTCGATTTTACTCAAGAATTCTGCGTATAGGTTTGGAAGTACCAAGTCAATCTGATTATTCATTGTCAACTCCTCATCTATTTTTCCTACTGCGAAAGTCCTATACCTCATCTTCACTTAGTTCTCTAAAATGTGAAATATGATATCCAAAATAACACTTCCCCCGATTTTCCTATGAAGTTTCAGTGTCCAGCCATATTGGCAATTCCTCCCAAGAATATCATAGGAAGATCCTTGTCAAATGGAAAACTACTTGTTATGTCTTCTTTGAGCCTAACTAAAGACTTTTCTCTTAACTGACTCATTATCTATCCTCTCTTATGTCAAGCATTCTTCGGTTTCTTACGATAAATCTTTCAACCTACTGACCAATTTCCTTTCACATTGAAAAGATACCATTAAAGTTGAATGATCATCTTACAAGCATCATACATTATCAAGTTTTATAGCTTTCGATTTCTTCTCTACTCATTCCTACAAGTTCTGTCGTCCACAAGCCCACAATGTCCGACAAAACTGAATCACAGGTATATTCTTCTTCACCGTCTATATACTTACAGGAAAAGACAGGCTTCCTTGTCGCCGCTTGATAAAATGTCATGGATACTTCTTCTAGTTTTTTAGGATTGAAATCAAGTGATAGTTTTTGAGCCATATTTCCTCGTACCAGATCCCAATTTTCCTGCTTAACCTGATAGCTTTCTCGTATTTTAGACACATATCCCCTACAAAATGCTTTCAATAAGTCTGTATTCTGATAAAGATACTGACAGCTAAAATCTGAAATACAACCTGCGTGAAGTAGGAATGTCAGTAAGTCATCCAGACTTTCTGCTACTCTCCCAACTTGGCCCTCACTTCCGATAAAGCCTATGCTGTTATCTTCGAGAAAAACATATTCTCCTCCACTACCGTCTTGAGCAAATACCTTACAGGCAAGAGAGTATTCCTCATTGTTCCCTGAAAACTGAACTTCACTTATCTTGTCATAAAAATAAATATCACATTCAGTCATCAGTAAGGTCCTTAACTGTTCATTTTCTCTGACTTCTTGTAGCTTATCCATGATCATTCCTTTCTTAAACTAAACACTTATCCATCTATTACAATTCTAATATGGTAGTTTTTAGTTCCATTCTTTAGATTCTTCACAAGGAGATCATTCTGTTTTGATTTGCCACAGAAAAATGATAGAGTCTTTCTGTTTTTCTGTTCAATAAACACATGATACCTTGCCCCATTCAATTTGACACTTCGAATATATTTGACTTCAATCCTTTTGATGTTATTCAGCGGAATGATTCGCTTCACAAATACGAAAGCAATGTGAATATAAAGTCTCCCATTGGCAATGTGAAATGGGGCAAAAAAATTACCACCACTACGACGGACAATTATAAAACGTCGCCAAAAGATTAGTAAAAGAATAGAGGTTAATAAGTAAAAGGCAAAACTAAAGACAGGACTTTCCCACATCATTTTCATTCCAATCCAAAAATATTCGAACATGCATCATTCTCCTTTGACTGATGTCTCAATTTGACAAAAACCAGTGAAAAATACAATTCACTGGTTTTTGAGGTTAATAACGTTGTCTATACGGTTGATTAAAGGCCTTCAAAATATCCTCAGAAGTCTCTGAATAAGCTTTTGATTCTTTAAAAATCCCCTTAACAATTATACGCTCAGTCGCATTATAATCAACACAGGTAACCAAAGTAATCTCCTTTACGCCATCACGATCTTCGATTTCATCTACTCGGTCCGGAGTAACGTGTTTAACTTCCGTAATCTCATAAGTATAAACCTTATCCTTATCGGTCAGGTAAATTTTCATACCCGCTTTAGCGTTAACTAAAGGTGAGAAGAGCATTTGACTGGCATTTTCAGCAGTAAAGATATGGTGACTCGCTAGAGAATAGTTGCCCTCTCCCATTTTTTGGTCTGGTTTCATGGTTCCTGCTCCGTAGAACAAGTTTACATTATCCAACCCTTTGAAAATTGGCAAGTTAATCTCCACTTCGGGAATAGCAATTCCTCCAATAACAGGAAGCTTCTGAGCGTCCCACTGAGCGGCTAGAACTGCTTCAGATGAAATAGATTTAACCGAATCAAAATCAAAATTTCCTTCTGTTTTGAGATTTTCATCTATATTTTCTTTAGTAACCTGATTGACTTGGTATTTATTGGTGTTCCACACCATAAAGAGATCTCGAATCTTTGAATTAAAAATCAAAGCTAAGGATAAAAGAATTAAGAAAACCGCTAAAATATTGAGAAATAGATTCCTACGCTTATTCTTCTTACTTTTCGTTTTTTTATGAGACATTATGCTTTACCTTCTGTTTCGTTTTCAGTCCCAACTTCTTCTTTTTCTACCGCATCCACCGTTGTAAAGGTCACAATCTTGGCATCCTGGTCTAGACGCATCACCTTAACTCCCATAGTTGAGCGTCCTGTTTGTGAAATATTGGCAACGTTTGTTCGAATCATGACACCAGTATCCGTGATAATCATCAGGTCTTCATCTCCTTTAACAGTGAGGAGACCTGCCAGAGGACCATTCTTCTCAGCAACATTGGCTGTCTTCATCCCTTTACCACCACGACCTTTTGTTGGATATTCAGTTGCAAGAGTACGTTTACCATAACCTTTTTCAGTGATGATAAGGACCTCGTCCTGGTCAGTGATGACACTAGCACCAACTACAGTGTCTCCATCACGGAGGTTAACACCTCGGACACCTGTCGCGATACGGCTCATACCACGAACAGCTGATTGATTAAAGCGAACGGCATAACCAAACTTAGTACCAATGATGATATCTGTATCTTCTTCTGTCAGCAAGACATTAATCAGTTCATCTTCATCCTTGAGATTCAAAGCTTTAAGTCCATTTTGACGGATATTAGCAAATTCTTTAACACTGGTTCGTTTCACGATACCGTGACGGGTTGTGAAGAAGAGATAGGCGTCATCACTACGTTCAGATTTAACATTAATGATGGTTTGTATGCTCTCCCCTTCATCCAGCTTCAAAAGATTGACAACCGGCAATCCCTTGGCCGTGCGACCGTATTCAGGAATTTCATAACCTTTTAGTCGGTATACGCGACCTTTATTGGTAAAGAAAAGCAAGTGATCATGGGTGCTGGTTGAAACCAACTCACGCACAAAGTCATCATCCTTAACTCCTGTACCTTGGACTCCACGACCACCACGTTTTTGAGCAGTAAATTCACCTTGGTCCAAACGTTTGATATAGCCCTTGTTAGAAAGAGTGATTAAGACATCTGACTCCTCAATCAAGTCTTCATCTTCCAGAGTTAAGACTTCTCCAACCATCAACTCGGTACGACGTTTGTCACCAAATTTACGTTTTACTTCATCTAATTCATCTTTTATGATTTGCGCTACACGTTCTGGTTTAGCAAGAATATCGGTTAGGTCTGCAATCAAGGCAATCAATTCATCATATTCAGACTGAATCTTATCGCGTTCCAATCCTGTCAAACGGCGAAGACGCATATCAAGGATAGCCTGACTTTGGCGTTCAGAAAGCTTGAACTTGCTCATCAACTCAGCTTGTGCTTCCGCATCCGTTTCACTAGCACGGATGATACGGATCACTTCGTCGATATGGTCTAGCGCGATTAAAAGGCCTTCTAAGATGTGCGCACGCGCTTCTGCCTTTTCCTTGTCAAAACGAGTACGACGAACAACCACTTCTTTTTGGTGTTCAATATAAGCATCCAAAATTTGGCGAAGAGATAAGATTTTTGGTACGCCATTTTGAATAGCAAGCATATTGAAACCAAAGTTGGTTTGCATCTGCGTCATCTTGAAGAGGTTGTTGAGGATAACATTTGCGGATGCATCCCGTTTGACCTCGATCACGAAACGAACCCCTTCACGGTTGGATTCATCACGGACTGCTGTAATGCCCTCAATCCGTTTTTCTTGTACCAAACGAACAATATGCTCATGTACCTTGGTTTTATTAACCATGTAAGGAAATTCCGTTACAACGATACGCTCACGACCTGTCTTAGTGGTTTCAATCTCTGTACGAGAACGGAGGACAATGGAACCTTTACCAGTCTCATAAGCCTTATGGATACCTGATTTCCCCATGACAAGGGCACCAGTTGGAAAATCTGGACCAGGCAAGACTTCCATCAAGTCCTTAGTAGTTACTTCAGGATTGTCCATGACCAATTTCACAGCATCAATGGTTTCACCTAGGTTGTGAGGTGGGATATTGGTTGCCATCCCAACAGCGATACCAGTTGCCCCATTGACCAAAAGGTTTGGAAAACGAGCCGGCAAGACCAAGGGTTCACGTTCGTTAGCATCGTAGTTGTCTACGAAATCAACTGTGTTTTTATTGATGTCACGAAGCATTTCAAGAGCAATCTTGCTCATACGAGCCTCAGTGTAACGCTGTGCGGCGGCACCATCCCCGTCCATGGAACCAAAGTTTCCATGTCCATCGACAAGCATGTAACGGTAGCTCCACCACTGAGCCATACGGACCATGGCTTCATAAATAGATGAATCCCCGTGTGGGTGGTATTTACCCATAACATCCCCTGTGATACGGGCTGATTTTTTATGAGGTTTGTCTGGAGTAACACCTAGTTCATTCATTCCGTAAAGAATACGGCGGTGAACAGGCTTCAAGCCATCTCGAACATCAGGAAGAGCACGCGCTACGATAACACTCATGGCGTAATCGATAAAACTGGTCTTCATCTCCTTTGTCAGATTGACATTCACTAAATTTTTATCCTGCATTAATAAATGCCTCATTTCACTATTAGTAATTAGATATATTATACCATAAAATGTCCTTTATTTCAGGCTTCTGAAACTACTAAAACGTTTACATTTGGAAGTGAATATAATATCCGTGACAAAGTTTTTTAAAAGTGATAAAATGGAGATGTATGGGAAATCCCAAAAAAAAAATGAAGGAGACGTTTAGAAAAATGACTTCAACTAAACAACACAAAAAAGTGATCCTTGTTGGTGACGGTGCCGTAGGTTCTTCTTACGCTTTTGCACTTGTTAACCAAGGAATTGCACAAGAACTTGGAATCATCGAAATTCCACAGTTGCATGAAAAAGCTGTAGGTGATGCACTTGACCTTAGCCACGCCCTTGCCTTCACTTCACCTAAAAAAATCTACGCAGCTCAATATTCTGACTGTGCGGACGCTGACCTTGTTGTTATCACTGCAGGTGCTCCTCAAAAACCAGGTGAAACTCGCCTTGACCTTGTAGGTAAAAACTTGGCTATCAACAAATCAATCGTAACACAAGTTGTTGAATCAGGTTTTGATGGTATCTTCCTTGTTGCTGCTAACCCAGTTGACGTTTTGACTTACTCAACTTGGAAATTCTCTGGATTCCCTAAAGAACGCGTTATCGGTTCAGGTACTTCACTTGACTCAGCACGTTTCCGTCAAGCACTTGCTGAAAAATTGGATGTTGATGCTCGTTCAGTTCACGCCTACATCATGGGTGAACACGGAGATTCTGAATTCGCTGTTTGGTCACATGCAAATATCGCTGGTGTAAACCTTGAAGAATTCCTTAAAGACACTCAAAACGTTCAAGAAGCTGAATTGATTGAATTGTTCGAAGGTGTTCGTGATGCTGCTTACACAATCATCAACAAAAAAGGAGCTACATACTATGGTATCGCCGTAGCACTTGCTCGTATCACAAAAGCAATCCTTGATGACGAAAATGCAGTACTTCCACTTTCAGTCTTCCAAGAGGGTCAATACGGAGTTGAAAACGTCTTTATCGGTCAACCAGCAGTTGTTGGTGCACACGGTATCGTTCGTCCAGTAAACATCCCATTGAACGACGCGGAAACTCAAAAAATGCAAGCATCTGCTAAAGAATTGCAAGCAATCATTGATGAAGCATGGAAAAATCCTGAATTCCAAGCAGCTTCTAAAAACTAATTAAAAGAAGGTTCTCATTTCATGGGAGCCTTTTTTCTTTTACTGTAACGGCTTAAACCCTATTTTTCAAAAGACCACTTATCTCAGAAGTTATATATTATACCAAATACTCAGTTGAAAAAAACATCTAAATTTATATATATAACTAAAGAAATGAAATCAACCGTGGCAGATGTCATGGAAAAGTATTAGTTCTTGCCCCAAAAATGCCCCAAAGCAACAAAAAAGCCTGTCGCACAAGCTCAAATGCTTGATATGACAGGCTTTTTCTAAATTCATTATTTAACAGCGTCTTTAAGAGCTTTACCAGCTTTGAATGCTGGAACTTTAGAAGCTGCGATTTCGATTTCTTTACCAGTTTGTGGGTTGCGACCTTTACGTGCAGCACGTTCACGAACTTCAAAGTTACCAAAACCAATCAATTGAACTTTTTCACCAGCTGCAAGGTATTCAGTTACTGCTGCAAATACAGCATCAACTGCTGCTGCTGAATCTTTCTTAGTTAAGTCTGTAGCTTCTGCCACTTTAGCGATCAAATCTTGTTTGTTTGCCATGTTAACAAATCCTCCAAATAATTTCTGATTAACAAATATAATCATATCCTAAAATTGCCCATAGGTCAAGTCAAAAACGCCATTTCAAACATTTTTCTCTATTTTTTAGGAATTATAGCGGATTAGAATTGCCCAAGCATTCTCTCCAGTATGAGTTTGAATAATAGAGCCAGTTTCCAGTACAGAGATTGGTTTCTCAACATAGGCTTGCAATAAACTCTTCATCTCATTTGCCCATTCATTCGTTCCAGCATAGGAAATTCCAATTTCTGCAACTGATTTATGAGTAAGGGCCACCGTTAACTCTTCAAGCCATTTTTTGAAAGTTTTCGCACCACGCCCTTTGACGATTGGTTGGAGTTCGTGGTTTTTCATCTGCATCACTACACGAATATTTAATAGTGAGCTTAATAGTCCAGTCACACGTCCAATACGCCCACCTTTCACTAGGTTTTCTAGAGTCGAAACACCGATATAAAGCTCTGTGTGATTCTTCACTTCTTCTATATGTGCTAGAATAGTTTCTAAATCTTTACCCTCTTTAGCAAGTTTTGCAGCTTCAACAACTTGAAACTTCATAGCCTGATCTGTGAAGGAACTATCAATAACAGTCACATCAGAACTTGAGAGACTTGCGCCTTGGCGAGCAGCTTCAACCGTTCCAGACAAGGCATGAGACATATGAATAGCAACAACCTGACTGCCATCTTTTCCCAGCTCTTCAAAGACTTCAGCAAACACTCCTACTGGAGGTTGGCTCGTTTTAGGGAGATTCTTGCTTTGTTGCATGAGATGAAGGAATTCCCCCTCTTTTAGATCAGCATCTGAGTAGAGTACGCCATCAATCATAACTGATAAGGGGACAATAGTGATATTTAATTCTTTAACTACTTCTGGTTCGATAGTAACAGAAGAGTCCGTTACAATTTTTACTTGTGTCATAAGTTCAATCTTTCTATTCTTCTCAATAGGATTGGGATTTTTCACTCTTATTATATCAAAAAAATGATAAAAAATCATAAGTAATCCAATTAAAAAAACTGAATTTTTGGTATAATCTATCTATAGAAAAGCGAGGAACAGCTATGATTCGAAAAGTTCAACCGATTATTACGATTATATTTGGAGCAGCTATCTATGCCTTTGGTCTCACCTACTTTGTTGTTCCTTATCATCTATTTGAGGGAGGGGCGACAGGTATCACCTTGATTACCTACTATCTTTTTAAAATCCCTGTCTCATTGATGAATCTCTTGATTAATATCCCTTTATTTATCCTAGCTTGGAAAATATTTGGACCTAAGACCCTCTACTCCAGCCTTCTGGGTTCTATTTCTCTCTCTATTTGGCTTGCAATCTTTGAGCGTATCCCCTTGCAGTTTGATTTACAAGGTGACCTCATCATCGTTGCTTTAGTCTCAGGGGTTTTACTGGGAGTTGGTTTAGGAATTATCTTTAATGCTGGTGGAACCACTGGTGGCTCTGATATCGTTGCCCGCATCCTTAACAAATACACCAATATTTCGATTGGGAAATTGCTCTTTGGAATTGACTTTTTCATTTTAATGTTAATTCTGCTTATTTTCCAAGATCTCCGTCTTGTGACCTACACTCTCTTGTTTGACTTCATCATCGCTCGCGTTATTGACCTGATTGGCGAAGGGGGTTACGCTGGCAAAGGATTTATCATCATTACTCAATATCCTGACCAACTGGCTGATAAGATTAATGAGGAGCTTGGCCGTGGCGTTACCTTTATATCTGGTCAAGGATACTACAGCAAAAAGGATTTAAAAATTATCTACTGTATCGTCGGTCGAAACGAAATCGTAAAAATGAAAGATATGATTCACAAAATCGACCCTCAAGCCTTTATCACCATCACTGAGGCTCATGAAATTCTGGGTGAAGGATTTACTTATGTGAAAGATTAAAAAAGCTGGGAATTCCCAGCTTTTATTTTTCTTCTGTGAGGGTTGAATGATGATAACCATAAGTAAAGTAGATGACTAGACCAACTACAAGAGCAATGCCAAAGGCAATCCAGGTATCTAGACTATATTGAAGCATAAAGGAAACACAGATAAGGATGGAAAGGATTGGCAAAAGTGGCACCAAAGGAGTTTTAAACTCTCCTTTTTGGGGCATACCCTTATCTTTTCTGAGTTTTATTATTCCGTAGGCTAGTAAAATGAGATAAGCTAGAGTACAGATATTTAGGAAGGCTGCAATACTGGCTAGAGGAAACACTCCGGCAGCAAGGGCTGAAACAACTCCTGTTAAGAGGGTCGCATTTTTGGGAACGCGACTGGTCTTGCTTAGTTGTTTAAAACTTTGAGGTAAAAGTCCATCACGTGCTAAGCTATATATCATTCGAGACAAAGCATAAGTCATGGAAATACATACCGTTATCAGGGTTAGAATGGCTACAAGCGAAACATAATTTGCTGCCCAGCCGATACCAATACTCCGTAATGAAAATGCTACTGCATCGTCCACATTGAGCTTACTGTAGTGAACAATCCCTGTCAATACTAAAGTTACCAAGGCATAGAGAATGGTGACGATTGTTAGAGAAAGGACAATTCCACGAGGAATATTTTTTTGCGGGCTTTGGATTTCATCAACTGCCATGGAAATAGACTCAAATCCGAGAAATCCAAAGAACATCAAAGATGCACCTGCCATAATCCCAGTGCTTCCTCCATAAATCTGGCCAAAGCCAAAAGGAGCAAAATTCGACCAATTTTCAGGTTTGATGTACCAAATACCAACTAGGATAAATAAGGCTAGAGCAGAGAATTTCAAGATTACTAGAAGCGAATTAAAGCGTAAGGCTGCCTTGGAATTTAATAAAACCAATCCTGTTACCAAGGTCAGCACCAAAATAGGTAGAAGGTCGATATAGGTTCCTTGTTCAGGGTTGAAGGTGCCATTTAAGGCTTGGGGCATGGAGATACCATAATCACTGAGTAAGCCCTTAAAGTAAGCTGCCCAGCCAGACGCCACACCTGAAACAGCTGTCATGAATTCCATGATGGTCAACCAGCCAGCAATCCAGGCTGGCAATTCTCCTAAAATCGCATAGAGATAACTATAAGCACCTCCAGTTGCAGGTACACGAGAGGCAAATTCTGCAAAAAAGAGAGCTGATAAAGAAACACATAAGGCAGAAATCACAATGGAAATCACTAGTGAGGGACCAGCTAGAGTAGCCGCCGCTGTTCCTGTAATGGTGAAAATCCCCGTCCCTACCATAGCACCGATTCCCAATAGAATCAAATCCCACAATTTCAAATGGCGACGCATCTCTGTCTGTCTCAGACTAACATCCTTGGTTCTAAAAATATTCATACTTCATCTCCACTAAATGTAATTGTTTTATTTTACCATATAAAAGCATTTTTGTGAATATTTATTAGGTTCTTTTTTGAAAAAAATTCTGAACAGAAAGGATTCCTGTTCAGATTTTGCATATTCTTATCCGACTGAACCTTCCATTTCATAGCTAATCAAGCGGTTCAGCTCAACCGCGTATTCCATTGGAAGTTCTTTTGTGAAGGGCTCTACAAATCCCATGACAATCATCTCGGTCGCCTCAGATTCTGACAATCCACGGCTCATGAGGTAATAGAGTTGTTCCTCTGAAATCTTAGATACCTTGGCTTCGTGCTCCAATGCAACTTGCGAGTTGTGGATTTCATTAAATGGAATGGTATCTGACGCTGATAAGTCATCCATGATAATGGTATCACACTCGATATGAGAAACAGATTTCTTCGAGTTCTTGTTGAAGGTTACTTGTCCACGGTAGTCCACCTTTCCTCCACCTTTAGCGATGGATTTAGACACGATAGACGAGCTTGTATGTGGAGCATTGTGAATCATCTTGGCACCCGTATCTTGGTGTTGCCCTGCATTAGCAAAGGCGATGGAGAGCATGGTTCCACGCGCACCTTCTCCATCTAGGTAAACAGATGGGTATTTCATGGTTGTTTTGGCACCCAAGTTACCATCAATCCACTCAACAGTCGCATCTTTCAAGGCTTTGGCACGTTTTGTTACCAAGTTATAGACATTATCAGACCAGTTTTGGATGGTTGTATAGCGCATGTAAGCTCCATCCAAAGCAAAGATTTCTACAATGGCAGCGTGCAAGCTATTGCTTGAATATGTTGGTGCTGTACATCCTTCTACGTAGTGGACGCTTGCTCCCTCATCAACGATAATCAAGGTACGCTCGAACTGACCTGTATTTTCGTTGTTGATACGGAAGTAAGTTTGAAGCGGAATATCTACCTTGACCCCTTTTGGTACGTAGATAAAGGTTCCACCAGACCACACTGCCGAGTTGAGGGCTGCCAACTTGTTATCAGTCGGCGGTACCAACTTCGCAAAATATTGTTTGAACAAGTCTGGGTATTCCTTGAGGGCAGAATCTGTATCTGTAAAGATGATACCTAACTTCTCAAATTCTTCCTTCATGTTATGGTAAACTACTTCTGACTCATACTGGGCAGAAGCTCCAGCTAGATAGGCACGCTCAGCTTCTGGAATCCCGATACGTTCAAAGGTTTCTTTGATTTTTTCAGGAACTTCATCCCAAGAACGAGCAGGTTTATCAGATGGTTTTTGGTAGTAGATTAAGTCATCAAAGTCAATCTCTGACAAATCTGCTCCCCATGTTTGCATGGGCATTTTTTTGAAGGTTTCATAAGACTTCAAACGAAATTCTAACATCCACTCAGGTTCCCCCTTGGCAGCAGATAATTCACGAATAACACCTTCGTTGAGTCCTTTTCCTGTCGATAGGACAGGCTCTACATCATCATGGAAACCAAATTTATATTCACCAAGGTCAATTGGTTTTGGTTCTACTCTTTCTTCAGCCATAATATCCTTTCTTTCTTCATTTCTAATGATTTATAAGACAAAAGAAACTTGCCTTATCTGTTATTTTAATTTTCAATTGTCTTCTTAAGAGCGTTCCAAGCTAGGGTTGCACACTTAATTCTTTGAGGGAATTTGGCAACACCTGATAAGAAGGCTGCATCGCCAAGTTGGTCTTGACGCTCATCTTTTTGCCCTTGAACCATTTCAGAAAAAATAGTCGCAAGTTCTAAGATTTCTTGCTTGGTTTTGCCCAGAACTGCATCTGTCATCATACTAGCAGAGGCAGTTGAAATCGTGCATCCTGAGTTTAGAAAAGCGATATCCTCCAAACGGTCCTCTGCATCAAACTTGACAGAGAGATTGATAACATCCCCACAGGTTGGATTGTTGAGACTGATTTGCTCCGCGTCTTCTAACTTCCCTTGGTGATGTGGATTTTTCGAATGGTCTGCTACCACTGCCATATAAAGGCTATCTAGTTTAGAAAGTGCCATTGAAAAACTCCTTTGTCTTTTGTAATGCATCGACTAGCTTGTCGCAATCTGCCTTGGTGTTGTAGATATAAAAACTTGCACGAGCTGTTGCTGGAACTTCCAAATACTGAAGCAAGGGTTGCGCACAGTGGTGACCAGCACGAACGGCTACTCCCTCATAATCCAAAGCAGTTGAAAGGTCATGCGGATGGAGATTGCTTAGATTAAAGGCAATAACACCCGAACGTTGAGCAAAGTCCTGAGAACCATAAATAGTCAGTCCTTCAATCGCCAGCAGTTTTGGATAGACGTAGGCGATCAGTTCCTGTTCATGGGCTTCAATCGCATCCATACCAATGTTTTCCAGATAATCCACTGCAGCAGCAAGTCCGATTGCACCTGCCATATTTGGCGTTCCAGCCTCGAATTTCCAAGGCAATTCCTTCCAACTGGCAGATTGCTGATAGACAAAATCGATCATCTCACCACCAAATTCAATTGGTGACATTTGCTCCAGATACTTTTCTTTACCGTAAAGCACACCGATGCCTGTAGGACCAGCCATCTTGTGACCCGAAAAGGCAAAGAAGTCCACATCCAAGTCCTGGACATCAATCTTCATATGAGGCGTAGATTGAGCACCATCCACCACCATGATAGCTCCAACTTGGTGGGCTAATTGGGTGATTTCTTTGATAGGATTGACAACACCAAGAACATTTGAAGCATGAGCTAGGGAGACAAATTTAACCTTATCAGTCAATTTAGCTCGCAAGTCATCCATATCCAAGGCACCGTCCTTGAGATAAACATAGACAAGCTCTGCTCCAGTCTTACGGCAGGCTTCCTGCCAAGGAATAATATTAGAATGGTGTTCCATGATAGAAATCAAGACCTGGTCTCCCTCAGTCAAAATTTCCTCAGCAAAGCGTGCCACCCAGTTAAGACTGGTTGTCGTTCCTCTGGTAAAGAGAACTTCCTTTGTAGAGCCTGCATTGATAAACTTACGAATGGTTTCACGAGCAGCTTCATAAGAAGCTGTTGCTCGCTCAGCCAAGGTATGAACACCACGGTGAACGTTGGCATTGTCTTTCTCATAGTAGCGGTTAATCGTTTCAAGAACTGCTAGTGGTTTTTGTGTCGTCGCAGCATTGTCCAGATAGACCAGAGGTTCATCGTTGACAATCTGGTCCAAAATTGGAAAATCCTTGCGAATCGCTTCTACATCTAACATAGGCTTCCCCTTAGCGTTTTGACAATTTTTCTTCGATAGTTGCAATCATTTCGTCACGAACTTCCTTGACTGGAATCTCTACGATTACAGATCCAAGGAAACCGCGGACAACCAAACGTTCTGCAGTTGCTTTATCCAAGCCACGGCTCATGAGATAGTACATGTCTTCTGGATCCACCTGACCGATAGAGGCCGCGTGTCCTGCAGTAACGTCATTTTCGTCAATCAAAAGAATTGGGTTAGCATCTGAACGAGCCTGGTCTGAAAGCATGAGAACACGGCTTTCTTGTTGCGCATCCGCTCCCTTAGCGCCCTTGATGATGTGACCGATACCATTGAAGGTCAAAGTTGCTTTTTCAAGGATAACCCCATGTTGGAGGATATTTCCGATAGAATTGCATCCGTAGTTAGTCACTCGCGTATCAATCCCTTGTACCTGACGACCACTTGAAAGAGCTACGGCTTTAAGGTCAGCATGGCTACCATTCCCAATCAAGTCGCTATCAAAGTCAGCAACAACATTTCCTTCGTTCATGACACCGATTGCCCAGTCAATGCTTGCATCGTTGCCTAGTTTACCACGACGGCTAATGTAGGCAGTGACATTTTCACCTAGACGGTCAATGGCAGCAAACTTCACTTGCGCACCAGAACGAGCAATCACTTCAACTGTGATATTGGCAGTTGCTTTTGCACTGCCTCCACCTCGTGACTCTAGACGTTCAAGATAGCTTATTTTAGAGTTTTTACCAGCAATGATAAGGATATGCTTGTTAAATGGCACATCGCTGTCGCTATCTTGGTAGAAAATCCCTTCGATTGGCTCTTTAATCTCAACATTATCAGGAATGTAGAGAACAGCACCACTGTTAAAGTAAGCTGTATGGTAGGCTGCCAACTTGTCGTCATCATACTTAACAGATGACATGAAGAATTCCTCAATAAGCTCTGGAATTTCTTCTAAAGCTGAATGGAAGTCTGTGAAGATAACACCCTGTTCAGCCAATTCAACTGGTGTTTGTTCAAAAACAGTTTGCGTTCCAACTTGTACCAATTTCAAGTGATTATCTAGTGCAGTGAAATCTGGAACATTTGCTGAAGGCTCACTTTCTATGATGGTTCCATCCCCCAGATTCCAACGGTGAAATTTGACACGCTCAATGACTGGTAATTCCAAACTTTCAATCTTATCAAAAGCTTTTTGACGGAGGTCTGACAACCAGCTTGGTTCAGCGTGCGTTTCTGAAAAAAGTTTAATAGTTTCTTTAGTCATTTACTTCTCCTAAAAGATACGAGGAAATTACAATTCTTCCTTGTAGTCGTAGCCAAGTTCTTCAGCTAGTTTTGCGTATCCTTCACGTTCTAGACGCGCAGCCAATTCTGGACCACCAGAAAGGACAACACGACCTTCCATCATCACGTGTACCACGTCTGGTGTGATGTAGTTCAAAAGACGTTGGTAGTGAGTGATGATCATAGCACCAAAGCCTTCACCACGCATAGCATTGACACCTTTCGATACGACTTTAAGGGCATCAATATCAAGACCTGAGTCAATCTCATCCAAAAGGGCAAATGTAGGTTCCAACATCAAGAGTTGAAGAATTTCATTACGTTTTTTCTCACCACCAGAGAAACCTTCGTTAAGGTAACGCTCTGCCATTTCTTCTTTCATGTTGAGCAATTCCATCTTCTCGTCTAATTTAGTGATGAACTCACGAACTGAAATCTTTTCATCGTCTTCTTTACCAGCATTCATGGCTGCACGAAGAAACTCAGCGTTGGTAATTCCTGGAATTTCAGATGGGTATTGCATAGCAAGGAAAAGTCCCATACGCGCACGCTCGTCCACTTCCAACTCAAGGATATTTACACCATCAAACAAGACCTCACCTTTGGTAACTTCATAGTTAGGGTTCCCCATGATAGCTGCAGAAAGAGTCGATTTACCAGTACCATTTGGTCCCATGATAGCTGCGATTTCTCCTGTTTTCAGAGTCAGATTGACTCCTTTCAAAATTTCTTTTCCTTCAATCTCAACGTGAAGATCTTTGATCTCTAATACTGACATGATAATTCCTTTCTTTTTCTGGCCTACTTCCTTTACCCTTAAAGAAATCACTTACATTTCTCTAAAAATAAAAGAAAAGGTCCATAAATATACTCTACTAGTATAACAAAAAAAAGCCTAAAAGGCTTTGATTTTGTCTAGAAGCTGGGGGCTAATCCTTGCGGTTTAAGTGTTGATCAATAGCGTCTACGATTTTTCCCATCACGTAACTTAACCTAAAATTTCGAAAGAGTAGAATCGCCCAAAAAGCTGCCATAACATAGCGACCAGTCATCAAAGATTCATTGAAAAAATAAGTCTCAGCAGCCGTAAATAATGCTATTATGATAAATTGTTGTCTATTCATATGATTATTGTATCATGAAATCCTTCTTTAGTCTTCCTCTATCCTCACTTTGTCAACTAGAAATTCAAACCCCTCTGGGATAACACTCTCCTCTATCTGTCTTTCTTTTTCAGGCTGGGAGGACTTAGCCTTAGCAGAAAATGCTGCACGGACCTCTTTCCACTCTTCCATAGAAATAGCAAGGATTTCAGGTGAAAAGCCTGCTGCCTGACTGAGGATATTACCAAACATGGTGTTGAGATTATCACGTTTCATGGTTTGACCAGCATTAAAATTGGAGTCAAATGCCAGAATGGCATGGTGTTCATTTGCCGCAACTGGTTGAGAACCTACGAGAAGAGCCTTATCCGGACCAGCTAAGCTTTCGATTACTTCTCCCCATGCATTCTGGAGACGAACCAAGTTTTGTCGCGCTAAATCAGGATTTTCGACAGCTTCTTGCAGGATAGACTGAACTTTATTACGATCTACTCGATAGACTGTCTTGGAAGGGGCTGGACGACTAGGAACAGGCGCAACTTGTTTAGGAGCTGTGCCCACATTGGCAAGTTCTTGTTTGAGACGGGCGACTTCCTGTCTCAGTGCAGAAATTTCACTTTCGACAGCTCCTGAAAGCGCAGATTCAGGCTTGATTTCAGCTAAACGTATGGTCATCATCTCAGCGTAAATCTTAGGTTGCAAGCTGGCCTTCATATCTGCTAAACTCACTGTCGCTAGACGAATCATTTCAAAGAGACTTTCCTGAGAAAGAGCTAGATTGTCCATAAAAATTGGACTATGATGAGTATTTTCGCCACCTGTCTGAACAACCAGTAGATCACGCAAATACTGCAAGAGATCCGTCACAAAACGAGTCATGCTCTTGCCATTTTCAAACAAAAGATTCAAAGAATCAAGCGCTTTTGGAACATCCTGCTGGGACAAGGCAGCTACATAATCATCAAGTGCTGATAGACTAATAGTGCCTGTAATCTCCTCAGAAATGGCAGTCGTGAGCTCATTCCCTTGCGTCAAACTCAAGGCTTGATCCAAAATAGACAAGGCATCCCTCATCCCACCTTCAGCCCGTCTAGCAATGATTTCTACAGCATCTGGTTCAGAACTGATATTCTCTTTTTGCAAAATTGTTTGGATATGCTCTTTGATATCTTGCGTTCTGATCGATTTAAACTCAAAACGTTGGACACGAGATAAAATGGTTGCAGGAATCTTGTGCAATTCGGTGGTCGCCAAGATAAAGACAACATTCTGAGTTGGTTCTTCCAAAGTCTTCAAAAGCGCATTAAAGGCTCCTGTAGACAGCATATGAACCTCGTCTATGATATAGACCTTATAACGTGCCAAACTAGGAGCATAGGTGGATTTATCACGAATTTCACGGATTTCATCGACTCCGTTATTCGAAGCGGCATCCATTTCGATAACATCTTCTAGGCTACCTTCTGTCACAGCCTGACAGATATAGCAGTTATTACATGGTTCACCGTCCACTTGATTTGGACAGTTCATGGCCTTGGCAAAAATCTTGGCAACACTAGTTTTCCCGGTTCCACGAGGGCCTGAGAAAAGATAAGCATGACTAATCTTTTCCTGCTCGACCGCTTGTTTTAGGGTTTTAGCCACAACTTCTTGACCTACTAGTTGTGAAAAAGTCTGGCTTCTATATTTTCGATAAAGTGCTTGATACATTAGGCTTTCTCCTCAAACATCGTAAAGTCCCATTCTGTCTTCTCAAGCAAAATAGCGACAAATTGTTCCAAGTAATCGCGGTCAATAGCATTATAATCATCGATAAGAGATGAGTCCAAGTCTAAAACACCTAGCAATCGACCATTCTTAAGCATGGGAACTACGATTTCACTCTTAGCTTTACTATCGCAAGAAATGTAGTTTGGATAGATGCTCACATCCCCTACTAAAACAGTCTCTTGAAACTCAGCCGCTTCTCCACACACGCCCTTCCCAAGTGGGATGCGAATGCAAGAAACGCCACCCTGAAAAGGACCTAAAACCAACTCGCTACCATCAAACAGATAAAAACCTGCAAAAACAGTATTCGGAAAGCGAGATTTTAGGAGGGCGCTAGCATTAGAAAGATTGGCAAGAACGTTGCTCTCACCCTCTAGTAAATAAGAGAGTTCCTCGTTTAACAATTGATATTGTGATTGTTTTTCTGAATCTAACATAGAACTATTATATCAAAAATGAGAAAGAGACAAAAGAAAAATCCCTTGTTTTAAACAAAGGATTTTGTGATTATCAATTTGATTAAAGTTCGATATCACCGAACAAGTCAGCCATTGAGAATCCTGTTTGTGTTTCTGGAAGTTCGAAATCACGTTTTTCTTGACGTTTTGGACGGCGTGGACGAGCAGCACGTTTTTCTTCTTTTTGTCCTTCTTCTTGAGCTGGACGTTCTTCAAGAGCTTTGATAGAAAGTGATACGCGTTCTGCATCAGCATTAACATCAAGGACTTTAACAGTAACTTCTTGACCAACAGTAAGAGCTTCTTTGGGATTTTCGATACGTTTGTGTGAAATTTGTGATACGTGAACAAGTCCATCGATACCTGGCAATACTTCAACAAATGCACCGAAGTCAGTCAAACGTTTAACTGTTCCTTCTACTACATCACCTTTAGCCAATTTTTGCTCAACGCCATCCCATGGTCCAGGTGTTGTTGCTTTAAGTGAAAGTGATACGCGTCCTTCTTCTTCGTTAAGATCAAGGATCTTCACTTCAATTTCTTCACCAACAGTTACAACTGATTTAGGTGATACGTTACGTTCGTGAGACAATTCAGTCAAGTGAACCAATCCATCAACACCACCAAGGTCGATGAAAGCACCGAAGCTAGTGATACGAGCAACTTTACCAGTTACGACATCACCAACAGCCAATTTACCGAATACTTCAGCACGAGCTGCTGCAGTAGCTGCTTCAACAACTTCACGACGTGAAAGGATGAAACGGTTTTCTTTAGGATCAACTTCTTTGATTTTAGCATCAAATTCTTGACCTACGAAACGCTCAGTGTTACGTACGAAACGAGTATCCAACATTGAAGCTGGGATGAATCCACGAACACCTTCAAATTCTACTGAAAGTCCACCTTTAACGGCACGAGTTCCTTTAACAGTAACAACTTCTTCTTCGCGTCCTACAAGTTTGTCCCATGCTTTGCGAGCTTCAAGGCGTTTTTTAGATACAAGGTATGTAACTGTATCAGTATCTTTACCAACTACTTGACGAAGTACAAGAACATCCAATACTTCTCCTACTTTCACAAAGTCATTGATATCTGCATCGCGATCGTTTGTCAATTCGCGAAGAGTCAAGACACCTTCAACACCAGTCCCAGAGATTGCAACGTTAGCTTGAGTCGCATCAACTGTCAATACTTCAGCACTAACAACATCACCAGGCTCAACTTGGCTAACGCTATTTAGCAAATCTTCAAATTCGTTCATCTAAAAAATCCTCCAACAATCAAGTTTTTTCTAAACTTGACATACTTATAATTTTTTTCCTAAGCACCCGCAAGGACATGTTCATATCGTTCACGTCTTTCAATTATAAAAATAAAATACCCTAAGATATTTTCTTTTTATCTTGAATTTATTACCTAAGAACTGGGGTAGCTGGATTCGAACCAACGCATGAGGGAGTCAAAGTCCCTTGCCTTACCGCTTGGCTATACCCCATTGATAAATGGAGAGAGAGGGATTCGAACCCCCGAACCCGAAGGAGCGGATTTACAGTCCGCCGCGTTTAGCCTCTTCGCTATCTCTCCAATGTTTAACGAGAACTATTATATCATGAAATTTTCAATAAAACAAGTATTATTTTGTCAAATTATAGTTTTCAATCAAAATTTCCACAGCTTTTTCAAGTTTTTTATAAAAAATATCGACATTTCCATTCTTTATGATGGCAAATTGGTTATCTAATTCGGCAATTTCGCCAATAACCTTTTTCCCGATTGTCAAAACGTAGCCTTCATAATTGTCTTTTCCAACAGTCACTTTAGCATCTGTTAATTGAATTTCAATTTTCTTATCTTTTTTACTCATACTGTACCTCTTTTCACTTTTTCTATTGTACAAGAAAATACTCAAACTAGCAAGAAAAAACTCCATTTCAGCCATTACAACTGCTATGGAGTTCTTCTTTACTTCGTGTCTTTTAGTCCACTTTGACAATCCATCCCTCTGGTGCTTCAACATCACCGAATTGGATACCAGTCAATTCATCATAGAGTTTACGTGTTACAGGACCTACTTCTGTTTCACTATAGAAAACATGGAATTCATCATCATGTTGGATGCCCCCAATTGGAGAGATAACTGCTGCTGTTCCACAAGCACCTGCCTCTACAAAACGATCCAAATTGTCAATCGGAACATCACCTTCGATCGGTGTCAAGCCCAAGCGGTGTTCTGCCAAGTAAAGCAAAGAGTACTTGGTAATAGATGGCAAGATAGAAGGGCTTAATGGCGTTACAAATTCGTTGTTCGCTGTAATTCCAAAGAAGTTGGCTGATCCGACTTCTTCAATCTTTGTGTGGGTAGCTGGATCTAGGTAGATAACATCTGAAAATTGGCGTGACTTGGCCATTTTACCTGGGAGGAGACTAGCAGCATAGTTTCCACCTACCTTGGCCGCACCTGTACCATTCGGAGCTGCACGGTCGTATTCATCCTGAATCAAGAAGTTAGTTGGGACCAAACCACCTTTAAAATAGTTACCAACCGGCATAGCAAAGATGGTGAAAATATACTCTTCTGCTGGTTTAACCCCGATAATATCCCCAACACCAATCAAAAGTGGACGAAGATAAAGGGTTCCACCTGTTCCATATGGTGGGACGTATTCTTCATTTGCACGCACAACTGCTTTACAAGCTTCTACAAACATTTCTGTCGGAACTTGTGGCATCAAAAGACGGTCACAAGTACGTTGCAAACGCTTGGCATTTTCGTCAGGACGGAACAGTTGAACACTGCCGTCTTTGGTACGATAGGCTTTCAATCCCTCAAATGCTTGCTGTCCATAGTGGAGACTTGGAGAAGACTCTGAAATATGCAAGGTTGCATCCTCTGTCAATTCTCCTTGATCCCATTGACCATTTTTGTAGTGAGCGATATAACGGTAAGGTAATTTCATATAAGCAAAACCAAGATTTTCCCAATCAATTGCAACTGTCATGTGTTTCTCCTTTATACTATTCAAACTATGTGTTCTATTCTACACTTTTCTAGTAAAATTTCAAGTATTATTTGTAATTTTCTGAAAATTTTTTCAACATAAAGAAATCAGCCCAGAGGGCTGATTCTTTTTACGAACTTGCTTTATCCTCTTTAAAGACTTCTTTGAGGTAAGCATCGAAAACTTCTTCGTCTGAAATGGTGTCTGAAATAAAGCTTCCATTGCTAGTTCGTTCTGACAAGTTGAGGTCTTGCAATCGACTCTCATAGATTGTTCCCTTGTTAGATTGGACTAGCAGTGTTTGGTCGTTCTCTTCCACTTCTGTACTGAAGAGATCACCTACAAGTCCTTGATCTGCAACTGCTCCTGCTAAAAAGACACGGTGCGGTTTGTTTTTCAACTCACGCAAGACTTGCAGACCTCGTTTGGCACGGCTGGTCGCTGGAATTTCCTCAATGGAAACACGTTTTAAGCTACCGCGTTGGGTCAAGAGGTAGAAGGATGAGGTGTTACAGATAAAGGCGGCCTGAAGCAAATCATCTGCTTTCAGGTTCATAGCCTTGACACCTGCAGCCTTTGCTCCGACAATCGGAACCTCTTCGATATTGAAACGAAGGGCGTAACCGTTTTGGCTAATCAAGAGAACATCATCTAGTTTAATTGGAGCTACTGCTACAATCTGGTCTGTCTCGTCTTTGAGCTTAGCATACTTGACAGATTTAGACTTATAAGTTCTCCATGGAGAAAATTCTTTACGTTCTACGCGCTTGATTTGACCAAGACGAGTTGCAGCAAAGTAGGTTGTCGCATCTTCAAACTGGTCCACCACTTCCACATAAAGGATTTCTTCGTTAGTTTCAAAGTTGGTAATAGTCTGGCTCAAGTGCTCTCCGATGTCCTTCCAGCGAATATCTGCTAACTCATGGATTGGTCGATAAATGACATTTCCAAGAGTTGTGAACATCAAGAGGTGTTGCGTTGTCTTGGCAGATTGTACAAAGATCAGACGATCATCATCACGTTTGCCAATTTCTTCCAGAGTGGAAGCCGCAAAGGAACGAGGACTGGTACGCTTGATGTAGCCTGCCTTGGTCACGCTGACATAGGTATCTTCCTCGGCGATAAGACTAGCTGTATCAATCTCGATTGCTTTCGCAGTGTCTTCTAAAGAACTTAAACGTGGAGTCGCAAATTTCTTCTTAACCTCACGAAGTTCTTTCTTCATGAGATTGTACATAGTTCGTTCGTCACCGATAATCGCCGCCAACATAGCAATCTTCTCACGAAGCTCTGCTTCTTCTTCCTGCAAGACAACGACGTCGGTATTGGTCAAACGGTAAAGTTGCAAGGTAACGATAGCCTCTGCCTGCTCCTCTGTGAATTCATAGCTGACCTTGAGGTTTTCCTTAGCGTCAGCCTTATTCTCAGAAGCACGGATAAGGGCGATGACTTCGTCCAAAATCGAAATCACGCGAATCAAACCTTCGACGATGTGGAGACGTTTCTCAGCCTTTTCCTTGTCAAAGCGGGAACGCGCCAAAATCACTTCACGACGGTGGGCGATATAGCTAGACAAGATTGGCACAATCCCGACCTGACGAGGTGTGAAATTGTCAATCGCCACCATGTTAAAATTGTAATTGATTTGCAGGTCAGTATATTTGAAGAGATAGTTAAGAACCAGCTCCGTATTGGCATCTTTCTTAAGTTCAATAGCGATACGAAGGCCGTCACGGTCAGACTCATCACGAACCTCAGCGATCCCTGCCACCTTGTTATTGACACGAACATCATCGATTTTCTTGACCAGATTGGCCTTATTGATTTCATAAGGAATCTCAGTGATAACGATTTGTTCCTTACCACCTTTTAGCTTTTCAATCTCTGTTTTAGAACGAACAACTACGCGCCCTTTCCCAGTTTCATAAGCCTTTTGGATCTCGTCACGCCCCTGGATGATAGCTCCTGTAGGGAAGTCTGGTCCAGGCAAGAATTCCATGAGTTTGTCCACCTTGGCTGTTGGGTGGTCAATCATGTAAACAGTCGCATCAATGACTTCAGCCAAATTATGTGGAGGAATATCTGTGGCATAACCAGCCGAAATACCAGTCGAACCATTGACCAAGAGGTTTGGAAATGCGGCTGGCAGGACTGTCGGTTCTTTCTCGGTATCGTCAAAGTTCCAAGCAAAAGGAACTGTCTTTTTCTCAATATCCTGAAGAAGATAACCAGCAATCTCAGACAAACGTGCCTCGGTATAACGCATTGCCGCAGGCGGATCTCCGTCCATAGAACCGTTGTTACCGTGCATTTCGACCAAAATCTCACGATTTTTCCAGTCCTGTGACATACGAACCATGGCATCATAGATAGAACTGTCACCATGTGGGTGGAAATTCCCCATGATATTCCCGACAGACTTGGCCGACTTGCGGTAGCTCTTGTCAAAGGTATTGCCATCCTTATTCATCGAATAAAGAATACGACGCTGAACCGGCTTCAATCCATCACGAATATCTGGCAAAGCCCGGTCTTGAATGATGTACTTGGAGTAGCGACCAAAGCGCTCTCCCATGATGTCCTCAAGGGACATGTTTTGGATATTACTCATATAGGATACAAAGCCCGTAAAATGCAAAGTGAAAATAGGAAATTATTGCAGTGAGCGATGCTCACAAGAGAATTTATCTTTTTCACACAGCATTTAGGGCGTGTTCAACTCCTTTCAAAGAATGTAGAGTAGGTTTTGTAGAATAAAGGATATTTTACGGGAAATTAGTCCCGTGTTCAGTTACATTCAGTAACCAAACGACCCTTTCTGTAGTTTAAAATACGTTGCTTAATTATTTAGCGATTAGGAAGTTTCTCCTCAGCATATCTCATCATCTTCTCAGCCACTTCCTTATCGTAGGTAAAGCCCATCTTTTGAGCAAGGATTTGAGCTTCTCTGTGGAAAAGTTGAATTGTAGCAAACAATGCCTGAGTAAGTTTCTCTACATTTGAAAAATCAAGCAAATTTAAGAATTCTTTCTCTTTCTCAGCAGGTAAATAGTTAAAGAGATACTTGTAGTTCTTGCCAATATCAATCGTCCTCTTATCAGCTGCAACTTGCCAAGCCAAGACCTTTAGGAGTTCTTGTTGACAAATACCGTAGAGATGGTCAGTGGCATAGAGTAGTTGCTTGCGACAGATTCCCTTGACTACGTAGGCTGACACCCACCAAAATTCATTGCAGGCTTTTTCAAACTCTATCTCACTAGCTGGACTTGTCCAGTAACGCTGAGGATTTGGAGAATAAGGCGCAAACAAGCCCTTAGTGTCCTCTAGCACCGTGAAATCCGCTTCGCTTTCTACCCACTCTTTGATATGCATTTTAGGACATAGAGTCAAATCAATCCGATTGCCATCTTCAAAGAGCATGAGATAGAGACGACGGTTGCCTAGGATATTATGCTGCTCAATGACACGTGTTCCAAACTGGTCCAACCAAGTAAGATTACTCGTCAGATTATCTAAGTCGTCCACGACATAAACAACATCATAATCTTGAAACTCATCTTTTGGAGCTTTTGGATTTGTCCGTGAACCAGACATGGCGACAGCCTCGACTTGTAAAGTTTGGGCAGTCTGTAAAATCAATCTCAGTATTTCGGGTTCAGTTCTCATAGGAATACCTTCTAATTTTTATTTATATTAGTTTTGAAAAGAGCAGGACTATAAAATAACAGAAATGGTCAATCAGATTTTTTATCGAATTGTTTTACATATTACTCTTCTTTCTTTTCTAATTTAGTCTATTAGAATCAGTTAATATCAAGATTGTACTGTCAGTATTACTTAGACAGATAGTCTAAAAGGCATTGTTTGACCTTTTCAAAATTTTGCAATTTATTCCCCTGTAATAACAGCGTACCTGTAGAAGGATAATGAGTTAATGCTTGACCTAAAAATGTCCATTGTTCACCATATTGCACATGCTTACTACATGTAGTTATTTTATTGTTTTTTTTGAGATTTTCAATGAGACTATCTATCACTGTCTTAGATAATCCCCTAATCGAAAAATTACCACTATTCGACTCTACAGAACAAGTTTCATGCTCACTAATCTGCCAATTTCCAAGTTTTCTATCACTATCAGCAAAACACTCTCTATAATCTTCTTCGCTATAGCCATTCTTATAAAAATCTGCATACTCCATTTGTGAGTTTTCTAAATCAAAACCAGAATCAATATTTGGAATAAAATAGTGGCCAAACTCGTCTGGTGATGATATGGGTAAAAAAAATATTTCAGTTCCAATAGGATATTTGTCACTTGAATTTTTAAAGACTAGTTTCACTTCATAATAGACTGATTCTTCACTTCGCAATAACTGGTACACTTTTTCTTCGATTTCTGCTTGCGCTTTATTTGCTTTAGAAAATTGTGTAAAAAGATTTTTATCCCGAGAATCGATAGAAAATTTAGACCACTTTTCTTGGGTATCTTGACGTTCAGCATTTAAAATTTTATATCCAACTACATATTTATGGAATCTTCTAGCAAAAACATGACCTCTGTGAAAGTACCAATCATCACTATCCCCTTTTGGAATATTTCCTTTCGGAAAAGCATCCGGAGTGTCATTTAATGGTCCCAAATCATCACTATCATTGCTTCTAACAGGAAACTTTAAAATCGTTTCCCATCCTCTTCTAAAAGAAGTAGTTCCCTTTGTTTTTTTATTATCGGAGCCGATTAGCTTAAAATATCCATCATTTTCCCATGAAATTTCAATTAAATTATTTGTGCTGAATTGAAATTCGGGATAGAAAAATTTAATTTTATCAACTCTATTACTAAGGTCTAAAAAACCAAGTAATTCTTCTTGATTTTCTAATCCAAGTCCTTGTAATATTCTTTGTTCAGCATGCATAACATCCTCCTTGCAAAAAAGTATTTACGATAAACTTTTAATTCGCCTCCGTCGCTTCTTCCTTCGCCTTCTTAGCTGGTTTGCGTTTTTTATAGCGACTACGGATAGCGTTGAGATGGTCACGGAGATCGGCATACTGCTTCTTATCTGGATAAGCATAGGCATTGATTGCAGTAAAGTCCATAAGGAAGTCATAGATTTCTTGCAGTTTCGCTCGTACTTCCTTGTTTTGACTAGGTGCCTTTCCTTTTTGCTCAGCCAAGCGCTCCTTATAGGCTTTTTCAAACTGATCCTGCGCCTTTGTCAAGGTTTCTACATGAGTTGTCAAATGCAGGGTTGAAAGAGCAGTTTGGTAGTCAGTATCTTTTAGCTCCTTGAGCAAATGGTTAATAGCTTCTGTCTCTTTTTCGTAGCTCATACTCGTTAGCCCAGCATAATTTTTGAAAAGTTTGCTGAGTTTGTCGTAAGCTTCCTTGCTACCTGCCTCTTTCACGCGAGAGAAGGCCTTGACCAAGCCAGTCAAGGTAGAAAGCGCATCATCACGCTCACGATCAGATGCTTCCAGACTAGCCACCGTTTGACTGGCCTTGGAACGGTGCAAACCTGCTTGCAAGGCCTCAAGAAGTTTCTCCATATCCCCAAGCTTCGTTGCGTAAACCTGCTCAGACTTATTTGCTTTTGTAAAAGCCCCCAACTCGTCCTTGCTCTCAGATAGAAGTTGGAAGAATTCGTTGTTTTCTAAATTGCGTACAGTTAAACTCGTGATTCCATATTCTTTTTTCATAAAACTCCTCTTTCAATGATGTATTTTTAAGTTTTTGCTCTAAAATAATTCAGAACATATCTAAATATTCGTATTTTGCTCCAATAACTCAAAACACACATGTGTGTTTTGAGTTATTTCCCGCTAGACAAGATATTCTTCAAGTATGGTTTCTTGTTTTAGGACTGGGGAAGGTAATTTTTCGTGTGGGATATTGTTTCAAAATAGTAAAAATCAAAAATACTTCTGTAGATGTATTCCTGTTTGATAAAAATGAAGAATTGCTGTTTGTTCTGCAAGTGATGCTTCATTTGCTATTATTCTATAAGCTGGAGGAAAATCCAGAGGAAGCGTTGATAAGTCTCCAATATCTTTTAAAATAGGATTGACATTTTTTTCTTGTTCATTTCTATCATAATCACTGGCATAATCTAAGAAATAATTCGATTCGTTTTTAAAATCATTATACATTTTCTCATCAAAAAGACTAATGAATCGATGATAAATAAAATTAAGTTCAAACCAAGCTTTTCTGTAGGGATTACCAAAAATGGTTTGTGCAACCTTAACTGATATAAGCTCGTCAAATCCTTGGGACATCAGTACCTGTTTTAGATAACTAAATATGAACCAATCTTTAATTTTAGTTCTTTCAAGAGGGTTATCAAACTCCAAATCCCAGTTAGGATTATAGTCAGGATTTACTATAGTTGGAATCACAAACCTTCCATGTGCCGCTGCATTTCTTATAATTCTTAAGTCTGAAAGTACTGCTTTATGTAAAACAATATCTCTAACAAAAGGAGTTAATAAACGCCCCCCTGTTGAAATACTTTCTCTTGAAAAATCATCAAACTTAACAAGCAAAGATTCTAAAGTACTTAGATCCATTTGATCCATTAAGTCATCTAATGGTATTATATCGGAATTAATATAATCAAATTTATCTGAGTAACTTAGATACTTATATCGATTTTGAGCTCTCTTATATTGACCCATCTTAACATTGTCAGTAGAGTTTTTCCAATATTTTACCACTTTAACAGCAATCTCATTTCCACCCTCTCTCTGAGTGGATAACCTGCTTAATAAGCTCTTATATGAATTTTCAATTCCTAATATCCATCTTAATATCTTTTCTCTGAATACTTTGTCAATATCATCAATTTTAATAATATGTTTGACATCAATAATTTTAGAGTTGCCTAAGTTTTTTTCAATAAAAAACCCATTAACAAGATAATCTAACATATAAGGTTGAAAACCAATTTTTTTCAGATATTCATATAAAATAGCATCATCATCTACCAAAATAGAATCATAAAGTTTTTTTAACTTGGAAGCAGTAGACTGATCAACTATAGCTTCAAACTCTCTGATTTCGTTTTCCATTTGATTTTTGGTTGGTAGTTGAATATTAAACAAATCAAATTTTTCTTTTACTTGTTCCAAATAGGACTTTGATTCCACACGCTTTTCCTGAATTAAATTTCGAGAATCAAACTTTAAGTCACCAGCTTCTCTAATTTTCTTATCTCTAAGATTCACTCCTTTTTTTATATTAAACTCTACCTCTTTGCTATATTCAATGTACTCAATACCATCTATTTCTTTTATCATCTCAGGAGTAAACTGAAATGGAAGTTCCTCACCTTCTTGACCAAAACTATCCGTAGAAATATATCCGTAATTTTTAAATAGCTTGATAATTCTTCCTACACCTTTTTTCTTCTTGTTTTTATTTTTTCCCATTCTAAAATCTCCTGTAACCTATACCTTCAATTTCCTCAAAACACCATCTCCCCACTCTCCTCCAGCGTAAACTTGACATTATCCTCAATCCACTTACGGCGTGGTTCGACCTTGTCTCCCATGAGGACGTTTACGCGGCGTTCAGCGCGTGCTAGATCTTCAATTGTAACACGGATAAGAGTGCGGGTTTCTGGATTCATGGTTGTTTCCCAGAGTTGGTCCGCATTCATCTCACCAAGACCTTTGTAGCGTTGAAGGGTAGCGCCTTTACCGAACTGCTTACGAAGTTCTTCTAACTCTCCGTCTGTCCAAGCATAGGCCACTTCTTCTTTCTTGCCTTTCCCTTTGGACATCTTGTAAAGAGGCGGAAGGGCGATATAGACATGTCCTGCCTCGACTAGTGGACGCATGTAGCGGTAGAAAAAGGTTAAAAGAAGAGTTTGAATGTGGGCACCATCGGTATCCGCATCGGTCATGATAATAATCTTGTCATAGTTGGCATCCTCAATGGAGAAGTCTGCTCCCACACCCGCACCGATGGTATAAATCATGGTATTGATTTCTTCATTTTTGAGAATATCCGCCATCTTAGCCTTGGCTGTATTGATAACCTTACCTCGAAGAGGTAAGATAGCCTGAAACTTACGGTCACGACCTTGTTTAGCAGAACCACCGGCAGAATCACCCTCGACCAGGTAGAGTTCATTCTTTGCTGGATTTTTAGACTGGGCTGGGGTCAATTTTCCAGACAGCAAGCCTTTGTCTTTTTTATTTTTCTTGCCATTTCGGCTCTCATCACGCGCCTTACGGGCCGCTTCACGCGCGTCACGAGCCTTGATAGCCTTGCGAATGAGATTGGAAGCCAGCTCCCCATTCTCCATTAGGAAGAAGGTCAACTTATCAGATACTATGCCATCCACAACAGGACGAGCCAGAGGGCTTCCAAGTTTGTCCTTGGTCTGTCCCTCAAATTGGAGGTGTTCTTCCGGAACCAAGATAGAAAGAACCGCTGCTAACCCCTCACGGTAATCCGAACCTTCAAGATTTTTGTCTTTTTCTTTGAGGAGACCTGTCTTACGTGCGTAGTCATTCATGACCTTGGTAATGGCAGACTTGAGTCCTGTCTCGTGCGTTCCACCGTCCTTGGTACGGACGTTATTGACAAAGGATAGAATGTTATCTGAAAATCCATCATTGTACTGGAGGGCAACTTCCACTTGGAAGCCATTGTCTTCGCCTTCAAAGTATAGGACTGGCGTCAAGGTTTCCTTGTCTTCATTGAGGTAAGAAACAAAGTCCTGGACTCCATTTTCATAATGGTATTCAATCGCTTCATCTGTTCGTTTGTCTGTCAGAGACAAGGTCACATTTTTTAAGAGAAAGGCTGACTCATTGAGTCGTTCTGAAATAGTATTGTACTTAAAGTCTGTCGTAGAAAAGATAGTCGCGTCAGGCATGAAGGTAACCTTGGTACCTGTCTTAGATTTGGGTGCTGTACCAATTTTCTTCAAGGTTGTGACGGGTTTCCCGCCATTTTCAAAACGTTGCTTGTAGACTGCGCCATCACGAGTGATTTCTACTTCTAGCCAACTTGATAGGGCATTAACAACAGAAGACCCCACCCCGTGGAGACCTCCAGACGTCTTATAACCTCCTTGACCGAATTTCCCTCCGGCGTGAAGAATGGTAAAGATAACCTCGACAGTTGGAATTCCCATGGCATGCATACCAGTCGGCATCCCACGACCATGGTCTTCTACTGTTAAACTTCCGTCTTTATTGATAGTCACATCAATGCGATCACCGAAGCCAGACAAGGCCTCATCGACTGCATTGTCCACAATTTCCCAGACTAGGTGATGGAGACCTGCACCGTCGGTCGAACCAATATACATCCCCGGACGTTTACGGACCGCATCCAGCCCTTCTAGCACCTGAATGGCGTCATCATTGTAGTTATTAATATTGATTTCCTTTTTTGACACAAGGAACCTCCTATTCGTTCATCTTTTCTATTTTACAGGTTTTCTAGGGATTTTGCAAAATTTTTCCCATTCAGCCGTCACAATTTCACAGGATATTCTCTGACTTTCGAAAGCATTTCATGGTATAATAGATCTATGATGACATTTGTATTATTAATTTTAGCTTATCTGCTAGGTTCGATTCCGTCTGGTCTTTGGATTGGACAAATCTTCTTTCAAACAAATCTGCGTGAGCATGGTTCTGGAAATACTGGAACAACCAATACTTTCCGTATTTTAGGTAAGAAAGCGGGTATGGCAACCTTTGTGATTGACTTCTTTAAAGGAACCTTGGCCACTCTCCTTCCAATCCTTTTCCACCTACAAGGTGTATCACCTCTCGTCTTTGGACTTTTGGCTGTCATTGGACATACCTTCCCTATCTTTGCAGGATTTAAAGGGGGCAAGGCTGTCGCAACTAGCGCTGGAGTTGTTTTCGGATTTGCGCCTGTTTTCTGTCTCTATCTAGCGATTGTATTTTTTGGAACCCTCTATCTAGGTAGTATGATTTCACTGTCTAGCGTTACTGCTTCTATCGCAGCCGTTATCGGAGTTCTACTATTTCCACTATTTGGATTTATCCTATACAACTATGACCCTCTCTTCATTCTGATTATCCTAGCACTTGCTAGCTTGATTATCATTCGTCACAAGGATAATATCACACGTATCAAAAATAAAACTGAAAATCTCGTTCCTTTGGGATTGAATCTAACCCATCAAAATCCTAACAAATAAAACGCCAGTTTGAAACTGACGTTTTTTTGTACACTTATTTTGATTTAATATAGTTGATACCATCTGCTTTTGGCGCGACTGCTTTTCCAAAGAAGGCTGCTAAGACAAGGATGGTCAAGACATAAGGTGCGATTTGAAGGTAAACTGCTGGCACTCCTTGTAGGAAAGGCAATTGAGAACCGATAACAGCCAAACTTTGTGAAAGTCCAAAGAAGAGACTAGAAAGCATAGCACCGATTGGGTTCCATTTACCAAAGATCATTGCAGCAAGAGCGATAAATCCAGGACCAACAATAGTTGTCACTGAGAAGTTAACTGAAATGGATTGAGCATAAATCGCTCCACCGATTCCCCCTAGGAAACCTGATATGATAACCCCAAGATACCGCATCTTGTAGACATTGATCCCCAAGGTATCTGCTGCCTGAGGGTGTTCACCAACAGAGCGAAGGCGAAGACCAAAGCGGGTCTTGAAGAGGATAAACCAAGCAAAGAATGAGAAGGCAATCGCGATATAACCTAGCAAACTTGTTGACTTGAAGAAGATATCTCCAATCACTGGGATATTAGCCAAAACTGGAAAATCAAAACGTCCAAAGGTCTGACTTAAGTTATCCGTTTGTCCTTTGTTATAAAGAACCTTAACCAAGAAAACTGCTAGGGCAGGAGCCATCAAGTTCAATACTGTACCACTGACAACATGGTCCGCACGGAAATGAACTGTAGCGACTGCATGAATGAGGGAGAAAATAGCTCCCACGATACCGGCAACTAACAAGGAAATCCAAGGAGTCGCTGCTCCAAGTTGTTCTGCAAACTCAAGGTTAAAGACAACCCCAGAAAAGGCTCCCATAACCATAATTCCTTCAAGGCCGACGTTAACGACACCACCACGTTCAGAGAAGACTCCTCCAATACTCGTAAAAATAAGTGGTGCTGAGTAAATCAGCATAGAAGAGACCAAGAGGGTGAGTAATGTTGTAATAGACATCCTTACTTACCTCCTTTAACTTGTTTTTTTGGTTTGACAAAATGTTCGATAATATAGTGAACACTGACAAAGAAGATAATGGACGCTGTTACAATGCTGACAAGTTCAGACGGAACTTGCGCAGCGTTCATACCTGGCGCACCAACTTGCAAAACTCCAAATAAGAAGGCTGCAAAGAGAATTCCAATTGGTGAATTCCCAGCAAGCAAACTAACTGCCATTCCGTTAAATCCGATAGCTAATGATGAGCCCTGAACGTAAACGTTTTGGAAAGTTCCAAGACCTTCGACCGCTCCACCAAGACCAGCCAAGGCACCAGAGATAATCATTGATAGGATGATTGTACGTTTTGCTGAAATACCAGCGTACTCTGAGGCATGGGGATTTAGACCAACTGCACGAATTTCAAAACCGAGAGTCGTTTTCTTGAGCAAGAACCAAATCACACCAACAGCAATGATGGCAAAAAAGATTCCGATATTCATACGAGAATTGCCAGTTAACTCAGATAACCATGGTGTTTGATAAGTGGCATTGGCACTCACACGAATCGTTGAGTCTGTACTTTGCATAAAGTCTTTCGGGAAAGAATGAATAAAGGCATTCCCTACGTACAAAACAATATAGTTCATCATAATGGTTACGATAACCTCTGATGTACCTAAATAAGCTCTGAGAATACCTGGAATAGCACCTACAATCCCACCTGCAATCAAAGCAATTACTACGGTCGCTAAAATCAACATTGGGCGTGGCATGTCCGGATGCGACAAAGCAAACCAACCACTAAGAATCCAACCCGCTAGTGCCTGACCAGGAAGCCCAACGTTAAAGAAACCTGCACGACTAGCAACTGCAAACCCCAGACCAATCAAGATAAGAGGACCCATGGCACGGAAAATTTCACCAATCCCACGGAGACTACCAAAAGCTGTATAGAACAACTCCTCATAACCCCAGATAGCATCGTAGCCGAAAATCCACATGACAATGGCTCCGAGCAAGATTCCTAAGAATACGGAAATCAAGGGAACCGAAATTTGTTGTAACTTTTTAGACATCATCCTTCTCCTTTCCCAAGTTTCCGCCTGCCATCAAGATACCAAGTTCTTGTTTGTTAGTCGTTTCTGGCGACACAATACCTTGAATCTTCCCATCATGAATAACAGCAATTCGGTCTGAAACATTTAAAATCTCATCCAATTCAAAGCTGACAACAAGCACAGCTTTTCCGTTATCACGTTCTTCAATCAAGCGTTTGTGGATATATTCAATGGCACCGACATCCAAACCACGAGTTGGTTGGCTGACGATAAGGAGATCAGGATCACGATCAATCTCACGAGCGATAATCGCTTTTTGTTGATTTCCCCCTGAAAGAGCTGCTGCTGGGACAAATTCGCTCGCCGCACGGACGTCAAATTCTTCCATTAATTTTTTGGCATGTGAAGTGATATTCGCATAGTTTAAGATACCATTCTTGCTGAGTGGTTCTTTGTAGTAGGTTTGAAGAGCGATATTTTCTGAAATCATCATATCCAAAATCAAACCATCACGGTGGCGGTCTTCAGGAACGTGCCCCACACTGAGTTCCGTAATTTGTCGAGGATGCATCCCTACGATTGATTTGCCTTTTAATTCAATACTACCAGACTCAACCTTACGAAGACCCGTAATGGCTTGAATGAGTTCAGATTGGCCATTGCCATCAATACCTGCAATACCGACAATTTCACCAGCACGAACATCCAAAGAAAGATTCTTCACAGCTGGTACACCGCGGTTTTCATTAACAACCAAGTCTTTGATAGACAATACCACTTCTTTTGGTTGTGGTGCCTGTTTCTCCGTTTTGAAGGAGACAGAGCGTCCTACCATCATCTCCGCCAAGTCCGCATTTGTTGCCCCTGCAATCTCAACCGTCTGGATTGATTTTCCACGACGAATAACCGTCACTCGATTGGATACTGCACGAATCTCATCCAGTTTATGGGTAATCAAAATAATAGATTTTCCTTCTTTGACAAGGTTTTTCATGATAGTCATCAACTCATCAATCTCTGAAGGAGTCAATACTGCCGTAGGTTCGTCAAAGATGAGGATATCAGCACCACGGTAAAGTGTCTTCAAGATTTCTACACGTTGTTGAGCACCAACGGAAATATCTGCCACCTTGGCAGCAGGATCCACTGCCAAACCATAACGTTCAGAAAGAGCCTTGATTTCTTTAGTAGCTTCAGCTATATCTAGCACACCATTTTTAGTGATTTCACTCCCCAAAATGATATTTTCAGCTACTGTAAAAGCTTCAACCAACATAAAATGTTGGTGAACCATCCCAATTCCTAGACTAGCAGCTTTAGAAGGTGAATCTAGTTTGACAACTTGACCATTCACCGCAATTTCACCACTAGTTGGCTCGAGAAGTCCTGCCAGCATATTCATCAGAGTGGATTTACCCGCTCCATTTTCTCCTAAAAGTGCATGGATTTCACCTTTTCGCAGTTGCAAGTTGATCTTGTCGTTTGCTACAAATTCACCAAACACCTTGGTAATATCCCGCATCTCAATGACATTTTCGTGTGCCATATGCTTTTCCTTTCCGAGGTTTATTTTGTTTCAATAAAACCTGCTAATCGTGTTAACAAGTTCTATTGAGACAAAAAAATTGCCTCAATTCTTAAAGAAGCGACCGATGGTCGCCTCCTAAGAAATGACTTTTATCCATTATTTTTCAGGAACTTTTACGCTTCCGTCAAGGATTTTAGCTTTTGCGTCTTCAACAGCTTTTTTACCTTCTTCTGAAAGGTTTGTCACTGCCAAGTCAACCCCTTTATCCTTCAATGAGTAGACAATAACTTGTCCGCCAGGGAATTCACCTTTTTCTGTTTTGTTGGCAATATCTTTTACAGTTGTACCAACTTGTTTCAATGTAGATACAAGAACAAAGTTTGATTCTTTACCATCTTTAGAAGTGTATTTACCTTCTGCTGCTTGGTCACGGTCTACACCAATAACCCAAACTTTTTCGTCTTCATTTTTACTTTCGTTCAAAGATTTTGCTTCAGCAAAGACACCAGCACCTGTACCACCAGCTGCTTGGTAGACAACGTCTGCACCTGCAGCGTATTGAGCTGCTGCAATTGTTTTACCTTTAGCAGCATCACCAAATGAACCAGCGTAGTCAACTTGTACTTTGATAGATGGGTCTACTGACTCAACACCAGCCTTAAATCCAGCAGCGAAACGTGAAATAACTTCAGATTCGATACCACCTACAAAACCAACTTGTTTTGTTTTAGTTGTTTTAGCTGCTGCAACACCTGCAAGGTAAGCTGCTTCGTTATCAGCAAATGTTACGCTCGCAACATTCTTTTGATCTTTGATCACATCATCAATCAAGACATAGTTTAAGTCAGAGTGGTCTTTTGCTGCATCTTTAACTGCATTATTAAGGGCGAAACCAACACCGAAGATCAGGTTGTAACTTCCAGCCGCTTGTTGCAAGTTGTTAGCATAGTCAGCTTCACTTGTTGATTGGAAATAAGTAAAGCCTTTATCTTTTGAAAGATTGTGTTCTTTACCCCAGTCTTGCAAACCTTCCCAAGCTGATTGGTTAAATGATTTATCATCAACACCACCAGTATCTGTTACGATCGCTGCTTTGGTCTTCATTTCTGATGAAGATGAAGCTGCGTTACGAGAAGAGCGGTTACCACATGCAGCAAGTCCAACTGCTGCTACTGCAACTAGACCAAGGCCTAGCCATTGTTTCTTGTTCATTACTGAACCTCCTAAATAAGATGTGCAACGATGTTGCAAGTTTGGATTATTTGGTCACATAGACCACAGCCACTGCAAGAGTGACCCAGACTAATTTAAGTCTGTAAATGAGTATGGAAGTAACTCCCCGACCGTCATCTCGACCGTCGATTTATCTTTAGCGACTAAGGTCACTTTTAGATCTTGTTCAAAAAATTCAGCCATCACTTGGCGGCAAGCACCACATGGCGAGATAGGTTTTTCAGTTTGTCCGTAGACAATCAACTCTGAAAACTCTCTTTGGCCTTCGGAAACTGCTTTGAAAATCGCTGTACGCTCTCCACAGTTTGTCAAAGAATAGCTAGCATTCTCAATGTTCACACCCGTATAAATACTACCGTCCTTAGCTACTAAAACAGCTCCAATAGGAAAATGAGAATAGGGTACATAGGCTTGTTTGCTGGTTTCAATTGCTAGTTCAATCAACTCAGTAGTCGCCATCTGCTAATTCTCCTTTTAAAATCGCAACGCCAGCAGATGTCCCGATACGGGTAGCACCTGCTTCCACAAAAGCAAGAGCATCCGCATATGAACGAGCTCCACCGGCTGCCTTAACTCCCATATCTGGTCCGACTGTTTTACGCATTAACTGAACATCCTCTATAGTGGCACCGCCAGTTGAAAATCCAGTTGATGTTTTGACAAAGTCAGCGCCTGCTTTCTGGGATAATTGACAGGCCACAACCTTTTCATCGTCTGTCAACAAGCAAGCTTCAATAATGACCTTAACCAACTTGTCACCACTTGCTTCTACGACAGCACGGATGTCCGATTCAACCAAATCAAGATTACCTGATTTGAGAGCACCAACATTGATAACCATATCAATCTCATCTGCACCGTTTTGAACAGCTTCTTTTGTTTCAAAAGCTTTCACAGCAGAAGTTGTTGCTCCCAAGGGGAAACCAACTACTGTACAAACCTTTACATCTGAGCCTTCAAGTCCTGTTTTCGCATGTTTAACCCATGTGGGATTAACACAAACACTGGCAAAGTCATACTCACGTGCTTCAGATAGCAAACGATCAATTTGTTCTTGACTTGCATCTTGTTTTAAAAGCGTATGATCAATGTATTTGTTTAATTTCATATTTGGATTCCTCTCTTTTTCATGAGATGATTTCAATTATTTCCTGCAAACGTTTCACTCCATCATTTATTTTAACATATTTTTGAAATTCTGTAACTAGTTGAGGGGAAATTTTTCCATTTGTATAAACTTTTGCGACAATTTCTCCCTTTTGAACGGAGTCACCGACCTTCTTCTCAAAAACGATTCCAGTTTCATAGTCCAAGTCATCAGTCTTGACTGCACGACCGGCTCCTAGTCTCATGGCATAGAGCCCAAATTCCATCGCAGGAAGGGCTGAAATGACACCTGACTCTTGAGCTGGGATATCTACTACATGCGCCACCTTGACTGGGCGATAGAGATCTTCTAAATCACCGCCTTGAGCTGCTACCATTTCTTCAAACTTAGCCAGTGCTTGGCCATTTTCAAGATGTTGACGTACTTCTTCAACTGTCTTCTCAACATTTGCCAAACCAAGCATAATCTGAGCTAGTTCACAAATAAAGTGACTAATATCTTCTCGACCCTTTCCTTGAAGAATTTCAATTGCTTCTAGGATTTCGAGACGATTGCCAATGGCTCGTCCCAAGGGTTGGCTCATATCGGTAATAACCGCTACTGTCTTTCGACCAACGGCCTTACCCAAATCGACCATGGTTTGAGCCAATTCACGCGCCTCATCAACCGTCTTCATAAAGGCACCCTCACCAACAGTCACGTCTAGCAAAATGGCATCCGCCCCAGCAGCAATTTTCTTGCTCATAACAGAACTCGCAATCAAAGGAATGGTGTCGACAGTCGCCGTCACATCACGAAGGGCATAGAGAAGTTTATCCGCTTTAACTAACTGATCTGACTGCCCAATGACAGATACACCTATTTCCTGCACCTGTTTGATGAAATCTTCTTGACTACGCTCAACTTGGTAACCCTTGATTGCTTCCAACTTATCTAGGGTTCCGCCAGTATGCCCTAGTCCACGACCACTCATTTTTGCCACGGGCACACCAAAGCTAGCAACAAGGGGAGCTAAAATCAAGGTCACCTTATCACCTACACCACCAGTAGAATGTTTGTCAACTTTAACCCCATCAATAGCTGACAAGTCAAACTCCTGACCTGTCTTAACCATATTCATCGTCAGGTCAGAAATCTCTCGTGTCGTCATTCCTTTGAAATAAACCGCCATAGCAAAGGCAGACATCTGATAGTCTGGAACAGTTCCTGCCACATAGCCTTCTACTAACCACTTGATTTCATTTGAAGTAAGTTCTTGACCATCTCGTTTCTTTTGAATTAAATCAACTGCTCTCATGCTTTCACACTTCTAAGGATATAATATCCCTTGTCTTTCTTTATAATTTCACAATTTCCAAAAACATCTTCCATCTTGCTTTTGGCGCTCGGAGCACCTTGCTTTTTCTGAATGACAATAGTTAAATCACCTCCATCTTTCAAGAAATCTCTGCTCTTTTCGATAATCTCATGAACAACTTGTTTACCCGCTCGAATAGGCGGATTAGAAATAACATGGTCAAATTTCCCTTCAACTTGTTCATAGATATTGGATTGGAAAATCGTTGCTTCAACCTTATTTCGTTCAGCATTTTGTCGAGCCAAGTCTAGAGCACGATTATTGATATCAACCATGGTTGCCTGAACTCCATAAGCCTTGGTCAAGGACAAGCCCAAAGGCCCATATCCACAACCCACATCAAGGACCGTTTCTCCTTTGTTAACCTCCAGACACTTCAATAAAAGCTGACTCCCAAAGTCAACCATTTTCTTGCTAAAAACACCCGCATCCGTCAAAAAGGTCATTTTTTCTCCCAACAACTCCACTCTCAACTCATGTATGTCGTGAGCAGCGTCAGGATTTTCTGCATAATACATTTTACTCATAAAACTATTTTACCATAATTTGGCTTGAATTGTAAGTCGTTTACAAAGTGATGATAAAATGAAAAAGACTGAAGAATCCTAGTCAAAAAACCTTTTCTTCAATCTCTTTCAATTATTAGAAATACATTACAATCTATCGGGAACTACAAAGTATCATAGTCAGGATAAAACAAATCGTCTGTAATCAGGCGCATTTTTATTACCATTTCTTAACCTTAAAATACTTTATTATCAACAAGACTCCCAATATGATGTTTAGATAAAAGCCCAACTGATAAGTTTGTGTCAAGATTTCCAAACTTGTCCAAAGTCGTATCAAATCTTCTAGTGACATACGGAATAGATATCCTTCTGTAGCAATCCACAAAATCAAAAATAGATAACTACCAGCAGCAAGCCATTTCGTCCACTGCTTTTTTACTAGCCAAGCAATCAAGAGTGAACAGATAAAGATAACTGTTACAAGGAGATGATCCATTAAGAAGGTAAAACCGTAATAGGTTTCTACAAAGCGTCTACCATTATCCGCATTCGCTCCCCTTATAAAAGGTAGTGTAAAACTTAAAATAAAACAGAGTTCCAATATGTAACATCTCAAGATTTTCATTGTATACCTCCTATAAGTTGCGAACTAAAAAACCCACTTTCAATAACTGATAAGTCTTCAGAAACCATTCCCTATCTCATCATTAAACTATTCAACCTCCATCTCTATTATACGATATTGACTTACTACCATCAAGAAACCGCTTTATTTTTTTAGCTTTTTATGGTATGATAGACAAAATATCTAGGGGAAAACAAATGACCAACGAATTTTTACATTTTGAGAAAATCAGCCGCCATACTTGGCAATCATTACATCGCAAAACAACCCCTCCCTTGACAGAGGAAGAGTTAGAATCCATCAAGAGTTTCAATGACCAAATTAGTCTGCAGGACGTAACGGATGTCTATCTTCCCCTTGTCCATCTTATCCATATTTACAAGCGCACCAAGGATGATTTGGCATTTTCAAAAGGAATTTTCCTCCAACGTGAAAGCAAATCACAGCCTTTTATCATTGGGGTTTCTGGTAGTGTTGCTGTCGGGAAATCAACAACTAGCCGACTTCTGCAAATCCTTCTCTCTCGTACAGTTACTGATGCTACTGTAGAATTGGTGACAACTGACGGTTTTCTCTATCCCAATCAAACCTTGATGGATCAAGATATATTAAATCGCAAAGGTTTTCCTGAAAGTTATGATATGGAAACCTTGCTGAATTTTCTTGATCGCCTTAAGAACGGGCAAGATGTCGATATTCCTGTCTATTCTCATGAAGTGTATGACATCGTTCCTGGAGAGAAACAACGTGTCAAAGCTGCGGACTTTGTTATTGTTGAAGGCATCAATGTCTTTCAAAATCCTCAAAATGAGCGCCTTTACATCACTGATTTCTTTGATTTCTCCATCTATGTGGATGCTGCTGTCGAGGACATTGAAAGTTGGTATCTGGATCGTTTCTTAAAACTGCTCAGCTTTGCCCAAAATGATCCCAACAGCTACTACCACCGCTTTACGCAAATGCCGATTGGAGAAGTTGAAGCCTTTGCACATCAGGTTTGGACCAGTATTAATCTCTCAAATCTACAAAACTATATCGAACCGACACGGAATCGCGCCGAGGTCATTCTCCACAAGACTAAAAACCACGAAATCGATGAAATTTACCTAAAAAAATAATTTCCCCTTGTCAAAACCTAAGTTTTCAGATATAATGGTATAGTTAGTAAATATGGAGGTAAGAACATTGGCAAACATTAAATCAGCTATCAAACGCGCTGAATTGAACGTTAAACAAAACGAAAAAAACTCAGCTCAAAAATCAGCTATGCGTACTGCTATCAAAGCTTTCGAAGCAAACCCTTCTGAAGAACTTTTCCGTGCTGCTAGCTCAGCTATCGACAAAGCAGAAACTAAAGGTTTGATTCATAAAAACAAAGCAAGCCGCGATAAAGCTCGTCTTTCAGCTAAACTTGCTAAATAAGAAACAGTCCGTAGAGGCTGTTTTTTTGTCCTCCATTACGAAAAGGTAGAAAATGAAAATCGCAATTATCGGCTATTCTGGTGCTGGGAAATCAACCCTGGCACAAAAGTTATCCCAGTTCTACTCAATTCCCAAACTGCATATGGACACCCTCCAATTTCAACCAAATTGGCAAGACAGTGATCGTGATTGGATGAAATCTGAGATGAAAAAATTCCTAACCACTCACTCAGACTGGGTCATCGATGGAAACTACTCTTGGTGCTGCTATGAGGAAAGGATGGAGCAAGCTGACCAAATCATCTTTCTCAATTTTTCACCATGGACTTGTCTCTTTCGAGCCCTTAAACGGTATCTCACATACCGAGGCAAGGTCCGAGAAAGCATGGCTGCAGGTTGCCCCGAACGCTTTGACTGGGACTTTATCCGATGGATTCTCTGGGATGGGCGGAGCAAATCCGCTAAGGAACGCTACAAGGGGATTCAAGAAACCTATCCAGAGAAAGTAATTCTCCTCAGGTCTCAAAAGGAGATAGACCACTTCTTAGATAATCTCGCATATAACAAGAAAAACCAACGTACCTAACGTTGGTTTTTTGCTATTACCCAATCATACTTCCGTTTGGTACAGCTGGATCAACTGTGAGAAGGGTTAATTTGCCATCATGTTCAGCTGAGAGAATCATCCCTTGGCTGACATATTTTTTCATCATCTTGCGAGGTTTGAGATTGGCAACGATTTGGACTTTCTTGCCGACCAATTCTTGTTCGTTTGGATAGTATTTTGCAATTCCTGAGAGAATTTGACGGTCTTCACCATCATCAGCATCCAAGCGGAATTGAAGCAACTTATCAGAACCTTCCACTTTAGAAACTTCTTTGACTTCTGCGACACGAATTTCAACCTTATCGAAGTCTTCAAACTTGATTTCTTCCTTGCTTAGTTTGAGTTCGACTTCTTCTGGATTCCATTCTTTCTCGACGTCTGGCTTGTTGCCTTCCATTTGTTCCTTAATATAGGCGATTTCTTCTTCCATATCCAGACGCGGGAAGATTGGAGTTCCTTTGGCAACTACAGTCACACCTGCAGGTAAATCAGCCAAGCTCAAGTTTTCAAGGCTAGCAACTTCTGCCAAACCAAGCTGAGTCAAGACTGCACGACTGGTTTCCATCATAAACGGTTCAATCAAGTGAGCAACGACACGAAGGCTGGCTGCCAAGTGGCTCATGACACTTGCCAATTGATCACGAAGTGCTTCATCCTTAGCCAAGACCCATGGAGCTGTCTCGTCGATGTATTTGTTGGTACGAGAAATGAGAGTCCATACTGCTTCCAAGGCACGTGGATAGTCAACTGCTTCCATGTGTGTATAGTAGTCAGAGATAGATTGCTCTGCTACTTGAGCAAGAGCATTGTCAAATTCAGTCACACCTTCTACATAGGCTGGAACTTTTCCATCAAAATACTTATTAATCATGGAAACCGTACGGTTGAGAAGGTTACCAAGGTCATTGGCTAGTTCATAGTTGATACGGCCTACATAGTCTTCTGGAGTGAAGGTTCCATCTGAACCGACTGGGAGGCTACGCATGAGGTAGTAACGAAGTGGATCCAGTCCAAAACGCTCTATCAACATTTCAGGATAGACAACATTCCCTTTAGACTTAGACATCTTACCGTCTTTCATGACAAACCAACCATGACCAATCAAACGTTCTGGCAATTTGATATCCAACATCATAAGAAGGATTGGCCAGTAGATTGAGTGGAAACGAAGAATGTCTTTTCCAACCATATGGAAGACTGTTCCGTTCCAGAACTTGTCAAAGTTTGCGTGTTCATCTTGATCGTAGCCAAGAGCTGTCACATAATTAAGGAGAGCATCAAACCAAACATAGACAACGTGTTTTGGATTAGATGGTACTGGCACTCCCCAGGTAAAGGTTGTACGAGAAACCGCTAAGTCTTCCAAACCTGGCTCAATAAAGTTACGCAACATTTCATTAAGACGACCATCTGGAGTGATGAAATCAGGGTGCGATTTGAAAAATTCAACCAAACGGTCTTGGTATTTGCTGAGGCGAAGGAAATAAGACTCTTCTGAAACCCATTCCACTTCATGTCCTGATGGAGCGATACCGCCCGTCACATTTCCAGCTTCGTCACGGAATACTTCTGCCAGCTGGCTTTCTGTAAAGAATTCTTCATCTGAAACTGAATACCAACCAGAATATTCACCTAGGTAGATGTCATCTTGAGCAAGCAAGCGTTCAAAGACTTGCGCCACTACTTTTTCATGGTAGTCATCAGTCGTACGGATAAATTTATCGTATGAGATATCTAATAATTTCCAAAGTTCTTTGACTCCAACCGCCATCCCATCAACATAAGCTTGAGGTGTAATGCCAGCTTCTTCCGCTTTTTGCTGGATTTTTTGACCATGCTCGTCAAGGCCTGTCAAATAAAAGACATCGTAGCCCATGAGGCGTTTGTAACGAGCTAGGACATCACAAGCGATGGTTGTGTAGGCAGAACCGATATGAAGTTTACCAGATGGATAGTAAATCGGTGTTGTAATATAAAAATTCTTTTCAGACATAATATTTCCTTTCCAGGCAAATGAAACCTGTTTTTCTAACACTTCATTATATCATATTTTTAGTGATTTTCGATAGGAAAATCCATACAAAAACAAGACAGACAAATGTCCATCTTGTTTTTTCTGCTCTATATCTTATTCATAACGAAGGGCTTCGATCGGATCAAGCTTAGAGGCTTTATTGGCTGGTAAGACACCAAATATCATACCAACGCTGGCTGATACAGCCAAGCTAAAGAGAGCGATTGGGAGGGAAACCCCAACTTCGATACCTGCAATCATGTTTTGAAGCAGCACTCCGGCTAACATAGTCATTCCAGCAGCAATCCCAAGACCGATGACTCCACCTAGCAAGGTCAAAATCATGGATTCAATCAAAAACTGAACCAAGATATTAGCTCGTGTAGCTCCGAGAGCTTTCCGCAGACCAATTTCCCGCGTGCGTTCTGTCACCGAAACCAGCATGATATTCATGACACCTGTCCCTCCAACAAATAGAGAGATACCTGCAATGGCACTGATAATGGTTGTCATAAAACCAAATAGTTGTTGTACCTCTTGGAAAGCGGCAGTTGCATCCGCAACTTGGTACTCCCCTTGCTGAAGACCAGCAATCTCAGTCAGTTTTCGAGCCAACTCTGGACCCAAGGTCTGCGTTAGACTGGTATCATTGACACGAAAGACGATGTTCGAGATTTCATCAGTATTAAAATTGGCTGCGAGAGAGATATTGGTCGTAATTGGAAGACCACCAATCCCAAAGGCTTTAGCAGTTTTAGCTTCATTGCTAGTATAAACGCCAATCACACGGTAACTAAATTCATTGACAGAGATGATTTGATTAACCGCGGCTTCTGGACTATCAAACAAACTCTTAGCTAGTTCTTCATCCAACAAAATCACACTGGCAAATTCCTTGTAGTCTTGCGGTCTTAGACTTCTACCCGCAACGATTTCATTTTCAACTGCGTTCATGTAGGTGCTATTTCCGCCTGTCAGAGTTGCTCGTTCAACCTTCTTATCCTTATAAGATAGGGTAACGTTGGTCGAGTTGGTGACATAGTAACTGTCTACTCCTTTAAGTTTAGCAGCCTCCTTGACCCAAGATTCGAGTGGTTTTGGTGGTTCAACATGAACATCCTCTTCTTTCCCACTGACTGTCAAAGCGGATTGTTTCTGCGTAAAGGAGCCGTCCTTGCTTTTGATAGGAGAGAAAAAGACATGGATATCCTTTTGTGATTTGGTCATGTTTTTATTGACCTGACGGGACATGGAGTCTCCCAGAGCCATGATGACGACGACAGACGAAACTCCGATGATAATCCCGATCATGGTGAGGAAGGAACGCATCTTGTGGGCCATGATGGATGAAAAGGCAAATTTCAGATTCTGCATCTTAGTTTTCCTCCTTTACTACCTGAGCACTGTCTGATGAGATGACCCCATCACGAATGACAATCTGGCGTTTAGCATAGGCAGCAATCTCAGGCTCATGCGTGACCATGATAATGGTCTTCCCTTCCTTGTTTAACTCCACCAACAGTTGCATGATTTGATTTCCTGTCTTGGTATCTAAGGCTCCTGTCGGTTCGTCAGCTAGGATGATAGAGGGATTATTTACCAAAGCACGCGCAATCGCTACACGTTGCTTTTGACCACCTGATAACTCGGAAGGCAAATGCTGACTGCGCTCCGTTAGCTCAACCTTTTCCAGAAATTCCTCCGCCAATTTCCGACGCTTTGAAGCCGAAACACCAGCGTAAATCAAGGGCAATTCGACATTTTGAAGCGCATTGAGCTTGGACAAGAGAAAGAACTGCTGAAAGACAAAGCCGATTTGCTGGTTGCGGACCTTGGCCAGTTGTTTCTCTCCAAGACCTGCCACTTCTTGACCTTCAAGGTAGTACTCTCCACTAGTTGGTGTATCCAACATTCCGATGGTATTCATCAACGTAGACTTACCAGAACCAGATGGTCCCATAATGGCAACAAACTCACCTTCATGAACTTCTAGATTGATATTTTTAAGGACCTGCAATTCTTGGTCACCATTTCGATAACTTCTACAGATATTTTTGAGACTAATTAGTTTCTTCATCAGCCTTCACCTCTTTTCCTTCTTCCAAGGAAGATGTTGGATTACTGATGACCTTGGCTCCGTCTGTCAAACCTGAAGTAATTTCTTGGTTGTCTGCATCCGCATTCCCCAAAGCAACTTCTACCTTCTTCGCTTTTTTCTGGTCGTCAACGATCCAGACATAGTTTTTGTCATTTTCGGTAACGACACTTGTCAAAGGAACAAGGAGGGCTTTACTCTTGTTTTTGACTTCCACACTGACAGAGAAGCCTTGTTTCAACTCACCGATATCGCTGGTCACATCAACAGTATAAGGGTACTTAGATCCAGTATTCCCTCCAAGGGCTGCATTTGCTGCTTCTCCATTGTTTTTAGGATAATCAGAAATATAGCTTATTTTTCCTGTCCAGCTCTTATCTTGGTAAACCTTCGAAGTAAAGGTAACTTCTTGGCCTACAGAAAGGTTGGCAAGGTTGTATTCAGACAACTCCCCTTTGACCTGCAAGTTTTCATTACTTACGACATGTACTACCACTTGGCTATTACCTGTTGGCGTTTTGGAAACATTACGATTAACTTCAACTACAGTCCCTTCTAGTGTACTGAGGACTGTTGCAGCATCTAGCTGAGCTTGAGCCTTGTTGAGCTGAGCCACAGCATCTGCACGATTATCCTTGGCATCACTGATTTGAGAATCAATAGAAGATACTGAAGAAGTCGCTGCTTGCGCTTGTTCTGGGAGTCCAGCTTCTGTTGGAACCTGTGGAAAAGCTGGTGCAGCTGATGCATTTTCACGAGCTTTGTTTAACTCCTCGATATGACGGTCTGCCTTTGCAACTGCACGATCGGCTGCATCATAGGCAGCTTGAGCATCCGCACTGCTGTATTTGACCAAAGCCTGCCCTTCTTCGACCTTGTCCCCAACCGAAACAAGAATTTCATCTAAATCTCCCTTACTAGCATCAAAATAAACGTATTGTTCATTTTTTGCTGTAACCGTACCTGACAAGAGAACTGATGAAGCAACGGAACCTTCCTTAGCAGTAACGATATGAGAGGTTTCATCCTTGACTGCTGACTGGGAAGGTTGTCTAAAAATCAAAATCCCCGCAGCACCGATAACAATAGCACTGGCAACACCAATCGCTGTGTATAATTGCCATTTTTTTGCCTTTTTATTTCTTTTCATTTTCAAGCTCCTTTATATTTTTGCCTTACAAAACCCATTATATCAGAAACACCAAGCCCAAACAATGACAGTTCAGATGGAAACAATGACAATTCAGGATCATTATTTCGTTCGGTATTCGTTTATTGGATTATTGTGCTAGATATATAATACAACATCTTTTTGAATTTGGCAAGCGTTTTTATAATTTTTTTATCGTAGCAGATTTTTGCATTCAAAAAATAAAAACGATAGAATATGACTATCAAAGCTATAAGGAGTTTTCTATGAGAGAATATGATATCATCGCCATCGGTGGAGGAAGCGGCGGCATTGCTACTATGAACCGCGCTGGCGAACACGGTGCTAAAGCAGCTGTTATCGAAGAGAAAAAATTAGGTGGAACCTGCGTCAATGTCGGCTGTGTTCCTAAGAAAATTATGTGGTATGGAGCGCAAATCGCTGAAAGCTTTCACCACTACGGTCCTGACTATGGGTTTACGAGTTCAGATGTTCAATTTGATTTCGCAAAACTTCGTCAAAATCGTGAAGCCTACATCGATCGTGCCCGCTCGTCTTATGATGGAAGTTTCAAGCGCAACGGTGTTGATTTGATTGAAGGTCGTGCTCATTTCATTGATTCCCACACAGTCAGCGTTAATGGTGAATTGATTCGTGCCAAACATATCGTGATTGCGACTGGTGCTCGCCCAAGCATCCCAACTATCCCTGGAGCTGAACTTGGTGGTAGCTCAGACGATGTCTTTGCTTGGGAGCAACTTCCTGAATCCGTTACGATTCTTGGAGCTGGCTATATCGCCGTTGAATTAGCAGGTGTCCTCCACGCACTAGGAGTAAAAACTGATTTGTTTGTTCGTCGCGATCGTCCCTTGCGCACGTTTGACAGCTACATCGTTGAAGGCCTTGTCAATGAAATGGAAAAAACAGGTCTACCTTTGCACACACACAAGGTACCCGTCAAACTAGAAGAATCAGAGCAAGGCATTACGATTCATTTTGAAGACGGTTCTAGTCACATTGCAAGCCAAGTTATCTGGGCTACCGGTCGTCGTCCAAATGTAGATGGTCTGGATTTAGAAAAGGCCGGCGTTACACTCAACCAACGTGGATTTATCCAAGTGGATGAGTATCAAAATACAGTTGTAGATGGCATCTACGCCCTTGGAGACGTTACTGGAGAGAAAGAACTGACCCCAGTAGCCATCAAGGCAGGACGCACCTTATCTGAACGTCTCTTTAATGGGAAAACAAGTGCTAAGATGGACTACACAACTATCCCTACTGTTGTCTTCTCCCACCCAGCAATCGGAACCGTGGGGTTGACTGAAGATCAAGCTATTAAAGAATACGGCCAAGATAACATCAAAGTCTACAAGTCAAGCTTTGCATCTATGTACTCTGCTGTTACAAGCCATCGTCAGGAATCTCGCTTCAAACTCATCACCGCTGGTGCTGACGAAAAAGTTGTTGGACTTCACGGGCTAGGTTACGGAGTGGATGAGATGATTCAAGGATTCGCTGTCGCTATCAAGATGGGAGCAACCAAGGCAGACTTTGATGCTACAGTAGCTATCCACCCAACTGCTTCTGAAGAATTTGTGACCATGCGCTAATTATTTTAAGAGACCTCTTGAGGTCTCTTTTTACTTCCAAAATCGGCTGTTACAAAGATTGTCACCTTGGTTGAAAGAATAGGTTGACTTTTGTTCCTGAATTAGTATAATAGTTACTATAATTTTGAAAAGAGGTTAACAGTTTTGAAGAAAGCTCATATCTATGCCATCCCTGCTATCGGTGCTGCTCTCATCGCCGTATTGGCACAAATCAGTCTCCCTATCGGTCCTGTACCTTTCACTCTGCAAAACTTTGCAATTGGTCTGATTGCTACTGTTTTTAGACCCAGAGAAGCCGTTCTATCTGTTGCTCTCTACCTCCTGCTGGGTGCCATTGGTTTACCTGTCTTTGCAGGGGGAGGTGCAGGATTTCACGTTTTAGTCGGTCCAAGTTCAGGCTATCTTTGGTTCGACCTTGTCTATGCAGGACTTACATCTTATCTCATCCATCAAAATAGTGGCTATATCCGCATTTTCCTAGCCAACCTCTTGGGTGATTCACTCGTCTTTGTCGGGGGAATTCTCAGCCTCCACTTCCTTGCTGGTATGCCACTTGACAAAGCACTCGCTGTCGGTGTCCTTCCCTTTATCCTCCCTGACCTTGGTAAGATTATTGCCATTAGTTTCATTAGCCGCCCCCTACTCGAACGATTGAAAAGCCTTCCTTATTTCTCAAGATAAAAAAATAGTCCAGAACAATTGTTCTGGACTATTTCCTTTCCAATTACTTCCTAAGAACTAACTAAAAATCAACTCTCATCTAGAGATTATTTATTTTTACGGCTTACAAAGTACAATCCACCGGTCACTGCCATCAAAGCAAGTCCTGCAACTACTGTTGCGTTAGATGCTTTTTCACCAGTGTTAGGAAGTTGAGGTTTTTGTCCTGGTTTTCCTGGTTCATTTGGTTTACCTGGTTCATTTGGTTTACCTGGTGTTGGTTTTTCTGGAGTGTGCGTATTTGTGATATTGAAGCCTTCTACTTTAGATGAATAACCTTCAACCGGCACTTCTTCTACAGAGTACTTGAATTCTGTACCTTTAGTATCTTTATAACGCTCAAGACCTGTAAACTCATAAGTCCAACCAGTTGCTTCTGAAGCTACCGCAGTCTTACCAGTGTCTTGACCATCGGCAAGAAGTTTCACTGTGATAGATGCTGGACGGATACCGTCTTTGTTCTCTTCATCTTTCCAGATCTTCTTACCTTTTACAGATGTTTTCTCTGGTGTGTATTCATTGGTAACTGTGTACTTACCATCTTTGTCCGTAGTAACTGTTGAGGTATATTCTTTTACAGCCACTTCTTTGACAGTGTACTTGATTTCTGTACCATTTTCATACTTAGGAAGTGCTTTTGATTCGAACTTCCAACCAGTTGCTTCTGATACTTCAATTTCTTGAACAACTTTGTCGCCGTTAAGAATTTGAACTTTCACAGATGTTGTACGTTTGCCGTCTTGGTTGTTGTTATCTTTCCACACCTTAGTTCCTGAAAGGATAACTGTATCTGGATTGTGGGTGTTAGTTACCACTTGACCAGTTACAGAGGCTTCATAGCCAGCTGGCACATCTACTTCCTTGATAGAGTAAGTGATTTCTTTACCAGCTTCGTATTGTGGAAGATTTGTGAATGATGCTACCCAGGTGTTAGCGTCTGTCTTATCCTTAGCTGTCAAGGTCAATTTCTTACCTTCAACGGCTACTGGTTTAGATCCATCTACAGATTTGAAAAGTTGAACGGTTACGGACTCAGGACGTTTGCCGTCTTGGTTGTTCGCGTCGTTCCATACTTTTGTTACTTTGTAGTCGATTGCTTTAGGAGCATATTTGTTTGTGATGGTAAAGTCTGTAATAGTTGATTCGTATTCTGCTACGGCTGCTTCGGTTACAGTGTATTTGATTTCTTTACCATCTTTATATTTTGCTAATTTCGTGAATTCGACAGTCCAAGTTCCGTCTGCGGCTGCTTGAACTTCTTTCGAATCAACTTTCTGACCGTCTGCTAAAAGATTGATTGTAATCTTAGTTGGACGTTTGCCATCTTGGTTATTAGCGTCATCCCAGTTCTTGGTTGCTTTTACATTAACTGTTTCCGGGGTGTAGCTATTGGTGATTGTGAAGCCTGATACAGCATCACCAATAACGTCAGAATTGTAGCCAGTAACAGTTACTTCGACTACTGAGTAAACAATCGCTTTACCAGCTTTGTTCACATCAAGATCTGTGAAGCTTCCTGACCAGTTGTTGTCTTTATTGAGTTCAAGGGTCTTACCTGTGTCTTGACCATCGGCAAGGAGTTTAACAGTAATAGAATCTGGACGTTTGCCGTCTTGGTTCTCGGCATCATTCCAAACTTTCTTCACCGGTACTTGAGTCTTACCTGGTGTGTAGCTATTAGTAATGGTGAAGCCGGTTGTGGCATCTCCTGTTACCTTAGACTCATATTCTGCGACTGAAACTTCTTCAATAGTGTACTTAATCGCTTTACCAGCCTTGTTCACATCAAGATCTGTGAAGCTTCCTGACCAGTTGTTGTCTTTATTGAGTTCAAGGGTCTTACCTGTGTCTTGACCATCGGCAAGAAGTTTAACGGTGATAGAATCTGGACGTTTGCCGTCTTGGTTCTCGCTATCATTCCAAACTTTCTTCACTGGAACTTGAGTCTTACCTGGTGTGTAGCTATTGGTAATAGTGAAACCAGTTGTCGCATCTCCTGTCACCTCAGACTTGTAGCCTACGACTGAAACTTCTTCAATAGTGTACTTAATCGCTTTACCAGCTTTGTTCACATCAAGATCTGTGAAGCTTCCTGACCAGTTGTTCTCTTTATTGAGTTCAAGGGTCTTACCTGTGTCTTGACCATCGGCAAGAAGTTTAACTGTAACAGACGCTGGACGTTTGCCGTCTTGGTTCTCGCTATCATTCCAAACTTTCTTCACTGGTACTTGAGTCTTACCTGGTGTGTAGCTATTAGTAATGGTGAAGCCTGATACAGCATCACCAATAACGTCAGAATTGTAGCCAGTAACAGTTACTTCGACTACTGAGTAAACAATCGCTTTACCAGCCTTGTTCACATCAAGATCTGTGAAGCTTCCTGACCAGTTGTTGTCTTTATTGAGTTCAAGGGTCTTACCTGTGTCTTGACCATCGGCAAGGAGTTTAACGGTGATAGAATCTGGACGTTTGCCGTCTTGGTTGTCACTATCATTCCAAACTTTCTTCACTGGCACTTGAGTCTTGCCTGGTGTGTAGCTATTGGTAATGGTGTAGCCAGTTGTCGCATCTCCTGTTACCTTAGACTCATATTCTGCGACTGAAACTTCTTCGATTGTATAGGCGATTGGAGTGCCACCTTTATCTGCATCCAGATCGGTGAAAATAGCTTGCCAGTTGTTCGCAGCATTCAATTCACGTGTTTGACCAGTTTCAA
>NZ_LNVF01000009.1:0-79329 GCF_002093545.1 Streptococcus oralis subsp. tigurinus
TTATTTAATAAATAAAGGAGAGAAAATGTCATACACAGTAACATTATTTTTTGACAACATGGTAGACGAAACTCACTTTTTTAAGAAAGAGGGAGACGCTGCCAAATGTAAGGCTCAGCTCGAGAGCAAGTATCGAGGAAATCGAATGTATAAGGTGAAACTTAAGGAGCAGGAAGAATGAAGAAACAAGAATTAATTAAACATATCGAGGATTTGCCTTACAAAGAGGGTCCTATCGTCGATAAAATTGACATCAGCAGAAAAGGGATTTTGGAACTAGTGAAACAACTAGACGAACCGCAGAAAGTCACAATCCCGCAGTATGTGGCGGATTGGATTGAGACAGCTAAAACTGTCTACTCTTTATCTGGTGGTATGACGTTTGGAGGTCCGGGAGTTAATAAGTGGCTAGCTATCGATGATAACCAAGGAACCTTCGCTCGAGCTTGGCTTGACGGCTACACAGTTGAAGAGGAGAAAAAATACAAAATTACACTTCTAAACCGAAACGACGGGGACTTATATCTCGTCAACCAAAATGCTGACTTAGCAGATAAATACGGACATTTTTCTCCCGTAGTGCTTCTTTTTACAAAAGGCACTAATTTTTCAAAAAAGTGCTACGAACTTACGAAGAAAGATGTAGTTTCGTATGATTTCGGCTGGGTGTTCGATTGCCCAGGGGTACAGATTGAGGAGGTGGAGTGATGAGAGTGTTCATGGAGTTCGTTGACGACGAAGAAAAGCTGGCGGTGGAGAAACTCAATGAATATATTGAAAAAGCCAAAATAGCAACAAGTGGCAAGGCGAAAATAAAAGTTATAGGTTATCAAGTCGCACGTTACGAACAATTAAACAAAGAAAGAACTTACATTCTTGCTGAGGAGGTCATAGATTGAAAAGATTCATTTCGGTTTGGATTGTATTGTCAGCTACTTTGAACATCTGGCAGATGGGCAGGATTCGGAATTTGGAAGAGAAGAAGCCAATGGTTATCTACAAGGCTGATAACGCAGGCGCTGAGATATTTGGTAAAGTCGTCGAGAAAGGACACCATGGCAAGCTATACACACTTACGATTCGTGATTACGGTGCGTTCGTGGTTACGAAGGACGTTTATGACAAGGTGAAAATTGGAGATGAGGTGAGGTTATGAGACCAAAAAAATATCCGTACACAGGGAGCAAAATAAATAAAGTAACTACAATAGGAATAGGAGCTCGAGAGCTTGTAGTTTTTCCTAACGTAGCTTTTAGAAAAGACTTACTCAAACACGTTTTCTCAGTTGTCAAACAACATGACAACGCTACAATCATTTACTTCAGAATTCCAAAAGTATTCGGATACGAGGAGGAAAGAGCAAAAGTACATCTAAGCTATGAAAAGACGATGAGGATACTCAATAGCTACTAAAACAAAAAAGCCAAGACACTCTCTGCCTCAGCTATAATTAACGCAACATTATTATATCACAAAGGAGATAGAGAGTGAAGGCTAAAGAGCTCTTGAAAGAGTTGCAGGATCTGGACATGGACATCCAAAGCCGTATAGACGAAATTAACGAGCTTGAGGCAGGCTTGCTCTCAAGCCCCAAGTGGACTGACGTCAAAGTCCAAGGCGGACAGACTAGAAAAGTTGATGATGTCTATACCCAGTTAGTAGTGATGAAAGAGGCTATAGAACAGGATACCAAAGAAGTTATCAACAGGAAACTTGAATTAGGTAGGATGATCAATAGGCTTAAAAATCCAAAACATAGAACTATTTTGAGAAAGACCTACATCAATAAGATGTACGTTGATGACATCTGTGACAGCATGGGGGGCATGAGTTCCCCTACTTACTATCGTTTGAAGAAACAAGCAGTAAAGGAACTTGATAGTATTCTTTCAGAATTGATAGTAAATGATAGTAACTGTACAGGCATGAAGTCTAAAATCTGTTAAAATGGTAGTATCAAGAATTAAAGCAAAGGCACCTTAGGAAACGACCTAGAAAAGCTTCTGAAAAACTGCTGGCTTGGGTTACCAGTGGCGATAGAGTAGGATGTTTTAATATCGCAAAAAAGACTACAAAAAATAAAAAAGAAAAAAGTAATTTCTAATTAACACCGCAAGTCTGTAGTCTGCTTGCACCAAGTCACTCTTTGAGTGGCTTTTTATTTTGTCGGAAAGGAGGTAGTCCGGTGAGTGGATAAATTAACCCCAAAACAAGAGCTATTTGTCCAAGGGATAATCTCCGGGCTATCTCAAAGACAAGCGTATAGACAGGCTTACAAAGCCGAAAAAATGAGCGATGCAGTAGTTGACAATAAAGCATCTGCTATTTTCAATAAGGGTGAGGTAAGGGTTAGGTACCGTGAGTTACTCAAACAGTTCTCGAACATGTCCTTATGGTCCAGAGAACAGGCTTTTAACGAGTATGAATGGCTAAAAAATAAAGCTAGGGCAAGCATCGAGAATGAAGGTATTAGACAAGCTAATTCTAACGCTTTTCTTTCGGCTTTGGATGGCATGAATAACATGGCTTGGAAAGACTTTGAATTGACAGACGATAAAATCAGACAAGAGATTGAATTGCTTAAGATCAAGATTGAAAGCAACCAAGGCTCCAAGTCTGATACTACTCTCATGGAAGCTCTGTTGAATGCCGTGAAGGGTGGTGATGAGGTTGAAGATTGATTTTTCAAACAAACAACTCAACATCATTCGTAGACCGTTCAACTATGAGCTTGAGGTCAACGAGGGCACGCCCCGAAGTGGTAAGACAACCGCTGGTCATTTTAGGTATGCAAGATACTTGATTGAGTCACCAGACGAGAACCATCTTATAGCTGCATACAATCAAGAGCAAGCCTACCGTCTATTTATTGACGGCGACGGCACAGGTCTAATGCACATCTTCGATGGCAATTGTAAAATCAAGCATGACGAGCACGGAGACCACCTCTTAATCGATACCCCCAGCGGAACTAAACGAGTTTACTACAAAGGCGGAGGTAAAGCTAATAGCGTAGGTGCTATCACTGGTATGTCGCTAGGCTCGGTAGTTTTTTGTGAAATTAACCTACTGAACATGGACTTTATCCAGGAGGCATTCAGACGGACGTGGGCCGCTAAACTACGCTATCATCTAGCTGACCTTAACCCTCCAGCTCCACAACATCCAGTTATTAAGGATGTATTTGATGTCCAGAACACACGCTGGACCCATTGGACGATGGACGACAATCCGATTCTGTCTGAAGAGCGTAAGCAGTCTATTATTCAATCGCTGAAGAAAAACCCTTATCTCTACAAGAGAGACGTACTTGGTCAGAGGGTGATGCCTCAGGGCGTCATATATGGCCTATTTGACCTCGATAAGAACATCAAGGATAACTTGGTAGGCGAACCTATAGAAATGTATTTCAATGGCGATGGTGGACAATCTGACGCCACCTCAATGTCTTGTAACATCGTTACTAAGCATAGAGAGGACAACAAGACTTTCTTTAGGCTCAATCGTGTAGCTCATTACTATCATAGTGGTGCTGAGACTGGCCAAGTAAAGGCTATGTCTACTTATGCGGTCGAGCTTCGAGCGTTCATTCAATGGTGCGTTAGCAAGTATCAAATGCGCTATACCGATGTCTGGATTGACCCAGCATGTAGATCCTTACGAGAGGAATTGCACAAGCTAGGGATTCAGACAAGAGGGGCTTTGAACAACGCCCATGACGTTAGCAGCAAGGCGAAGGGTATCGAGGTAGGGATTGAACGTGGCCAGAATATCATCTCTTCAGGTCAGTTCTTGCTTATCAATCACCAAGAAGAAGAGTACGACCATTACTATTTCTTGAAAGAGATTGGCCTTTACAGCCGGGATGATAACGGACGGCCAATTGACAAAGATAACCACGCAATGGACGAATTTAGATATAGTGTGAACGTATTCTATAAGCGTTACGCCAATTTTTAGCAACAAGGAGCCGATAAATGGGCATTATTCAATTTGTCAAAAATCTATTTAAGAGAGGACAGTATGCAATGACGACAGAAAGTCTAGCAAGTATCACAGACCATCCTAAAATTGCAGTGACAAGCGCAGAGTATCGTCGAATCAACGAGAATTTAAGATACTATCAGAGCAACGCTGACAAAATCACTTACATAAATACGGACGGCATCAAGAAACAAAGAGAAGCGACCCATTTGCCAATCGCTCGGACCGCTTCTAAGAAGATTGCCAGTCTGGTCTTTAACGAGCAGGCTTCGATTAAATTGGACGATAAAGAAGCAAACACATTCATTCAAGAAACCTTGAAGAATGACCGCTTTAACAAGAACTTTGAGCGCTATCTTGAGAGCTGTTTGGCCCTTGGAGGTCTTGCCATGAGGCCTTATGTGGATAATGGACGAGTGAGAGTGTCATTCATTCAAGCGCCAGTCTTTTTACCACTTCAATCTAACACGCAGGATATTTCAAGCGCTGCTATCGTGACTAAAACGATTAAAGCTTCAGGTCAGAAGAACATCTACTACACCTTGATTGAGTTTCACGAATGGGCGAAAGATGGGAAATACATCATTTCAAACGAGCTATACAGGTCTGAAAGCTCTGAGCAGGTCGGTGGACGTGTGCCTTTGGCCGAAGTCTATGAGGATTTAGAAGAACAAGTTGAACTAAACGGTCTAACAAGACCGCTTTTTTCTTATCTCAAACCTCCAGGGATGAATAACAAAGACATCAATTCACCTCTAGGCTTGTCTATCTTCGACAATGCCAAGAGCACGATTGATTTCATTAATACGACCTATGACGAGTTCAAGTGGGAAGTTAAGATGGGCCAACGCAGAGTGGCAGTTCCTGAGAACCTTACAGAAACTCGAATGGTCAACATTGACGGAGACGCCCAGCTTGTCAAGCGGTTTGATACAGAGCAGAATGTCTACTTGCGCTTATCTACTAGCGACATGGATGGTGGAAGCATCACAGACTTGACTACTGCAATCAGAGCAGATGATTACATCAAGACCATTAACGAAGGCTTGAGTCTATTTGAGATGCTTCTAGGTGTATCCGCTGGGATGTTTACATTTGACGGTCAGAGCTTGAAGACTGCGACCGAGGTCGTTTCTGAAAACTCTGATACTTACCAAATGAGAAACAGTATTGTCAGCTTGGTCGAGCAATCCTTGAAAGAGTTGATTATTTCAATCTGCGAGCTTGGTAGCCTTTATGGATTGTATAGCGGTCCAATTCCTCAAATGGAGAAGATTGCAATCAATCTCGACGATGGAGTCTTTACTGACAAGAACAATGAGCTTGATTATTGGACTAAGGCTTTGGCCAGTGGCATTGTCAGCAAGGCTCACGCTATTCAAAAGGCTTTCAATATGTCAGAGCTTGACGCTAAGAAGATGATTCAGGCAATCAATCAGGAAACGATGGACACGGCTAACAGTCAGCGAACACAAGAGGATATTGATATCTATGGAGAATGATTAAATGAACCTAATTCAACATCTAAGGTCGTTTATAGGACTTGAAAGCCCCTCACTAGGACGGAGAATACTAGCAAAAAAAATGGTAGAAGGAATAGAAGAGGCTATCCATGGTAAAAAAGAAGAGTCCACCAATCCAGTTCAATGACGAGCAACTGCTGCTTCAAGCAAGCAATGTCGCAGACATCTATCATCAGCTAGCCTTGGATTTATTTGACAACGTGGTTGAACGTGTGACGGAACGTGGCACTGTCTATCTTGATAAGCAACCGTATATCTGGCAACTTGAGAAGATGCAACAGATGCACATGCTGAACGAGGAGAACCTGAAGCTAATCTCTAAATACTCTGGAGTCGCTGAAGAGCAATTACGTCACATTGTCGAGAATGAAGGTCTGAAGCTATACACAGACACGAAGCAGCAGCTCATGGAAGACTTAGGCCGTGGATCTGCAGGAAATAGCAATCATATTCAAGAAATCCTTGCAGACTATGCAAGTCAAGCCGTCGGAGATATCCATAACCTAATCAATACGACGCTTCCTAAAGCCGTTATTGGGGCTTATCAAGGCATCATTGAACAATCTGTCGCTAGAGTGGTCACAGGCTTGTCAACGGCTGATAAGGCTATCTCTGACACGGTCATGAAGTGGCAAGAGAAAGGTTTTCAAGGTTTCAAAGATAGCGCTGGTCGTAACTGGAAGGTAGACAACTACGCACGGACGGTCATCAAGACGACAACCTATCGAACTTATCGAGAAATGCGAACGAGACCGGCTGAAGAGCTGGGCATTGATACCTTTTATTTTTCAAAAAAGGCGTCAGCTCGCAAGTCGTGTGCCCCTTTGCAACATGAGATAGTAACGACTGGCCGGGCTAGGATCGAACATGGCGAGAAGATTTTAGCTTTGTCAGATTATGGTTACGGTCGGCCTGAAGGGTGCCTTGGTATTAACTGCGGACATATGATCACACCATTCATTCCAGGAACCAATTACAAGCCTGATTTAGGCGAGGATGTGGCAGAGGTTAGTCCAGAGCAAGCAGAAGAAAATGCTAATGCAGAAGCAAAGCAGAGAGCTCTAGAACGGTCTATCAGGGCGAATAAGGAAAAGCTCCACGTCGCTGAGAAATTGGGCGATAAAGAACTGATAGACAAGTATAAGAGTAAGATAGGCACCCAAAACGCTGCTTTGAAAGATTACATCGATAAGCGCCCATTCTTGAAACGAGACGAGGCAAGAGAAAAATACTATGATAATCCTTATGAGCAGGCTAAAAAAGAGATAAAATCGAGAAAAGAAAGTAAATCAGTAGAGAAATTAAAATCTAGTAAATCTGAAGTTGTTAAGGAAACTAAGCCAGAAGTGGCTGACAAGGTTTTTGTAGCTGATAAACCAAATGAAATAGACGACTTCTTCAAGAAACAAAAGTCTTATCAAAAATGGTATAATGAGCTTACAGATGACGAAAGAAGCGTTATTTATTCTTATACAACAGAAAACTATCATAATTTCAACAATATAAAACGTTATGGACTCAATGAAGCGCTAAAAATCCGGGAAAAATTCTGGTTTGAAAACGACGGAGATGTAGCCGATTTACCTTTTGCTTTAGATATTGTAAAAGACACAGAATCGAATATTCCAATCTTAGAAAAAGCTATTTCAAAATTTGCTCCTGAAAAAAGCTTCAAAGCTTATCGTGGAAGTGGGTCTATATCTGCTTTAGGCAAAGATTTAGGCTATATGGATCTCGAAGTTGGCCAATCTCTCAGGTTGGATAAAGCTTTCACTTCGTTCAGTTTGGATAGAAATTATGCTAAAGAGTTTGCTTTCGATGGCGACGGCGCAAACGTACTATTTGAGGTTACTGTCAAGAAAGGTCAGAAGACGGGAGCTTATATTGCTGACTTAGCAGATTATAACCCTGAAAAAGAATATCTGATGAAGCCTAACTTGAAATATAACGTTGTTTCTAAAACAGAAAGTGAAGATGGTTTGCTAATTTATGGTTTGGAGGTGTTAGAAGATGGGACTTGATAAATCATTCATAGAAAAAGCCTTTTATCGACCTGAAGATAGAGTAAATAGAGCGATTTTTGTAAAACCTGAAGAGCTTATTGAAATGTCTGATGAAGATTTGAGTTATTTTGGCGAGGGTATCTTTTATTGTTTGCCTCGTAGTAAATTTGTAGAAAGTCATAAAGATGAAATTCGAGAGAAATACAATCTTTCTAACGAAATGCCAAAGATAAACGGCATCTATTTGGGTACTTTTGTAAAAATGAGAGCATGGGATAGAATTAGAAAAACTAAACCAACCTTAAAAGAAATTATCAACATGACAAAAAAAGAAAGCATTTAGAAATTCTAAGTGCTTTTTTCATGCAATAAATTGCTATAAACCACTATAAACCGTGTCGGATTCGATGCGGTTTTTTGCTTGACTTTATCCGCAGTCGGTAAAGAACGGAAGATAATACCTAATTTTAGGAGGACAAAAGAATGGCAGAAGACATTCAAACACAAGCTGACCAGTCAGCAAATACTGGAGAAAACACCGAGTCACAAACTCAAGAGCAACCTATCAAGACATTCACTCAGGAAGAAGTGACTGGCCTTGTCGCTAAGGAGTCCAAGAAAGCGCAAGAAAAAATCTTCAAAAGCCTAGGATTTGAGGACATCAAGAGCGCTAAAGAAGGGCTTCAACAACTCAAAGAGTGGAAAGACTCACAGAAGAGTGAGGCTGAGAAGCAGTCAGAAGCGCTTGCTGCTAAAGAGAAAGAGCTAGAACTTGCTTTGTCAGACAAGAAGAATCTGGAAGCGAAACTATCAGCTCTGACTTTGGGAGTAAATGCTGAGTCTGTTGACGATGTCATCACTCTATCTGCTCGCTTAGTGACCGATGAGGTGTCTATCGAAGACGCTATTGGCCAAGTATTGCAGAAATATCCTCAGTTCGGTCGCACAGAGCAATCTGAGGAGAAAAAACCACGTTTTTCTGCTGGAGGCAACCCTGACGCAAGTGGTCAAGGGGAAATTACAAAAGCAGAATTTGCAAGAATGGGCGTTCGTAGCCGTAATGAGCTATTTGAGCGAGATCCAGAACTTTATAATAAATTGAGAGGATAAATTTTATGACACAAGGAACAACAACAACAGCACAAGTAATCAATCCACAAGTAATGGCTGATATGGTTTCAGCTAAACTTCCTAAATTGATTAAATTCACTCCACTGGCTTATATCGAGCGTACACTAGTAGGTATTCCAGGAGACACATTAACGGTAGCTAAATGGACCTACTCTGGTGACGCTACTGAAATTACAGAAGGGCAAGCAATCCCTGTTGATCAGCTAGGAACAAGCAAGACCACAATGACCATCAAACAAGCTGGTAAAGCAGTAGAAATCACTGATAAGGCTGCATTAGTTGCGCACGGCGACATCTATAGCGAAGCTGCACGTCAAATTGCGTTAGCAATCGCAAACAAGGTCGACAACGACTTGGTGGCAGTGGCTAAAACTGCTACTCAGAACATCGCTGAAGCTCCAATCACGGTAGATAGCATTGACAAAGCTCTGCAGATTTTCGAAGACGAAGAAGATGCTAAATATGTAGCTTTAGTAAATCCAAAAGATGCGATCAAACTTCGTGCAGATGCTGGCAAGAATTGGCTTCGTGGGTCTGAACTTGGCGCAGATGTTATCGTAAGCGGTACTTTTGGAGAAATTTCAGGCGTTCAAGTAGTACGCTCTAAGAAAGTTGAAGAAGGAAAAGGATTCTTAGTTAAAATCTCTCCTGACACAACTGATGAAGAAGATGATGCGAAATATGGCGCATTCGTTATTAACTTGAAGCGTGATGTGATGGTTGAAAACGACCGTGACATTTTGAAAAAGACTACTGTGTATTCTGGTGACGAATACTACGGCGTATACCTTTATGATGATACTAAGGTTGTAAAATTTGGAGGTGCATAATGGGCATGCTAATGCGTCGCCACTATGATGAAACTACCGAAGTTGAAGAGGTAGCAAAGGAAGAAGTGGCTGAAACTACCGAAGTTGAAGAGGTAGCAGAAAAAACACTCAGTGAATTAACATTGGCAGAGTTGAAAGCTCTGGCGAAAGAAAAAGGGGTTGAAGGTTATTCGACCAAATCGAAAGACGAGCTATTGGAGGTGCTAAATGGCCAAATTTAAAGCAAAATTGAACGCTTATCTAGCTAAGTCTGACCGTCATTTTGACAAAGGGCAAGAATATGAGCTAGATCAAGACGAAGCTAATCGAATCAATGGCCTGTTTAATGAGGTGATTGGTGAAGATTGCTTTGAACTCGTTGAAGAGCCTAAGCAAGATCTAGTTGAGGTGGGGACATCCACCTTTTAAGGAGGTGATTAGATGGCTTACTTAACTAAAGAGGAGTTCGATAAGCTCGGATTTGAGGTCGAGGGAGACTTTGACAAGTTTTTGAAGCGAGCGGAACTCGCTATCGATGCTTATACTAGAGATTTCTATTCTCTAAATAGCTTTGATAGCGACAATACAGCTCGCAAGAAGGCAGTTAAACGAGCTACAGCCTTTCAGATTGCTTATTTGGACAGTTCGGGGGTCCTGACAGCGGAGGACAAGCAAACTATTGCTAGCATGTCAGTCGGACGGACATCTATAAGCTATCGCTCAGGCTCTCAGAATGGTTCGAGTTCGCTTTCTTTGGCGGAAATGCATAATTTATCGAGAGACGCTGAAAACTGGCTGAGGATGGCAGGATTTGGCTCAGCGAGGGTTGATTATGATAGATAAACGAATGCTAACTGATTCAGTGACTATCAAGAAGCCCGTTGGTGAGGACGATTGGGGGAAAGAGGCTTACTCTGAACCCCTTTTATTATCTCCTTGCAAGTTCGATAGATCCTTTTCTCATTCTGGCTCAGGCAATCATCGTAGCGAGTCCAATTCTTCGACTGTGATTGTCTATCACAAATACTGCCCTGTAAAACTCGACAAGAGTTTCGTTGGCGGCGTTGTAGAAGAGGACGGCGTCAGCTACGTTGTTAAGAACATCATCCCTCAATATCATCCATTGACGAGTAGGCTTTTAGCTTATGAAATTGAGGTGATTTGATGAGCGGTGTTAATGTAAAGATTGACCTATCAGGGATCGAGAAAAAAGTATCTCCAGAGAATTTCGCTAAAGGAAAGTTAGCTATTGCTAACCAGATGCTGATGGATATGGAGCGCTTCGTCCCAAAACGAAAGGGGGAATTGAGGTCTAGCGGACATGTTCGACAAGATTCGATTGTCTATGCGACGCCTTACGCTCGATTGATTTACTATGGCAAGAAGCGGAAAGGTTTCTTTTCAGAAAAACAAAGAAGGTTTTTCTTCGCGAATAAAGATAAGCTCCTGAGCCAAAAACCAACACCTGGAACAGGACCAAGGTGGGATAAAAAGGCCGCTGCCCTACACTCTAAGAAATGGGGCGATGTCGGATTGAAAGCGATGGGATTAAAATGAACCAAAACAATGACTTTGCAGAGATCTTGCTTGAATATATCAAGGGCATTCAAGACAAAATCCCGTCTAAACACGGCTATTTAGCTGAGAAAGAGGGGTTAGTGGTATTCCCTCTAGCTGGTGGAGAGGTTGTAGACGAGGACATGGCCGGCACTCAAACAGTCAGCTTGCCTTTTGAAATTGCTATCAAGTCACGAGATCAGGAATTAAACAATAATACATTGTGGCAGATTAACGCTGCCTTATCAAAAATGGACCTAGAATTGCCAAGTAAGAATGGCTCTTACGAGTTCTTAGGTCTGAAAGTCGACAAGCCTTACTTGAATGATTTAGACGAGCAAGGCTTTTACATTTACTTGCTGGACGTAACTGCCAGTCTTGAAATCGAAAGGAATGAATAATGGTTAAAAATAAAAACGTAAAACGTAAACACTACATCGGCCCTTACAAAGAAGCGACTCCGGACACTCCGCCAACTGCGACAGAGTACCTTTGGATTGCTAAAGGGATTAAGAAATCATCGCCAGAAAATAACGAGAAGACAGATGATTTCACTGACTTCTCTGGTGACGGGACACCTGAAGAACAAGTGATCACTAAAACACGAGGGCGCTCATTCGAGGGCGTTCGTGATACAGATGACAAAGCGCAGAATTTTGTGGCAGACAAAGAAGACGCAGTCGGTGACGAGCTTTTGGTTTGGTACAAGGAGATTGATGTGACTGAAAAAACTCAATATGAGGGACCAGCTCGTCTTTCTGGTATCGAAATCGGAGACGGTGAAGCGTCAGAGAATGAAAGTATTAAGTTTAAGGTCGTATGGACTCGTAAACCTAAGAAATCAACAGTAGTACCAGGATAATCTAAGGCGTGATAATTCACGCCTTTTTATTTTTGAAAAGAGGAGAAAAACAATGGTCGTAATTAAGAAACTAAGCAATATCATTCCTATTGATTTCGGAGACTTTCAGCTGGAATACATTGCAAATGACAAGGGCGTGAAGGAACTTGATAAGTTCCGTGAAGGCTTAGCAAAGAACTGGAAGAAAATTGAAAAACTTTCCGACGAGAAAATCGCAGAAAAAGCTAAAGAACTTATCGAAGATGGTTGGACTCAACTATTCGGAGCGGATGCATTTGAAAAAGTCTATAAATTCGCAGACGAAGATACAACTATCGCATTTAACTATCTGACGCAGACTATTCTTGGGATTCAGAAAGAATACCGAGAGCGCAACTCAGAAGACGCATTCAAGAAATATCTAGCGTGATGCCATGTTAGATATTTCTAGAAAGCTAGTTGATGAGCTTGTTCTAGAAATTGAAGGCAAAGAACAGATTTTCCCTCTGCTTTTATCGTTCGATAGAGTTTTGAAAGTCTTTGAATTATGGAAAGACGATGATATTCCTAAGTCCATGCGCCCATTTTTTGCGTTGCGGATCCTGACGGGTGTTTCTTTTGATTTTTTGAGTTTTGAGGAGGCTTTGGAAGTTGTTCAGGCAATTTTTGAAGAGCACATCCAGACAGGCGAGAAAGAAGACGATGTTGAGTATGACTTGGCAGGCAATGTCATAAAGTCCTCGACAACGTCAGAAACACCACAAAAAAGACTCTACAACATGAAGCATGACGGAGCTTATATCTTTGCTTCTTTCATGCAAGCTTACAGAATCGACTTAATCGAAGAAATTGGGAAGCTACACTGGAAGAAATTCAATGCTCTAATTGTTGGCTTGCCTGAGGGAACCAAATTTGTAGAAGTCGTGAAGATTCGCTCTTATGAACCGCAAAAAGGCGACAGTCAGGAGTACATTGATAAGATGCGAGAACTACAAAAAGAGTATCGTCTTCCAGATGATGATTGCGACGAAGAAGATGATGAATATGACTATTACGAGTAGAAAGGAGGCATAAATGGCAGATGGTAAAGTGGTCATCCAAGTTGATATGGATGGCAATAAGGCTCAATCAGGAGTGGCACGTCTAAAAGGGATGGTTGGCGGACTGACAGAAAGCGGGATGCAACTAGGTTCGGTCTTTAAGTCAGTTTTAGGAGCTAACATTGTCAGCGGTGCGCTTATTTCTGGGATTCAATCCCTTGGCAGTGCTATCAAGGGTGTATTTGCTACAGCTCTTGACGAAGGGGCGAAGCTCCAACAATCGTTTGGTGGTGTTGATACGCTCTATACGACTGCCGCTGAGTCTGTGAAGCAATATGCGAACGCTGCAGCTTCAGCTGGTATCTCTGCTAATACATACGCAGAGCAAGCTGTTTCTTTCGGTGCCAGCTTGAAGCAAGCGCTCGGTGGTGATGCTGTGAAGGCTGCACAAATGGCAGACAAGGCTATCATGGCCATGGCTGATAACTCAGCCAAGATGGGTACAGATATTGGTTCAATCCAGCAAACGTTTCAAGGCTTCGCTAAACAGAACTATACCATGCTAGATAACTTGAAACTTGGATATGGCGGTACCAAAGAAGAAATGCAACGACTTCTTAAAGACGCCAGCAAATTAGAAAAAGCAATGGGCAAGAAGTTTGATATCAACAACTTTGCGGATATCGTAGAAGCCATCGACCTAGTTCAACAAGAGTTGGGAGTCGCAGGAGTTGCAGCACAAGAAGCGCAGACTACATTCAGTGGTTCGTTTGCGGCAATGAAGGCTTCGGCATCCAACTTCTTGGCGAATTTGACGCTCGGAGAAGATATTGGACCGTCTTTAAAAGCGCTTATTTCTAGCACCTCAACGTTCCTTTTAGGCAATTTCTTGCCTATGGTTGGAAATATTATGAGACAACTTCCTCAAGCTATCGATACAGCCTTGGCAGAAGCTGGGCCAAGGATTGAACAAGGGTTCAAATCGTTGTTTGCTTCGCTCGGAGTTGACGAGGGTGTTTTTGACGTAATCAAGGACACTTTTCGAGATGTTGTTGTGACAATCCAGTCGCTCTTTGAAGAACTGACAAGCGAATCCAATGGGTTTGGTAATGTTATTCAAGGGGTTGGAAATGTCATTCAAACAGTTAACGTCATCATCCAGAATATGGCTATGGCCTTTCAGTTTGCACTAGAAGCCTTCTCTGAAACAGGAGCAATCAAGAACGCCTATCAAGCATTTAAAGATTTGACGGATGCAGCTTTAGATCTTGCTATTAAGTTAGGCGATGCTATTCCTTGGGATATCGTAGGCGCAGCCGCTGGGCACGTCGTGAACGCTATTTCAATGATTGTGAGCTGGATTTCAAAATTAACTCAATCAATTAGTGCAGATGTCTGGAGAGGATTGATTGCAGGGATTGGAGGAGCTCTAGTCGCTTTCAAGGCATTTAATTTCTTGAAGAGCTTTAATCCGTTTGGCTTATTTGCTAAAGGCGCCAAGGAAGGGGCAGACGAAGTTGTAAAAGGTGCAACGAGCTCGAAAAGCGCAATCGCTCAAATCTTCAAATCAATCTCAACTCTAATCAAAACAACAGGAACAGCAATCAAAACGGCTGCGACAGGAATTGGTGAAGGTATCAAAATTGCTCTTTCTGGATTGGCTCCGGTCATCCGAGCATTTGGATTGGCTTTGAGAACGGCTGGGATTGGGAATATCCTTGCTCTTGGCGGAGCGATTGGTATTGCAGCAGTCGGAATCGGTGCTGGAGTGGCTATTATTGCGGCAGGTTTAAGTCTCATTGCTAGTCAAGGCGAAGGAGTGGCTACAATCATTAACGCAGTTGGGCAGGCATTTGCTACTGTTGCTACTGCAATCATCAGCACATTTGCCCAGGCTATTGTTACAGTTTCAGGAGTTCTTCCAAATGTAACAAGCGCCTTAGCTCAACTCTCTCCTCTTGTCGTTGCATTTGGTGAAGCTATGGGAGCGGCAGCTCCGTTTATCACAGCTCTTGGTGAAGCTATTTCAGGAATTGCAACAGCAGTGACTCCAATCGTCGAGATTATAAGTGATGCGTTCGTTTCAGTAGCTCAAATAATTGCTGACGCTATCGTTCAAATTGTTGAAGCAATAGCTCCATTTGCTCCAGCCATAACTGAAATGGTGGTTGCGATTGCTCCGTCAATTGCAGATATTGTTTCGTCATTTAGCAGCATGTTTTCTCAGATTAGCCCTATCATTGATAGCTTGTCTAATCTTTTGAAAACATTTGGAGAACAAGTGAGCTCCATCTTGAAAAGTGCTGGTAGTGTAGTTGAGTCCTTTGGCTCTGCTATTCGTAATGTGCTTGACGGTGTAGCTGGGATCTTTGATAGTATCGGTAACGCCGCCTTAAACGCGGGCCTTGGAGTCAAATACATGGCTGAAGGGATTGCGATGCTCACCGAGCTAGGATTGCTAGACTTAGCTGGAACATTAGCGACAGTAGCAACAGGCTTGACTGCTATTGCCAATTCTGGAATTGCTTCAGCTGGACCAGGATTGCAACAAGCAGGGACAGGGTTGAGCTTGATAGCTATATCAGCTCAACTAGCAAGTGTAGCCTTGCAGTCACTACCCACAGCCTTATCATCACTAAGCACTAACCTCAGCACATTGCCAGAAACACTGACAAGCGCTGGAACTTCAATGAGCACGTTCGCTACATCGGTCATGGCTTCTTTTGCAAGTCTTTCTGGATCTGTGGCTGGTGTCATGATGCTACAAACAGGCTTGGTGGCTTTAGCTAACGCTATGATGATGGCTCAAAGTGGGGCTTCAGCGATGACATCTACTTTAACGATGATTAACGCTTCAGCTTCATCAGCTACATCTGCCATTTCTCAGCTCGCTTCAGGCATAGCTTCAGCGATGGCTCAGGCTGTGTCATCAGTTCAGTCAAACATGGCATTGATTGTGACTGTAATTTTGCAGTCGTCAGCTCAAATGACACAGGCTGGACAACAGGCAGGGCGTGGAGTTTCTGAAGGGATAACAAATGGTATCCAATCAGGAATCGGTTCAGCAACAGCAGCAATGTCATCCATGGTCAACTCTATCCAGTCTACAGGAATGAGAGGCGTCTCTACCATGCGCTATGTAGGTGACATGATTGGTCAAGGTTTAGCACAAGGTATGTACTCAGCGCTTGGAGCTGTCACGGCTGCAGCTAATGCTCTAGTCGCTCAAGCCGAGAGAGCTGCACAAGCTAAGGCTAAAATCCACAGTCCGTCACGTTTGTTTAGAGACAACGTTGGACGCTATATCTCTCAAGGGGTGGCAGTCGGTATCTTGGCAGATGCTCACAAGGTAGATGATGCCATGGGCGATGTATTCGACCAAATCAAAGCCTTTAACTTTGCCCCTGAAGACATTCTTGGAGTAGGTCAGGCTAGCCTTACGAAGACACTTCAGGTCAAGTCAGACCTAGATCGTCAAATTAAAGCGAGCGTTAAGGTCGTACAAGAAAAATCTAACCGACTTGTCGAGCAAGCCCTAGAAGTCGCTGAGAAGGCAGTCAAACGGCCAGTCAGTCTGATGATGGAAAGTGGAGCGCTTGTCGGTCAAATCGGCCAAAAGATGACCGATTACCAAAACGACCAACTCATGATCGATAACATGATGAGAGGGATTATTTAATGGACACAGTTATCTATAACAATCATGACCTCTCTGAGGTTATAAAAATCAACGAAGTAATTCGTCCGGTAGGAAACGAAAGGGACGTCACAACAAATGACGCCCCTTTTTTGGGCGTAAACGTCCAAGAAGTAAGAACCGGACCTAAAAAAATCAAAGTTAAATTTACCGTTCAGAAAAAAACGGCTAGGGATACCGAATTGGCCAAGCACACCTTAGCTACAATCCTAAACACCGACAAGCCAGTTCGTATTGATATTTCAGACGAGCCTGACAAGTACTATATGGGACTTGTCATTGGCTCTGTGGATGTCGATAACGTAGCTAGATGGCTTCAAAAGGGCGAGTTTGAGATTCTTGTTCCTGACGGTGTCGCACATGGCACGACTTATAGGCGCTTTGATAACGGACAAGAGCAACCTGACAAGGTTGTTTTTAATTTGGTCAATAATGGCAACGTTCCAGCTTTTCCTGTTATCACAGTCAAAAACAACGCTGAAAACGGCTATATTGGGATAGTTAATGCTAGCGGAGCTCTTGAGGTTGGTGACCGTGAAGAGGCTGATATAGGCGTAGTTAAGCGGTCAGAGGTATTGATTGATTTTAGAGAAGATAGAATTTTAAACGGTTTTGCAAGAGCTACTAAAAATAAGGCTGTGACTAACGATAATGGCGAGAATGTGGTAGGGATGTCTGAGCTAACTACATTGTGGAATAAGAAACACATTAGACTCAAAGATCAAACCACACCTGGCAAATATGGGAACTATGCTACATCTCTATCATGGGACGTCCCAATAGACAGCGCTGGAGCTGTTGGCTCGCTTGATGACTACATCACAGGTAAACAGATATTCGTATCTAATGCAGCTAATCAATATGGTTTTATCAAGATTACAGTATCAGACACAAATGGTCAGTTTTTGTATGGTTTTGAAACATTCAAGCGAACACAAGGACAGGATTGTGAGTTTAATGTGTTTGGTTCTGATGGAAATGGGAGCTATTACTTTCTTAAGTGCTGGAATTTCATAGGCACCTCTGGCAGTGATTTAAACCCCTTTTCATCAACCAAAGGTCAGTTTGAACTCAAGCGCAATGATGACAGGCTCCAGGTTTACTACAAAGGATCTCATTACAGCTTTATCATTCCTGAAATTAAAGGCCGAAAGTCAGCTAAAATCCACGTCATGCTTGGAGCGTATCATGACAAGCCTATCCTGGCTCACATGTATCTTGATGAACTCTTATACCGTAAGGATTTTGTCCCAACAATAGGAGATGTGCCTAACCGTTATCCAATCGGTTCAAATGTCGTGCTAAACAGCGAGAATGACACTGTCACTGTGGACGGTATTGAGAAGATTGTGGATGTAGTGGATGGCTCAAGTTTCTTGACTATTCCACCTGGAAACAGTCAGCTTGAGGTCTATTGCTCAAGTTGGGTCAAGACTAAACCCACTGTCAAAGTAGAATTTAAAGAAAGGTATCTATAACAATGTTATTGACAATACATGACTCAAATTTGAGAAAAGTGGCTTTTATCGACAATAACAAACAGGATACATTGAACTATTTCAATGACACCTGGACAAGATACCTGGAAACTGGTTCTAGTACCTTTGATTTTACAGTCTTTAAAAAGGCCATTATCTCAGATGTAGGTAAAAAGAGGGCTTATAACTCTCTCAATGAGAAAGCCTTTGTTTCATTCAGATACAAGGGCAGAACTTACCTGCATACAATCCGAAAAATTGAGGAAAATGAGAAAGTTATCAAGTGTTATAGTATCAACCTAAACCTTGAGCTGATCAATGAGTACTCTATCCCTTACAAATCGCCTAAGGCTATGAGCTTTAAGGAATTTTGTGAGGAGATGGACTTGCTCAACTATACTTTCTTAAAAATCGGTATCAATGAGGTCGCTAATAAGAAAATCTCTGCTGAGTGGGAGGGCACAGACACCAAACTCAACAGACTACTTAGTCTGGCTAAGAAATTTGGCGCAGAAATTGAGTTTGACACACGTCTCAACGCTGACAGCTCTATCAAGTCATTTACAGTCAATGTCTATCATGAGCATGATGACACCCATCAAGGAGTAGGTCAAATTAGCCCAAAAATCTTGAAGTATGGGAAAAATCTCAAGACAATCACTAGGACGATTGACAAAACTGGGATCTATAACACGGTTGTCCCAACAGGTAAGGATGACAAAGGTAACGTAGTTGACATTAGAGGCCTTGGAGCTTGGTCTGTCAATAATGCTAAGGGAGAACGTGAGTTTTACCAGTCAGGGGCTGCTTTGTATGCCCCTCTCTCTATGCAGATGTATCCGTCTACTTTTACTCACTCAACAGGTGACCGTGACCAGTGGACTCGTAAGGACATGACTGTAGAGAGTTCAAATCCTGAGGTCATCCGCTCAACAGCCTACCGTGAGCTCAAAAAGAACTGTTACCCAGCAGTAACTTACGAGGCTGAGGGTTTTGCGGATTTGGAGATAGGAGACACAGTAAAAGTCTATGATGACGGCTTTAACCCTACTCTCTTGCTTGAGATGAGGGTATCTGAGCAAGTCATCAGCTTTACCAATCCGAAGAATAACAAGACCACTTTCTCAAATGTCAAAGCGCTTGAAAATCGTCTATCTCATGGCATTCAGCAACAGCTAGACAGGATGATAGAGGACGCTAAGCCTTATACTATCAAGCTAGCCACTGACAACGGTGTAGCCTTTAAGAACGGCCAAGGTCAGACGATTGTGACTCCTACTTTGATGAAAGGTAACAAGGTCATCAATAGCGGATGGCGCTGGGTGGTGGATGGCGAAATCAAAGCCACAAGCTCTAGTTACATTGTCAAGGCTGCCGACATCAATCAGAAAATGGTATTGACGGTTTCGGCTTGGATTGATAACAAAGAGGTAGCGTCTGAGCAACTGACTCTTATCAATACGTCTGACGGAACGGCAGGAAAAACTCAGTACTTGCATAGAGCTTGGGCCAATTCAGAGAACGGACGTGATGGGTTCAGTACGTCATCAAGCGCCAACAAGCGCTATTTTGGGACGTACACAGATTTTACAGAGGCGGACAGTCAGGATCCTACAAGCTACAACTGGACAGCTCTCTTTGATAATGTGAGGGTTGGGGCTCGTAACTTTGCACTAGGAACTGCTAGAGCAACTATAGGAAATCAAGGGAAAATCTATACACTAGCACAATCAGCTCAGAATTGGGCAACGGTTCAACCACTTTATTTAACGTTTGATTATGTGGCCTCTGAAACCATCAAAGGTTTTAGGCTTAATCGTGTAATTAAATATAGAAACGGTTCGCCAGAACAGTGGGATTTTACTACTGATGATAAAGCCTTAGGAATACAACACATAGATACTACATCTGTTAAATCTGGCACGTATTCTCAACCTTGGCTGTGGAAACCATACTCAGACGGTAGGACAAGCGATCTAATTGAAGAGATTGCCTTGTATCTAAATTTTGAGAAAGGTTCAGATGGAACGGTCATCATCTCAAATCTAAGAGTGAATACAGGGACAGTCCCTATTGATTGGATACCAGCTCCTGAGGATATTGAGGATAGCCTTAATTCTAAAGCCGATCAAGGGCTAACTCAGGAGCAACTGAACGCTCTAAATGAGAAAGCTGGAATTATCCAGGCTGAGCTTGAGGCTAAAGCTAGCGCTGACACGCTTGATAATTGGATAAAGGCTTACAAAGACTTTGTCCAATCTAACGAGATAGCGAGGGTACAAGCTGAGAAAGATTTGATTTCAGCTAGTCAGCGTGTTTCAAATATTGCCAAAGATTTGGGAGAACTCTCTGACCGTTGGAATTTCATTGATACTTACATGAGTTCCTCAAATGAGGGCCTTGTAATTGGTAAGAATGACGGTAGCTCTAGCATGATGTTCAACCCTAACGGACGAATTTCAATGTTTAGCGCTGGTGTAGAGGTTATGTATATCAGTCAAGGGGTCATCCACATTGAAAATGGTATTTTTTCTAAGACTATCCAAATAGGACGATTTAGAGAAGAGCAGTATCATATCAATCCTGACATGAACGTCATCCGCTACGTTGGATAGAAAGGAGTAAAATGGCTAAATTTAGTAATTCAAGTGGGAGCTTGTATCTCAATGTCTATGTAGAGCAGGGATCTCAGAGTATCACGGCTAACACCTCAACCGTCAACTGGCGGATGACAGTTAGCCGTACAGGCGCCTACTATACTCATAACCATCAAGGAGATAGTACGCTGTCTCTTAATCTGGATGGCAGTAACGTGCATTACAGCTATCCGACGTGGGAGACATCAGGCGAGGAGTACACGCTTGCTAGTGGGTCAAGTACAATCAGCCACAATGCAGATGGGACTAAGACCTTACCTATATCATGCACGTTCAATCCGAATAATGGCCTGCATGGTACTATCACAGTATCAGCAAGCCTTAGCCTGACGACTATCCCACGCTCTAGCTCTGTAAGCGTGAGCGCTGGTGTTATTGGTAGTTCGGTTACGATCAACATCAACCGTCAAAGCTCCAGTTTTAAGCATACGGTACGGTATGCATGGGCTGGCAAGTCAGGAACGATTGCAACGAATGTAGACACATCTACAACTTGGACGATCCCTCTTGACTTTGCAAACGACATTCCAAACTCAGCGAGTGGGACAGGGACTGTCTACGTAGATACCTATTCAGGCTCTACTAAGACAGGAACACAGTCCACTACATTCACTGCAAGCGTACCAGCAAATGTCAAGCCCACTTTTACAGGGGTCTCATTGTCAGACTTGAATGGTGCTGCTCAAAATCTCATCCCAAGCGGAAACACGTTCATTCAAGTAATCTCTAATATTAAGGTCGGATTTAATGGCGCAGTCGGCTCTTACGGCTCCTCCATCACTGGATACTATGCCGAAATCGTCGGCAAAAACCAGTCTACAAGCTCAAACGGTGGGAGCCTAGGCATTATGAACTATCACGGTACCATCAAAATCAGAGCGAGTGTCTCAGATAGTCGTGGCCGTTGGTCAGACACTAGAGAGGTTTCCGTAACCGTTCTTGAATATTTTGCTCCAGCATTGAGTTTTAGCATAGCCAGAACGGGCTCAACCTCTAGCACATTAACAGTTACACGGAATGCCAAGATAGCGCCTTTGACCGTCTCAGGAAGTCAAAAAAACTCAATGAGATTGACATTCAAGGTTGCAAGGCTTGGGACTACTAACTTTCAAGTGGATACAGGGCCAGCCACTGGATCATGGACAAGTATCTCAAATCTAGTCAATTCTCAAGCTAATCTTGCAGGCAATTATCTAGCTAATCAGTCGTGGGTTGTAATCGGCACGCTCGAGGACAAATTCACACGGTCTGATTTCATGGTCAACGTGGCCACAGAGAGCGTAGTTTTGTCTTACGACCGCTCAGGAGTTGGGGTCAACAAAATCAGAGAGCGTGGCGCTTTTGATGTCAAAGGAGACATCTTTGCTAACGACCAGCCTATTCAGCAGTATCAACTGACGAATAACAATGGAGGCCCTCTGTGGTTTGATGGCAGGCCTAACGTGACCAATGTCAATCTACTAGATCGGCCTGGTCAGTATTACATTGATAGAACAGCCAGAGGAAATCCAAATGGGCAGTGGGGCCATCTTTTTCATTACAGTAACTACGGAAAAAATGATGGCGACTATAAAGAGGCCATTCAGTTATTCTATGGGAATAATGGACAGGTCTATTTTAGACATCATAGATGGTCTAAGACGGTTGATGACTGGGAGAATTGGATAGAATACGTATCTAAAAATGATATGCAAAAATACACTCAAGGAACACCTTGGCAAAATGCCAATTTACAAAATGGGTGGAGCCATCATAGAGATTATGGAAATGTTCAATTTTCAAAAACATTTGACGGTATTGTTTATTTAAAAGGTACTTGTAAAGGCGGAAAGACTACCCGTGAGTCAATTATCTTTACTTTACCTGAAAATTTCAGACCATCCACAACGCTATTTAAGACCGCTTTAAACAATGACTATGGCCCTGCCGTTGTCGGGATTTATCCAGGAGGTAACGTAGTTGTCAAGGGGAACGTTGACGCCACTTGGCTCAACTTTGATAATGTTTCATTCAAAATTTAAGGAGGAACTATGAAATTAGAGTACGGGACAAAGTCCCAAGAATTTGATGCAAGTGGAAAAGCATCTGCTACAAAGGTCACACTTGTTAATTCAGATGGTGCTATCGTACCTATCTTGTTACCAGCTGATAAAATCAGCTTGTCTAATACAGAGCTGTTTGAAATTGCTCTGGAGGCTCTCTACCAAGAGAATTTCCCAAACCGAGCAGAAACCGAAAAGTTCAACAAAGTAGATGAGCAAATTCAGAAAAACAAAGAGATGACAGCTAAGATGGAGCAGGCTACTACTGAAAACAAGGAAAACCTTGACACGGTATCAGCTATCACAGAGGTCTTGATTGCCTTGGCAGTATCTCAAAATGGAGGGATGCCTACCCATGCTTATGGCAAGGTGGCTGCATTTGTTAAGCCACTAGTCAAGAGTACACGCTACTCAAACGGAGACATCATTGCCATGCCTTATCCATTCGATACGAATCCGAAATGGCCAAAAGGTACGCTAACTATCTTTAAGTTCCAGATGCAAGCAACAGAGGGCTATACTTACAAAGACCAGTCACTCTCTGATATGCTGCAGCAAGGTGTACTTACTGTGGTCATGCCACGGATTGATTAAAAGGAGGTTGTATGCCGATTGAAGAAGCTGAAAAAATCGCTCAAAGTCAGGTAGCTTGGGCGATTTTGTTTATCTTACTTTTCTTTATTATAATTCGATATCTCATCAAGACTTCGGACAAGCGAGAGAAGAAGATTATGGATTTGCACGAGCAATCAAAGGCCGACTCTAACAGACGAGAAGAGCGTTTGATGACTCACCTAGAAAAGACCACTACAGAATTAACCACAATCACTCACACGGTCGGAGACATTCAAAAAGAAATGGTCCGCATGAACGACCGCATGGAAGAAATCGAAAAAGGAGAATAACACATGCAACAAATCACTGAAATCATCACAAACGGAGCAATCAGTATCCTTGTTATTTTAGCAGGGGTAGCAGTCAAGGCAGTCAAGGACTACCTTATCAAAAAAGGTGGTGAACAGACTGTCAAAATCGTTGAAATCCTTGCCAAAAATGCAGTCAATGCAGTGGAGCAGGTGTCTGCTGAAACTGGTTATAAAGGTGAAGAAAAGCTGGAGCAGGCACGAACTAAAATCCGTGCCGAGCTTACCAAATACAATATCAGCATGACCGACCGTGACCTCGATACATTCGTTGAGTCAGCGGTCAAGAGGATGAACGACTCTTGGAAAGGGGAATGATTATGGCAGTAAACATTGAAACAGCTATCGCTTGGATGCGTGCGCGACAAGGTCAAGTATCCTACAGCATGGACGATCGTAACGGCCCCGACTCTTACGATTGCTCAAGTTCGATCTACTACGCTTTGATGAGCGCTGGAGCCGCGTCCGCTGGTTGGGCGGTCAATACTGAGTATGAACATGACTGGCTCAAAAAGAACGGATATGAACTCATCACAGAAAACCAGTCGTGGGACGCTCAACGTGGAGATATCTTTATCTGGGGTCGCCGTGGCTATTCTAGCGGAGCAGGTGGCCATACTGGTATTTTTGTGGATAGTGATAACATTATCCACTGTAACTATCGTTTTGACGGCATCACAGTGAATGATCATGACGATATTTGGCTTTATGCTGGACGACCTTACTATTATGTGTATCGTTTGACTAATCCATCTGCAGCTGCTGAAGAAGTAAAAACTGGTTGGCAGAAAGACGACACAGGTTACTGGTTCGTTCGTGCTAATGGTACATATCCAAAAGATCAGTTCGAGTATGTCGAAGAGAACAAATCATGGTTCTACTTCGACAGTCGTGGATACATGTATTCTGAACGCTGGCTGAAGCACACTGATGGTAAATGGTACTGGTTTGACAAGGATGGCTATATGGCCACATCTTGGAAGAAAATCGGTGGGAAATGGTATTACTTCAATCGTGATGGCTCTATGCAGACAGGCTGGGTTAAATACTATGAAAAATGGTATTACTTGGATGCCATCAACGGCGATATGAAATCGAACACATTTGTGCCTTACAATGGCGGATACTACATGCTGCTTCCTGATGGTCGCATGGCCGATAAAGAAGCCTTTAACATCGAGCCAGATGGGCTCATCACTACAAAATAAAAATAGAAAGAATTTCAAATTAGATTACACTAACCGCAGGCATTTGCTTGCGGTTTTTTTGTTTGTCTGAAAGTACTTTCTGAATTAAAAAAGTAATGATTTTTTCTCTGTTTTTATTCTTTTTACGAATAGATAAGTAAGGAGGAAGAACAAATGAAAATCTTAAATATTGAATTAGCAAGCGTAGAGCAGACGGACTTAGGTTTTGAGCATTGGGTAGATGTAACTTATCAAGCACCAGTTTTAAAAAATGAGTACACGGTTAAATTGTTGCTCTTGATGGAATGCAAGATAGAGGACCAAGAGGTTATTGAGTATCTGGTCAGCACTTGGAAGTATCGCGACCTGGTTTTGCATTCGGTAAGAATGTACGAGATGGAACGAAGTGATCGCACATAATGCCTTGCCCCAAACTCGCCCCAAAAGTTTTTCGAAGTTATCCGTATTTATCTGAAGAAAAATAAAAAAAGCCCGATTTTACGGGCTTTTCATTCGGTTAATTCCTGTTAATTCAGGTACTGAAAGGCGGTAGACGGATTTGAACCGACGATCAAGCTTTTGCAGAGCCGTGCCTTACCACTTGGCTATACCGCCTCAACGTTTATTATTATACCTTGAAAATCATTTCCCGTCAATAGTTTCTTATTCTAAAATCCAATTTAGAAGATTGCCCTTTCTGACTGGGTAGAAAATGGAGAAAGGAAACCTGAAAATCAGGCTTTATGAACATTAAGTTTGCTTTATGACTCGATAGATAGCAAACAAAGAATAAAGAAATTTGACAAATGAAAGTTTTTTATGGATGCACGCCTAAATATTCTGAAAATTCGTTTACTTTTTAGAAGATATATGTTATAATCTTCAATAAGCCTAAATTTTTCAAGAGGAGTTAAAAACATGAAAAAAAGTAGAGTATTGGTTGCAGCAGGAGTTGCTTTATTAGCAACTGGAGTACTAGCTGCTTGCGGTTCTAAATCATCTGATTCAACGGCGCCAAAAAATTATGGTTATATCTATTCAGCTGACCCAGAAACGTTGGATTACCTCATTTCAGGTAAACAAAGTACTAAGATTGCCACTTCAAATGGTATTGATGGTCTCTTCACAAATGACAAATATGGGAATTTGACTCCCGCAGTGGCAGAAGATTGGTCAGTCTCAAAAGATGGTTTGACTTATACCTACAAAATCCGTAAAGGTGTTAAATGGATGACATCTGATGGAGAAGAGTACGCTGAAGTAACAGCTAAAGATTTCGTAAATGGTTTGAAACACGCAGCAGATAAGAAATCCGAAGCCCTATATTTAGCAGAAACTTCTGTTAAAGGATTGTCTGATTATTTGTCTGGAAATTCAAAAGACTTTTCTACGGTAGGTGTGAAGGCAGTTGATGATTATACTCTTGAGTATACCTTGAACCAACCAGAACCATACTGGAACTCTAAGATGGCTTATTCAATCTTCTGGCCATTGAACGAAGATTTTGAAAAATCAAAAGGATCAGATTTTGCCAAAGCAACAGATCCTACGTCCTTGCTTTATAATGGTCCGTTCTTGCTAAAAGGTTTGACTACTAAATCTTCTATCGAATTTGCTAAGAATGAGCAGTACTGGGATAAGGATAATGTTCACCTTGATAAAGTTACCCTTGCTTTCTATGATGGGTCAGACCAAGAGTCCATTGAACGTAACTTTACAAGTGGAGCATACAGCTATGCTCGCCTTTTCCCAACAAGTTCAAACTACTCTAAGGTAGAAGAAACATACAAAGACAATATCTTCTACACTCCATCAGGACCTGGTATTGCTGGTTTGGGTGTGAATATTGACCGTCAAGGTTACAAATACACTTCTAAGACAACTGACGAAGAGAAGACTTCTACTAAGAAAGCCCTTCTTAACAAAGACTTCCGTCAGGCCTTGAACTTTGCCTTTGACCGTACTTCTTACTCAGCACAAATCAATGGTAAAGAAGGTGCTCCTCTTGCAGTTCGTAACCTCTTTGTGAAACCAGGTTTTGTCTCTGCAGGTGAAAAAACTTTCGGTGACTTGGTAACTGAAAAGATGGCTACTTATGGTGATGAGTGGAAGAATGTAAACTTTGCGGATGGTCAAGATGGACTCTTCAACGCCGATAAAGCCAAAGCCGAATTTGCCAAAGCTAAAACTGCATTGGAAGCAGAAGGTGTGAAATTCCCTATCCACTTGGATATTCCAGTAGACCAAACATCTAAAAACTATATCGCACGTATCCAATCTTTCAAACAATCCGTTGAAACAGTACTTGGTGAAGGCAATGTAGTCATTGATATCCAACAAGTTTCTAAAGATGAGTTGAACAATATCACTTACTATGCTGCAAGCGCTGCGGCAGAAGATTGGGATCTCTCAGGAGCAGTTGGGTGGAACCCAGACTATGAAGATCCGTCAACTTACCTTGATATCTTGAAAACAACGAATGCTGAACAAACAAAAACATACATGGGTTACGAAGGTGCAGATAACGCTGCGGCTGCTCAAGTTGGTTTGAAAGAATACGATAAGTTAGTTGATGAAGCTGCTAAAGAAACAAGCGATTTGAATGTTCGTTATGAAAAATACGCGGCTGCCCAAGCTTGGTTGACAGATAGCTCACTCTTCTTGCCAGCTATGTCATCAAGTGGTGCTGCACCATTCATTTCTCGTGTTGTACCATTCACAGCATCATACAGCCAGTCTGGAGATAAGAGCTCAGATGTATACTTCAAGTATATTCAGTTGCAAGATAAGGTTGTAACGAAAGCTGATTACGAACAAGCTCGTGAGAAATGGCTCAAAGAGAAAAAAGAATCAAACGAAAAAGTTCAAAAAGAATTGACGAATCACGTTAAATAAATAACTCTCAAGAGAACTTTCTCTCCATGAGGAGAAGGTTCTTTTGGGATTTTAAAAGGAAACGATATGAAAAAATATATTTTTATGCGTGTCTTGCGCTCATTGTTGTCTATTTTCTTGGTGACAACCTTGACCTACACGATTATCTATACGATGGTTCCTCGGAAACTGATTTTCAAGCAGGATACCAACTACAACAAGATTGCAACGACTCCAGATAAGCGGGATAATTATGAGAATACCGTTTATGAACGTATGGGCTATATCGAGTACTACGATACTAAGGAGTTGCAAGAAAAAGCTAGCTCAATGGACTCATCTGTAACAGTAGATGCCAATGATACCAATAAGGCAATCTACGAAAAATACATCAACCAACTCGGTAATGGTTGGACGTTAGGTGTCTTTTCAGAGAGTGGTCAGTTCTATGCTACGCGTGAAATTCCAATTTTTGAACGTGTTTTCAAATTCTACTCGAACTTACTTGATATTGATCATACAAACAAGATTCAAGACCCTGAGAATCCAAACTTGGAACGTTATCTTCGTTTTGAAAATGACCCTGCTATCGGTTGGTCATTGGTTGGTTCAGGTACCAAACATAAATACCTTTTGTATTTCAACAATCAATTCCCGTTTGTACACCAAAACTTTGTGAACATTAACTTGGGTGACTCTTACCCAACTTATGCGAACACGCCAGTGCTTCAAGTTATCACACAAGGCCAAGGACAAACCAAGACATCAGAAGTTCAATTCCCTACGGGTAAAAAGACTTCGTCTGTAGATATTTACTCTCGTACCTACAAATCTCCAAGTCAAGCAGATGCGCGTGAAATAGCTAACTATGGTAAGGACGATCCATATACAGCTACAGAAAGTAACTACCAATATCCATCTATGATTGCAAGCTCAGCTGTTGCTGGTTTGATTGGTTTGGTTATTTCGTATGCTATTGCGATTCCTCTTGGATCTGCTATGGCTCGCCACAAGAATACTTGGATTGATAGCTTCTCAACAGGTGCTCTAACCTTCTTGCTTGCACTTCCAACGATTGCTTTGGTTTATATCGTTCGCTTGATTGGATCATCTATTGGTCTTCCAGACTCATTCCCTATCCTAGGTGCTGGAGATTGGCGTTCCTATGTCTTGCCAGCAGTCATTCTAGGTTTGCTGGGAGCACCAAGTACAGCAATCTGGATTCGTCGTTATATGATTGATTTGCAATCTCAAGACTTCGTCCGTTTTGCTCGCGCCAAAGGTTTATCTGAAAAAGAAATTTCAAATAAACACGTCTTTAAAAATGCCATGGTTCCTTTGGTTTCAGGTATTCCAGGTGCCGTAATCGGGGTTATTGGTGGTGCAACATTGACAGAAACAGTCTTCGCCTTCCCAGGTATGGGTAAAATGTTGATTGACTCTGTTAAGGCATCAAACAACTCAATGGTAGTTGGTCTCGTCTTCATCTTTACATGTATTTCTATCTTCTCACTCTTTGTAGGAGATATCTGGATGACCATGCTTGATCCACGTATTAAATTGACAGAGAAAGGAGGCAAATAATGTCAACAATCGGAAAAGAAAAATTTCAGTTCGTAAAACGTGACGATTTTGCCTCTGAAACAATTGACGCTCCTGCCTATTCATACTGGGGTTCTGTATTTAGACAATTTCTAAAGAAAAAATCAACAGTCATTATGTTGGGGATTTTGGTAGCCATTATCCTGATGAGCTTTATTTACCCAATGTTCTCGAAGTTTGACTTTAACGATGTGAGCAAGGTCAATGACTTTTCTGCTCGTTTTATCAAACCAAATGCCGAACATTGGTTTGGTACAGACAGCAATGGTAAATCCTTGTTTGACGGGGTTTGGTTTGGGGCGCGTAACTCTATCCTCATCTCTGTCATTGCCACTTTTATCAACCTTGTGATAGGGGTTATTGTTGGTGGAATTTGGGGGATTTCAAAATCCGTTGACCGTGTCATGATGGAAGTTTATAACATTATTTCAAACATTCCATCTCTCTTGATTGTCATTGTCTTGACTTACTCAATTGGTGCTGGTTTCTGGAATTTGATTTTTGCCATGAGTGTGACAACTTGGATTGGGATTGCCTATATGATTCGTATCCAAATCATGCGTTACCGTGACTTGGAATACAACCTTGCTTCTCAAACACTTGGAACACCAACCTTTAAAATCATTGTTAAAAACATCATGCCACAATTGGTATCTGTTATTGTTTCTACGATGACCTTGATGTTGCCAAGCTTTATCTCTTATGAAGCCTTCCTTTCCTTCTTTGGATTGGGATTGCCTGTAACAGTGCCAAGTTTGGGACGTTTGATCTCAGATTACTCACAAAACGTTACGACCAACGCTTACTTATTCTGGATTCCCTTGACAACCTTAATCTTGGTATCCCTATCTCTTTTCGTTGTTGGTCAAAACCTAGCGGATGCTAGTGATCCACGTACACATAGATAGGAGTAGACATGATAAAAGGAAAAGATGTAATTTTGACTGCTCGTGATATTGTCGTGGAATTTGACGTTCGTGACAAAGTTCTAACGGCTATCCGAGGAGTTTCTCTAGACTTGATTGAAGGAGAAGTTCTTGCCTTGGTAGGTGAGTCTGGTTCTGGTAAATCTGTTTTAACAAAAACCTTTACAGGGATGTTAGAAGACAATGGACGTATTGCCCAAGGAAGCATCGACTATCGTGGACAAGACTTGACTGCTCTTACTTCTAACAAGGAATGGGAGAAGATTCGTGGTGCTAAAATTGCGACCATCTTCCAAGACCCTATGACAAGTTTGGACCCAATCAATACAATCGGTAGCCAAATCACTGAAGTTATCGTTAAACACCAAGGGAAAACAGCTAAGGAAGCCAAAGAGATGGCAATCGACTATATGAACAAGGTCGGAATTCCAGATGCTGAAAAACGTTTTGAAGAGTATCCTTTCCAATATTCTGGAGGGATGCGCCAACGTATCGTTATTGCGATTGCCCTTGCGTGTCGTCCAGATATCTTGATCTGTGACGAGCCAACAACGGCCCTTGATGTAACCATTCAAGCGCAAATCATTGATTTGCTTAAAACCTTGCAAAATGAGTACCACTTTACCATTATCTTTATCACCCATGACCTTGGTGTGGTAGCAAGTATTGCGGATAAGGTAGCGGTTATGTATGCTGGGGAAATTGTAGAATACGGTACTGTTGAGGAAGTCTTCTACGATCCACGTCATCCATATACTTGGAGTCTCTTGTCTAGCTTGCCACAGCTTGCTGATGATAAGGGGGAATTGTACTCTATCCCAGGAACACCACCGTCTCTTTATACTGAGTTGAAAGGTGATGCCTTTGCCCTTCGTTCAGATTATGCTATGCAAATTGACTTTGAACAGAAAGCACCTCAGTTTTCAGTCACTGATACTCACTGGGCTAAGACTTGGTTGCTCCATGAGAATGCTCCTAAAGTTGAAAAACCTGGGGTTATTGCAGATTTGCATGACAAGATTCGTGATAAAATGGGCTTTGCTCATCTAGAAGACTAGGAGGAAGGAAATGTCTGAAAAATTAGTAGAAATTAAAGATTTAGAAATTTCCTTCGGTGAAGGAAGTAAGAAGTTTGTGGCGGTTAAAAACGCCAACTTCTTTATCAACAAGGGAGAAACTTTCTCTCTTGTAGGTGAGTCTGGTAGTGGGAAAACAACGATTGGTCGTGCCATTATTGGTTTAAATAATACCAGTAAAGGAGAGATTATCTTTGATGGCCAGAAAATTAATGGGAAAAAATCTCATAAGGAATCCTCAGACTTGATTCGTCGTATCCAGATGATTTTCCAGGACCCTGCAGCAAGCTTGAATGAACGTGCGACGGTTGACTATATCATCTCTGAAGGTCTTTACAACTACCACTTGTTTAAAGACGAAGAAGAACGAAAAGAAAAAGTTCAAAAGATGATTCATGAAGTTGGACTTTTGAAAGAACACTTGACTCGTTACCCGCACGAGTTTTCTGGTGGTCAACGTCAGCGTATCGGGATTGCACGTGCCCTTGTGATGGAACCTGATTTCGTTATTGCGGATGAGCCAATCTCTGCCTTGGACGTATCTGTTCGTGCGCAAGTTTTGAACTTGCTCAAGAAGTTCCAAAAAGAGTTGGGCTTGACTTATCTCTTTATCGCGCATGACTTGTCAGTTGTTCGCTTTATCTCAGATCGTATCGCAGTTATCTATAAGGGAGTTATCGTCGAAGTGGCGGAGACAGAGGAGTTGTTTAACAATCCTGTCCACCCATATACTCAGGCGCTTCTATCTGCTGTACCGATTCCAGATCCAATCTTGGAACGCAAGAAAGTCTTGAAAGTTTACGACCCTGACCAACATGACTATGAGACAGACAAGCCATCTATGGTGGAAATTCGTCCAGGTCACTATGTTTGGGCTAACCAAGCAGAAGTTGCTCGTTACAAAGAAGCTCTTAAAAAATAAATTGATTAGGAGAGGACCGAATGGTCTTCTCATTTTTAATAGAAAAATTCCCCTTTTACGAGCTTGTAAAAGGGGATTGTATTGTAATTAACGTTTAGACCAAGTGCGTTTCATAAAGAGTAGTAAAATTGGGTAAATCTCTAAGCGACCTGCAATCATTGCAAAGGAGAGGAGGATTTTAGAGATGGGACTAAAGATGGCAAAGCTCGATGTTGTACCTAGAATAGGTCCGATATTGTTAAAACAGCTGAAGACCGCACTGGTCACGACTAGAAAATCATTACTATCAAGACTGACGATAAAGATGAGAGAGAGAATGATCATCATATAGATAGCAAAATATTTAAGAATCTTGTGCTGGGTATCCTTATCAATCACAGTTTTATTGACGTGTAGAGTCAAAACACGGTGAGGAGATAAGGTGGACAAAATCTGATTTTTTGCGATTTTAGAGAGGATAAGTCCTCTGATCACCTTAAGACCACCTGCAGTTGAGCCAGCCGATCCACCGATTCCCATGAGGAAGAGGAGGATAAATTGGGAGAAGAGGGGCCAGTTGGTAATATCTCCGTAACCAAAACCTGTTGTCGTGATGATATTGGAAACCTGGAAGAAGGCCATTTCAACACTTTTAGAGACACCTTGATAGAGGTGGAGCGTATTAAGCGTAATCAAGCCGGTAGAAACTAGGACAATGATTATATATGCTCGTAGTTCTTCATCTCCAAAAAAAGCCTTAATCCGACGGAGCATGAGGTAGTAGTAGAGATTGAAGTTAACCCCAAAAACCAACACTCCGATACTAACTAGATAGGTGATGAGTGAGCTACCGTAGTGGGCAATTCCGTCGTTATAGACGGTAAAGCCCCCAGTTCCTGCTGTTCCCATAGCGATGACAAAACTATCATAGAGAGGCATGCCTGCTAGATAGTAGATAACCACAAAAAGGGAGAAGAGAGCCAGATAAAGCAGATAGAGAATCTGGGCAGTGTTTTTTAGTTTGGATACGACCTTGCCAAAGACAGGTCCAGGGACCTCAGCCTTCATCACCTCCAAGTGACTATTCTTGGCATTGTCCATAATGGCAAGTGCAAAGACGAGTACCCCCATCCCTCCGATCAAGTGGGTGAAACTTCGCCAGAAGAGGAGGGAACGAGTGAGAACGGAAACATCGTTCAGGATAGTTGCTCCTGTAGTCGTAAATCCAGAGCTGATTTCAAAGAAGGCATCAATGACACTTGGGATCTGTCCTGAAAAGACAAAGGGAAGCGCTCCAAAGAAAGACCATAGAATCCAGCAGAGGGCAACAATTAAGACCCCTTCCTTGGCATAAATCCGTTGATTTTTCGGTTTCCGTAAAATTCCCAAGCTACCAAGAAGTATTAAAATTCCAATTGTTGTAAAGAGAGCTGTAAATACTTGGCTGGATTCTTGATAATAGGTTGCTACGCTAACGGGCACTAGGAGGAGAACCGCCTCAATCAAGAGAAGTTTTGAGAGGAGGTAACGAATCATACTTTTATTCATCTTTTACCTCTCAATCAGATCATAAATCTTGGTGATATTTGGTAATAAGGTCGTCACGAGTAACTGATCTCCTACCTCAAGCCTATCCTCTCCAGTAGGGAAGATTGTTTTTCCTTTTCGGATAATGGCTGCGATGAGAACCCCTTTCTTCAATTTCAGATGTGAAAGAGGTTTGGCAGTCATTTTATTAGCTTCCTTGATTTGGAATTGAAGAGTTTCAATTTGACCGTTTGCGAGATGGTGCATGGCTTGAAGGTCTGAGTACTGAGCGTTCACTCGACCACGGATAAAGTGCATAATGGTATCCACTGCGATGCTTTTGGGTGTGATGATACTTGAAAAATCAGGTGCATGGATAATCTCTAAAAGGCTAGTTCGATTCACCTTAGTGATATTCTTATGGACACCAACACGGTCTAAGAACATAGAGGTAATGATGTTTTCCTCATCAACCCCAGTCAAAGTTGCAACTGCATCATAGTTGGGAGCACTTTCCTCAAGCAAGATATCTTTGGCAGTTCCATCTCCCTGCACAATATAGAGATTTGGAAATTTTTCACTGAAGAGACGAGCTCTCTCAGGATTAATCTCGATAACTTTAGTGTCAATACGGCTATCTTTTAAAATGCCAAGTAGGTAATAAGCAATTTTTCCAGCACCAACGATGAGCAAGCTTTTCACTGCACGTGATTTGAAATAGTTATGGAAGAGCATCATATCCACACGATTCCCAGTAACAAAAATTCTATCTCTATCCTGAATCGTGATATCACCGCTCGGAATCATAAGTTGATGATCTCGTTCCATAGCGCAGACAATGATATTGCCAAATTTTTTACGAAAATCTGAGATTGGCATTTGACAGAGACCACTGGAATCTTTGACAACAAACTCCATCAGGTTGACCCGTCCCCCTGAGAACCGCTCAACTGAGAGTGCATTCGGGAAATCAATGATATTTGAGATAGCACGGGCGGCTAGGAGTTCTGGGTTAACGATAAGTGAGAATCCAAGAATATTTTTCTCTTTGAAATAGGTATTGGAGTATTCAGGATTTCGCACTCGAACGATAGTCTCTTTAGCGCCCATTTTTTTAGCAAGTACTGCTGAAATCATATTCACTTCATCGTGTTCCGTTAGAGCGATAAAGATATCACACTCTTGAACGCCGGCTTGCTCTAAGATAGCAAAGTCTGCTCCATTTCCAAGGAGTCCCATGATATCAAAGCGACTGACAATATGATTGAGAACAGCCTCATCTTGTTCGATGAGGACAACGTCGTGTTTTTCTGCAACCAGTGAACGACAGAGGGCGAAACCGACTTTCCCTCCACCAACAAGGACAATTTTCATATAAAAACCCTACTTTTTCATGATGTAACTATCATACCCTTTTTTCGCAAAAAATGCACTTGCCAAGCCATTTCAGAGGATAAGAAAAGCTTTTTTTAAGTTTTCAAAGATAAAATCGGTCACCTTTCATAGAAATGTCTATTATATGAAATGATTTCGCTCATTTAATATCCTTTCTCAGAAAAAGAATGACTAAGTATGGAAATATTATCAAAAAAAGTAAAAAAATCAAGTCATTTCTATTGACAATGGTTCTGAAAGTGTTATACTAAGAAAGTAGTTTCGCTGATTTACTTCAAACCTGTTGTGAGGTAAGTTAACGACGCCTTAACCACGCTGTTTGCTGAGCTTGACTCCGGGCAGTGTGGCTATTTTTTTGCAATGATAAAAGGAAGCCAATTATGACAAATCACATTGTTTTATTTGAACCTCAGATTCCACAAAATACTGGCAACATCGCGCGTACTTGTGCTGCGACCAATTCTCCCCTCCACATCATCAAACCAATGGGCTTTCCTATCGATGACCGCAAGATGAAGCGAGCAGGTTTGGATTACTGGGATAAGTTAGAGATTTATTTTTATGACAGTTTGGAAGATTTTATGTCTCAGATGAAGGGTAAACTCTATCTGATTTCGAAATTCGCGGAAAAGGTGTACTCTGAGGCAGATTTATCGACTGATGAAGCCCATTATTTTCTCTTCGGACGTGAAGACAAGGGCTTGCCTGAGGACTTTATGAGAGAACATCCTGAGAAAGCTCTCCGTATCCCGATGAATGATGAACATGTCCGCAGTCTCAATGTTTCCAATACGGTCTGCATGATTGTCTATGAGGCTCTTCGTCAGCAACATTTTGCTGGTTTAGAGCTCGTTCACACCTATGAAGCGGATAAATTGAAATAAACAAAATGCTTGCACTTGCAAGCGTTTTTTGTTATGATTAAAGGGTCTTCAGGGCTGGGTGTGATTCCCGACCGGCGGTGACTTTAACTAGCTATTTTGGCTTTCTCGTCCTTGTCTTGTCTCGATATACTTTAAGTATTATCTTCGACTGCGACGCCTAGATTACTCCAAGATATCTTAGTTAAAGAAGTCCGCGAGCGCAAGCTGATGTGGTGCGATTCCACAACCGACAGTATAGTCTGGATGGGAGAAGACGAAAGAATAGCCTTGTCTGTTCTGATGAGTTTATAGATAAATTGCAACCGCTTGCTCAAAAGAGTGAGGGGGGAACTTTTGGGATATAAAAAGTGAGAATAGATAGAGGGATCCTTTCCAACTTCTTCTGATTTTATAGAAAATTGGAGGAACCTGTTATGACAAACACACGTCGACTTTCGACCATTGCGATTTTATCAGCCATTTCATTTGTGCTGATGTACTTTGACTTTCCGCTCTTGCCAGCGGCGACCTTCCTCAAGATCGAGTTTAGTATCTTGCCAGTCCTTGTGGGCTTGGTGGTGATGGATTTGCCAGCTGCTCTAGGAATTCTCTTGCTGCGCTCACTCTTGAAGTTGCTTCTCAATAGCCAGGGAGTGAATACTTACATTGGCTTGCCAATGAATATCGTAGCCTTGGGAGTTTTTGTTATCGCTTTTGGTTTGATTTGGAAAAAGGAACGCAGCACCCTTCGTTTCCTACTGGCATCTCTAGCGGGAACTGTCGGCTTGACTGCGGCTATGTTGCTTCTCAACTATGTTTATGCGGTTCCTTTGTACGCGCAATTTGCCAACTTTGATATTGGAAAAATTTTGGGACTTTCCAACTACCTAATGACCATGGTTTTACCTTTTAACTTGATTGAGGGTATCATCTTTGCCGTTTCATTCTGGTTGTTGTATGTCCTCTTGAAACCAACCTTAAAACATTATGAGAGATAAACAAATATTTTTAATGAAGGGCAGTTTTGCCCTTTTACTTTTCGTCCTTCTTGGCTATATGGTTAAGTTCTATCCTGAAACGCTGGTCGGTTTTGATCAACCGATTCAGACTGCCCTTCGTGGGGACTTGCCAGATTATTTGACAGTTCTGTTCCGTGCCCTTACGCATTTGATTGATATCCCAGTGATTATCACTTGGGTTGCCATTGCAGCCTTTATCTTTTATCGTAGGCATTGGAAGATAGAAAGCTACTTCATGGCGGGTAATCTGGCCTTAGCCGGTCTTTTAATCGTGACTTTTAAAAATGTCTACCAGCGACCACGACCAGCTATCTTACATCTAGTCGAGGAGAAGGGATTTTCCTTCCCAAGTGGGCATTCTCTGGCTGTAACGTTGATGGTAGGGACTTTGATTATCATTCTCAGTCAACGGATTAAAGATCCAGTCTGGAGAAAAATCGTGCAAATCGTCCTTGGCTTCTACCTAGTCAGTGTGTTGCTATCTCGGGTCTATCTGGGAGTTCACTACCCATCAGATGTTCTTGCCAGTTTCTGTGTGGGCTTGGGAGTCTTGTTTATCGAATTTCCTTTCTATGACAAGCTTCGCTTCCAATGGCGATTTAAAGGCAAGCAGAAGTGAGTATCAAATTTCCTTGAGGAGAAAGAAATGAAAGTCAACATAAAAGCTCTCCATCCGACTCAACTATACTTATCAGAAAAGAAACTAGAAGGTATCCAGACACTTTATCAGTCGGCAGAAATAATCAATGTTGCTCCAATCAGTATTCTTGCGTTCGGAGATTGCTTGTTTATTACAGATGGCCATCACAGGGCTTATCAGGCTTTATTGGCGGGTAGGAATATGATTTCTGCTGAGTGGGATAGAGATGGTGGCGATGAACTATATCATCTCTATGCGCAAGCTTGCGAGGAAAGAAAGATTTACTCTGTTTTGGATTTAAAAGACTGTATCTTAGCTCAAGATGAGTATGAAGCAAAATGGTATAACTGGTGCGATGGTTTTAATCAAGCAGCAACTCTTTTATTGAAAAGGAAAGCGGATGAAACAGATCTTACAAATAGGTAGTGCATTGCGTCTTGTTCCTTTTTATATTGAAATTAGTCTGGTCTAACTTGTTTTTTAACTAAAAATCTGATAAACTATGTAGTAATCGAATAGAAATCCGCAAGACTAGTAACTCAAGGGAAGTATATCAGGGAGGAGAGCCGTGACTGCAAGCTCTCTATATGAAAGCTGGGTGAATTCACTTGCGCATGGATTTAGAAATGAAGGTCTGACTTATCAGATGAAACGGATGGTACCGCGTGTCAACGCTCCGAGTGGAGTTTTTGGCATGTGGTTTTCTTTTTATCTACGAGAGACTGATGGAGGAATTATGTCAACTATTGAAGAACAATTAAAAGCGCTTCGTGAAGAAACGCTGGCTAGCTTGAAGCAGATTTCTGCTGAAAATGAAAAAGAGATGCAGGATTTGCGTGTCTCTGTCCTAGGTAAAAAAGGTTCGCTTACTGAAATCCTCAAAGGGATGAAAGATGTGTCGGCTGAGATGCGCCCAATCATCGGGAAACACGTCAACGAGGCTCGTGATGTTTTGACGGCCGCTTTTGAAGAAACGGCTAAGCTCTTGGAAGAAAAGAAAGTCGCAGCTCAACTGACTAGTGAGAGTATCGATGTAACACTTCCAGGTCGTCCAGTTGCGACTGGTCACCGTCATGTTCTTACACAAACCAGTGAAGAAATCGAAGATATTTTCATCGGGATGGGGTACCAAGTCGTGGATGGTTTTGAAGTGGAGCAAGACTACTATAACTTCGAGCGTATGAACCTTCCAAAAGATCACCCAGCTCGTGATATGCAGGATACTTTCTACATCACAGAAGAAATCTTGCTTCGTACTCACACGTCTCCAGTTCAAGCGCGTGCCATGGACGCCCATGATTTTTCAAAAGGTCCTTTGAAAATGATCTCACCAGGGCGTGTGTTCCGTCGTGATACGGACGATGCGACCCACAGTCACCAGTTCCACCAAATCGAAGGATTGGTTGTTGGGAAAAACATCTCCATGGCAGATCTTCAAGGAACCCTTCAGTTGATTGTCCAAAAGATGTTTGGTGAAGAGCGTCAAATTCGTCTGCGCCCATCTTATTTCCCATTCACAGAGCCATCTGTTGAGGTGGATGTTTCTTGCTTCAAGTGTGGTGGAGAAGGCTGTAACGTATGTAAGAAAACAGGTTGGATTGAGATTATGGGAGCCGGTATGGTTCACCCACGTGTCCTTGAAATGAGTGGAATCGATGCGACTGTTTACTCTGGATTTGCCTTTGGTCTTGGACAAGAGCGTGTAGCTATGCTCCGTTACGGAATCAACGATATCCGTGGATTCTACCAAGGAGATGTCCGCTTCTCAGAACAGTTTAAATAATGATTAGAAAAGTAGAAATGGCAGATGTTGAGATGTTGGCTAAAATTGCCAAACAAACCTTTCGTGAAACATTTGCGCATGATAATACGGAAGAGCAGTTACAGGAATACTTTGAAGAGGCATATAGTCTGAGAACTTTGTCAACTGAGTTGGAAAATCCTGACTCCGAAACTTATTTCATTATGCATGAAGAGGAGATAGCCGGTTTTCTCAAAGTCAACTGGGGAAATGCTCAAACTGAGAGGGAATTAGAGAACGCTTTTGAAATTCAACGCCTCTATGTGCTACAAACATATCAAGGATTTGGACTTGGTAAGCAACTGTTTGAATTCGCTCTGGAACTTGCCGAAAAAAATGGTTTTTCCTGGGCTTGGCTAGGTGTTTGGGAACATAATACAAAAGCTCAAGCATTTTATAATCGATATGGTTTTGAAAAATTTAGCCAACATCATTTTATGGTTGGTCAAAAAGTAGATACGGATTGGTTACTGAAAAAGAAATTAAGGTAAGAAGAGGATTCTTCTATTGAAATGATAGGAAAGGAAAAAACTAGAGTGACAACTGTCATTCTGGAAAACTAAATTATGCTTGTATCTTATAAATGGTTAAAAGAATTGGTGGACATTGATGTGCCATCACAAGAGTTGGCTGAAAAAATGTCAACCACAGGGATCGAGGTAGAAGGTGTCGAATCACCGGCTGCCGGTCTCTCAAAAATTGTCGTCGGTGAGGTCTTGTCTTGCGAAGATGTGCCAGAAACTCACCTTCATGTTTGTCAGGTTAACGTTGGCGAAGAAGAAGCCCGTCAAATCGTTTGTGGTGCACCGAATGTGCGTGCTGGTATCAAGGTTATGGTGGCTCTTCCAGGTGCTCGCATCGCTGACAACTACAAGATTAAAAAAGGAAAAATCCGTGGTTTGGAGTCACTTGGAATGATCTGTTCACTTGGTGAATTGGGAATTTCTGACTCAGTTGTACCAAAGGAATTCGCAGATGGCATCCAAATCTTGCCAGAAGATGCTGTTCCTGGGGATGAAGTCTTTTCTTACCTAGACTTGGATGATGAGATCATCGAACTTTCTATCACACCAAATCGTGCAGATGCTCTATCTATGCGTGGAGTAGCGCACGAAGTGTCAGCCATCTATGACAAGGCAGTTAGCTTTAAAGAATTTACCTTAACAGAAACAAATGAATCTGCAGCAGATGCTCTTTCTGTCAACATTGACACAGACAAGGCGCCTTACTATGCAGCCCGTATCTTGGACAATGTGACCATCGCACCAAGTCCACAATGGTTGCAAAATATCCTCATGAATGAAGGCATCCGTCCGATTAACAATGTGGTCGACGTGACCAACTATATTCTACTCTACTTTGGTCAGCCTATGCATGCCTTTGACTTGGATACCTTTGAAGGCAATGACATCCGTGTGCGTGAAGCGCGTGCTGGTGAAAAGTTGGTGACCTTGGACGGTGAAGAACGTGAGTTGGAAACAAATGATTTAGTGATTACTGTCGCTGACAAACCAGTCGCCCTTGCAGGTGTCATGGGTGGAGAGGCTACAGAAATCTCTGAAAAATCTAGTCGTGTTGTGTTAGAAGCTGCTGTTTTCAATGGCACATCCATTCGTAAGACTAGCGGACGCCTTAACCTTCGTTCGGAATCATCTTCTCGTTTTGAAAAAGGGATCAATGTGGCAACAATCAATGAGGCCTTGGATGCTGCAGCTAGCATGATTGCAGAACTTGCAGGTGCGACGGTGCGTAAGGGCATCGTTTCAGCGGGTGAGCTTGACACTTCAGATGTAGAAGTATCTTCAACTCTTGCCGATGTCAACCGTGTCCTTGGAACAGAACTTTCATACGCTGATGTCGAAGATGTCTTCCGTCGTCTTGGCTTTGGTCTTTCTGGAAATGAAGACAGCTTTACCGTTAGCGTTCCACGTCGTCGTTGGGATATCGCCATCGAAGCGGACCTCTTTGAAGAAATCGCTCGTATCTATGGTTATGACCGTTTGCCAACCAGTCTTCCAAAAGATGATGGTACAGCAGGTGAACTGACTGCAACACAAAAATTGCGTCGCCAAGTCCGTACGATTGCTGAAGGGGCAGGCTTGACAGAAATCATTACCTACGCTCTAACAACTCCTGAAAAAGCAGTTGAGTTCACAGCTCAACCAAGTAACCTTACAGAACTTATGTGGCCAATGACAGTGGATCGCTCCGTTCTTCGTCAAAATATGGTCTCAGGTATCCTTGATACGGTTGCCTACAATGTGGCTCGTAAGAACAAAAACTTGGCTCTTTACGAGATTGGAAAAGTCTTTGAACAAACAGGCAATCCAAAAGAAGACCTACCAAACGAAATCAACAGCTTTGCCTTTGCCTTGACAGGCTTGGTTGCTGAAAAAGACTTCCAAACGGCAGCAGTTCCAGTTGATTTCTTCTATGCTAAGGGAATCCTTGAAGCGCTTTTTGCTCGCTTGGGGCTTGAAGTGACTTATACAGCAACAGCTGAGATGGCAAGCCTCCATCCAGGACGGACAGCCGTGATTTCACTCGGTGACCAAGTTCTTGGTTTCCTTGGGCAAGTGCATCCAGTTACTGCGAAGGCCTACGATATCCCAGAAACTTATGTAGCTGAACTTAACCTTTCAGCCATCGAAGCTGCCCTCCAACCGGCTGCTCCATTTGTGGAAATTACCAAATTCCCAGCTGTTAGTCGTGATATTGCTCTACTTCTCAAGGCAGAAGTCACTCACCAAGAAGTTGTAGATGCTATCCAAGCTGCCGGCGTGAAACGTTTGACAGATATCAAACTCTTTGACGTCTTCTCAGGTGAAAAATTAGGACTTGGTATGAAGTCAATGGCCTATAGCTTGACCTTCCAAAATCCAGAAGACAGCTTGACAGACGAAGAAGTCGCACGCTACATGGAAAAAATCCAAGCATCACTCGAAGAAAAAGTCAATGCAGAAGTGCGTTAACTCATCAATCCATCCTTAGGGGTGGATTTTTAGTTTTAAGAGAACGGTTCAGAAGAGAAAAGCGACAGTTGAGGAGAAAGACACCCTATCCAATTTTTAATGAGCTATACTAAACCTATTACTAGAGCGCTTAAAAACCTTGGATTTGGTAGATTTTTACTATAAATAATATCGATAAAAATGGACATAAAGCGTTGTAAAGGCTATCAAAAAGGAGTATAATAAGTGCAACATATCTCGGAGGTGGAAGATGCTAGAAGTAAGAAATCTAGAGAAAAGTTTCGGTCCCAAGCAAGTCTTGTTTGGTGTCGATTTTCAGGCAAGTCCAGGAAGGATTCTGGGCTTGGTCGGGAAGAATGGTGCTGGGAAAACAACGATTTTCCACAGTATGTTGAAATTTTTAGAGTATCAAGGAGAGATCAGTCTGGATGGGCAGGAGATTCGTCAGGAAACCTACGCTCGGATTGGCTATTTGCCTGAGGAACGCAGTCTCATGCCCAAGCTGACAGTCCTTGAACAAGTTCGCTACTTGGCGACTCTAAAAGGTATGGATGCTAAGGAAGTCAAGGAAAAACTCCCTCAATGGATGGAGAAATTGGAAGTGAAGGGGAAATTGACCGACAAAATCAAGAGCCTCTCCAAAGGAAATCAGCAGAAAATTCAGCTCATTATCACCCTAATCCATGAGCCAGACTTGATTATCTTGGATGAGCCTTTTAGTGGTTTGGATCCAGTCAATACCGAGTTGCTCAAACAAGTCATCTTGAAAGAGAAAGAGCGTGGTGCAATCATTATCTTTTCTGACCATGTCATGACCAATGTCGAGGAGCTTTGCGATGATATTCTGATGATTCGTGATGGGCGTGTGGTCTTGCATGGACCTGTTCAGGATGTTCGCAATCAATACGGGAAAACACGTCTCTTTGTTTCAAGTGAACGAAGCAAGGAAGAACTGGAAAGTCTTCCTCATGTCAAACAGGTGAGCTTGACCAAGCAAGGTAGTTGGAAATTGATCCTAGATGATGAGAGCGCTGGAAGGGAACTCTTCCCCATCCTCACTCAAGGTCAATACATCGCGACCTTTGACCAACAAGCTCCAACAATCGATGAAATCTTTAAACTAGAATCAGGGGTGGAAGTATGAGAAATATGTGGGTTGTAATGAAGGAAACCTATCTTCGACATGTCAAGTCGTGGAGTTTCTTCTTTATGGTGATTTCGCCGTTCCTCTTTTTAGGATTATCTGTAGGAATCGGCTATCTCCAAAATTCTTCGATGGCTAAAAATAGCAAGGTAGCAGTAGTAACAACAGTGCCATCTGTAGCTGAGGGACTCAAGGGTACCAATGGTATCAACTTTGATTATAAGGATGAAGCCAGTGCTCAAGCTGCTATCAAGGATGAGAAAATCAAGGGTTACCTAACCATTGACCAAGAGGACAGCGTTCTCAAGGCTGTCTATCATGGTGAAACCTCTCTTGAAAGTGGCATTAAGTTAGCAGTAACCAATAAGTTAAATGAACTGCAATATCAACTCAATCGTTCGGCAGCCAATTTGTCTCAAGAACAGGAAAAACGCCTGAGTCAAACCGTTGACTTTACTGAGAAGATTGATGAATCTAAGGAAAACAAAAAAATTGTTCAAACCATTGCGGCCGCTGGGCTTGGTTTCTTCCTTTATATGATTTTGATTACCTATGCTAGTGTTACTGCTCAGGAAGTAGCTAGCGAGAAAGGAACCAAAATCATGGAAGTGGTCTTCTCTAGTATTCAAGCTAGCCATTATTTCTACGCTCGTATGCTGGCTCTGCTCCTTGTGATTTTGACTCATATTGGCATTTACGTCGTGGGTGGACTTGCTGCCATTCTGCTCTTTAAAGACCTACCAATCTTGGCTCAATCTGGTATTTTAAATCATCTAGGAGATGCCTTCTCGCTCAATACCTTATTGTTTGTCTTGGTTAGCCTCTTTATGTACGTTGTTTTAGCAGCCTTTCTAGGTTCTATGGTTTCTCGTCCTGAGGATTCAGGGAAAGCCTTGTCACCATTGATGATCTTGATTATCGCAGGATTCGTTGGAGTGACTGCTCTAGGTGCTGCTGGTGACAATTTAGTTCTGAAAATTGGTTCCTATATTCCTTTCATCTCGACCTTCTTTATGCCATTTAGAGCTATAAATGGGTATGCAAGTGGTCTAGAAGCTTGGATTTCGCTTGCCATAACGGTTGTTTTTGCAGTCATTGCAACAGCCTTTATCGGACGCATGTATGCTAGTCTAGTCCTTCAAACGGATGATTTGGGAATCTGGAAAACCTTTAAACGTGCCTTAGCTTACAAATAGGAGAGCCTCGCGAAAGCGAGGTTTTTCTAGATATTAAACAGCGAAATCAGTAAAAATATTTTTCATATCTATTGACTTTTAGTAGTAAAATTTGGTATGATAGTAGACGGTATTGTTTACCCCATTTGTAAGGCCCCGGAACCTTTCAAATACCCCGCGGACCGGAACATCCGCCCAGTAAACAAAAACGATATTCATATAGGAGAAATCATGAACAAAACTACATTCATGGCTAAACCAGGCCAAGTAGAACGCAAATGGTACGTTGTTGACGCAACTGATGTACCTCTTGGACGCCTTTCAGCAGTTGTTGCTAGTGTACTTCGCGGAAAAAACAAACCAACATTCACACCACACACTGATACAGGTGACTTCGTAATCGTTATCAATGCTGAAAAAGTTAAATTGACTGGTAAAAAAGCAACTGATAAGATCTATTACACTCACTCAAACCACCCAGGTGGATTGAAACAAATCTCTGCTGGTGAACTTCGTTCTAAAAATGCAGTACGTTTGATCGAAAAATCAGTTAAAGGTATGCTTCCACACAATACTCTTGGCCGCGCTCAAGGTATGAAATTGAAAGTATTCGTTGGAGCTGAGCACACTCACGCTGCACAACAACCAGAAGTTCTTGATATTTCAGGACTTATCTAAGGAAAGGAACAATAAAGTATGTCACAAGCACAATATGCAGGTACTGGACGTCGTAAAAACGCTGTTGCACGCGTTCGCCTTGTTCCAGGAACTGGTAAAATCACTGTTAACAAAAAAGATGTTGAAGAGTACATCCCACACGCTGACCTTCGTCTCGTTATCAACCAACCATTCGCAGTTACTTCAACTGTAGGTTCATACGACGTTTTCGTTAACGTTGTAGGTGGTGGATACGCTGGTCAAGCAGGAGCTATCCGTCACGGTATCGCTCGTGCCCTTCTTCAAGTAGACCCAGATTTCCGCGATTCATTGAAACGCGCAGGACTTCTTACTCGTGACTCACGTAAAGTTGAACGTAAGAAACCAGGTCTTAAGAAAGCTCGTAAAGCTAGCCAGTTCTCTAAACGTTAAGAACCAGCTACAATACAGCATTTACAACACTTCATGGTTCACACCATGGGGTGTTTTTTTGATGATTTTTAGCAAAATTCACACCATTTTTCACACCAAATTCACACCATTACTTTTTAAGATTGCGATAAGCAATCTCTCCAACAGCCATTGGAATGACATTTGAAGTATTTACATAAGTCTTAGTTGTAAGGGTATCGCTATGAGTAAGAGCCTCTGAAATAGCTTCAAGTGAAGTTCCTGCTTGTTTAGCTAGAGTTGCACCTGTATGGCGTAATTTGTGAGGTGTAGCGTGTGTCAGCTCCTTATGACGGTGTTTGACAGATTTCATTTTATTGTTAAGATAGTCAGAGTGCAGGGGGCTATTAACATTACCCTTCATATCGATATAAGTAAAGACATATTGTTCATCAGATTGAATAATACCAAATTTTGCCAGCTCAGTTTTTTGTTGCTTTTTCCAAGATTGGAGCAATTCAGTTAGTTCAATAGGGATTTGAAAAGTTGTTTTCTTGTTCCCTTTTGTAGATTTTACATTTTTATATTTATCTAAGGCTTGAACCAATTGAATTTCCTGTTTCTTGATGTTAATGTGCTTCCATTGCAAGCCATAGCTTTCGGATTTTCTATCTCCTAAGAAAAAGGTAGTATAGAATAGCACATAATCTTTGAATGAGAGCTTCCCGTTTTCTAAATCATCTTCAAAAGCTGTAAACCATGCTTGAAGTTCTTCTTGAGATAGGTATAAATCTTCATCTTTTTTAGATTCTTGCAACTTGATTTTCTTAGTGGCTTTGATACGACTTATTGTTTTAGATAGGCGGTTTGTTTCGATATATTCTAATTCTTCCGCCCAGTCAAAGATAGAGTTAACGTAGCTCCTGATAACTTTGAAATTTGCATATTCTTCAGCCTTTTGAGTTAATAGATTTAAAACAACTTGTTTATTTTGATTAAGAAACTCAATAGAGTAGTTGCCAAGCATAGGTAAGATATGTTTTCTAAAGGCAATTTCTGTACCAGTTATAGTAGCTTGAGAAGGTGGCTTAGTCGTAGAAGTGGTTTGTCCTGCTTTGTAGGATTCCCACCAAACGTTTTTATAGAAGTCAGAAAAGAGTATAGAACCATTATTTTCTAGTAAGGCTGATTCTCTACTAAGAATTTTGTCAATCTTGTTTTGAAGTTCTAGTTCGTATTTTTTTGCTTCACTCCTTGTTTTGAACCGTTTTTCAATCACTTTCTTATCGACACCTAGTGAAGACTTAACTTCCTCAGGAATGTAGATTCGTAAGCGATAAGTTCCATTTTTAGTTTTTGTAATTGACATAGTATTCTCCTTTTTAATTGAGCTAGAAAAATACCGTGATTTCATTATAACAAACCACGGTAGAAATTCTACTGATTTTGTAACCAGCGATTGATTTCTGCTTTATCAAAGCGAATAGTTTTTCCAACTCTAATGTAAGGTAATCCTTTTTTAATCCAACTGTCTAGAGTATTGTTTGAGATGCCTAGATAGTGGCAAGCCTGTTGTTTATTTAAAAACGGACTATCAAGGTTACTATTGTTCAATCTATTTTCAATTTCTTTTTTGATAAGTTCAGCAAGTAGGAGCTGAATTTGTCGAACTTGTTCATCTGGTAGAATTACTTGCATCTGTTCCTCCAATGTATGTTATAATAGAGGTATCAAGAGATACCCTATTTACTTTTCTTGATTATCTGCAACCTCGTCCTCGCTCGTCACAGTTTTGGACGGGGTTTTTGATTTGTCGTACTCCCATAAATCCCATTGATTGTTGAGTCCAACCTTTGAAACTAGCATGGATAGAAGCTCTTCTTTACTTTTCATTTCGTTATCAGGTGTAAAATCGTAAGATAAGTAAGTATCATATCCAATCTCTGGGATTCGTCTCAGATTATTCAATGTTCTTGTAGGGTGAGATTCATAAAAAATAGGTTCATCCCCCACACCTTTTAACGTTGCTAGATGTTCAATTCTTCGAACATATTGTGATAAATCCTCACGATTATTCCCTTTAGTATGATAGAAGAAGGTCAAAGGATGTTTAGAACTTGTGATAATAATGACCTTAGCAGCGCCTATTTTATTTTGATAACGAGCTGAGATAGGACTAATATTATATGGATCTAAAACTTTTAACCAGTCTGAAGCGGTTAAGCTATCTCCTCGGACATCATCGAGTAGTAGTATCTCTTCCCCGTTTACCTCATCAAACATATTTGTACCTGCGGTCAGGACTGATTGCCATTTTTTATTATTCAGCTTTGCTAACTGAATAAGACTTTTTGCTATCTCTTTTGCAAATGTTGACTTGCCAAGTCCAGATGCACCGTGTATGAATAGGATTGTCTTTTTGAACTCTCCGTTTTCCAGTTCATCTTTTGTTCTGGCACACTTAATTTCTCCAATGCTTTTAATTGCGTCGTTTACTCTAACTTTATGAACTGTATAAAGAGTATGATATTGCTTATTAAGTAGTATTTCTTTTTTTGTAATATTCTCGTTCAGAATGTTATCTATTAATAAGTCGATATCCTCATAACTCTGCTGTACTTCTTTTTTTGCTTTTCCTTTAAGCCAGCTTCCTTGTCTTTCGTGATAAACTTTTAAGTAGTCTTTACCTGTTAGAGAAATTACTTCATCAGGGCTGTATTGATACTTATCTTTATCTTTGGCATGAATTAAGTAAGCTAACAAGTTATCGTAGCCATACCTTCCAGACTTCGCTTTTTCTAGATATTCAGGTTTTAGTCCGATTTGTACAGCTAAATCAGTTAGTGTTGCACCTTTCTCAAACTTGAGTAAAGCGTGAATATGTGGCTTTTTTAGCTTGGTAGTTGTTGTTCTAGTTACACTGTCAAAACCGATGGACGTGTCCTTGTCGTGTTTTATGGCGTAAGCCTCGGAAACAGTTGCTATTTCACTAACTCTTCTGACAATTTCCTCAAGAATTTTTTCGATATTTTCAGATTTAATGAGTTCTTCATCCCAACCATTTTTCCAATATTTCGTCTCAAAGTATTGTGTAATTGCTACAGAAGTCAAAAGTGCTTCTTTTTTCTTTGTTGCCATGTATAATTAACCTTTCTTTTTTAACTATTCTTTAATTATTCTTTTAACTATTCTAGTGTTAGACCGTTGACAAGCCCAGTCTAACATGTGCGTAGAATAATTAAAAATTAAATTGTAGTAATTCTTGGGGCTTTGCCCCAAACCCCAGCCTCTCCTGCCCGATGATAAATCATCGACCTGAGAACGCTTGCCAGCTAACAAGGGACGGGTAGTATTTTTCTTCGCTTCACTCCTTGCCTTCGGCATCGTTACGCTTGAAAAATCTCCCCCCTCTAGCCCTTGCAAGCAGTCATTTTTCTGCTGGCAATGTCGTGCCGACACTAAACCGATGATGAAACTTCAAAATAAGCTTACTGTCGTACCTAACAAGTGTAGCAGAAAAAGCGCTAGCTATATCTTGAAAATAGCTCTTGTATCCGCTGATTTAACCGTTCGTCGTCTCTTACTTGAATAGTGCGAAACATCTTAACAGGTTCCCCTTCTAGCTGGAAATAGCCATATCCTCTAGGTTTTACTGAAACTTCATCCTTTTCCATATCAGGAAAAAGGAGTTGTCTGTTGTTTGTTGCTAGCAGAAAGCTAGTTGATAAGGATATGACACAATTAAAATTGTAGCGCCCTGGCAAATCAGACATTAAGAAACGTTGACTAGATAAAATGATTCGTAAACCTAAACTTCTGCCCATACTGTTGAGCATTAATATTTTTGATAAAACATCTTTATGTTTCTTCTTATCTGTTTGTTCTAGATAAGCAAGGAAAGCTTGCCACTCATCAAAAATCAAGTAAAGATTATGAGAGTTTTCTTCTTGTTTATTAAGTCTATTTTCAAAGCGTTGGTAGACTGTTTCAAAAAGTTCTAGACAGTTAAAACCTCTTGCCACATGGTCACCAGACATTGAAAACATTTCCTCATCTGCTTTAAAATCCAGAAAGTAAGCTTCAGCATCTGTATCATGAAATGAAATGAGGCCTAGAAGTCTTCTCAAAAAAGTAGATTTTCCCGAACCAGACGGGCCTGCGATTATCCATGCAAAAAATCGGTTAATGTCAACAGTGACAGGGGAGGGTTGTCCCCTGACGTTGACGTCGAAAACGTTTTTTATCATGCTAGAAATCCTCTTCTCTTTGAGGTTTTTGCATTAGAATCATGTCATTAGTTGACACTAAACGAACTTTGATTGCAAGAAAGGGATCACGCTTATAGCGACTTACAACGCAATCTGTAGAATCGTTTGACATAGTTTTTACAACTTGTCTTGCTTTTGTTGCAAAGTCTTCAAGAAGAAGATCGGAGATTTCTTGGTTAATGTGAACAAAGTAGATACCTTGTTCTGCTACCTCTACTCCCTGGACGAAAGTCAATGAAGAAATTGGTAGTTCTGTTACACCGACTTCTGTTAACCAGTTATAGAAGCTATCAAATAAAGGATTAATAGCAGTTTGACCTCTTTGTTTGTATCGATGCCAAGCTAGAGAGAAAATTTCTCCATCTGTCACAAGCCACAGAAACAACAAAGAACCTAATATAAATGGAACTATCCATAGCAGAAACTTAAGAAGTAGTGCTATTAAAACAAAGGTAATTGACGCTATGAAAATCTGATAGTACCACTCTAGCTCTTTTAGTTTTTTTAAGATTTTCTTCATAAGCCACCTCTTTCTATTTGAGCGAAATGTCGGCAAGTTCAGTGACTAGAGCCAAGCCGATTGGCTGCTTGAGTTTGTCAAGTACAAATGATAACTCATACTTGCTAATTACGATGTCAGCGTTAATCAAACCATCTAAATTCTCGTTTTGATAGTTCTTTAACTTGACTTTGAAGGTTGGACAGTAAGATTCTTGAGCAATACTAGCAAACTGTTCGTAGATTTTTTTATCTACGCATGTTAAAGATGCCCAAAAAAGTTGATTTTCTCGACCTTCGTTTATGATCCCGCTGTTTGTATCGACTACTTTAATATCAGATGGGACATCAACATAAGTTGATAAATCATCTAAAAATGCTTTTGAGTTGTTGCGGTTACCCACAGTTAGTTTTTTTTCTTTTGGCATGTGGATGCCTCCTTTTTTTAAAGTGTGCTTGGTCAGACTTTCTAGAACGCTGACGAGTGAAAGAATTCTTTTGTTAACAAAAACATGATACACCATTTTTGAGACTAACTCAAGCAAATTTTTACGATTTCCATCAAATACAGGTATCATAATTTAGTTTATTTTTTGAGCCTGGCAGAGCTTTTATTTTAATGTTTTAATTATTTTTTGTTTATTTTTTGAGCCCATTTAATTGTTGTATGTTGTAATTTATTATTAGATGTGTTATAGTATTTTTGAGCCTATTTAGAAGGAGTAAAATCATGGTTTCTTTTAATGAACTAAACAAAAAAGCGCAAATAGATTTCATCTTAAAATATTATCCGCTGATTTTTAAAAGGCAACAACAGAAGGACAAACTTTCTGCAGATGCTTTTTTACGTAAGTATCTTATGATAAAGAACGATAAAAGAACTGAACTGAACGGGAAAAAACTTGTATCTTTAGCTTCATATAAACGTTATTTATCTCAAATTAAAACTATCTATCGAGATGATTTATCATATGTTGAACTTGTTTCTGCATATTCAAAATTAAAAATCCCTAAGCTTCATCAAACAAAATTTGGCAAAAACCTACTTGATGTTATATTAGAAAGCTTTGATAGTGATGTATTTGAATATGTATTTACAAAAATTAGTTTAAGTGAACACATGCAAGCTTTTGGAGAAGATTATTTAAAAAAATTCTTTGAGAACAAGGAAGACGATGTTAGAAAAATTACTCTGTCACTAGATAAATTAGGTTTATTTGATACAGTATTAAACACACTTGAACGACTTTTTAAAGATAATTCAAAAGTTATCACAAATTTTTCAGATTTAATTGATGAAGTACATAAAGCCAAAGGTCATGTCAACTCAAATTATTTAAATATTGAGGAGTTACAAATAAATGCGGAAGCTTTTATAGAGCTATTTAAGGAAGAGGTAAATAAACAATCTTTAATGAAAATGAATGAAAAAAGACAAAAAGAGATTGAGGGTGTACTTGAATCATATCTTTCTTATGAAACTATTGTTGAAACAGGAGGTAGTTATGTTTTCAATAGAAAAAGTGGCAGTATCAAACTTGATACTTCTCAAAAGAATCGTAGTGAAAAACAATTAGATAAGTATAAATCAAAAAAATACTATTTAGCTAGTTCAGACTCAAATTGAACTTTTTCCATTAATTCAAGTAGCTATTAGTGAGTAACTAAAAAAGAGAAATTTATTAAAATAAGCAAGACTGTAAAATAAAACCCAACCAAAATTTATTTTGGCTGGGTTTATTTGATATTCTTTACAATCTCATTAAATGAAGATATAATTTTTCCTTGCTTATCTTTGGGTAATTTTGTTAAGTTTTCAAAAAGTATTTCTGGAGAATCTTCTCGATCTGATTCAAATGATGGTAGGTTGAAGAACTCCTCGACCGTTAGATTTAGGGCTTTGATTACGGATTCAAGAGTTTTTATCTTAAAATCATACTTCATGTTTTCTATATTTTGAATCGCTTTGACACCTAGCCCAGCGATTTCAGATAATTTTTCTTGACTTAATCCCTGTGCTTTTCTGCACTCACGTATGCGAAATGCGATATGCTTTTGTAATTTATTGTATTCCATGTTATCTACCATTTTACTATCTGTTTTCTCTAAAAATAAGTATAATGAACTATCCAAAAAACAAAAAAGTATGGTAAAATAGTACTATAATTTAATAAAATGCATAGGGCATTGTACAAAGGAGTTTATAGATGTCAAAAACTATGGAAAATAGTCATAGTACTACTAAAAAATTGTATACAGGTGCAGTTATTTCAGCCATCGCAGCCACTGGTCTTGTCGGCACAGTCGGAACGGCTCATGCAGATACGACTGAAACACACATCCCTACAACTGCTAAAAACGAACCCGCTTTGGTAGAGAAAGAAGCGCCTAAGAAAGTAGAAGTGAAAACTCCTACTAAGGAAGACGTTGCTGAACTTGGTGCTACTGCTAAACAAACCCAAGAAGCATCTGACAAGGCAAAAGAAGTCTTGGATCAAGCGAATGAAAAGTCTGATAAGGCAGAAAAGAAAGTCGCTGACTTGAAACAAGCACAAGCAGATGCTCAAAAGGTTGCGGACAAAGCAACTCCAGAAGTTGTTCAAGGTGCAGAGAAGAAAGTGGAAACTGCAAAAGCAAGTGTTCCTACTAAAGAACAAGCGGTATCAACTGCGCAAACTGAAAAAGACGATGCAGACCGAAATGTCGCTATTCAAGGCAAAACTGTTGGTACAAAACAAGCAGAAGTGACTCAAGCTGAAACTGGTGTAGCGGATGCTAAAGCTGAAGTTAAAAACGCTGAGGATGCTTTGAAAGGTGAAGGTCTTGCAGAAGCTAAAGAAGCGCAAGATAAAGCAATCAAGGAAGAGAGCGAGAGCAAACAAGCTCAAGCAGATGCCCAAAAGGTTCTGGATGAAGCTAAAGCACAAAACCAAGACCATGCTACACAAGTAAAACAAGCAGAGCAAGCGGTTAAAACTGCTCAAGCAAACCTTGAAAGCAAATCTCAAGAAAAAGAAACTGCAAAAACAAATGCAGATAAAGCAACTGCTGATTACAACCAAGCGGTATCCACTCTCAATGAACTTCAAAAGGATACTAAAGCAACTATTACTCTTGCCCCAGACTTTATCAAGGCTGTGAAAGAGAATATGGCTTATACTGAAGAGTTGCGCAATGGAACTACTCTCACATCCGAAGAGCAAAGTGCTAAGACATTGGAACTCTACAACAAAATCGTAGACTCTCAACTCCAAAACCGCACCCTCAACAAGTACACACCATCCGCCAAAGACCAAGCAGACGAAACTCGCTATGACATCAACAATCTTCCAAAAGAAGTCACAGATGAACTTAACTACTTCGTAGCTGACCTCATCAACCAAATGCGCCACCAACTTGGACTTCCAGACGTTGTTCTTTCAAAATCAAGCCTTGAATTTGCCAACAAAATCGCTAAAGAGTATGTAAAAGCGAACTTCTCTAAAGCGATGAAAGATGAATATCGTGCTAAAGGTGGCGCAGGTCACTACGCTAAAGGTGTTTACAAGGTTGCTAAAGAGTACGGTTTGAATAGCACCTACACAGAAGAAGAAAACCAAGAGAACGCTGAAAAAGGTTTGCAACCTTATGAGAATGCAGTTACAACTTATGTTTACCACGACTTTGATGATGAAGATGGTGTATTCCGTAAAACTATTGGAGAAATGAAAGAGAAATTGTACGATGACCTCATTGAACTTGTTTCTCACAAGAACGACTATCTCCACACTCAGGGTATCCTCCAATTCGATTACGCAAATGAAACAGTTTACTTTGGTGGCGTAGCACAAAGTAAAACGGACGAGTTTTACACAACTCACTTCCTCACAAGTATCCGTACCACTAACGTAGACGGCTCAAAATGGGATAAAACTCCTATTGTGAACCCACTTAGCAACACGAACAAAGAGCAAGAACTTGCCAAAGCTCGTCAAACTCTAGCTGATGCTATGACTGCTCGCAAAGACGCTCAAGCTCAACTTGAAGCAACAAGCAAAGTGGTATCAGATGCCCAAACTGCTCTTACAAACGCACAAGCTAACTTGTCTGCTTTGAACAATGGGGAAAACCCACTTGCAAATGCACAAAAGGCTTTTGACGAAGCGAAAGCTCGTCATGATCAAGCGGTGGTTACACTTGCCAACGCAAATGCCCTTGTCAACAACTTGACTGCTTCAAAAGCTACAAAAGAGGAAACTCTTACAAATGCGCAAGCAAAATTGAAAGACGCTGAACAAGTTCTTAAAACTGCACAAGACGCTCTTAAAGCAGAAGAAACTAAGATGGCAAATCTTGAAGCAATCGCTTCAAACAAAGCCCAAGCGGTATCTACTGCTAAGAAAGCTCTCAAAGACGCTCAAGATACTGTTAAACAAGCAGAAAAAGAGCTTGCAGACCTTAAAGGTGCGAAAGCTCGCTTGGTAGAAGCGAAAGCAGAACTTGAAAAGGCTGAAGTAGAGCTTAAAGAAGTTTATAAGGCACAAAATAAAGCCAAAGTAGACTACGAAGTTAAGAGCCTTGCAGCAGATCAAGCGAAGTTCGCTTATGAAACTGCCAAAGCCAAATATGAAGAAGCAGAAACAAAACGCTTGGTAGCTCTTGCAGATGCTAAACGTAAAGAGCTTGAAAAAGCGGGTTATAAACCAGTACCAGTTGTGGATGCTAAAGGGAATGTTGTGGATTACAAAGCAGAGAAAGTAACGGTAGGAACTAAAGACGATAAAACATATCAAGCGCCTGCACAAGCTACAAATGCAAAAGCAGAATCTAAAAAACAACTTCCAAATACAGGAACAAAAGAATCGAATCTCCTCGCATTGCTTGGAGCAAGTGTTGGACTGCTAGCTTTGGTAGGAAAACGAAAATATAATAGATAAAAAGAAAGAGAGCGGTGACTCTCTTTTCTCTATTACAGTTTAGTTATATATAAATTTTATATGGTGTGAACTTTTTGGTAAAATCTAGCTCAATTCGTGTATTTTTAGGGTAAAATTCACACCATTCAACTGAAATTTATTCAAATTAGATGAAATTCTGTTTTCTGAAAAAGTGGGAAAACATTGATTTTAAGCATTTACTGAAGGTTATTCAAATCATAGTTTTTCCAACCAGGTCTTAAGAAAGCTCGTAAAGCATCACAATTCTCAAAACGTTAATCAATACGATTATATCAACGTTTCAAAGCACTTTGCAAAGATTTTGCAAAGTGCTTTTTTGTCGATTTTTGAGCTAGAATAGCTTTGTGATAACCTTCTGATAACCTCTTCAAAATTTTAAAAATCATAATTCTATTTTGCTTTATTGAGATAATCTGCAAATTTGTCAATAGAGTTTTTCTCACCAGTTTTTGTGGTGTGAGTATAGACATCTAATGTCATCTGACTGCTTGCATGACCGAGACGTTTTGATGTATTAGAAGGATCGATTCCAATTTCAGACATAAGTGTTGCATGTGTATGTCTAAACCCATGTGGGCTAATTGGTTTTAATTTATGCTTTTTAATAATTCGATTCAGTACGTTATTAATGTAATCAGCATGCAAAGGTTCAATTTTGTCATTACTTGATATGTAAGAGAACATATATTCGTTACTAATATTCAGCTTTGTAAGAGGAAAGTGAGATTGTTCTTTCAGATAGAAATTTCTCCATTGCTTAATAATATCGATTGTCTCATCATCAAGATAGATTGTACGAACTGAAGATTCATTCTTTGTGCTCTTTTCAATCGCTTTACCGTCAATTCTTCCTAGACTTTTATCTATGTTCAATAGATTGCTGTCAAAGTTAATATCAGCCCATTTTAAAGCATATAACTCCCCTTTTCGTAGTCCACTAAATGCAAGCAGTCTAAATAAAGCAAAATGTTTAAATGGCTCAGTTTCTTTCACTATATCAAGGAAATGATGTAATTCCTCCAGAGACCAAAAATTATCTAATCTAGTTTTTTTGATTTTAGGCATGATAACATTCTTCATTGGATTTCGATCAATGTAGTTCATGTTGATTGCAAAATCAAAAATTTTTGAGGTATAGGATTTTATCTGTTTGATATTTTTGAAAGTCTGAGATTTTTGTGTAATAAAGTTTTGACAGTCTAAAGGACTGATTTGGTCAATAAATTTATCGCCAAATATTGGTAGAATATGTATTCGATAGATATTCTTAGTTTGGGAAGAAGTTGTTTCTTCAACGGTACCAACATAGGCCTTAAACCATTCTTGATAAAGTTCTTTATAAGTGACTTTGGGGTTAGGTTTGTCGGTATTTACTGTGGGGGCAACGACACCAGCTTCTAAACGAGCTTCGTACAATTTTGCCTCTTTTTTGGTTTTGAACCCTCTCTTTAAGTGCCTTTTTTTCTTTCCATAAGCATCTAAGCCAATGTAAAAGCTGACATAGTATAGGATTCCTTTTTTTGTTTTGTATTTGTGTATAGACATTTTTTCTCCGTATCTAAGTTTTCGGAGCTTATGTAGTTGAGAAATGAGTGTCTATCTATTTTTTCTATCTTCTTGGCGGATAGCGTATTCGTCTGTTTTAATCCAGCTCTGCCAAACTTTAGAATCTTTATTTTGGTGATTCATATAGTCTATAAACTCAGACATAAAACGTTTATTTTTCTCAGCTAGGTATTCTGAGAATATATGACGAAATTCATCTGAAAAACTATCATCAAGTGGTAGTGTTAATGCCCTTTCGCCAAATTCGATACTTTTCTTTAACTTCTCCATATCGCTTTTAAAAGGTGTCACAGAACCAATTTTAGATGTTTTGAAACTATCTGTAACAATTTTAAGATTTGATGGAGCGTGTGGGTTGCTATCAAGTCCCATAATGTAAGCGACGGAAACATTAAAGTATTTTGCCAATTTTTCAGCATTATCTTTTTTAGGTTTGCGGATTCCTTGATTGTATCCAGAAAGTGTAGGATAGGCTATATTTGTAGCTTCGCTAATTTCTGTCAATTTTTTTCCGCTATTTTCTATCAGTTTAGTAATATGATTCGTCATAAGAACCTCCTTTTTATCATTATAACACATTTTATTCTTTTTGAATAAAAAAGCTTGACAAAAATTCAAAAAGGATATATAATTCAAAATGAATAACAAATTAAATGGTTTCGGAGCTTATTTAATTTAGAAATGAGGTGTTAATTTATGTCGGAAACTACTTTAGTTGTCCAGCTTCCTAAAGAATTAGAGAAGCAATTACGTGCTCACTATGATGAGATGATTTCAAATGCTGTAGTAAGAGTATTTGAAGATAAAGAACTTTATAAACCCATGGTTCGTATGTCAGGTTTGTCTAGGTGGTTAGATGTATCTACGACAACAATCCAAAAATGGACGAAAGAAGGAATGCCAACCATGGTGATTGATGGAGTGACTTTATACGATAAAAGAGCAGTAACACGATGGTTGAAGCAATATGAAAGATAGGTACTAGTATGAATGGTGTTCAGTGGATCAAGATAACAACAGATATATTTGATGATGAAAAAATTCAGCTAATAGAATCAATGCCAGAAGGAGATACTCTTATTGTAATATGGTTTAAAATTCTGGTGCTTGCAGGAAAGCAAAATAATAGTGGCATATTAAGTCTAGGGAACAAGGTTTATTATACAGAAGAGATGCTTTCAACAGTGTTTAGACGAAAGGCTACATCTGTAAAATTAGCTCTCAGTATGTTTGAAGAATTTGGCATGATAGAAATCATAGATGGCGCTATTACCATTCCAAAATGGGAGAAACATCAGAATATAGATGGACTAGAAAAGATTAGGAAACAAACTAGGGAACGTGTTGCTCGTCATAGACAAAAACAAAAAGCACTAATTACAGGCGAGCCACAACTCGTTTTAGACTGTAACGTTACAGTAACGGATGAAAATGATAATGTAACGCAAGAGATTAAGAACAAGAGTAAGAATAAGAAAGAGATTGAGAATATACTGGATAATAGTTCTAGAAAGCCTGAAACTTATATTCCACCCAAATATTATTCTTTGTTAGAATCCATTTCTTATAAGTACAATGATAGATTTTTGTATCCTAATAATTACACTTTAACACATGCTCAGAAGATGAAGATAGGCGAGTATTTGGCTAGTGGGTATGTAACTAGTGATGAAGTTATTAGCATGATTGAACGGATTCCTGAGGATGCGACTTCTCCTTTAGCGTATTTATTTAAGTCTATGGAGAATTTAAAGCAGGAACGTATGCTGGAGTGCAAAGCTATTGCCCATGAAAATGCCCGAAAGAAGTATATGATAAATGAGTAGATATAGGACTGTTCTAAAGAAATGTTATATCACTGAAGAGCAGAATGAAATAGTGAATAACTTGATTGAAATGACAAATCATCTAAATTTTTCTTCTTATGCTAGGAAAATGTTGTTTAAGAGTTCGCCTATTTATCTTCAATTTGATTTTGAATCTTATCATGACTTTATATTTCAAGTTAGAAGAATTATCAATAACTTACGTCAGTTAGAAAGAATAGCAGAACAAAGTGAAGATTTGGATAATGTAAGGATATTTCACTACTGTGTTGAGTTGATGATAGAATATGAAAAGAAGACAAGTAAACAAGTGAAAGAACTTGTAAAACGACTAAATAAGAAAACGAGGTGATAGGACCATGAGAATAAAATCTGTGTTGAAACAGGTGTTTTTGACGGAAGAAGAAAATAAAAAATTAAATGATTGTATGAGGAAGGAAAATATTCGTAATTTTTCTGAGTTTGCTAGACAAAAATTAATACGAACAGATTTGAACATCCAAAAAGTCTCTTTTGAAGGTTTAGTTCCTTTAACAGAAGAGTTGGAACAAGTCGGAAAGAATATCAATTCTATAGCCCGTCTTGCAACTGTAGTTGGGAGAATAAGCTATGAAAACAAAATGGATATGTCTATTTTGATGCAAAAAATAGTTGATGTGATGGAGGAAAAAGATGTTTATTTTCAAAAGTAATATGGATAAGGATTTTGATCAGATATGCGAATACATATTGAAATTAAAGCGAGCAGAATTATTTCTTCATGGAATTAAACAACAAGATAAGACGAAGGCTCGTTTGTATTATGCGATGCTAGAATACTATGATGCTAACCATAAAAAAGAAAGACATATGAGAATTTTAAAATAAGGAAACGCTGTTAAATTTTGCAGCGTTTTTTATATATCTTCTTAAAATATTTGTACACACAAAGTACAGCTAAAGTGATTTTTTTGATTATTTTATCGAGAAGGAAAGATTTATCATAATATGACTTTGCGAGCTCAGAGTCTGTATACACACACTCCTAAAATCACCCCCAAAATTTGTATACACACAGTGTATGTACTTTTTGGGTGATTTGAATTTTGGGGAATCCTCAAACCCCTGGTGAATTATACGAGCAAAAAAATTTGGGAGTAAGTTTTAGAAAGAACTATTCTACAGTATTTAAAATATGACTTTAAGTAAATTTTTTATTATGTGACTATTAGCCTGTCTCACTCCGCTAGGTGCGAGACAAAAAAATACCCGCTATGCGGGTGTGTACTGACCCCAAAAAGTTAGACAGAAAAAATCTAACTTTTGGGGTCAGTACAAAAGCGTTTTTATTGTATAAAGAATATCAAATAGTTTGAGGGTTTTACTTGTCGCTGTATTTCTTCACTATCCTTTTTGTAATACTCCTGCTTTGTTCCTGAAATATCTACAGTGAATACGTCATCCTTGAAGGTATAATTCTCTTTTCGTTTTATGATATTAGAGCCAGTCAGTTCGATTGTTGAACTGTCTTTATCAATTGTAAAGGTGTCGGCCTCTCCTTTGTTGCTATTTCCTTTGTTACCTGAAATGGTAAAGGCAACTTCATTTCTACTCTCGTTTATTCAACGGTATTCGCCATCTAAAGAATTGCTTGATTGGTTAGAACATGCAATTAATAAAATTGTAGATAGAGACACTAAAAGTAATGTGATAAATCTTTTCATTTACATACTTTTTATTTCTATATTATATTAAAGAAACATTACATAAGTAAGACAGTAATTTTTTAGGTTGATCTATTTCTTTCGGGAAAATCATTATTTTTCGGAAAGTTGATTTATAGTCTCTTTTAAATATAAAATTAAAAAGATGTGCAGGTTGTAATTAACTTGTGCATTTTTTTGTTTAAGGTGAATTCAAAGTATCCTAATATACCATATAGCTGAGAAATAAATCAAAATAGGGAAAAGAAGATATTGACAGAATTCCAGGGTTTGGTATAACAGTCAACTAGATAGTTACAATGATCAACAGGAGATATTCCTGAAGGTGTAATGTAAGATATTAGTGAAAAGATCGGAGAACATACATGGAATATAGTAAACTAGGCTGGGAAGAAGTTAGTAAGTTTGAGGAAATAAAAGGTTATGGACAACATATTTGGCGACATCATGAGAAATATTTTTTTGTTACAGATGAATGGGGAATAGTTGAACAGAGGGTAGTCTATGAATTACTATATAGAACTATTTCAATCACCCTACCAAGTTTTTCTGAGTTACTTGAAAAGTCTAACTTAATTTGACAATTTAGGCAATAAAGAAATTCTAGACAAGCTTTTGAGCTATTCAGAAGACTTGAAACACCACTATCATCTCTATCAGCTCTTACTTTTTCACTTTCAGAATAAGGAACCAGAAAAATTTTTCGGACTCATTGAGGACAATCTAAAGCAGATTCATCCTCTTTTTCAGACTGTCTTTAAAACCTTTCTAAAGGACAAAGAGAAAATCGTCAACGCCCTTCAACTACCCTATTCCAACGCCAAATTGGAAGCAACCAATAATCTCATCAAACTTATCAAGCGCAATGCCTTTGGTTTTCGGAACTTTGAAAACTTCAAGAAGCGAATTTTCATCGCTCTGAATATCAAAAAAGAAAGGACGAAATGTGTCCTTTCTCGAGCTTAGCTTTTCTTCAACCCACTACAGTTGACAAAGAGCCGTAGATTTTAGGTATTTACCTTGTCTACTTAAGAGGTATCATATCATCGAGATAAAGGTGATTTGTTTGTTCCTAAGAATTAGGTTTTAGGTTTGACTTGTGGTAACTTCTGGAAAAAGCTTGTCTAGGATTTTTGGAGTGATAGCTTGTCCAGGACCTTCAGCACAGTAGGTGTGAATATACATAGAGGGATTGAAGTTGAGCTCGATACAAGTGCAATGAGGTTTTTCCTTGCTAGCAGGCTGAGTTCTATCTGGAATGATGAGGTCAACCCCGCAAGCCCAGGCCCCCATGCTAGTTGCCATAGCTGCTGCCAATTCTTGGTAAGAGGAATCTATTGTCTCAGTGACATCAATAGAGTCACCACCCGTAGAGATGTTGGAGTTACGGCGGAGATTGACCTTTTTCCCTTCTGGGAGAATATCATCAGGTGCATAACCTTGCTGAGTCAACATCAATTGTTCGATGTCTCCTAGCTTAATGATTTCCAGAGGTGAGCGGTGGTCACGGCCTCGCAATGGATTGGCATTTTTCTGAGCGACTAATTCACGAATGGTGTGTTTGCCATCACCGACAACATTAGCAGCGACACGAAGGAGGACAGCCTCACAACGCCCGTCCAGAATGAAGAAACGGTATTCGGTTCCTGGGATAAATTCTTCAACAAGAACAGCTGTATCTTCTGCAAAGGCAATCTCGAGAGCTTTCTTATAGTTATCAAGGCTGGCAGGCTCTTGGAAAATGGAAATGCCCAGACCGAAGTTGGTTGATTTTGGTTTAACCACAATTTGTTTGCCCTTGATAAGAGGATAGTAGGCTAGACCTTGTTCTAGACTGGTAAATTCGTCGCCGGCAGGGACAGGGAAGCCAGCATCAGCCAGGATTTTTTTGGTCACGGTTTTATTAGCCATGGCAAGAGGAACTACATAGTTGTCTTTTGAGGTCATGTTACCATTTTTGACGTACTCAACATGATCTTTATGCCAGAGTTTAAGGAATTGATCCTGCTCATCTAGGATTTCAAAATGAAGCCCTTTTTGAATGGCATCAAAGAGCAGCATCTGGGTAGAAAGTTCCATCTCCTCATAACCCTTAAGGGCATAGTGGGCAGTCCAGTCGTAATCATGATAGGCAAGCGCCTTGTCAAGGGCAAAGTCAGAAAGGGACTTGTCTTTGATATGAGGAAGAAGTTGAGCAGCTAGTGTCTGACTGGAATCTGAAAAGGCATCTTTAACTTGTTTGACCAGACCTCGATGATAGTCACCAAGCCCAAAATGTTGCACCAGTTGGTCTAGAGCTGTCGTAATGTTCTGAGTTTCAGCTTCAGAAGGTAGAGGTTCTAAAGGATGAGAGAGGGCAATTTTTTCATTCAGCGCGTGACCTTGAGCCAGAGCCTGATCAACATTTTCAGGGGTATCCAGCCAGAGGAAGGCTAGAAGGAGTAGGTGTACGGTATCCATGGTAGTTTGGCTAATACCGATACGCTCAAAGGGGTTGAGGTCGAAGTTACGGAATTCTAGGTAGGTGATTCCCTTGTCAAGGAAGGAGCGATTAACCTTTTGTCCACGGAAACGAACAGCCGAGTAAAATTCCTTTTCCGCAATCAAATCACCTTGTTCGATATAGTTTTCGATGGCAGAGACATAGTCTTCTAGGCTTGCAAAAGATACTTGTATTTCTTCCTTATTGACATAACCATGGTCGCTGTTTCGGAAGGAACGCACGAGTTCTGGCACTTCTTGGTCGAAGAAGCCTTGCTCAGCAACAGGTGCAGCACCAAAGAGATAGGTAATCACCCAACGATAGCGCAAATAGTTCTGAGCCAGCTTGAGATAGAGGGCGTTTTTGAAAGCAATTATATCAATCTGGTCACTTTCTTGGAATAGGGCTTCAACCAAATCTTTCCCTAGTTCCATATTATAGTGGATACCTGAGATAGCTTGTAGTTTAGTTCCGTATTTTTCGGCTAGGTAGTTACGATAATGGCGTTCAAATTCATTTTCCAGTTGGGCAACTTGGATTTCTTGGGCGTTGATACGAGGAGGCATGGACAAGGGCCAGAGAAGTTCATCTTTACTGATGGAACGTCCAGCTACATCGGTAATGGCTCCAAGAAATCGACGAGCCTCAGTGGTAGATTTAGCAACTGGTGTGATGAGTTCCATCTGAAACTCACAAAAATCTGTTTGAATATAAGGGTGGAAACTTCGAGCTCCTAGGCAGGAAGGGTGAGGCGTATGTGCTAATTTTCCCTGTCTATCGACACGAAGACTTTCGCGTTCAATTCCAAAGTTAGCTTGAAGGATAGGGCTAGTAGGCTCCAGCTTTTGAAGCAGTTGATTTATAGTCATAGAGTCACCTTTTCATCTAATGTAAGTAATAGTATATTATAATAGGGCAAAGAAAACAACTTTCCGCTACGGTTAAGGGGAATTTTCGAATGTTTTAGATAAGAATTCTTAAAACCAGTTGCTTTTTAGCTCTATTATATGCAAAAATTGTAAAATACCCACCGATTTTTATGTAAAATGTTATTTCTCTTGCAATTTAAATCAAATTAGCCTATACTAATGACGTATATATGAGAACGAAAGAATCCCTAGGGTCGGCACTGCACCCATAAAATGAGACACAAGAAAACACTCCTGTTGTGGTAAACTAGAAACAGGGGTGTTTTGTTATGGTTAAAAAGCATATTCAGTAGAAACTAAGCTAGCCTGTATCGAAATGAAGAAGGCAGGCAAATCAAATAAAGTTATCATGGATACCCTCAGCATCAAAAATGCTAGTCAGGCCAAGACCTGGTAGCGATGGTATCAGAATGATGAATTGTACCGTTTCCACCAACCCGTGGGGAAACAATATACTTATGGTAATGGGATGAAACAGTTATCTGAAGTGGAACAGTTACGATTGCAGGTAGAATTACTAAAAAAGTATCAGAGCTTGATAAGAGAATCGACAAAGTAAGTCTTATCAAGCTAGTAGAAGAGTATAAGAAAACGTTCCCTGTATCTATTATTTTAGAATGTTTCGGCGTCAAACGCTCCACCTTTTATCGCTGGAAACAGGAGTGTAAGAATTCTCAGAAAAGAGGCGAAATAGCAGATAAAATCGAACAACTCTGTATAGAAAATCACTTTATTTACGGCTATCGAACCATCACTCGCTTACTAAAGAAAGTTTATAACCTCGTCGTTAATCGCAAGAAGGTCTATCGTATCATGAAGGAAAAGGGCTACCTTTGCCGTGCCCGTCCCAAGAAGGAACCTAAATTAGGGAAGCCTTACCATGTAACAGACAATAAGCTGGATCGTGATTTTCAAGCAGACAAGCCTATGGAGAAGCTTGTCACAGATATTACTTATTTATACTTAGGTAAATGTAAGCTATACTTGTCCTCCATCATGGATCTTTATAATCGTGAGATTGTGGCTTATACCATCTCAGATTGTCAGGATACGGACTTTGTGTTGGACACGCTCCATCAATTGGAATTACCTCAAGGAGCGATCTTACACAGTGATCAGGGATCGGTTTACACCTCAAAAGCTTACTATCAGGCTTGTGTAGAAAAAGGCATCACCCGCTCCATGTCCCGTAAGGGAACACCAGCAGATAATGCCTGTATCGAATGGTTTCATTCCGTCCTAAAGTCTGAAACCTTCTATCTCCATAAGTGAAGAAACATAACTGGAGATAGTATAACAGATATTGTCAAAAATTACATCATATTTTATAATGAAACTAGAATTCAACAAAAATTGAATGACCAGTCCCCTGTAGAGTACAGAGAATTGGTCGTAGAAGGGGTCCAGCAACCGAAGGGCGCTAGCCTTCAAATTTTCCTCCCAAAATGTGTCCAAAATATTGATAGAATTCCAGTTTTTGATAAGTCCGTTTAAAAAGACGAATCATCTTCTATTATATATTATTTTCTAAGTCAAAAATGATATAATAAAATGCAGAAACGGTTATATGAGGACTTTGTCAAGGTTTTTTGGAAAATCCAGATGTTGTTTTTTTCTCTACCTATTTTTCTAAAACTGGGGAAAATCTGATATAATAAGCTTTGTAGGTGTATTATATTAATACTTACAGAACCGAACTATTCCCCTATTTAAGAAATATTGATTCAAATTTTATGAAATCAATCAGTAAATATCGTTCATAAAAACCTTGATATTACGCTATTTTTAGTCCAACTGAAACTCATACTTTCCAAACCAGGTCTTAAGAAAGCTCGTAAAGCATCACAATTCTCAAAACGTTAAGAACCAGCTACAATACAGCATTTACAACACTTCATGGTTCACACCATTACTTTTTAAGATTGCGATAAGCAATCTCTCCAACAGCCATTGGAATGACATTTGAAGTGTTGACATAAATTTGAGTTGTGCCTGTCTCACTATGTGTTAGAGCCTCAGAAATAGCTTCAATAGATGTTCCAGCCGTTGCCCCTGTATGTCGTAATTTATGAGGTGTAGCGTGTGCTAACTCTTTGTGACGTTTTCGAATGCTTTTCATTTTGTTATTTAGGTAATCAGAGTGGAGAGGTTTGTTTATGTTTTCCTTTGTATCTATATAGGTAAAGACAAATTGTTCTGGATTGCTGATGATACCGAACTGTGCTAGTTCGTATTTTTGTTGTTTTTTCCAAGAGGTATGAAGTTGAAGTAAGTCATTAAAAATAGAGAAAATAGGATAGCAAAAACTCTATTTGCGGAGAAAATGAAGCAAATATTTCCATAATAAAACGCATAATATCAAGGATTGAATGAACAACCTTGATATTATGCGTTTTTCTGATTTTAAAGCCTGATTGCTCAGTCTCTTTATAGTCTGTTTGATTATTAAATCGTTATTAAAATTCAATGGAGATTCGTCATTATGAGTAATAATAGTTCTTCCAGAAGTTATAGATTCCACTTTATCCCATTAGATAGTGTGTTCTAAATTCACTATATCTTGTTAGGTTTTAGGGAGAATCATTGATAACAGACTGTTGCAAATCTAGTTAGCTATATGATTTATACTTATTTACTTTTCTAGTAACCAATCTATGATATTTTTTTTCTCAATTCCGTTGTAATTTGCTGTTGGCTGAATTGTATCCATTGTTAATAGATATTTTGGGAATTGATCTTTAATGGCTTCTAGTGGTCTAAGTTCTCTTTCTAGTGTTTCTGGGGCAAGTGTTGTTTCACTGACCTGATAATAAGCGTAGTGACCAAGATCAGTTACAACAACAAAATCAACCTCATATTTATCTAAATTACCAACATATACTTGTGAATATCTACGTCTCAATTCCAAATAAACAATATTTTCCAAGATATGACCAATATCTTCTTTGTGGTCTGGCAATAAGAGGTGTCGTAAACCTAAATCAACGGGATAATATTTTTCTAAGCGTTGTAATAATGCTCTGCCTTTTACATCAAAACGTGGAACGGAATAAAAAAGTAAACTGTCTGTCAAAGTCGTCAAATAATTTTCCAAAGTATTGTGGGATATTGAAACATTTTGGCTGACAAGGGTATTGCGAATCTTATTTGTTGATATTAAGCTACCTGTACTACTGAGAAGGGTTCGTACAATGCGCTCAATAATAGTAGGATTTGGATTTCCCAATCTAGTGACAATATCATTTAACAGTATTGAGTTATATATTCCTCTGAGATAATCAATTTTTTCAGCGTAAGATGATGTTTGCAATAAGTAAGGGAAAGCACTAAAGAGATAATTGTTAAAAATTTCTGTTGTATTCAGATTCTCTGAGAGAGATTGACCTGATAGGTATTCTTCAAATGACAAAGGAAGAACCTCTATCTCAACATACCGACCAGTCAAGTTTGTAGCTAATTGGCTACTCATAAAGTAGGCGTTTGATCCAGTCAAATAGAGGTCAACATTTGGCAAGATGAATAGACTATCTGCTACCAGTTCAAATTTTTCAACATGTTGAATTTCATCTAAAAAGATATAGTATGTTTTTTCCTCAACTAATCTTTCTTTTATATAAGCGAATAATGTTTGAAAATCTCGCAGGTCATAATAACTCAGATCTTCAAAATTGATGGATATGATTTGATCCTCGTCTACTCCAGTTGCTAGTAACTCCTCTTTATAGAGTTGAAAGAGAACAGATTTACCAGCTCGTCTAACTCCACTCACAACTTTGATGATTGGCCGATCACGATGTCTTCTTAAAAAGTCTAAATAATGTGGTCTTTTAATATAGTTCATAATAGTTACCTCAAAGATAGTATAATATAAATAGTAATTATTTTCAAATATTTAGAAATAATCTGCTATTTGTTTTGTTATTTTTAAATATCTAGAAATAATATCTTCAGAATAGAAAAAGAAATTGTCCAGGAATGAAGAAACTGTACATTTGTTGTTAAACTGTACATCATCTTTGTGATACAGTAGTTCGTCTTTCTTAATTACATAAGCTCCGAAAACTAAAAAAGTGATAACCCTTTGATAACCTCTCGATTTTTAAAAGGGTTATATATGTAAGGATTGAGGATTTATCTCTCAAAAGAACTTGAGTTTAGTGATAATTTACCATAAATATCATGATGTAGAAAAAACCAGGTCTTAAGAAAGCTCGTAAAGCATCTCAATTTAGTAAACGTTAAAACTTATTTACACTTATTGAAAGCATTTCGTATCAAAAATACGGGATGCTTTTTCTGTTCACCCCAAATATTTGAACCTTGAATTTACGTTAATACGTTCCGTTACGACTGTTGGCTTTAAAATAATTAGCTTTATCGTAAGGCTCATACCCTAAAAAGGCTGATAACTCTGCTTGAAGCAGATCGTTCATAACTGTTTCAAGGAATGAACGAAAAAATTCATCAATATCTTGCTTTTGGGCTAAGAAGTTAAGTAGTTTTGTAGTAAACTGTGTCATAGGAATAAACCTCGTTCCAGTAATGTTTCGTAACTCTACTATAACGGATTTCTTCCTGTTTGTGTTTACACGGCTTATTTTACACTACCAAAAGAACTTTAGCTATTGGGTATACAAGCTAAAGTTCTCGGCTCTATAATTTCTGTAGTGGGTAAAGCCACCATAGGAATTATAGAGCCCTTTTCTTTTACCTTTTCTGAAAAAGGAGTATAATAGGGGCGAAAATATAAAATCGTTTTAATGATTTAGAATCGAGGAAAGGATTATGAGTAATTCTAGTCAGAAAGGTGCTAAATTAGGGACCTGTGCCCCTGATCAGGTTTATCAGGTGTTGCAAACAAGTCCTCAAGGCTTAAACTCACAAGAAGTCCAGAAAAGGCAGGCGACTTACGGGCCTAACCAATTAAAGGAGAGTAAACAAGAACCTATTTGGTTGACTTTTGTCAGACATTTTACCAGTCTCATGGCCCTCTTATTGTGGGTTGGTGGCTTTATCGCTATGCTTTCTCATAGTCTAGAGTTGGGGATTGCTATCTGGTTGGTCAACATTATTAATGGTCTCTTTAGTTTTATTCAAGAATATAGAGCAAGTCAGGCTACGGCAGCCCTTAATAAGCTTCTTCCATCTTACACACGGGTTCTTCGGGATGGGAAGGAAGATAAGATTCTTGCTCAGGACTTGGTGCCAGGGGACTTGGTTTTCATTGAAGAAGGAGACCGTATTTCTGCAGATGGACGCTTGATTGCCGTGACAGATTTGCGAGTTAATCAGTCTGCTCTTACTGGTGAGTCTAGCCCTATTTACAAGTCAGACCAAGCGGATTTAGATCCTGAAAAAACCGAGTTAGAATATGACAATATGGTGTTTGCTGGAACTACAGTTTCTTCTGGGTCTGGGTGTTTTATAGTATCTGCTATCGGAATGGAAACAGAGTTTGGACAAATTGCAGATTTGACACAAAACCTTACTCAGGAAAAAAGCCCTCTTCAGAAAGAATTAGATCATTTGACCAAGCAAATTTCAGTAATTGCAGTCTCTATTGGTCTCTTCTTTATGGTTGCAGCAACCCTATTTGTTCACCAACCTTTGTCTCAATCCTTTATCTTTGCCCTGGGTATGATTGTTGCCTTTATTCCTGAGGGGCTTCTTCCCACGGTTACCCTATCTCTAGCCATGGCCGTTCAGCGCATGGCTAAGGATCATGCTTTGGTTAAGAAGTTGTCTTCGGTTGAGACTCTTGGAGCGACCTCTGTTATTTGCTCAGATAAAACAGGGACCCTAACTCAAAATGCCATGACAGTTAATCATTTATGGACCTTGTCGGGTAATTATGAGGTGACTGGGCTAGGTTATGCACCAGAAGGGCATATTGAGAAGGATGGTGACCCTGTTTCTCTGAAGGGAAATGATCTCCTGAATCGTTTGGTTCGCTTTTCTCACTTGGCTAGTAATGCTCAAGTGGTTGCGCCAAGTGCTGACAATCCCGATTATACGGTCTTGGGAGACCCGACTGAAGCTTGTCTTAATGTTCTTGCAGAAAAAGCAGGTATTGATTTAAATGACAACCACAACTGGGCTCCTCGTATCAAAGAAATTCCCTTTGATTCGGATCGTAAACGAATGACAACGGTACATAGTCTCGAAAAAAGTCTGGATGGCAGTCACCATATTTCCATCACTAAGGGTGCGCCTAAAGAAGTGATGGAACTTTGCTCAGACTATTATGATGGTCAAGGGGCAATCAAATCTATGGCTGCTGCAGAACGTCAGGCTATTCTTGCTGCTAACGATCAATTTGCTCATGACGGCTTGCGTGTTTTAGCTGTGGCTTATAGACCCTTAGAAAGTGATCGTATTGGAGAAGACAAGTGGGATATGCAGACTTTGGAAGAAAATATGGTTTTTCTGGGTCTTGTTGCCATGAGTGATCCCCCACGTCAGGGTGTACGTGAAGCTATTGTAAAATGTCACCGAGCTAATATTCGTATTATTATGGTTACAGGTGACTATGGCTTGACGGCTCTTAGTATTGCCAAGAAAATCGGAATTGTGCAGGGTGATGATGCGCGTGTTGTTTCAGGACTTGAACTGGCTGACATGGATGACGATCAGCTTAAAGAAGCGCTTAAAGGTGAGATTGTTTTTGCCCGTGTAGCCCCTGAACAAAAATATCGTGTAGTCAATGCACTTCAGGAACTTGGTGAAGTTGTTGCTGTTACTGGTGATGGAGTAAATGATGCCCCTGCTCTGAAAAAGGCTGATATCGGGGTAGCTATGGGAATATCTGGAACTGACGTCGCCAAGGAATCTGCTGATATGATTTTAACGGATGATCACTTTGCTTCTATTGTCCATGCTGTTGAAGAGGGACGTGCCGTTTATCGAAATATTCAAAAATTCCTGACCTATATTTTTAATTCCAATACACCGGAAGCTGTACCATCTGCCTTCTTCTTGTTCTCTTTGGGGCGCATTCCTCTTCCTTTAACCGTTATGCAAATCCTAGCGATTGACCTTGGAACAGATATGATGCCCGCTTTGGGATTGGGGGTTGAGCCACCAGAAGAAGGCATTATGGACAGGCCACCAAGACGCCTATCAGATCGTTTGTTAAATCGGCAATTATTATTAAAAGCCTTTGCTTGGTATGGTATGATTGAGTCTGTTTTGGCTATGGGTGCCTTCTTCCTTAATTATTGGGTTAATCAAGGACATCTGAATCATCTAGCTAGTTCAGGACCTCTTTATCGAGAGGCAACAACCATGACTTTGGGAGCTATCATCTTCACGCAGATTGGTATGGCTATGAATAGTCGCAAAGGTAGAGGATCTATTTTCAAAATCAAACCATTTGCAAATAAGATTATTAGTCTGGGGATTATCTTAGAAATCATTCTCTTTATTATCCTGTCCTATGTACCTCTTTTCCACACTCTCTTTAATACAGCTCCGATTGGTTTTGATGATTGGCTCTATTTGCTCGTCTGTCCATTTATCATTATGGCTCTAGAGGAAATAAGGCACCGACTATTTGATTAAGAGTAAGCCGATGGCTTACTTTTTAGGCTCTATAATATTTATAGTGGGTAAATCTCCTATAGATATTATGGAGCCTCTTTTATTGTAGAAAAAAAGTCCCATATGACCTATAATGAAAAGCGATCAAACCATCATTAGAAAGAATCATATGGAACCATTACATTTTACCTCAAAACTACTCGATATCAAAGACCCTAATATCCAAATTATGGATGTTGTTAATAGAGATACCCACAAGGAAATCATCGCTAAACTAGATTACGACGCCCCATCTTGTCCTGATTGCGAAAGTCAAATGAAGAAATATGATTTTCAAAAGCCTTCTAAAATTCCTTATCTCGAAACGACTGGTATGCCTACCAGAATCCTCCTTAAAAGGCGTCGTTTTAAGTGCTATCATTGTTCGAAAACGATGGTCGCTGAGACTTCTCTCGTCAAGAAAAATCATCAAATTCCTCGTATGATCAACCAAGAAATTGCTCAGAAGCTAATTGAAAAGACTTCTATGACCGATATTGCTCAGCAGATGGCCATTTCAACTTCAACTGTCATTTGAAAGCTCAATGACTTCCACTTTAAGCATGATTTTTCGCATCTTCCTGAGATTATATCCTGGGATGTTGAAACAGTTAGGGAAGTGACTGTTTCAATCGGGAGATGAAGATGAGTTTCATTGCGCAAGATTTTGAAAAGCTCGATATCATCACTGTTCTTGAAGGAAGAACACAAGCTGTCATCCGAAGTCACTTTCTTCGCTACAATCGAGCTGTTCGTTGTCAGGTGAAAATCATTACTATGGATATGTTTAGTCCCTACTATGAATTAGCTAAACAGCTTTTTCCATGTGCTAAAATCGTTCTCGATCGTTTTCACCCTTCGTTATTATATTTCTGAACTCAGGCTAAAACAGTCCACTGGACTGTTTTACTCCAACACTTAAACCGTGCTATGAGTCGTGTGCGTGTCCAAATCATGAATCAGTTTGAGCGAAAATCTCATGAATATAAAGCCATCAAACATTACCGGAAGCTCATTCAACAGGATAGCCGTAAATTGAGTGATAAGCGATTTTATCGCTCTAAACATCAAAAAAGAAAGGACGAATTTCGTCCTTTCTCGAGCTTAGCTTTTCTTCAATCTACTACAGTTGACAAAGAGCCAAGTTCTTTTGGTTTGTATAGTTTAATAAAATTAAATAAATCCTCTACTTCTGATGACAGTGTAGCTGATTTAAGGTGAGCGTAATAAACTGTAAATGTGATCTGGTCCTCCGGTATTAGAGGGATTTTTATTAAATCATCATCTTCATCAGAGAGTGCGATATCAGCTAGTAAACTAACGCCAATCCCTTTCTTTAAAAGTTCTTTAAGAATGACAATGTCGTCACTCTTGAAGAATATTTCTGCCCTGTTTTGATACTTCTGATTAAGAAGTTCAAAAGCTTTCAAGTGAACAAAATGTTCGTCTAAAAGGATAAGATTGATCCACTAAATCTTGAAAAGTGAGGGAAGAAGCGGTAGCAAGAGGGTGGTTCTTAGATAAAACGACATACAGTTCTTTATGAAATAGTTCATGCGTCTCTATTGAAGGATGATTGAGTGGTTCAATCAAACCGAGTAGGCTTGCATCAAGGTCTCCCTTGAGGAGAAGGTTTAATAACTCCACGGAGCCATCGCGGATGGAGCGTACTTTTTTTAAAAAATCAAATTCTTTTTCTTCATTTAGAGAAGCAAAGAGATACTGTATGATAATAGGAGGAAATCCTACAGTAGAGTAATGAACCAAAGAACGATTTATTTCTTTGCGAGCAGAAATGATCTCAGGTAAGATCAGTTCTGTGTGTTTCAGAAGGATTTCTCCTTGATGAGTCAGTTTGAAGGATCGGTGTGAGGGATCGTGGTGAATCAACTTACAATTAAAGGCCTCCTCTAATCGCTTGATGGCATAAGAAATAGAAGGTTGGCTAACTTTGTGCTGTTTTGCTACATCTGTATAGGATTGGACTTGGCAGAGATCATAAAAATACTGTAGGTCTTTTAAGTTCATAAAGGCTCACTTTCAACATCTAGGGAAACAACCAGATAAATAATATTTATCCGTATCGCTTCGTTTGACTATACGTTTTTTTACCAGTTATAATGTATGTGAGTCAGGGATATCAGAGGTTATCTAAGATACTTTCGAAAATGCTTAACATCTTTTCGCGTTTCTCAACAGGAAGTTGTTTAATCTTCATGTTCAATCTCTTTAGTGAAAGATTTTCAGTCTTATCAGAGGTGGATTCAAGGCTACTAAAATTGAAAAACTCCTCTGGGGTCATCTGTAAGGCATCAATCACTTTTTCTAGACTGTGAATGGTCAGATTCACACTTTGGTTTTCTAGTTGATTGATATACTTAAGACCAAGTCCTGCCTGTTCAGAAAGTTCTTCCTGGCTCATTTTGTTTTTTGTACGAAAATATTTCACTTTTTGGGAAATATATTGTTGTAAATAGTTTTTGGTTGTCATATAAATAGAATACAAGTTTTGTATGACAAAAAAACACCTTAAAAAATACAAAGTATTATATAGAAAACTTAAAGGATATTTATTTTAATTAGAATTGCCAATTTGTATAATTATTTTGTTATACTCGAAACTTTTAGTAAAGAGTCATTGTCGAAGGTTTGATGAGTTTAGAAATTTATAAAACAACTTAAAGTGTCATCAATAATAGTGTTTTAAGTATCAAAAGGCTTATTATAAATTTTCTCGTAGACTCATTATAACATATACATCCACAATTGTATTTTTTAAGCAACAAAGTTTACCAAACAATTCGTTTTAAGTGGTATAATAGAAGTAAAAAGGAGGTTGCACTATGATTGCACATGATATTTTAAACAATCCTTTCCTCAATAAAGGTACTGCCTTTACATTAGAGGAGCGGAAGGAACTAGGCCTTATTGGTTTACTGCCACCGTATGTTCAAACGATTGAAGAACAAGCGGCGCAAACTTATGCACAAATGCAAACAAAAGCCAATGATTTGGAAAAACGTTTGTTCTTAATGGAAATCTTTAATACAAACCGTACCCTTTTTTACTACCTATTTGCTCAACATTTGGAAGAATTCAATCCAATTGTCTATGATCCAACTATTGCTGATACAATTGAGGGGTATAGTGACCTCTTTGTAGATCCACAATATGCGGGATATCTTGATATTAATCATCCTGAAAATATTGAAGCCACTTTGAAAAATGCCGCCGGCGATCGCGAGATTCGACTCATTGTTGTAACAGATGCAGAAGGAATCCTTGGAATCGGTGACTGGGGAACAAATGGTGTCGATATTTCTGTTGGGAAATTGATGGTCTATACTGGCGCTGCTGGAATCGATCCTTCTATGGTCCTTCCTTTAGTCATTGACGCAGGGACTAACCGTGAAGATCTTCGGAACAATCCTAATTACTTGGGAAATCGTCACGAACGGGTCCGCGGAGAACGTTACTACGACTTCATTGACCAATTTGTTCAAACAGCAGAACGTCTCTTTCCTAAACTCTACCTTCACTGGGAAGACTTTGGTCGCTTAAATGCTGCTAATATTCTTGAAAAATATCGGAAACAAATCCCAACCTTTAACGATGATATTCAAGGTACAGGAATCGTTACCTTGGGTGGTATCTTTGGTTCACTAGATATTAGTGGTGAAAAATTAACAGATCAAGTTTATCTCTGCTATGGTGGTGGTACTGCGGGTGCAGGAATTGCCTCTCGTGTTCTTCGCGAAATGGTGAGTGAAGGTCTTTCTGAAGAAGAAGCCTATAAACGTTTCTTTATGGTTGATAAACAAGGTCTTCTCTTTGATGACATGGATGACCTAACTCCTGAACAAAAACCGTTTGCTAAGAAACGTGCTGACTTTAGCAACGCAGACAAGTTGACTGATCTGCTTGAAGTAGTGAAGACTGTGAAGCCAACCATTCTTGTAGGAACTTCAACTCAGCCAAATACCTTCACTAAAGAAATTGTAGAAGCTATGTGTGAAAACACTGAACGTCCAATGATTTTCCCATTATCAAATCCAACCAAGCTAGCCGAAGCTAGTGCCAAAGATTTGATTGAATGGTCAGATGGTAAGGCTTTTGTCGCAACAGGAATTCCTGCTGATACGGTTTCTTATAAAGGTGTAGACTATGTGATTGGTCAAGCAAATAATGCATTGATTTACCCAGGTCTTGGTCTAGGTATGCTGGCTTCTGAAGCAAGTCTTTTGACAGATGAAATGATTGGAGCAGCGGCTCATTCATTGAGTGGTATTATCAATCCAGGTCAACCAGGAGCTCCTGTCTTGCCACCATTCAAGTATGTAGCAGATGTTTCTGTTAAAGTAGCAGAAGCAGTCGCTAAAAAAGCGCAAGAACAAGGTCTTGCCCGCGCTAAGGAAACAGATATGGCCAAAGCAGTTCGTGATTTGAAGTGGTATCCGACCTATAAATAAGTAAATGGAAATGGGGTGTACGAGTAATATTGGATGCTTCGTACACCTCCTAATAGAGGCTATGTCATGTAGAAAGGGAATCTATGGAAATCTTTTTGACTTCAATTCAGAGCATTGTACCTATTATCGTCATCATCATTCTAGGTTACTTCTTACAAGTCCGTGGTTGGTTTCAAGAGAGTTTTGGAAATGATTTATCTAAACTCATTATGAATCTGGCCATGCCAGTGGCAATTTTTACCTCTGTTCTTAAATATTTAACTTTAGATAAATTGATTAGCTTGTCTGGCGGTTTATTGTATACGTTTATCGCCTTCATTCTCGGTTACCTAATGGCTTTTATAGCGGTGAAACTTTTTAAAGTGAGCCCAGGCCGTCAAGGAACTATGATTAATACCTTTGTTAATGCCAATACCATTTTTATTGGTTTGCCTTTAAACATAGCTCTGTTTGGAAATCAAGCCCTTCCCTACTTCTTGGTGTATTATATTACAAATACGGTATCTACTTGGACATTAGGTGTCTATCTAATGACCTCGGGTAGCAAAGAAGGGGCTTCAAAGCAAGCTCAAAAATTCAATTGGAAGAAACTCTTTCCAGCCCCCTTGTTGGGATTTCTCGTAGCCCTCGTATTTTTAGTGCTCCGTCTTCCTGTCCCAAGTTTTGCGGAAAGTACCTTGACTTATATTGGTAGTTTAACAACGCCATTATCTCTTGTTTATATCGGTATCGTTCTTGCTAAGGCAGGCTTGAATACCATTGCTTTTGATAAAGATACAATTGTCACTTTAGTTGGACGCTTTATCCTAGCTCCTCTAATCATGCTTCTTGTATTGAAGTTCTTTTCCCCAAATATGGCGACAGTAGAATTTAAGACCTTTATGATTCAGTCCGCTACGCCAGCTCTAGCTGTTCTCCCAATCCTTGCTAATCAAGGAAAAGGAGATGTGGAATTCTCTACGAATGTAGTGACTTTAAGTACGGTTCTATTTATCGTTGTTATTCCAATATTACAAACTTTATTAGGATAAGAAGGAAGAGGATAGGATTGAAAGTTATGCGTTAAGAAATTCCCCTATTTAAAAAATATTGGTTCAAATTTTATGAAATTAAAAAGTAGATAACGTTCTGAAAATCCTTGATATTGTGCTGTTTTTAACCCAACTGAAACCCACACTTTCCAACCAGGTCTTAAGAAAGTCCGTAAAGCATCACAATTTAGTAAACGTTAATTCGAGAGAATTACTATACTTACAGAGAGCACCTTTCGAGGTGTTCTTTTTTATATTTTCATACTAAATTGGTGCAATTGACACAGTTGTTGCGACTTTAGTCGCTTACAAATGAGGCTGCAATCTGACAAAGTCAGTTGCCTCAAAACCTTAAGAACCTGTTACAATATAGCATTTACAACACTTCATGGTTCACACCATGGGGTGTTTTTGCTTCTATCATCTTTTCACGGTATCGCTCGTGTGGTATAATGGGACAAGGATTGCTCCTCGTTTCAGACGAGTTTATGGAATTCAGGATAAGTTAGCAGGTGAGACGAGTATTTCTGTCAGTCTCCTATCTACCTGTTAACAGCTATCCAAAATAAAAGGAGATTGTAGATTGGTTTTATTAGTATTAGGGATCTTGGTTTTGCTCATTCTAATCTTAAAAAGGAAACAGAAAACTGCTAAAAAATCTGAGGGAAATGCCAAGAAAAGAAATTGGCTATTAATAGGTTGCTTATCCATAGTGATCCCAATGGTAATCTTCACAGTGAGTAGTCCTATTCTTGCTCTAATGGATATGTGGGGGCTGTTTGCCCATGCAAATCGAACTGAGCTTGAGCAAGCTGTGCATCGTTCTTATCAAAATTACGGTCTTACAGGACAGTTTGAGTTAGAAAAATACGAGAAAAACTATACAAGTGTAGGAGGATTTATAATCCATGGTATCTATAGTGAAAATATAGCCGGAAAAACCTATGAGGTTAAAACTCGATTTAAATACTATACTCGTTTTTCGGAAAATAAAACATATAGAAAGACAGATGCAGAGGTTGATTACAAAAATGATAAAAAAATTTATAATGTTTTCCCAGAATTAGCCTATTTAGGGATTGAAGTTAGTCTAGGCACCAACGAATTCTTAAAAACGCTGGACAGTTCAATCAAAGATCCTCAACTGCCTGATTTGAAGTATCAAGGTATTGGTTTTGAATTTAATAACCAATCTGATAATATCTATCTTTATAATGAAATATTAGAGGAAAATCAAAGTAAGGGCCAAGCTCTGCAAGGAATGTACCCAATGGATGCTCAATATCTTTTCCAAAAAGAGATTTTTATACCGACATTTGAATTTCAGTATTTCGTTCCAAAAGAAAAAAGAGATCTCTTGTATGATGACTATCTTAAAGAGCTTGAAGCGCTCATGAAGGAATTTTTTGCCAACCAACCCTTACCAAGAGGTCTTTATGCTGTCAAAATTGCTAAGTATAAAGAGGATAAACTTGTCAATGATAGTGGTGTATATTATGTGAGGATTGAAAATCGGCAAGTTGTAAAGCTGTTGCAAAAATTAGAGTAGGAGTTGCTAGGGCTAGTTCCGTCTAACAATATTTTTACTAAGAAGAGAAGGGAAGTTTTGTAATGATTAGTTTAGAGCTGTTGTCTGAAGAAAATAGTCTAGACGTTTATTCTTTTGAAAAAGAAAATCGAGAGTATTTTGAACGAAATCTACCTCCTAGACCAGCTAACTATTTTGATTTAGAAGGTTTTAAAGAAATCACAAGGGAATTGTTAACGGAACAAAGGAATCGTGATGTCTATATGCATCTTATTAGAGATTCGCAAGGCGTTATGGTCGGAAGAATCAATTTAAGTGTCTTAGAGGGTAATCGAAAAACAGCAGAGCTTGGGTATAGGATTGGGGAAAATGTTACCAATTTAGGCTATGCTAGCGAAACGGTTAGACTTGTTTTAGACAAGGCTTTTATTGCTCATGGTTTCAATAGAATCATTGCAGGAACGGCAAGGGATAATCTGGCTTCTCAGAGAGTACTTTTAAAAAATGGTTTCACCTTTAGTAGAATGATAGAAAATGACTTACACATTCATAATGAGTGGGTTCATACAGCAGTATTTGAGATAAGGAGACCATAATATCATTATTTCCAGTCTATTGACAAGGTTAATGGAGTTATAATCTTTTCAGACATTCAAGAATGTTTTCTTGGATGTTTTTTT
>NZ_LNVF01000010.1:0-61292 GCF_002093545.1 Streptococcus oralis subsp. tigurinus
TAGCTGGATGCAGCACCTGTAACTTGACTACCATCCATCCCTTTTTTGCTATCATCTTCTCTAGCATAGGCTGTAGTCCCAATAGTTTCACCAACCGCATAAAGAGTCGCAGTTGCTTCAACATAGTACCTGTCACCGATTTGTACAATTCCATCTTGTAAAACCAATACCGCATCATGTTCCTTCAGTATTGGCTTCAGCGCTTCTAAGATGTCCTCTGCGCTTCGATAGCTGTACTTACCAAAACTGTTATACTGTCCTTTGGGAGCAACTAAACTCTGCTGGATGCTCTGTAAAGTGACAAAGATTGGGGATTGTTGTTTTGTTACCATACAGTTCCCCTTTATAAACTTCTCAATAGATCAAACAAATCAGGCTTAGTATTTTGACGCTCGATTTTTTGAACATCGCCACCATTTGGATAAGTAAGTTCAAATGTAGCCTTAACCCGAATAATCTCCAATCCGTGTACTTTGGCCAATGATTTTACCGCTGTTTTCTGTTCGAGATAAGAATTGTATGGCATTGTAAGAGCACCTCGAATATCGTCTACAAAACTGGCCTTGGTAGCTAATGAAGAACGATTGTTCTTGAGTTCATTTAAAAAGTGCCCGCTTTGTTTGTCACGCATTACAATATAATCACTTGAAAGTTTCATTTTGATTCTCCTTAAATTTGATAATCTTCTGGGTATTTTGGAGCAAGAGGTCTGTAATTAGAATCTGCTTTCTTTCCACATTTCTCGCATTCCATATTTGGGACCACGTTATTATGAAAGTTTGCGTCATCATATCCGCTATTAGTTTTCATGAAGCCACAATGTTCACATTCATATTCTGCTGTGAAATCTCTTCGGTATTGACTGATAATTTTTTTAATTCGCATTTGTTTCTCCTTAAAAATAAAATTCAATGACACGCACATCATGTTGTTGACGGCTGCCTGTTACTCGCCATAAAAGTTGGCGATAATCGTCATAATCTCCATCAGATGGATTAACGGGGTCTAAGACCACAATAGTTTTAAATTTATGCTGAAGGCCATCAACTCCTACACCCAAAACCTGGCTTGTAGCAACCACATTTGTCTGTTCAAGAGAGTCCTTCTTGTCTCCAGTCCAAATACCAATTTCCGGGTGCCGCTCTCTGATGACCTCTACAATCTGCTTTGATTTGCTAACTATCAACATTTCTGTCCTACTTGCTAGTAGAAGATCCAATTGAAGTAGCATTGGAGTATCTGCATTGACAGCCTTCAACTTCGGAAAGTCAACCTCAAATCCTGTCTGGATTAAATATCGTTCAAAAGTCTTTCGACCAAATGTTTGTTTGGCCATGGCGTACTTACCATCTTTTCCAACAATATTCAATTTCCTAAATTGTTCCAATTCGTTCGGGTTAGCTGTTAGACACCAGATAGGTTCAAAGACAACCTCAAATCCGTTGTTTTCTTCGGCTTCCTCAATAGTTTCTACTTCTTCCCAGCGGAAGAAGTTGGGCAGATTACTTACATAGCTTTCATAATCTCGGAAGTCATCCCACTCTTGCTTAGAATAGCTGAACTTGGAATACTTCATCTTGCCGTGAGCTAGTTGCCAGTTTTCCCTTTGATTAGGATCAGCCATTCCAAAAAATGTTTTTTCAAGCGGATAGAAGTTTTGCCCCTTCTTCCTGATCGGGGTTGCAGATAGTCCAACTGTATAGCCACGTTTGACCTTGCGATAGGCCTTCACGTTGGAATCGCTAGACATATTCTGCCACTCGTCAATAATGAACACATCGCACTCAATAGACTCACCGCTTGCAAGTCTGTTCTGCAATCTGCGGTCCGTCATGGTTTCTAATTCAAAATCAGTATTATAGCCTAAATTTTGATAGGTACTACTCCAGCCATCTAGAATGGCCAACCGATTATTGATAACCAGGACCTTTTTTGCTCCTTTGTGCTTTGCTATTTCAAAAGCACAGATGGTTTTACCACGTCCACCGTATGCCTCAAGGAAAATACCAGGGCAATTACGGTCGCTTCGTTTAACTGCTTCAGCTTGCCATTTGCGTAATTCGATTGCCAATGTCCACAATCACCTCCTCGATGTCATTCCGTTGGGCATAGAAGAGCCCGAGCCTTGCAGCTGCCCTCACATCGTTGTGATGGCTCTTGTCAAAGGTCCACAGTCCTAAGGCTTTTAGTAAGTCGTTAGGTATATCTGTCTGATAGCCAGCATTTCTTTGCAGAACCAAATTCGGATAGCATAGCTCAATGGCTGCAATAGTTTCTACAACCGAGTTGTCCCTGGAATAATCATTGTCCCTAACCTCAAATTTTTCAACGACCACTATGTCAAATTCAAGACTGCGACCAATCTCTTTAAACCAGGCTTTGAAGTTTTGAGCGCCATAAGGGACTACCCAATAATCGACCAGTTTCGCATTATCCAAGAGTACAATTCCTGTTGTACTAGTTTCGATTTTATTACTACTTGGATCAATAGCTAAAATCTTCATCAAACACCAACTTTCTCTGTTAGCACTCCTGGATAAAGGGCCGTGTTAAACCAATTTTGTTTATTCACTTTTGCAAAAGCAAATAGCGATTTAACTTCTTTTGCTTGCTTCTCAAATTTTCGAATATCTTCCTCCGATTCAAAGATAGGTTTTTCCTTATATTTAGCGACTGTGACAAGCTTGTATTCCGGAGTGAATACTTGCTTTTCATTTCCCTGATCAAGATTTGCTTCATCCACTTTCACAAAACGAATCGCAACATCGAATAGAAAACCTTCAGTAACAAGTACTTCAATTGATTCCGGTCCAATCACAACTGCTAGTGAATCTGTTACTCGTGTTTTATTCATCAATTCCATTACTTAATCCTCAAACTTCTACTTTCTTGCAAGGTAGCACCCTTGACTTTCTTACCTGCATTCAGCAATTCCTTGATAGCATTTTTGTCAGGTTTTTTTGCAATTACAAAATATTTCTTAGGCAGCAGATCCTCATCCACAATGACTGAAGGTTGATTTTTTGCCAGATAAACAGTAAAAAGTAACCCCTTAACCTTGTCATGTCCGGTGATTTCAAAAGCACCTTGCAAGCCAGTTTTAAGCCGTATGATGTCATTATCAATCGACTTGTATCGTGCAGTCAGACGGTCAATCTCTTCTTTGAGCTGTTTCTTATCAGCTTCTTTATTTTTGATAACCTTGACCGTATTTTCGACTTTCTCCTCGAACTGATCAGTCCAATCAATCGAATCCAGAGTGTCAACTTTTGTTTCTTCGTCCAGCCCTTCCATATCATTGATTTGTTTAAAAATCCCTGTTAGTTCGTATAAACTAGCCATTTTTTTCTACCTCTCTAATTTTATTTGTAAGTTTTGTTAGTCCAATACCAGATTTAGTCAAATCAGCGTTGGACGTAAATAAATGATTTTGATTCATTCTAGCAATTTCGTTCTTAGATAAACATGCCAGGTTAGAAATATCATAGTTTGTTTTATCACCGTCCAGAAAAACGATTGAGTACCCTTTTGGTATTGGTCCGTGATGGTCCTCCCAGACCTTGCGATGCTTCAAAACCCATTGATTAGGTTCTCCAATTTTCTCTTTTGGGTACCCATCTGTTGTGTAGTTGATAGTACCGACAGGAACATAATTCGGAGGTCGATTACCTTTTTTGAACTGCCCGCTGTTTTTTGGCATATTGGGGTATTTCTTCCCCTTATTGTGGGGAGTCTGACCTTTCTCGAATCTTCCCGTCAAACCACTATGTAGATTATTATTTCTCCGATAACTCTTAATCTGTTTCTCAGTTAGTGATAAGCCAAATTTTTGGTTCATTTTATTTGCGACATCACGAGAAATCTTATTTTTTTGAATTGACACAAGATAATCATGTTGCTCCCTCGTCAGCAATCGGCCTTGATAGATTTTCCCAACTGGTAATCCAAGGCGTTTGCGTACGCCGCCTATTTGAGTCTTGGTATAGTTTGTCCCAAATTTCTCATTTAGTAACCTAGTTACTTCGGGAGTTAATCGACCAGGGCATATTTCATGCATGTACTCCGTGTACTCATCCTTCCAGCATAGCGATCGGGGCATTGACTTCACCTACCTTGTCTTTGAATTTTTCAGCATCTAACGCCAACTGGCCAGCTTGTAGGATTTGACCTGAGATAGCGACCATTTGTTTCGAGCGCTGTAATTCTACCTTTAATTCATCTGCTGTAAGATCCCTGTCGTCCAACGTTTCTAGTTGGGCAAAAAGAGTATTGGTTAAATCTGTCAATTTATTTCGTACCATCTACTTAGTCACCACTTTCATCAATTTATTAGCTTCTTTGATTAGCAAACGCATAACGTTGCTATCCGTTTCTTTTTCTGCTGCTCTTGTCAACATATCCACCCACTCACGTCTAGTATCATTCTTCCAATCAACCAACTCAGTGAGTGCCTGTGTATGGTTATAGTAAGGCGAGTAGTCGTATGACTTATCTTCCAAGCGAACGCATCTACCTGCCTTGATGTCTTTGGCTAAGTTCGCTCTCACATTACTATTTGTTGTACCAACAACCTCGGCCACTTCATCATATGAGGCAGCAGGGTGCTCTCTATAATATTCCCTGATTCGTTCAGCTTGAGTCATGTTTCTACTCCTTAACTAGCCCTACAGGCGGTTCTACATCATAAGTAAATTGTTTGTCTGAATTTCTCAGGTTCATCCGTGCGACATTACTCGCTATTTGCTGACGCTCTTTTTGTTTCATTTCAGCGTGGTCATCCAGTTTATTTACTAGCGACCATAGTCCAATCCCTACGATTGTTGCCAGGTAAATGTATTCCATCATTTTGTATTTTCCTTTTCTTTATAGATTGCTACGATTTTCTCCAAGTCTGCGATTTCTTGATTCGCTTCTTGAAGTTTTTCTTGTGTTTCAATCAGTGATTGATTGAGGTCCAGAGCGACCTCTTTCCAGTTGAGATTGACCGATTTTATAACTCCTTCAAGTTTGAGTTTGATTTGAGTAAATAGTTTCATATTTTCTCCTTTTGATTTATATAGTTGTTTTCTGCCAATGTTCGTGATACCATTCAATAACAGCATCCCTTGGATATTTCTCACGCTTGCCCTCAATTCGTGGAAAGTCTGCGTGTCGATTGAAGCGCTCGTCGAATGTCGTCGTATCCTTTGTTCCCAGGAGCATCTCGGAACATTGCGACTTATTCAGTTCCATTGGATAACGTTTCTTTTCATCTGTAATGACGTTCATCACTTTTAAAGTCCTATCCATCAAGCCAGCTTCAAACTGATCTAATAGTTGATTCATTAAGTCATTCATGTTATAATTTCCTTGAATAATTTTGTTGAGCGCCTGATTGCCGTCAGGTGCTTTTTTGCTACCCCCTTTTCTGCTATAATAAAGCTAGAAAGGAGGTGATGTTATGCATGATCTAGTTATCAAGATGATTCTTGATGAGTACGGCATTGATAACTCTGAAAATTTGTCTAAAGCACTCGCCAAAGTCCTAGATGAATTTTCAAGAGATAGCCGTGTAGCTAGCAATCTGTCTAAGTCTATCAATGAGCAGAATAGACTTGCAGATAGAATGCAGGGGATTATTCGATAAGCCCCAGAACCATCTGAGCGTGTTTGTGAAAGACATTGGTTTCACTGTCATCCAGTGTTATGTCTTTTGACAAATTACGCTCTTTTTCGTTCAGTTGGTAATCGTAAAGGCTGTTTAGCTCTTCCCATCCTTCTCGAGTTAAAGACTGTCTTAAGCTAATATAGCGTTCGATAATAGTCAGTGATTTTGCAATATCCTGCAGCCTCTGCTCAGATTTTTCTTTCTCGTTTTGAGTTTTGGCAATAAAGTCTGAGTAGGCTCGGTCAAACGCTTCTAAAATTTGAAGATCCACTGCTACATTGTCGACTTCAAGGATATCTGGTGTAAATGTGACTGTGGCTTTTGGTTTTTTGTCTGCTGACATTTCTAATTTAAAATCAGTTACCCTCCTACCAAGCTCCCAGTCATTGATTTTTACTGAATATCCTGAAGAATTAAGAGATTGACCCTCAGTAGGTTCTTGCTTAGGCTTAATACTTAGTTTTAATTGCTTCATGTTTGCTCCTTTCCAAGTTATTGTTTTCGCAACTTTTTTTCTAAAAAAATACTAGAAATCCTCCATTTTGATGTCTAGTAGTTTTGAAAGTTTGCTAGCTTCCGAAAATGTGAAATCACGTCCACGGTAACGATTGACTTTCATGTTAAAAGTTGACTTGTCCATATCCAGCTGTTCAGCAATTTCTTTTTGTTTCATTCCTTTTGAAACAATAATGCTTTTTAAATTTAGATATGGCTTATCTAGCACCATCACACCGCTCATAGGTCTCTCCTTTCCAAGTTGTCGATTTCGCAACTTTGTTTTATGGTTCTAGTATATACTAACTTTGTTTCGTTGTCAATAACTTTTTTTATTTTTTTAAAAAATATTTGCGAAAACGAAACTTTTGTAGTATAATGATTATTAAGAAATGAGGAAGTAGAAAAATGATTGGAAACAAAATCAGAGAACTTAGAAAGAAACATGGCTTAACTCTTGATGAGTTAGCTAACAATTTAAATAATAGGTATCCTGATACTATGAACTTTAATAAAGGGAAGATTTCTAAATGGGAAAATGACAAAGAGGAGCCAAGACTTTCTTCTGTTAAAATCCTTGCTGATTATTTCGATGTACCTTTAGATTATTTCAACGGCAATGAGGTTGAAATCTTACCTATCTACAATAAGTTAGAGAAACCTAGACAAGAAAAAGTCCTTAGCTATGCTAAAGACCAACTTGAGGAGCAAGAAAGCTCTAATAATATTTCTATTTTCAATAAGCCTCAAGATGACGAGAACTACATTACTGATTATGTAGAGGGGCTGGTTGCAGCAGGTCATGGAACGTTTCAGGAAGATAATTTACACATGGAAGTCAAGCTCAGAGCTGAAGACGTACCAGAGGAATATGACACGATAGCTAAGGTGGCAGGTGATAGCATGGAGCCACTCATAGAAGATAATGACTTATTATTTATCAGAGTAGCTAGTCAAATTGATGTCAACTCAATCGGCATCTTCCAGGTAAATGGTAAGAATTTCGTCAAGAAACTGAAAAGAGATTATGACGGTTCCTGGTACTTGCAGAGTCTAAATAGCGGATACGAAGAAATCCACTTGTCAAAAAACGACGACATCCGAACAATCGGGGAAGTCGTAGATATTTATAAGGTTTAAAAAATTTAGCGGAATTAAGAAAGGAATATATAATAATGGCTAAATATGTAAGACGTTGTCCAAAATGTGGCAGTGATCAAATTGAATACATGATGCAGGAACGTAAAAGTTTCAACGGTTGTGTAGGATGTATTGGGTGGCTTATCGCTTGGCCATTCGTTCTACTTGGATTTGTGGGGAAAAAAGGGAAACACAACTGGCACTGTCGAAACTGTGGCTGTGTCTTTAAGTCCAAGAAATAAAAAAAGCCCCACGCTCTCAAAGTTTGGCGACTACGAGCGTGAGGCGATTGGTGTAGTAAGAGGCATTAAAAAGCCCTCTTTACTATGCCCATTTTACCAAAATAAAGGGGAAAAATCAATGGCATACTTTAGAAAAAGGGATAACGGTTGGGAATACCGAATATCTTACAAAGATACAGCCGGCAAATATAAGCAGAAATCAAAAAGCGGATTTAAGACCAAGAAACTAGCTCAAGCTGCAGCAAGAGAGATAGAGGATAATCTATCCGAGAATATACTGACAGACAAAGACGTCACGCTCTATGATTTTGTTAAAACATGGTCAGATGTATACAAGCGACCGCACGTCAAGGATAAGACCTGGGACACTTATACAAAAAATCTAAAGCATATCAAAACTTATTTTGGAGATTTGAAAGTAAAGGATATTACTCCCTTGTATTACCAAAAACGACTCAATGAGTTTGGTGAGAAATATGCCCAGGAAACACTTGAGAAATTCCACTATCAGATAAAAGGCGCTCTAAAAGTTGCAGTCAGAGAGCAAGTGATCAGCTACAACTTTGCTGAAGATGCCAAGGTTAAGTCTCAAATAGAAACCAGGTCAGAGGATAACGACTTTTTAGAGGAAAGCGAGTATAAGGCTCTAATTTCGTCCACACGCTCGAATATACACTACGTGTCCTATTTCACCCTCTACATCCTTTCAGTGACTGGTATGCGCTTCTCTGAGGCTCTGGGGCTTACCTGGGATGATATCGATTTCAAAAATGGAATCATTGACATAAACAAGAGCTTTGACTATTCAAAGGCTCAAGATTTTGGAGATTTGAAAAACGAAAGCTCAAAAAGAAAAATCCCAATTGATAAGATCACGATTGAAACTTTAAAAGCTTATAGAAAGCAACACTGGCAAGCAAACATTAAAAATAGGGTATGTTTTGGAGTTTCAAACTCAGCGTGTAACAAGCTGATAAAAAAGCTTGTGGGCCGTCCAGTAAGAAATCATAGCTTGCGACACACTTACGCTTCTTACCTGATATTCAAAGGAATTGACATCGTGACCATATCAAAGCTACTAGGTCACGAAAGTCCAGATATAACCTTAAAGGTCTACTCACACCAGATGGAAGCACTAGCGGATAAAAACTTTGAGCAAATAAAAGAAATATTCCTAACTGCTTAAATTTGGGGCGGATTTGGGGCGAAACACCCACAAAGCCCGATAAATCAATAGCTTTTAATCCGTCTACCGCCTTTCAGTACCTGAATTAACAGGAATTAACCGAATAAAAAGCCCGGACAATCGGGCTTTTTTGTTATTCCAAATAGATAGGGATAACTGTATCTACAATATAGATTTACAAAAAGCAGTGACTCAAGTCACTGCTTTATTCTGTTTCTTCTTCAGTCTCTATTTCAGTGATTTGGACTTTTACCTTGGTAACACGTCCGTTTTTCACCTTGTCATTGGTTAGGATGATTTGTTTGTTTTGGCTGACCAATTCATAACTGAGTTTTTCAGTCGTTGGAATCATTCCCACACCCGTCAAATAATAACCGGCGATGGTATCAACATCATCACTTTCCAATTCTACATCAAAGTAGTCATTAAAATCATTAAGATTCATGGTGCCTTGAACGATATAGGTGTCTTCTCCTATTTGATGGACTTCAATTTCAGCCTTGTCAGTCTCATCATCAATCTCACCAACAATTTCTTCTAAGAGGTCCTCCAGAGTTACCAAACCAGCCATTCCACCGTATTCATCTAGTAAGATGGCCATTTGATTTTGGGTATTTCGAAGTTCTTTAAGGAGATCGTCCACAAAGATAGTCTCAGGAACAAACAGTGGCGTTTGGAGAATTCGTTTCCAGACAATATTGTCAAAGCCATCCACAAAAGCGGCATTCAACAAGCGCTTGGTGTGAATCAAACCAATCACATTGTCCTTATCCCCATCATAAACAGGGATACGTGAGAAATTTTGCTTTAAAATACTCTCGATAATCGTTTGACTGTCATCCTGAATATCTACCATAAAGGCATCTGTTCGGGGCACCATTAGCTCACGAGCCATTAGTTCATCTAAAGAAAAGACTCCCTGTAGCATTTCAATCTCATCTGCATCCAGTGTTTCTTCACTATTGGTGAGCATGTACTCTATTTCATCTCGAGTCATCTTTTCATCCGCATCATCAAAGGTCATTGGTGTTAAACGACTTAACAAATTGGTTGAAGCAGATAACAGCCAGACAAAGGGACTGACAATTTTTCCCAAACCAATAATGACTGGCGCTGTTCGAATTGCCAAAGCATCTTTCAGATTGAGGGCAATCCGTTTAGGATATAGTTCACCAAAAACAATAGAGATGTAGGTCAAGAATGCCAAAGAGAGGAAACTTGCAATGGCATAAGCTGTTTCTCCGTTCCCCATCCAAGAGGCAATTACTTGTCCAAGTGTATCTGCCAATTTTGCCCCTGACAAGATCGTGATCAAGGTGATACCGACTTGAATTGTTGATAAAAAGTGGTTAGGATTTTCAAGTACCTTTAACAAACGAATGTAACGTTTGTCTCCCTCTTCTGCCTTTTGTTCTACTCGGGAACGGTTTAGTGACACCATTGCCATCTCAGTGGCTGAGAAAAAAGCATTTAACAAGGTCAAGATAAATAATAATACAAACTGTAGCAACAAATTCTGACTGCTCGGGTCTTCCATAGTCCTTCTCCTAAAATAGTATCTTGTGTCCCATTATATCATAAAATCCATCAGGATTCACATTATTTTTCATTTAAACAACAGCTCCCCCCGTCTCTAGAAGACAAAGGAGCTATTTTTATTGTATCTATTGTTTCTAATCTGTCACTGTTACTTGCCCTGTTCGGTAATCAAGCTGGATTCCCTTTTGAACATTGGGGATTAGGACATTGAATTCCAATTCGCCATCTGAAGACTTGGCTTCGATTTGTGAAGCGGATGGAACTAAGTCCTCATTTGTCGCATAGTGGAGCGTCACCCGATAACGGACCCTCTTGTTTTGGTCTAAGGTTTTTCTGACCAAACTCTCATAGTAGTTCTGACCTGTCGAATCCTCAGCCTGTGCTTGGTTCGCCCAAGCTGTCTGGACTGCAATGTTCTTGGGATTGCTGGTAGAGGCATCAAAACCATCCAATCCACCTATCAAGGCATAGCCCAGCAGGTGTCCTCTATCAACTGCATGTGTGTAGGCTCCCTTTAGATTCTTAACCTGATGCCATCCTGGTGGCGTCCAAGAGGTGGATCCATTTCCTGTTTCTTCACGATTCTTATACTGCCGAGTCGCTTTGGATAAGATGGCATTGGCAACAGTTGGAACTGTTTCTTTTCCCACTGTCTTTGTCTTATTATCCGCATAGGGTTTGCTAGAAACCTTGGCATCTAGATTGGTCTTATTGCCATTGACAATGAAGGCCCCTGCTCCATTCCACTCCAGCCCCCCCTTGATTTGATTCTTGATTGACTCAGTTAAGACACTTTCTGCCAACTCCTGACTAGGAGCTTCTGAGGCTTGTCTTTTCTGGCTAACCTTTGTTCTAGGGGCGTTTTGCGCCGTCTGCATCTGCTTAATGTAGTAGCTACCAGCAGCCAATAGTAAGAATATAAGCAACCCTATCAGAGCTTGTCTTGTTTTTTTGTCCATTTTTCTCCTTATTTCTTTAGAAAAAGACTGGTCTCCCAGTCTAATTTCCTGTAAATTTGCTAATCAATTCCTGCCACTTTGCTGGAGACAAAATCGCCCATGGATCCTGTCCCTTTCCTAGAATCCCGTAGCCAATCATCAAACCGATTCCTAAGGCAAGGAATCCCAGCAAGAGTACAATAAAAATCAACAGTAAGCGACGGAGTACATAACGTAAGTTTTTATTCTTCTTCATCATTTGCCTCGATTCGCTGAATCTTCGCTCCTAGCTGAGCCAATTTCTCATGGAAACGGTAGTAACCTCTATCAAGGTGGACTAACTTACCAACAACTGTTTCTCCCTGCGCCACCAGACCTGTCAAAATCAAAGCAGCACTAGCGCGAAGGTCCGTTGATAGAACTTCTGCCCCTTGTAAAGCCTGTCCCCCTACAATACGAGCCGTATCACGGATAATCTCTGAATGCAAGCCCATACGGCGCATTTCCTCTAAGTGTTGGAAGCGATTCTCAAACACCGTTTCCACCATGGTGGATTCCCCTTTTGCGACTGTCATCAGAGCTGTAAATTGCGCCTGCATATCTGTTGGGAATCCTGGATGTGGTAAGGTTTTTACATGAACAGCCTTGAGATTTTCAAGTCGAGAACGAACACGAATGCCTTCTGATTCCTCTGTCACTTCAACACCCATTTCAAGTAGTTTTGAGATCAAGGGGCGATTGTGTTCCCAGACTGCATCACGAACGAGGACATCTCCGCCAGTCATAGCTGCAGCCACCATAAAGGTTCCGGCTTCGATACGGTCCTGTACCACATTGTGGGTCGTACCATGGAGTTCCTCAACACCAGTCACTGTGATTGTTTCTGTACCAGCTCCCTTGACCTTGGCTCCCATTTCATTAAGAAGGATAGCGAGGTCAACAATTTCCGGCTCACGCGCAGCATTTTCAATGACCGTCACACCATCAGCTAGAGTTGCTGCCATCATGAGGTTTTGTGTTGCGCCGACACTAGGGAAGTCCATATAGATATGAGCGCCATGCAAGTGGTCTGCCTTGGCTTCGATGTAACCAGCTGCCTGAGTGATTTTTGCCCCCATAGCTTCCAAACCTTTGAGGTGGAGGTCGATTGGACGACTCCCGATGGTACATCCCCCTGGCATAGAAACTTTGGCATGGCCTACACGAGCAAGGATTGGTCCCAAGACAACGATGGATGCACGCATCTTGCTGACATACTTGTATGGAGCTTCCTCAGTGATATCACCAGTCGCATCAACCTCGACAACATGAGCTTCCTCATCAAAGTCCACCTTGGCATTCAGACCACGAACTACTTGATTCATGGTGAAAACATCTGACAAGATTGGAACGTTCTGCAAGACTGTCTTACCCTTGCTTGCTAGAATAGTCGCTGCCAACAAGGGCAAGACTGCATTCTTTGCTCCCTCGATCGTCACACTCCCGACCAGACGATTATCCCCGCCTTGAACCACAATTTTTTCCATAGTTGTTTCCTTTACTTTTGATTTTATAATAGTCCTCTAAGCGCTTCTTGCCACAGTTGGTATAAACTGATAAAGAATGAACTCAAGATGTAGCCCATTACAATACTAAAGAAACCTACCAACAAACGAACTTTTTTTGTGTTAGTAGAGGTCACTTTTAAAACCTTTTCCCATCTCACAAGATCTTTCAAAAGGTAAAAACTCAAATAAATAAAGAGTATATGACTACTTAGAGTGAATAATAATTGAACCATTTGACTATTATACCATCTTATCCGCTTGCGCGCTAGTTTTCGATTTTTCTACGAATTAGGGGTTGTTTTTAAGGTAATCAATCGCATCCTGCAAGGTTTTAACGGGAACGATTTTCATCTCTGTTTTGATCGTTTTGGCAGCTTCTAGGGCTGTTTCATAGTTGCTTTTCGCATTGGGATCTGCTTTTTTTGCTTCCTCGGTGACTGGATTGTCAGGGGCAAAAAAGACGTTGGCTCCCTGACGAGAGGCTGCAACTACTTTTTTGTCAATTCCACCAATGTCGCCAACATTTCCGTCCCGATCAATGGTTCCCGTTCCCGCAACGATACGGCCATTACGAAGTTCTGGATCTGCTATCTGGGTGTAAATAGCTAGACTAAACATAAGACCGGCACTTGGTCCCCCGATACCAGCTGTTGAAAAGCGAATGGGAACATCACTGGTCACTTCTGTACGGTCAATCAAACCAATTCCAATCCCGTTTTTTCCGTTTTCGAGAGTGATAATTTTACCTTCTGCAGACTTGACTTTTCCGTCTTCTTCATAGGTTACCTTGACCGTATCCCCTAATTGTTGAGAATTGACATAGTCGACCAAGTCTTTTGAACTGTCAAATGTTTTGTCATTAACAGCCGTCACGGTATCTGCAATGTTCAGAACGCCCTTAAAAGTTGAATTGTCCGTCACGGTCAAGACATAAACCCCCAGATACTTGAGTTCAATATCTTTCCCAGCCGTCTTCAATCCTTGATACTTGGCCATGTTTTGGGACGTTTGCATGTAGAACTGATTGATCCGCATAAACTCCGCATCAGTAGAGCCACCCGTAGTCTCCTTGGCACTTCTTATATCTGTGAAAGGTGTTAACCAAGCATAGACAAGATGCGATAGGGTTGCGTGTCGAATACCGACTGTTACAAACTGGTAAGCTCCTGCTTCTGTGTCTTCTGTTTCATTGACTTTCAAAACGCGACGAATATCTTCCGCTCCACCCGGAACTTCTATGTAGTAAGGTAAAGGTACTACAAAGGCTAAAAAAGTCAATACTAGTGCTAGGATGACATATAAGGGCCATCTAGTTTTTTTCTTCATGTTCTAATTCCTCCACAACACTGTTTGGGACATATTGCTGAATCTCCTGACCAAACTTCAGAAGTTCTCTCACGGCTGAAGAGCTGATATAAAGATGCTCTGGGCGACTATATAAGTAAATGGTTTCGATTTCTGGAGCCAGTTGATGATTGTAGTAATCAAAACTAGACTCGTATTGCAAGTCTGTGGCATTCCGCAAGCCACGAACAAGGGTCTTAGCACCCAGTCTTCTTGCAACATCGACGACTAGCTGGTCATGAGAAGCTAGGACCTCTACATTATCTAAATGCGCCACAGCTTTTTTGACTGCCCGTTTGCGGTTTTCAACAGGGAAAAAACCTTGTTTGTGGGGATTGTAGAACACCCCGACATAGAGCTTATCAAAGAGTCTGCTGGCACGTTCAATGATATCCAGATGTCCATTTGTCATCGGATCAAATGAACCGGTAAATAATCCAATTTTATCTGACATAGACTGTCACCTTACTAATCCCATATATTTTTTCCTTCCAGATGCCTAAGCAGGCGATTTCTTCTGGAAGTTCTACAGACTTATCGGTTTCGCAGACAACCATGATTTCTTCGGAAAATAGGTTTCTTTCTGCCATTTTTTCGATATCTGCAACGATTTGTTCCTTGGCATAGGGAGGGTCTAAAAAGACCAGGTCAAAGGGACCTGTCACCTGCTCCAAGGCCCGTTCAGCCTCCATCTTTAAGAGCTGAAATTTGGAAACTTCCTTGGTCATTTGGATATTTGCAGCGACGATAGCTTGTGCCCTTCTATCCCGTTCCACTAAGACAGCATGGGACATCCCTCTTGACACAGCTTCAATAGACAGACCACCACTGCCAGCATAGAGATCCAAGACACGACCGCCCTCAAAATAGGGGCCTATCATGTTAAAGATAGCTCCACGCACCTTATCTGATGTCGGCCTCGTCGTCTTGCCTTCTAGCGTCTTGAGGGGGCGCCCTCCGTAGATTCCTGATACGATTTTCATACCGTTTATTATACCAAATTATAGGCAAAAAGAGAAAGAAAACCGAACCTTGCGGTTCGATTCTCTACAAAATATTTTCGTACGTATCGCGGACTTCTTGAGGCCAGACACTGGTCTGAACTTCTCCAATGTGTTTCTTACGAAGTAAGAACATGGCCATCCGAGACTGTCCGATACCTCCACCGATTGTCAATGGGAAAAGGCCGTTAAGCAGGGCTTTATGCCATTCCAGCTCGAGACGATCTTCGTCTCCGGTAAGAGCCACTTGGCGACGAAGGGTGTCTTCATCTACCCGAATCCCCATAGAAGAAAGTTCAAAGGCACAACCAAGAGATTCGTTCCAAACGAGAATATCGCCATTCAACCCTTTGTAGCCATTTTCAGACTCTGTTGTCCAGTCATCGTAGTCAGGTGCACGGCCGTCATGAGGTTTCCCGTCAGGCAACTCGCCACCGATACCAATCAAGAAGACTGCCCCGAACTCTTTACAGATCGCATTTTCACGCTCTTTCGGTGTTAGGTCTGGATAACGTTCCACCAACTCTTCTGTATGGATAAAGGTGATTTGTTTTGGCAAGATGGATTCAATATCGTAGCGTGCTTCTACGGCTAGCTCTGTCAGACGAATAGCCTTGTAAATCTTCTCGACGGTTTCTTTGAGATAAGCGATATTGCGTTGACCATTTGGAATCACTTTTTCCCAGTCCCACTGGTCCACATAAACTGAGTGAGTCGCATCAAGTGAATCTTCGTCTGGACGAAGGGCCTTCATATGAACAAATAGGCCTTCACCTTCTCCAAAACCAAAACGAGCTAAGGTGTGGCGTTTCCATTTGGCTAGTGAGTGAACGACTTCATAAGTTTCATCTGGAATCTGCAAGACCTTTACGGATACTGGATGTTCGACACCGGACAAGTTGTCCTGCATCCCATCACCAACCTTGCTCAAGATAGGACCTTGAACTTCAACAACTTCTAACTTATCTTTCAAATACTGGGTAAAGGTGTTTTTGACAAAGGAAATCTCTTCTTGCTGATGGATAAAACTTTTCTTCATAAACGGCTCCTCAAAAATTAGTTAAAAGCATTATACACCTATTTCCAAGAAAAGAAAAGAGTAAATAAGAAAAAGTCAGTGCTCTCTCGAACACTGACTCTGTCATTCATTAATCGTTTCGACCAAAGATTCGTAAGATGCTAAGGAAGAGGTTGATAAAGTCTAGGTAGATGCTGAGTGCCATTGAGATGACCCAACCTGTCGCTACTTGTCCTCGTGACTGCTCATAAACATAGCGAATCTTTTGGTTGTCCCAAGCAATCAAACCTGAGAAGACCAAGATCATGGCAATACTAATCATGTAGTCAAAAAAACCACTAGCTAAGAAAATATTCACAATCATGGCAATGATGAGGCCAACAAGCGCCGCCATCAAAGCTCGTCCCATTCCACTCAAATCTTTCTTGGTGAAAATTCCGATTACCGCCATGACAAAGAAGAGAAGGGCACTAGATACAAAGGCTGATAAGACGGTCCCAGGTGTATAGAAGGCTACGACAAAACTAAGCGTAAATCCATTTAAAACAGAATAAACTAAAAATACTGGGAGAGCTGCTGGGCTGTTCTTCGCAGCCATGCTACTTGCAACAAAGACCAGAGCAAGTTCTGCAAAAGTTGCAATCATCAGCCAGAGACGGCCATGCATTAAAAAGTAGACCAATTGGGACTGAAAGACTGTCAACATCAAAGCTGACACGAGAGCCGATAGACCAATCCCAAGTCCCACAAAGGCATAAACCTTAGCGTAAAATTGATTGAGACCTGAACGTTCTTGAATAATCGTTTGATTCATTCTGATTCTCCTTTTCTCTATAAATATGTCTTGATTATAACAAAGATTTTATAAATCAGCTAAAATAAAACATCAATATACCTGCGGCAACTGCCACGTTGAGACTTTCTGCTCGACCTTTCATGCCAATATGAACCAGCTGTTCAGCACTCTCAACCATGACAGAACTAATCCCCTGTCCTTCATTTCCCATAACTAAAGCAAAGTTTTCTAGGGGAGAAAGATCACGATAATCCTTGGAATCTCTCGATAAAGTCGTTGCCAGAATGGGCAAGTTACTCTTCTTTGCCCCTTCTACAAAAGCGGCAACGGGCATACGATAGATGGGCAAGTGAAAATGACTTCCTTGCATGGAACGCAGGGTCTTAAGACTGTAGATATCTGCTGACTTATCTGAAACAATAACCCCTGTAAAACCTGCCGCATCTGCCGTCCGAATCATGGTGCCAACATTACCTGGATCTTGGACATCTTCTAAAAATAGAAACTTGCCCTGATGGAGATCGGGCAGACCCACTTCTTCTTTTTGGACGATTGCTACGATTCCCTGTGGTGTTTGAGAGTCTGCCAAATCCAGCAAAATCTCCTCTGAAACCCAGACAGTTTGAGGAAAAGTGGCTAGCTGATCTCGGTAACTTTCTAAGGCAAAAATCTTCTCAATCGTCACTCCTGCTTGAACAGATTCTTCAAACAAGTGCCAGCCTTCAATCAAATAGGTAGACTTTCGATATTTTTTTTGATGCAATTTCTTGGCATTTTTTACCACAGAATTGGCTTTTGAGGTTATAATAGTCATAGAAGTATTATAACACAATCAAAGGGGTTTGGTATGCAAAAGGTTAGAATGATTGCCCAAGGTAGGGTGCAGGGTGTTGGTTTTCGCTGGGGCGTTTATACTTTAGCGCTTGAAATTGGTGGCATCACCGGTCGTGTCTGGAATAATGACGATGGCACAGTGGAAATTCTCGCTCAGGCAGACTCTTCTGCCACCATGGCAAAATTTATACAAGAAATCCGAAAAGGTCCGACACCCTTTTCAAAAGTTACCTATCTAGATGTACAAATGAGCAACTTTTCATCCTATCCAGACTTCAAAGTCGCAAATTAGGTCTCTAGAACTATTGTATATTTTACAAAAAAACAGTAGAATAGAAAGGTATAATTTTTAAAGAAGGAATGAAAACATTGAAATCTATTAAACGTTTTGCCCTCTCTGCTATGGGAGTGGCTATGCTACTCGTCTTGACAGGCTGTGTCCAAGTAGACAAAGCAACAGGACAACCTACTGGTTTTATCTGGAACACTATCGGATCGCCTATGGCAGAGGCTATCAAATACTTCGCTACTGATAAAGGTCTAGGCTTTGGTGTGGCTATCATTATCGTAACCATTATCGTACGTTTGATTATTTTGCCACTTGGTATCTACCAATCATGGAAGGCAACGCTTCACTCTGAAAAGATGAATGCTCTCAAACATGTGCTCGAACCACATCAAACACGCCTTAAAGAGGCAACAACTCAGGAAGAAAAACTAGAAGCACAACAGGCTCTCTTTGCTGCACAAAAAGAAAACGGCATCAGCATGTTCGGTGGTGTAGGATGCTTCCCTATCCTCATTCAGATGCCTTTCTTCTCTGCTATCTACTTTGCAGCCCAGTATACTGATGGAGTATCTAGCTCTACCTTCTTGGGTATCAATCTCGGTTCCCCAAGTATGATCCTTGTCGCCTTCGCTGGTATCCTCTACTATCTCCAATCACTCCTTTCACTTCACGGAGTAGAAGACGAGATGCAAAGAGATCAACTCAAGAAAATGATTTACATGAGCCCACTCATGATTGTCGTCTTCTCCCTCTTCGCACCAGCCAGTGTGACACTTTACTGGGTTGTCGGTGGTTTCATGATGATTCTCCAACAGTTCATCGTTAACTATGTTGTTCGTCCAAAACTTCGTCAAAAAGTACGTGAAGAATTTGCCAAAAATCCACCAAAAGCAAGTTCAGCATCAACTACAGGCGGGCGAAAAGATATCACTCCTAACCAAGTAACTGCAATTACGACTACTAAGAAACATAAAAAACGTAATGCTGGTAAACAACATTCTAGAAAATAAAGTAACGGCTTAGCTGAAAGGCTAGGCCTTTTTTGCATCACAAAAGCCTGATGTTTCCATCAGGCTTCTTTTTTATCCATGTACACGTTTCATATAGTCTTGATAGCTTTCTGTATCCATGAGTTTTTTGGCATTCTTGACACGGTCTGCTGTTGGTGGTTTTACCCCTTCAAGTGAGTATGGAATTCCAAGTTCACGCCACTTGAATTCTCCCATAGTGTGATAAGGTAGAATTTCAAACTTATCAACGTTTTTGAGGGTTTTGACGAATTTACCAAGTTCGATCAAGTCCTCATCTCTATCTGTCAAGCCTGGAACCAGCACATGGCGAATCCACACAGGCTTCCCAATATCTGATAGATATTTTGCACAAGCCAAGATATTTTTATTAGTTTGGCTGGTAACGATCCTGTGTTGTTCATCGTTGATTTCCTTGATATCCAAGAGAATCAAATCTGTCACCGCCATGAGTTTATTAAACTTTTCGAGATAACGTGGTGTGTTACGGAATGGAAGGGCACAGGTATCCAAGGTACAGTGGATTCCTTTTTCCTTGGCCTTGGTAAAGAGGGCAATTAGGAAATCAATCTGTAAGAGGGCTTCTCCTCCACTAACAGTAATTCCCCCCTTGTCTCCCCAGAAACCACGGTAGCGAAGGGCTTCTGTCAAGACATCGTCTACTGTCCGTTCGCGTGATTTATTGGTCTCCATAGCCCATGTATCAGGGTTATGGCAGTACTGGCAACGCATGTGACAACCCTGCAAAAAGACAATGAAACGAATCCCGGGGCCATCTACCGCCCCAAAACTCTCTGTCGAATGCACCATTCCTGTCACTTGTCCATAGTCAATTGTTTCTTCAGACATATCGTCACCTTCCTTGAAACCGTTTTATAGTTTTATTATATCACGAGTGAGATGAAAAACAAGGTTTTTTGTCTATTTTTTAGAAAGCAATCTGTTTTTCACTTTCATTTTCATTCCCTCTTAGTGATCTGATTCAAAATCAAAACCATACAAGGTTGCGAAATAATCCTCAGGACGCTCTGCACGGCGGATTTGACGGGCTTTGCCTTCTTCGGTATAGAGGATTTCTGCAGAACGCAGCTTGGCATTGTACTGGTAACCCATGGAGAATCCATGTGCACCTGTATCATGAATAACCAGCAAATCACCGATTTCTGTATGAGGTAGTTCGCGATTAATGGCAAATTTATCATTGTTTTCGCAGAGTGAACCGACCACGTCTACCACCTCATTAGGTCCATCTGGATGGGTCAGATTGGTGATATGGTGGTAGGCTCCATACATGGCTGGGCGCATGAGGTTAACTGCTGAGGCATCCACGCCCAGATAGGTACGGTAGGTTTTCTTTTTATGAGTGACTTTGGTGACAAGAACTCCGTGAGGTGCCAGCATAAAACGGCCCAATTCAGTGAAAATCTTGACCTGACCAAGACCTGCCGGCGTAAGGACTTCTTCATACACCTTACGCACCCCTTCACCAATCAAGGCGATATCATTTGGCTCCTGCTCAGGACGATAGTTGACTCCGATTCCACCAGAAAGATTGATGAAGTCTAGTGAAATGCCTAACTTTTCTTTGATTTCAACAGCCAATTCAAAGAGCTGACGCGCCAACTCTGGGTAGTAGAGATGGGTGACGGTATTGGATGCTAGGAAGGAATGAATCCCAAATGTCTTGGCTCCTTTTTCCTTCAAAATCGCAAAGGCTTCAAAAAGCTGATCCTTGGTCATCCCAAACTTGGCCTCTCCAGGATTGTCCATGATGTCTGTTCCTAATTCAAAGACTCCACCTGGATTGTAACGACAAGAAATGATTTCTGGGATACCTGCAGCTCTCTCTAGATGTTCAATATCTTCAAAGGCATCCAAATTAATGGTCGCACCTAATTTACGCGCATAGGCGTACTCTTGGTCCGGGGTATTGTTAGAAGAGAACATGATCTCAGAACCGGGAAAATCCAGTTTATGACTCATCAAAAGCTCCACATAACTAGAACAGTCCACACCACAGCCTTCCTCTTTGAGGATTTTCAAGATGGCTGGGGTTGGGGTGGCCTTGACTGCAAAATATTCCTTAAATCCCTTGTTCCAGGAAAAAGCTTTGTTGACTGCTCGCGCTTTTTCGCGAATTCCCTTCTCATCATATAAGTGAAAAGGAGTCGGGAACTCTGCAACAATCGTTTCTAAATCTTCACGGTTGATAAATGGTGTTTTCATAAGCGTCCTTCTATTCTATTTGCAAAGAAAGGCTGGGACAATCGTTCCAACCTTTAGTTCTATCTCTTATTTGTCTTCGTCAAAGATATTTCCAATCTCGACATCGATGGATTGGTTCTTGACATCAATATTGGTTACTTTCAAGAGTGATTTGTAGTCAAACTGCTTTTCACGTTCTTCTTGAGCATTGTCTGCAAAGACTGCAACACCAGCCAATTCTGAATCAAACTCACGCAAGAGACTGATCATCCCGTTGACAGTTCCTCCACCTTTCAAGAAGTCATCCACGATCAAGACACGGCTTCCTGCCTTGAGGCTACGTTTTGAAAGGAACATTTTCTCTATGCGGTCACCGCTTGAACCTGAAACATAGTTGACGCTGACCGTTGAACCTTCGGTAATTTTCAAGTCACGGCGCACAATGACAAATGGAACATTGAGGACATTGGCAACTGCATTTGCAAGTGGCACACCTTTTGTTGCTACTGTCATAACCGCATCGATTTTTTGGTCCATAAAGCTCTTGGCAATGATACGACCAATATTTTTCAAAATGGCAGGCGTACTAAGCAGATCAGACAGGTAGATATAGCCGCCTGGCAAGATACGATCGCTTTCTGAAAGTTTGTCACGCAAGTCTGCGATCATTTCTTTGGCTTCATGACTCGAAATTGATGGTGTAAAGATAACGCCACCACCTGCTCCAGTCACAGTCTGAATATGGCCGATTTCAATTTCCTCAAAGGCACGCTTGATAATCACGATATCCTCCGAAATCGATGATTTAGCAGATTCGTACTTTTCTGCAAAGGTGTTGAGACTTGTTAGTTTGTATGGATTATTAATCAAATAGTTGGAAATGACAACCATCCGATCACTTCTTCTTAATTTCATTTTTATTTACCATTCCATTTAATTTTGATATTTTATCCATTATACCACATTCACATAAAAAAACGAACATTATTGCGTAAAAAATGCTCGTTTTTCTTAAATTATTAATCTAAATCTGGTTTATAGAAGGAACGATTGTCCATAGCGAAGATTTTATTGGTCATCTCTCCTTTGTCCACCAAAGCTAGAGCCGTTGACATCATCATCATGCTGGCATCCAGATTATCAATCATATGAATAATCTCTGCCTCCATAATGCGTGGTCGGACCGGACTTCCATACTCCAGCAAGCCATGATGACTGAGAATCACATGGCGCAGTAGCACCACTTCTTCTCTGGTATCATCGATACCGAGTTCCATAACTGTCTTGGTGATTTCACTATCGATGAGGGCTATATGACCGATGAGATTGCCTCGCACTGTGTACTCCGTCTGATCAGGACCGCTGAGTTCTAAAACCTTGGCCAAGTCATGCAACATAATCCCGGCATAGAGCAAGCTCTTGTTGAGCTGAGGATAGATGTCGCTAATGGCATCTGCCAAGCGCACCATGGTTGCTGTATGATAGGCCAAACCCGTTTCAAAGGCATGGTGGTTAGTCTTAGCAGCTGGATAGGAGTAGAATTCCTTATCATACTTGGTGTAGAGACTGCGAACGATACGCTGCCAGACAGGATTTTCAATTTTGAAAATCATTTGCGACATGTAGTCACGGATTTCCTTGACATCAACTGGAGATTTGACCTTGAAATCAGCTGGATCGTTGGGTTCGCCAGGCTGAGGCAGGCGGAGATTAATTTGATTGACTTGAGGAGTGTTGTTATAAACTTCTCGGCGCCCTTTCATGTGAACAACCTTACCTGCTGTAAAGGCCTCAACGTTATGAGGTTGGGCATCCCAGAGTTTTCCTTCAATCTCGCCACTATCATCTTGGAAGGTAAAGGCCAGGTAGTTTTTTCCAGCTCTTGTCTGTCTCAGGTCAGCTGATTTGATCAGGTAAAAGCCTTCAAACAGCTCATCTTTTTTCATGTGACTAATCTTCATATTCTTCCTCATCTTCTTGGAAATGGAGTAAATCAAGCGCAGGCTCACCTTCTGACAACTCAATGTGACGGAGCGTCCGCTCGATAGCTGTAGTACGACGGTTTAATAATTCATCAATATTGCCAGAGGCATGTTGGAGATGTTTTTGTGCCTTGACCAGAATGCCTCCGAACTTGCCAAACTCGGTCTTAACGCTGGCAAGAGTCTTGCTGATATGGTCAGCACTCTTTTGGATATTGAGAGTTTTGAAGCCAACTGATAGAGAGTTAAGCAGGGCTGATAGGGTACTTGGACCAGCAACAATAATCTGTTCCTCCCGTCTCAAATCATCAAAGAAGGCCGGATTTCGAACGATTTCTGAGTAGAGACCTTCTGTCGGAACAAACAAGACCCCAAAATTGGTCGTCCGAGGTGGCGCCAAGTACTTGCTCTTGATATCCTTGGCAAAGCGCTTAACGCTTGCCAAGAGTGACTTGCGACAGCGTTCAATCTCGTCCTTATCACCTGCTTCATAGGCTTCTTCCAAGCGGTAATAATCTGCCAGTGGAAACTTGGAGTCAATCGGCAGGTAGACATATTCCTGGTCACCTTGCCCAGGCAACTTAATGGCGTACTCCACTCGTTCATTGGAGTTTTCAACCGTTGCGTATTCTCGTTCGTACTGGGCAGGTGTCATGATGTCCTCGATGATTTGGCCCAGTTGCAATTCACCCAGAATTCCTCGCGTTTTAGTACCTGATAGAACCTTATTGAGGGCACCGACATCACGGGCAACTGTCTGCATTTCTCCAAGGCCACGATTGACAGATTCTAGTTGCTTGGAAACTGTCTCGAAGGAAGCCTGCAAGCGCGTCTGCAAGGTCTTTTCCAACTTTTCCTCGACCGTCTGACGCATTTGCTCTAGGCGTTGCTCATTTGATTCCTGCAAGGCTTGAAGACGTTGGTCGGTCTTGTCTCTGGTTTGGATGAGATTATCCGTCATTTCTTGACGGACTTGCGTCAGGCCTTGGTGCAACTCCATTCGCACTTCTTGCAAACGGTCGCTGACAGCTACTTCCAAGTCTTTTTGGTCCAGCTGACTGGCTTGTCGAGCTTGTTCAAAGCGATAATCCAACTGGTCAGACAGCTGATCTGCTTGATCTTCCAAGCTCTTGCTTAGGTGTTTTTCCTGCTTATCCTGCCTTTGCCAAATGAGAAAGAGGCCAGCTAGGTTAGCAATCAATAATAGAACAAGTAAACTTTCCATCCTATCTCCTGTCCTTGCTATGCAGTACGACTACATAGCCATCTGGGCAAGTTACCGAAACTTCCCTATCTATATATTCGTTAGAAGCATAAACTTTTTTAAAGAAAAAATTCTCCTCTGTCAACTCATACTTGGCACCAAGAATGGTCAGCTGACTATCCCGAACCGGCATAAAGGCTAGATAATCATAGTCCGAACGGGGTTCTAGCTGACCGGTCCCTTCTGGACAATAGGCAATCAAATTTTGCCCGTCCTCAATTTCTATCTGGCGCATATAGGGTGCCAACTTAGGATTGCTAGGTAGAAAAACATTAGCCAGCATATGATCAATGCGGCCGCCAAGAGCACCAAAAATAGTGACCTGAGCTTGGGGATTCTGCGAAAAGATGGTTAAGAGAGCTAGTTCCAGATCGGTATCATCTTTTTCTGGCTGGGCTTGGACAAAGCGCAGAGCACGTTTTTGAATCAACTGACGCTCTTCTACAGTCACAGAATCAAAATCTCCGACGGCTAGTCTGAGAGGAAGGCCTTCTTCCAAGACCCAGAGCGAGCCGCGATCCACACCGACAAAGCAATCAAAATTTGTCCGATAATGACCGCGATCTCCGCCTGCAAAAACGGCAACCCTAGTCCAATTGTTTTCTGAGAGTTTGCACTCGTTCATTGACATCTCCCTTAAAGACATAGGATCCTGCTACAAAAACGGTCGCTCCAGCTTTTTTAGCCTGAGAAATGGTCTGGTCATCAATACCGCCATCGACTTCGATCTCAAAGTTCAAGCCTTTTTCCTGACGAAGGGCAACCAACTCGCGAATCTTATCCATGGTTTCAGGTAGGAAAGCTTGCCCGCCGAAGCCAGGGTTAACCGTCATGACTAAGACTTGGTCAACTAGGTGAAGTACGTGTTTGACAGCTTCAACCGGCGTACCAGGATTGATAACCACCGAAGGTTTAACACCGAGCGAACGAATCTTTTGAAGAGCACCATGGATATGAGGCGTTGCTTCGACATGAATGCTGATAATATCTGCACCTGCACGCGCAAAGTCTTCTAAATGGTGCTCAGGATTTGCTACCATCAAGTGGCAGTCAAAGACCATCTTACTATGAGGTCGAAGACTTTCGACTACACCTGCACCAAAGCTGATCTGAGGTACAAAGTGACCATCCATAATATCGATATGGGCATATTCTGCACCAGTTGCTTCTAGGCGTTTGATTTCACGTTCAAAGTTGGCATAATCTGCTGCCAGAATTGACGGAGCAATCTTGTATTGAGACATGGGTTTCTCCTTATTTTGGAATTTTTTTGCTGACTTTTTTATAGGTTTCTCTGCGATTTTCAATTTCGCTGAGGAATTGTAGGTAGTTGTTAAAACGGAAGCTGGCAATGATGCCCTCTTCTACAACTGGCTTGACGGCACAGGACGGCTCATGGGTATGGGTACAGGTACGGAATTTACAGTCGCGACTGACACTAGCAATCTCTGGAAAGGCCTGGTTCAGCTCTTCAGCACTTGACACTTCATAATCCAGCGATGAAAATCCTGGCGTGTCTGCGATTTTACCTCCATTGAGGTTGTAAAAACTAACAGCCCGAGTGGTATGACGACCGCGACCTAGACTATCTGAAATTTCTCCTGTTTCAAGATTGAGGTCCGGTGCGATTTTATTGAGAAGGGTTGATTTTCCAACACCTGTCTGCCCCATAAAGACCGTCACTCTTCCTGTCAACAAAGGCAGGAGTTCCTCCTTACCGGTCACAAAGTCATAGCCAATGGCACCGTAAGTCTGCTGGTAAAAATCCAGTTCTCCTCTATCTTCCAGCAAGTCCATTTTAGAAATATAGACGATAGGATGGATACCCTTGTGCTCCAAAAGAACCAAGAAACGATCCAGCAAATTGCTGTTGAAGTCCGGTTCCTTGACGGACATGATCACCACAGCTTGGTCAATATTGACAATAGGTGGACGGACCAGACTGTTTTTCCGTTCGTGAATCTTGAGAATATAACCTTCAGAATTTTCCTCCGCAGAAAAATCTACCCAATCCCCAACATAGGGTGTATGACCTTTTTTACGGAAATTCCCACGCGCGCGTGTTTGATAGACCTGACCCTCACTCTCCACATAGTAGAATCCTGCCAAGGCTTTAATGATTTGTCCCTGCATCTTAGAATCCTTGTCCTTTAAGCGCATCTGAAAGGCTAGAAAATTCTTCCAAGCCTAGTGATTCCCCACGCACACTTGGTGACAAGCCTGCTTGGTCCAAAGCCTTGGTCAGCTTATCCTTGACTTCTTCGGTCTTGCCAAAGTAGCCTGTTAAGTTGTTCCACAAGGTCTTGCGACGATGAGTGAAACTAGCCTTAGAAACCTTAAAGAAGAACTGTTCATCTTTCACTGCTACAGCTGGCTCTGGACGGCGCACCATTTTCAGGATAGCTGAGTCCACGTTTGGTGCTGGTACAAAGACCGTACGAGGCACGATAAAGGCAACCTTGGCTGTCATGTAATACTGGACAGCAATCGACAAACTACCGTAAGCCTTAGTATTTGGCTGTGCGGAGATACGATCTGCCACTTCTTTTTGCATCATGACCACAAACTCACTAAAAGGAATGCCACTTTCAATCAAGTGCATGAGAATAGGTGTCGTGATGTAATAAGGCAAGTTGGCTACTACCTTGATTGGCAGATCAGGATTTTTAAAATTCTGGATATGTTGCGCCAAATCAACCTTGAGAATGTCCTCGTTGACCACTGTTACATTATCAAAATCACGCAAGGTATCAGCTAGGATTGGCACCAAACGGTGATCAATCTCAAAAGCCATGACTTCTGCTGCACGCTCCGCTAGGAACTCCGTTAAGGCACCAATTCCTGGTCCAATTTCAATGACATTGACCTGGTCGTCAATTTCAGCCGTATCCACGATTTTTTGAAGGATATTAGTATCCGTCAGGAAATTTTGCCCAAAGGACTTTTTAAAGGTAAAACCGTGACGCTCCAGCACTGCCTTAGTCACGCTATAATCTGCAATTCTCATTTATTCTCTTTTCTAATTATTAGCTAAAAATAATATATAGAAGCCACACAATTCCTAGTACCAACAAAATCCAAAATACAAAAAGAACACGATGTTTGTTCCCTTTTGAATCAGCTCCAGTCATATCAAGTGCTTTTTTATTTTCTTGGGGATCCATTTTCTTCAACTCATCATGATAGGCAACCGAATCTAGAATATTATCTTCTGGCAATAATTCTGAAGCATAATAATCAGGAAAACCCATAGCAAGGCCAATTAGATTCTTATCCGTTAGAGAAAAATCCAAATCTTCTGGTTGATTTTCCTGAATAGCTCGGATATTTTTTAACAGTTTATCAGAAACTACAGACACTTGATTCATAAAAACTACATCCAAAACATCAAATCCAAGCACATCACCGTCTTTGACATTTGCAAGAATATAACGAACAAAGGCATCATATAGTTGCAAGGCTTGCGGGGCATTTTCTTCTAAAAAAGACCGATTTTGGAGGGCATTTTGCTGGAATTTTTCAATAGAAAGTAAGATATCTACATTCTGCTCTTGGTAAAACTTTTCTGCTTCCTCTTCATCTTCTTCGAGTTTTTCTGCTGTTTCCCAGAGAGCAATAGGAGCTTTTAAATCTGCTTCATCCCAAAACAATTGCCAAAAATAAGGTATTATGTAAATTCCCTCTGTTAGAATACGGGCTTCATCTCCGTTTTTTAAGTAAATGTGGCTTCTATTGGCCATGTTGTTTCCTTTCAATTTTTTAAAAGTAAGATATGGAATTCTACTCATCCCTCTTCCGTAGATAAATCTATATAGACTTTCAACATATCTTCAGAAATTTCAAGTTCTATCTTATGAGGTAGGACACCAGTTCCCATACAGCCAGCATCTCAATCTATTCACTTCTATTGTAACACATTCCGCCTACATTTTGGGACGGTTTCTCAATCCTCATAACTGGTCATAGCATCTTCAACTTCAGCTAGACTAATGCCAAACAACTCTAAGCGCTTAAGGAGTTGCTTGCCGTTGGAATAGCCGAGGCGGAGCTGTTCGCCTAGATACTCTCTACGCCTACGACTGTCTGCTCCCGCTAAGAAACCGAGGCGAATCAAGTCACCACGACTGATGTCAAACTCGTTCTCGTTTTCAAATTGCTCTGTCACCTGGGCCAGCGCTGTTTTTAGGTCTTCATAGTTGGCGTGTTCAATTCCCAGAGAACGTCCCTTGGACTTGGATTTGGGAACAGCCTCATCTCGCTTGAGAAAGGCATGCTGCACAGTTGGAATGGCCGTCATAATCATGCGCCGAATCCGCTCCCCATTAAAATCTGGATCTGTAAAAACAATGACTCCATGCAGTTCATGCAAACGACGAATGCGCTCTATATCTTGGTCATTTATTGCGGAACCTCTTGTTTCGTAGGTCTCTACATCAAAGTAGCGTTTGAGATTGACCGTATCATCGCGACCTTCGACCACGATAACTTGGGAAATTTTTTCTTTCATCACTTGCTGTCCAATCCAAAGATACGCTCTGCATTTGCAGTTGTTACTGCGGCTAACTCCTCAGTCGTCATCCCACGCAAATCCGCGATAAAATCTACCACATAGCGAGTATAGGCTGTTTTGTTTTCACGACCACGTTTAGGAACAGGAGCCAGGTAAGGTGCATCCGTTTCTACCAAAATCTTATCCAAAGGAAGTTCCCTAGCAACCTCTTGAATATCCGTCGCTTTTTTAAAGGTCACCACTCCTGAGAAAGAAATGGTCATGCCAAGTTCGACAAACTTCTCAGCCCACTCCAAAGAGCCTGAAAATGAATGCATAATCCCACCTCGTGGACCAACGCTCTCGCTCTTGACAATCTCATAAGTATCTTCTAGCGCATCACGGGTATGGACCACAAAAGGTAAATTCAAGTCCTTGGATAACTGAATCTGACGACGAAAAACCTGTTCCTGCACTTCCTTAGGTGCTGTCATCCAATGGTAGTCCAGACCAATCTCGCCCAAAGCAACAACCTTGGGATGTTTGAGCTTTTCAAGCAAGTAAGCTTCGACCTCATCAGTATATGTACCTGCTTCAGTCGGATGCCAGCCAATAGTTGCGTAGAGTTGCTCATACTCATCTGCTAACTCTAGGGCACGTTCAATAGTCGGTTTATCAAAACCAACAATATTCATCTGTGTCACACCCATCTCAGCAGCCAAGGAGATTTCTTCTGCCTCACGTCCTGCAAATTCCTCTACATTCAAATGTGTGTGTGTATCAAAAATCATCTCTTCTAACCTCATTTTCTTCCCTCTATTATACCAAAAATAGCATCCCTCGGCTTGTAAAAATATTCTAATATCAATCGTTCTCCCTTGACTGCCTTTTTTCAAAGCAGTATAATAACACTTATTGAAATTTTTAGTAAAGGAAAAAAAATGTTTAGAAAATTAAAATATACCTTTATCGGTCGGCCACTCAAGTCTCTCACAGACAGCGAAGGGGGCTTATTAGGAAAAATGCAGGCACTTGCAATGTTATCCAGTGATGCCCTGTCTTCCATCGCCTATGGACCTGAACAAGTCATTCTCGTATTAGTCAGTCTGTCTCCTCTCGCTATTTGGTGGAGCCTCCCTATTGGTATTTTTGTCCTCTTACTGCTCGCTAGTTTGACCATTTCTTATCGTCAGATCATTCATGCCTATCCTCAAGGTGGAGGGGCTTATATGGTCACTCGGGAAAACCTCTCCCCTGAACTGGGCTTGATTGCAGGAGGCAGTCTCCTTGTTGACTATATGCTGACAGTAGCCGTATCCGTCGCTTCTGGAGCTGATGCTATTACAGCAGCCATACCTGCCCTCCATCCCTACAATCTTCATATCTCTATTTTCCTAGTCTGCCTGCTCATGCTCTTGAATTTAAGAGGATTGAAAGAATCTGCCAGCTCTCTGATGATTCCCGTCTACCTCTTTATCTTCAGTACCGTCTTTCTCTTGCTTTATGGGGTCTTTCAACTGTTTACAGGTTCCCTAAACTATCAGGCAACTTCAACCATTGGACAAACTGTTCCGAGCCTTTCCATCATTCTCCTATTGAGAGCCTTTACCAGCGGTTCTGCCTCTCTAACTGGGGTTGAGGCTATTTCAAATGCAGTCCCATTTTTCAAAACTCCAAAAGAAAAGAATGCTGCTCAGACTTTGACCATCATGTCGCTGATTTTAGGATTTCTTTTTGCAGGCATTACCTTCCTAAACTACTGGATGGGTATCACGCCTCAACACGGAGAAACCATCCTCTCGCAAATGGCCAAGGGCATTCTTGGTGATTCATTCTTTGGTCATGCTAGCTACTATCTCTTCCAGTTCTCGACAGCCTTGATTCTAGCTGTAGCTGCAAATACTGGCTTTTCAGCCTTCCCTATGCTGGCCTACAATATGGCAAAAAACAAGTACATGCCCCATCTCTTTATGGAAAAAGGGGATCGTCTTGGCTACTCCAATGGTATCTTAACTCTGGCTTTTGGGGCTATGATCCTTCTTCTCATTTTTAATGGGAATACTGAACGCTTGATTCCCCTTTATACTATCGGGGTCTTCGTTCCCTTTGCCCTATCTCAAACTGGGATGATTCATCATTGGAAAAAGGAAAAAGGAGCAAACTTCTTAAAATCTGCCTTCGCTAATATCCTTGGGGCCATCATTTGTTATGCCATTGTCCTCATTTTACTCCTCTTCAGACTAGGTGATATCTGGCCATTCTTCCCAATTATCCTAGTTTTAACTTTCCTCTTTTTGTCCATTCACAGCCATTATCAAAAAGTAGCAAAACAACTACGACTCTACGAAGGAATCCAAAAACGCACTTATGACGGCAACCTTGTCCTTGTCCTAGTAGGAAATGTCACTCGGGTAAGCGTGGGAGCCATTAACTACGCTCAAAGTATCGGTGACGAAGTGTTGGCCATGCACATTTCTACTAAAGAAACGGAAGAGAAAGACCAAGAAATTCTTCAGGAATTTACCGACTACTTCCCAAATATCACTCTGAAGAATATCAATACCAGCTACCGCGACATCATCACCCCTAGCGTTAAGTATGTCAAACGAATCGCCCAAGAAGCTAAGCAAAAAAACTATACCGTTACTGTCCTTGTACCACAGTTCATCCCAAACAAGCCTTGGCAAAATATCCTGCACAATCAAATGAGCCTCAAACTAAAATACGCTCTCAGATGGCATGAAGACGTCGTTGTCGCTAGCTACTCTTATCACTTAAAAGAATAAACAAAAGCTCAAAATCATTTGTTTTTGATTTTGAGCTTTTTTATCTGAACTTCTCAAATTTTCTCATAGATCAGAGACTTATTCCATGATACAAAACTCATACGGAAATGTATGAATCTTTCACTATCTATACTTGTTGAGCAAAACAAAAGCCAGTAGACTCGAGTTCCTACTGGCTTCTTTGCTAAATTTGTTTGGATTATGCAGCCAAAACTTTGCGTCCTTTACGACGACGAGCTGCCAATACGCGACGACCGTTTTTAGTTGACATACGGTTACGGAATCCGTGTTTGCGCGCACGACGAATTTTACTTGGTTGATAAGTACGTTTCACGATGAATACCTCCTCATAGATTTTGTATTCGTTTAGCCGGCTATAAAGTGATCAGTTACTAAACATACTTTACTATTCTATCTGATTCTGATACTTTTGTCAATAGCTCTAGGCAAATGTTTCCAGCTTTTTCTCATGTAAGCTCTATCTACGATACTGTTTCAAGAAACGAGTCATCTTTTCTTGGATTTGTGCTAACTCATCTACACGAGGGAGGTAAACAATACGGAAATGGTCTGGTTCTTGCCAGTTAAAACCGCGACCATGAACCAAGAGAACCTTTTCCTGCTTCAAGAAATCAAGAACGAACTGTTCATCATCATCGATGCGATACATATTGCGGTCAATTTTAGGGAAAATATAAAGTCCGGCTTTGGGTTTAACAGCAGATAAACCAGGAATATCTTGAATGGCATTGTAAATGAAGTTTCTTTGCTCGTAGATCCGTCCACCAGGAAGGAGCAATTCGTCCACTGACTGGTGCCCACCTAGCGAGGTTTGTACGACTTGCTGGGCCAAAACGTTAGAGCAAAGGCGCATGTTGGACAGCATATTGAGACCTTCAATATAGCCCTTGACATGTGTCTTAGGTCCAGATAAGACCATCCATCCTATACGGAAACCAGCGATACGGTGAGATTTTGAAAGACCATTCATGCTGACACAGAAGACATCTGGAGCCAGACTAGCTACTGAGACATGCTCATGACCATCCATGACCATACGGTCGTAAATTTCATCCGCAAAGATGATCAAGTCGTTTTGACGTGCAATCTCGATAATCTCTAACAAGAGTTCCTTGGGATAAAGAGCTCCTGTCGGATTATTTGGATTGATGAGAATAATAGCCTTGGTATTTGAAGTGATTTTTGACTTGATATCGTCAATATCAGGGTACCATTCTGCAGCTTCATCACAGATATAGTGAACGGCATTTCCTCCAGCTAGGCTGACAGCTGCTGTCCAGAGAGGATAGTCTGGCATCGGTACCAAGACCTCATCACCATTGTCCAAAAGCCCCTGCATGGACATGACAATCAACTCACTGACACCATTTCCAAGGTAAATATCATCAATATCCACATTTGGAAATTTCTTCAGTTGGCAATACTGCATGATAGCCTTACGAGCTGAGAAAATCCCTTTAGAATCAGAGTAACCTTCACTATCACGCGCATTCATAATCAAGTCATGAATGACCTCATCTGGCGCTGTAAAACCAAATTCGGCTGGATTCCCTGTGTTCAGGCGCAAAATCTTTTCTCCGTTTGCTCGCATACGCATGGCTTCTTCCAAAACAGGACCACGGATATCATAAGCAACATGCTCTAGCTTGCTAGACTTGTTAAATTCTTTCATCTTTTTTCCTCAATTCATCGAGATAGTAACATTATACCACTAGAAAGTCGCTGCGACAAGCTTCCATAAACAAGGAAACAAAAGAAAAAACATTGACAAAGAGAATCCTCACTAATTCTCTTTTCTTTTATTTCTATATACGCACTAAGTCTATGACCAACAATATGGTTTAAAATATGATTTTTACTTTACTTCTTTAGTGAAAAGGGTTACAATAAAAGCAAGAAAATTTCAGGAGGTTTCATTATGGCACAACGTTACCAAAATGTTATGGTCGCAATTGATGGTTCTAAAGAAGCGGACTTGGCTTTCGTCAAAGGTGTTTACACTGCTCTACGCAATGAATCCAGGCTCACCATTGCCCATGTTATTGACACACGCGCTCTTCAAAGCGTATCTACCTTTGATGCTGAAGTTTACGAAGAACTCCAAGCCGATGCTGAAAGTATGATGAAAGAGTACGAAAAGCGTGCAAAAGATGCTGGTTTAACGGATATCCACATCGTCATCGAAATGGGAAATCCCAAAACTCTCCTCGCTCGGACGATTCCGGACGCAGAAAATGTTGACTTGATTTTAGTTGGTGCTACAGGTCTCAATGCCTTTGAACGCCTCTTAGTCGGTTCTTCATCTGAATATATTCTCCGCCATGCAAAAGTCGATTTGCTGGTCGTGAGAGAAAGTGAAAAAACATTGTAAATAGTAAGAAAAGGAGCCTAGAGCTCCTTTTTATTACTTATTATTTCTGTTTCTTTCTTTATGTCGCTCATAAGCCTTAAGCTGACGTTGTAGCTCCTGTTTAATGGCAGGTTCTGGAGCATATTTTTCTTCCCAGTCATCTGGTTTTAAAATCTTGTGTGTAACTGGGTCAAAATGAGCTTTTCCATCAGGGAAGACCTTCCCCATATTCGCTTCATGGACAATATCAAAAATACGTTCTGGATCTACTCCCATCAAAACAAAACTACCGTATGTGAAATACAGTGTGTCGATCAAAGCATCCACTTGACCGACCAAGTTTTGCTTAGCAGGTGTCTTTTTCGCCACTTTCTCTGCTGCCTTATCAAGTGCTTCATGCATGCTTGCAAGGGACTCTTGGAATTCTTCCTCCGAAGAACTTGCCGCGCGAACAAACTCTACTAATTCTTCAATTTTAAAGTCTGCGCGGTGGGTTGCACCTTCAACATCCCATGCTTGTGGTTCTTCTTGAGTTCGTTCATCCATCATGTGGTGGAAGGTCTTGACTTTATTAAAGTGGTAGTCCCGACTGACAAACACTTTTTCTGAAGCCAAAACACCAAAGTGCTCAAGCGCCTTGTGGATGCCATCTTGTTGATTACTTGCCGTAATATGTTTAGCAACCTCTTTGGCACTGCTACTGCCATTTCCCATAGCGACTGACATACCGACACCTGCTAACATCTCCAGGTCGTTGTCGGAATCACCAAAGGCCATGACTTGGTTGAGAGCAAAGCCATATTCTTTCCCGACCCGACAAATGCCTTCTAGTTTGGAATTTCCTTGGTTAATGATATCTGCGGCAAAAGGATTGCTTCGAGTCAATTTCAAGTCTTGAAAATCAGCTGCTGCCTTCTCAGATTCTTCTGGCGTCATCAGCATCAAAACTTGATAAATGGGTTGGTTAATCAAGTTAAGTAGGTCGTCTTCTTTTTGAGGAACTGCCTTGCTGACCATCCGATTAAAAGAGCGGCTAACGGTTCTTGTCAGCACTGTCGGGATAAAACGACTAACCAGTTGGGAAAAGGATCCGAGACCAAATGACATAATTTTCGAACCAACAACGGCATGCTCGGTTCCAAGAGCGATTTCTTTACGCTCCTTTTTAGCATAAGCAATCAGTTGACGCAGGCTTGATTTAGCAATCGGACTTGCAAAGAGTACCTTTTCTTTATTAAAAATGTATTGGCCATTGTAGGTCACTGCAAAGTCTAGGTCCAAGTCTTCCATCAATTCCTTGACAAAAAACGGCCCTCGTCCTGTCGCTACTCCAACAAGTACCCCTTGCTCTTTAACAATCTTAATCGCGTCCTTAGTGGATTTCAAAACACTCTTGCGATCGTTGACTAGCGTTCCATCGATATCAAAAAAAACAGCCTTGACTTCCATCCTATCCCATTCTCCCCTTTTGTGTTACAATGATTATACCACATTTCAGAAAGAGTGACTAAATCATGCCTAAGAAAATCCTTGTTTTGCATACAGGTGGGACCATTTCCATGCAAGCAGACGCCACTGGTGCCGTTGTAACTAGTCAGGACAATCCCATGAACCATGTTCCCAATCCGCTTGAAGGGATTGAGGTTCATGCCCTAGACTTTTTTAATCTGCCAAGTCCCCATATCAAACCCAAGCATATGCTTGCACTCTATCATAAAATCAAAGAGGAAGCTAATAACTACGATGGAGTTGTCATCACACATGGTACAGATACCTTAGAAGAAACAGCTTACTTCCTTGATACCATGAAAATCCCACACAAGCCCATCGTTCTAACAGGAGCTATGCGTAGTTCCAACGAACTTGGTAGTGACGGTGTATACAACTATCTGAGCGCTTTACGAGTTGCCAGCGATGATAAAGCAGCCGACAAGGGCGTTTTGGTCGTCATGAACGATGAAATTCATGCAGCCAAGTATGTTACCAAAACTCATACAACCAACGTCAGCACCTTTCAAACCCCAACACATGGACCACTTGGCCTCATCATGAAGCAAGAAATCCTCTACTTCAAAACAGCTGAGCCTCGTGTCCGTTTTGATCTCGAACATATTCAGGGTCTGGTTCCCATCATCTCAGCCTATGCCGGTATGACAGACGAGCTGATCGATATGTTAGACTTGAAACAGCTGGATGGTTTAGTCATTCAGGCCTTCGGAGCAGGTAATATCCCCAAAGAAACAGCTCAAAAGTTGGAAAATCTCCTCCAAAAAGGAATCCCAGTTGCCTTGGTCTCACGTTGTTTTAATGGCATTGCTGAACCTGTTTACGCCTACCAAGGTGGGGGGGTTCAGTTGCAAGAGTCTGGTGTTCTCTTTGTCAAAGAACTCAACGCTCAAAAAGCTCGCCTCAAATTATTAATTGCCCTTAATGCTGGACTAAAAGGACAAGCCTTAAAAGACTATATGGAAGGCTAATCCTCTTCTCTAGAACACAAAATCAGGAAATCGTGAAGATTTCCTGATTTTTTCTATTTACGTTTTCGTGTAGAGCGACGTTCTGTCAAACCGTGAGGCAAGAGAACTTCACGTTCTTCCAACTCTTCCTTATGCATAATCTTAGTCAACATACGCATGCTGATAGCACCTAAGTCATAAAGAGGTTGGGCAATAGTCGTCAAGTTTGGACGAGTGAATCGTGCAATCTGAGAGTCATCTGTCGTAATGATTTCAAACTCTTCTGGTACAGACACACCGTGGTCAGCCAAACCATTTAGGACACCTGCTGCCAATTCATCACCTGTTACAACTGCGGCTGTAGCTTGTGATGAAATCAAGCGTTCTGCCAAGGCATAGCCATCGTCATAGCTATATTTTGATTCGAAGACCAAGCCCTCGCTATAAGAATGTCCAGCTTTTTTCAAGGCTTCCTTATAACCAATCAAACGAACCTTGCCATTGATATCATCGACGAGTGGTCCGCTCACAAAAGCAATTTTCTCATTTTCTTTGAGAAGGTAGCTCACAGCATCAATCGTTGCTTGTTTGTAGTCGATATTCACACTTGGAAGTTGGTGTTCTACATCCACAGTACCAGCAAGAACAACCGGTGTCCGTGAGCGAGAAAACTCTGAACGAATCTTTTCAGTCAGGTGATAGCCCATAAAGATAATCCCATCGACTTGTTTTGAAAAGAGCGTGTTAACCACTGAAACTTCCTTTTCATCATCCTCATCACTATTTGCTAGGACAATGTTATACTTGTACATTTCAGCAATGTCGTCAATCCCCTTAGCAAGTGTTGAGAAATAACCATTGGTAATGTTAGGAATCACAACTCCGACTGTCGTTGTCTTCTTGCTAGCCAAACCACGAGCGACCGCATTTGGACGATAATCCAAGCGATCAATCACTTCGAGGACTTTTTTTCGAGTGTTCTCTTTAACATTCTTGTTGCCATTAACGACACGGCTAACTGTTGCCATCGAAACTCCTGCTTCACGGGCAACGTCATAAATCGTTACTGTATCATCTGTGTTCATTCCGTTTCCTTTCTATATTGAAAATTTCGCTTTCACGCATCTACTTACTTCATTTTATCACTTATTGTAAACACTTTCAAGTATTTTTAGGAGAAACTTTGAAAAAATTTCACAGTTTATTCCCATTTTGAAAAAGCAATTACGATTTCTTGATTTTTAAGACATTTTGCTGTATGATAAGGAAAAAAAAGGGGGATGAAAACATGGCTTTTACAAATACACAGAGACGTTCCGCTAGTTTTGGTGTCGTTACCAGCCTGCCTGACGATGTCATTGACTCTTTATGGTATATTATTGATCATTTCCTGAAAAATGTCTTTGAATTAGAAGAAGAGCTTGAGTTTCAACTGCTCAACAATAAGGGGGCCATCACCTTCCATTTTTCTAGCCAGCACCTTCCGACTAGGATCGATTTTGATTTCAATCATCCTTTCGATCCGCTTTACCCTCCTAGGGTACTTGTTTTAGACATTGACGGCAGGGAAACCATCCTCCTTCCAGAAGAAAATGACCTATTTTAAAAGCTCTAGCTTCTCGGCGCAAACTGCTGAGGAACTAGAGCTTTCTTTTTCTAATAAATGGAGCGACTGACAACTAGACCGTTTGGTTTTGTATATTCTAAGTCAAGATAATCCTGATAGGTCCCTGGCACAATGAAACCTTGGGGACTCAATATATCAGTCCCAGCTTTTCCTACGATAGAGTCTGCCAGCAAAACACAATTGGTACTGAGAACAAAGTAGGTCTTAAACTCAGATGAGCTAAATTTATAGAGGGTCGCATCTGCTTCCTGTTTCAGTTGGTAGGAGTAGGTATGCTTGACCTCGCCCTCTCTTCTTTTCATCAACTGCGAGCTTGGCTCCCAAGGAATTAACAGGTCTTCTATCTCTGCCAAACGAGCTTGGATAGCAGCTTTCTGTTGTTCTGTCAAACTCAGACCATAAGCAAACAAGGTCTTCTGACTCTCCCTCTTACAAAGTTCGATGTATTTTTCCCGATTGGCTTTAAATAAAACACCGTCTCCAACCATACCGAATAAACGCTCCGATTGGGGATCATACGAACCATAGGAAATAACCCTCCCCTGATAACAAATATCCACATGCCCCATGGCGAGGAAAAAAGAGGTTTCAGAAGTATGGACAAAAATTTCTAAATCAACCGTCTGGTCGTTTTTTCTTTCTGAATGAACTTCCCCTTCTTGGATTTCATGATTTGATAACCACTCATTCAGTTTACGCAAGGTGCTGATAGGGATCAGAGCCGTCACAAAGATTGGCAAGGTCATTCGCATTCGCCGTTTCAGCTTGGGATTGCTTTCTATCCTCTCAAAAAAGAAACCGTCCCGAAGACTGCTGGCTCCTAGCATGAGCAAGTAAAATCCAAGCAAGAGCAATTCAAAATTCGCTGCATCGTGAAAAGGAGAGATGCTATAAAGCCCGAATCCTATCATCCATACAGCATCGAAGAGATGATGGAACCGAGGATGAATAGCATTTTTTCGATAGAGAGACCAGGTCACAAGACTAATGATGCCCGTAAACAGCTGGTAGCTCGCAATGATAAAAACCAGGAGATAGAGGGCAAGGTCTTGCAAGATGATAGAGTCAAACACCAGAGCCGCAACCACCAGCTTGCCCAAGGTTACAAAGATATTTTCCCGACGATTTTTATCCTGAAACCAGCGAGTCAACAAGTGCCAAACTGCTGACAAGGAAAAGTAGCCCATCAGCAACTGGTACCCCATCCGCGGAATAACCTGTCCAAAGCGAATCAGGAGAAGCCCTAAAGTAATAGCAAGAAGTCCCTCCCCAGTGCTCTTCCACTTGCTATAGGTCTCAGAAAGCTTAGGCATTTCCTTGCTCCAACTGGTCAACCAAGTATCGAATTGGTTGCTTTAAGATTGGATGGATAAAATGGGGAGCTATTTCCACTAACGGTTCAAGGACAAAGAGGCGTTCTGCTATATAAGGATGAGGCAAGATGAGTTCGTCTGTATAAATGATCTGGTCCTCCACAAAGAGCAAGTCCAAATCAATCAAACGAGGCCCCCAATGCACTTCTCGAACCCGTCCCATTTCTGATTCAATACTTAACAAGGTCTCTAACAAGTCTGGTACTGGTAGCCAGGTTTCCACTTCAATCACCTGATTGGCAAAACTATCCTGCTCCACGCCACCCCAAGGATCCGTCATCAAGACACTGGACTCTTTGAGAATATGGATACCTCGAGCTCGAAGTTTGTCAATGGCTTGTTCCAAGTTTGCTTGCTTGTCTCCCATATTGCTTCCTAGAGCGATAAAGGCCCGTTGCTTACGACGGTGAATGGTCACCGAGCAGGTATCTAGCGGTAAATGCACTGGCGCCCAAGGTTTTTTTAGTTCCAACTCAATCTCTTGGACAAGAGGATAGGTCTCAAAGGTACGTTCAACTAGTTTGTAGGCTACCGTTTCAATCAAGTCCTCAGTGCTTTCCTGAAACCAAGTCGTCCACTGCTGACACAGTTCTCCGTAATGGACAGAGGCTGTTAAATCCAATTCTGTAGCCGCCCTGGTCATATCATAGGATAATCTTGCGGAAATAACAAACTTCTGCCCCAATTCTTTCTCACTAGGGAAAAGACCATGATAGGCAAAAATTTCCAAATCTTTAATCTGCAGTTGATCCATAACTAGTCCTTTCTAGAAAAATCCGCTTAAAGCGGATTCTTTTTATAGTCCCATTAAACGATAAGCCTGATCTCGGAGGTCCTTATCTGTTTCAAATAGACCACGAGCTACTGTTGTCAAAGTCGCAGTACCTGGTTTTCTGACACCACGCATGCTCATACACATATGCTCAGCCTCAATGACAACAAAGGCTCCCTTAGCCCCCAGATAGTCCATCAAGGCATCGGCCACTTCGATATTCAGCCGTTCTTGAATCTGTGGTTTTTTAGAATAAACTTCAACCGTACGAGCTAGCTTGGACAAGCCTGCTACACGTCCATCTGGAATGTAGGCAATGTGCGCTCTCCCATAAAATGGCAAGAAGTGGTGCTCACACATAGTATGGAAAAAAATATCCTTTTCCACTACCATATTGTCATCAATAATCTCAAAGGATTTTGACAGGTGTTCCTCAGCAGTTTGGCCAAGACCTGAAAAAATCTCTTGGTACATACGGGCTACACGAGCAGGTGTTTCCTGCAAGCCCTCGCGGTTAGCGTCCTCACCAACAGCCTCAATAATCATTTTTACAGCTGCTTCAATCTTTTGTGTATCCATTCTCGTTCTTCCTCTCCATCAGATAGGCTCTCACTTGGCTCAAGAAATACAAGGAACCTGTGATAATCCTAACTGTTTGTTTCTCTTCATTTTTATCTGTCAATTTCTGCTCTAGAAAATCCTGCCAACCTTGGTAATTGAGATTTCTAGACTTGACTGTCTCTTTCAGCACGCTTTCATCCGTCGCTCGACTATCGTCAAAATGTGTCAGGGTAAGCTCGGTATCTGGCATTTCCCCTAGCAAGTCCAGCATATCATCCAAGGCCTTGGTTTTGATGCAGGTAAAGAGGATTTCCTTATGATAATCCGCAAAGCGTTCTTGCAAGGTTGCTAGTAAAGCCTTGATAGCATGGGGATTGTGGGCCCCATCCAAAATCATCAAGGGGTCGCTAGACACGACCTCCAAACGCCCTGGCCATCTGGTTTCTTTCAAAGCTTGAGCAACCAAGTCATTACTTGCTAATTCTCGCCCAGTCTCCTGACAATAAGTGTCTAAGAGAGCAAGCGCCATCCCCGCATTTTCTATCTGGTGCAAACCAAGCAGACCTGTTTGAAAGCGACCTTGTCTGACAGAACTGGTATAATCAAAGATTTCGCCTGTCACCACACTCTTTTGGTGACTGACCTGGTAATCTTTCCCATAGGCAAGTCTAGGCGCATTTTTAGCTTCTGCAATAGGGTCTATCACAGTCAAGGCTTCAGGAACAATATGACCTGTCACCAAGGGAATACCTTGTTTGACAATACCAGCCTTCTGCTCTGCTATGGCCCCCAAGGTATCCCCAAGTAGGGCTACATGGTCCAGTCCAATGGTCGTAATCCCTGTCAAAATTGGCTGACAGACATTAGTACTATCTAAAAGACCACCCATGCCGACTTCCATGATAGCCACATCTACTTGTTCTGAGGCAAAGTAATCATAAGCTAGAGCTGTGATAATCTCAAACTCGGTTGTTCCCTGCAAATTGTCAGCAGATTCCCCCTCAAGCAAAGACTGATAGTCTGCCATGAGGTTTTCTAGCCTAGCCTCGGGAATGGATTCCCCATTAATGCTAATCTGATCCGTATAATGAATGAGATAGGGCGAGCTGAACACCCCAACTCTCAGGCTTAGCCCTTCCAGCATCTTTTTCAAAAAAGCAATGGTCGAACCTTTACCATTTGTTCCGCCGATATGGATAACCTTGAGTTTGAGATGGGGATTGCCACGTAAAGCTAGGAGTTCTACCATTCGCTCCAAACCAAAATGTGGTTGGTCCGTCCGATAGTGGGCAATCCACTGATTGTTTTGAATTTCGTTCATCTTACTTATATTGTTTTAAATCTAGATTTTCTGCATCATCTGCCAAACGAATAGCGGAGGCAATTTCAACCGCCATCTTGTGACTGGCTACGTCATGCACGCGCACCACTTCCACACCCTGTCTAGCAGCGATACTGGTTACATGAGCAGAGGCCGTGTCCCGATTGCGGAAACCAAGTTCTGTCTCAGGATTGACTTCAAAACCATTTTCTTCCAGGATATTGACGACAAACCGCTTGCGCGAAACTCCAAGAAAGATTGGATAGCCTTGCTGGTGTAACTTGTCCAAATCACGTAGAAGGAGTAGATTTTCTTTCTTGGTCAGACCAAAGCCAATTCCTGGATCCAGCAGAATATTTTCTTGTGCAATCCCAGCTTCCTCCGCTCTCTCTAGAGCTCGTTCAAAGAAAGCCTCCATCAAGTCTTCGATTGGTATTTTTTCAAAGTCAGCTAACTCTTCCTCTGTAAAAGCTTGTCCAAAACCAAAATGAGGAAAGATGAGCGAGCTAGGATGCTGAGGTCGAGCCATGACTGGATTAAACATGATAACCACTTTCGCTCCAGCCTTAGCAACCACATCCGCCATTTTCCCATCTCCCATGAGACCAGTGATATCATTGACCAGATTGGCGCCAGCAGCCAAAGCAGCCTCTGCCACCCGACTTTTCCATGTATCGACGGAAATGAGGACATCACTTTCCTTGCGAATAGCTTTGATAACTGGAACAACACGCTGGATTTCCTCTTCTATCTCAACATAGGTACTACCCGGGCGAGTCGATTCCCCACCGATATCTAGCATGCTCGCTCCTTCAGCTATCAATTTACGAGCTTGCTGGAGCGCCTGGTCAACAGCAAAAAATTGACCACCATCTGAAAAAGAATCTGGGGTTACATTGATAATGCCGCAAATGGCTGTTTTTACGTGGTTGACTTTATTGGACATAACGGTCACTTCCTTAAGGTTCTTTACCATATTATCTCTCTATTTTACCATAAAAAGAAAAAGATGGACACGCTAGTATTCATCTTTTCCAAGTAGGTCAATGGCTTAGAATGATAGGCCTAGATTTCTGCTAATCAATACCAATAAGGCCAACAAACAAAATGCAATACCATTGAGAATCATATGAAGCAAAATGGACATCTCCAAACGCTCAGTCTTATAGGCTGTCCAAGTCAAAACCGTTGACATTCCTCCATAAATAATCACAGAAGGTAGATTGGTTGGCGTATGGAGCAAGGCAAAGACGATTGCACCAACAACAAAACCAAGTTTTTCTTTTCCACGGAAGATCTTTTTTGGAATAATTCCACGACACAAAATTTCTTCACAAATCGGTGCAATCAAGACTAGCAGGAAGAAAGTTGAAATCAAGGAGCTATTCTGAACTATACCATTCAGTATTGATTGGTTATTGGTTGTCACCTCATTTGTTAGTCGAAGCAGGAGTGAACCCAAGAGATTTGTCGCAAGAATCACCAGATAACTCAACACCAAGCGAGCCAAGTCTTTTGCCTTAAAAAAGGATAGATTAAAAGTAGCCAGCTGTGTTTTTCGTGCACCAATAATGAATACAATCAAAACGACTATGGATAGGGAACCTACTAAGAGCCCTGACTGTAAAATCGGAAACTGTTTGTCTGCTAAAAACAAAGCAAGTCCTATGGGAAATTGTGATAGGACAAAAGCTGCTAAAAGGATGAGGATCCACTTCCCTCTGTCCCAAACCTCTCGCCAGATCGTCTTTTCTTTCATGATATACCTCCTTATAGTAAGAAGGGGGATCCCCTTTCTTATTATTATATCATTTAAAGCGCCATACTGATATAGTTAAGGATAAACAAGGCATCCAAAATCCAAATCATCGCGTGCACATCCTTGGCTTGACCTTTGACAACTTTTGTTAACGTATAAGTCAAGAAACCAACTGCAATCCCTTGTGTGATAGAGTAGCTGAATCCCATGAAGATAGACGTAAAGAAGGCAGGGACAGCTTCAGCCATATCATCCCAATGGATGTTTTTCAAGCTACCGAGCATCATAATCCCAACGATAATCAAAATTGGAGCCGTCGCAGCTGATGGAACAATTGCCAAAAGTGGACTAAAGAAACTTGAAATTGCAAAACAAACCGCAACTACCAAGGCAGTCAAACCAGTACGTCCACCCGCACCGATACCCGCTGCAGACTCAACATAGGTTGTCACGTTTGAAGTACCTGCGATGGCACCAATCGAAGTACCAATCAAGTCAGAGTAAAGAGCCTTATCCAACTTATCTGATTGGTGATTTTCACCATTTGTCGCTACGATACCGACTTTTTCACCTGTACCAATCAAGGTACCAATTGTGTCAAAAATATCTGTCAACGAGAAGGCCAGAATAGCCATAAGTGTTTCCGGTAGACGAGCAGTGTCTGAGATTATAGCACCCAATCCTTGTGAGCCAAGTGCTGCACCAAAGATTGTCTTCAAATCTTCAAAGGCTGCACCTACATGGTTATTAGAAAAATCAATGCTTGATACATCAACCAAACCAACAGCGATAGCAAGAACTGTCGTTGTTAAGATAGAAAGAATGATTCCTCCCTTGATGCCCTTAATAACAAAGAAAATCGTAATAGCCAAACCTGCAATAGCTACTAAAACAGCCGGATTATTAAAGCTAACCAGACCTGGAACTGCTGAAGAGTTTGCTGTAATGGCTGCTTGGGCCTTATCAGCACCCTCACCAGCAACTGTATAACTTCCTGGATCAATAGAGAATTTCAAAAGGCCAGCATTCTTAATCCCTACATAGGCAAGGAAGACACCGATACCTGCTGAAATAGCCGAACGAAGCGCATTGGGAATGGATTCAATAATCATTTTACGAACATTTGTTAAGGTAATGATTAGCGAAATAATCCCACAGATAAAGACCATAGCCAAGGCTTCTTGCCATGAATAACCAAGCCCAAATACGACTGTAAAGGTAAAGAAGGCATTGAGTCCCATACCTGGTGCTTGAGCGTATGGCAGGTTCGCATAGAAGGCCATCATCAGGGTACCAGCTACTGCACCAATAATCGTTGCTAGGAAGACACCTTGAGCAGGCATCCCTGTCTGCGCAAGCATTTGTGGGTTTACAAAGAGAATGTAACTCATTGCAAAGAAAGTTGTTAAACCAGCGAGAACCTCCGTACGAACGTCCGTCCCGTTCTCTTTTAGTTTAAATAGTTTGTCCATCTTTAATCTCCTTTTATTTTTTACGAACAATATGAGTATTATATCATTTATCATTCACCTTTTCAATATGTTTGTTTGATTTATTTAATAAATCAAAGCGACTGAGTTTTTTGTTCTTGTCTGCTTTTCTTCTTTCTTTTTGATATAATAGTAGACATCTTATCTGGAAACGACTAGGAAGGTTTATATGACTAAAAAAATTATTGCAGTCGATTTGGACGGAACCCTGCTTAATAGCGAAAGCAAGCTCTCCGATTTCACCAAAGAGACAATCAAAAAAATTTCAGAAAAAGGACACCATGTCATCATCACGACAGGGCGTCCGTATCGCATGGCAAAAGACTTCTACCGCGAACTAGAGCTACATACTCCTATGATTAACTTTAATGGTTCCCTCACCCATCTACCAGGACAGACTTGGGAGCACGAAAGATGCTTAACCTTGGACAAAAAATATCTCCTAGATATGGTCAAACGTAAAGAGGATATTCAGGCCGACTTTATTGCAGGAGAATACCGTAAGAAATTTTACATTACAGCTCCGAATGAAGAAATTGCGGACCCTAAACTATTTGGTGTAGAGAACTTCCAACCGGAAAATCAATTCAAACCCGAACGAGTAACCAAGAATCCTAACTGCATTCTCTTGCAAACAGGGGTTGAGGACAAATACGCTCTAGCAGACGAGATGAATCGTTTTTATCAGCATCAACTAGCTATCAATACCTGGGGTGGCCCTCTCAACATCCTCGAATGTACACCCAAGGGGGTAAACAAAGCCTTTGCTCTAGAGTACTTGCTCAATGTTATGAATCGTGATAAAAAAGACTTAATCGCCTTTGGTGATGAGCATAATGATACGGAAATGTTGGCATTTGCAGGCAAGGGATATGCTATGAAAAACGCCAATCCTGCTCTCCTTCCATATGCAGACGAGCAACTTCCTCTGACCAACGAAGAAGACGGGGTAGCCCACGCTTTACAAACTTTATTCCTATAAAAAGGAGGATTGCTGCCCTGCAATCTTTTCTTTTTTATTTTCATTCTATTTTCATAAAGGTAACTCATTTTCAGTATTTTTATATTAAATTTTCTATTGCTATTTTCATATATTTTTTAAAATTATCTATATATTAACATTTTGTAAGCCTATTTTCATTGAAAACTTTTACAATTTTCGAAAAAGTAGTTGATTTTTATATGAAAACGGTTTATACTTAAAGTTAGGCTTAAAGTTTTCTTAAACATATAGTCAAACATTTTATAAGGAGGAATGACAATAATGAGTATCGGAATCATTATTGCGAGCCACGGCGAATTTGCTGCGGGTATTCATCAGTCAGGATCTATGATCTTTGGTGAACAAGAAAAGGTTCAAGTTGTAACCTTTATGCCAAATGAAGGTCCAGATGACCTTTACGCTAAATTCAACAACGCTGTGGCTGCATTTGACGCAGAAGATGAGGTTCTAGTATTGGCTGACCTTTGGAGTGGATCTCCATTCAACCAAGCTAGCCGCGTAATGGGAGAAAATCCAGAACGTAAGTTTGCCATCATCACAGGACTGAACTTGCCGATGTTGATCCAAGCCTACACAGAGCGCCTTATGGACGCGAATGCAGGTGTGGATAAAGTCGCTGCGAATATCATTAAAGAAGCCAAAGATGGCATCAAGGCTCTTCCAGAAGAGCTTAACCCAGTTGAGGAAGTTGCAACTGCTGCAGCTACTCCAGTTGCCCAAGCTGCTATTCCAGAAGGAACAGTTATCGGTGACGGTAAACTGAAAATCAACCTTGCTCGTCTAGACACTCGTCTCCTTCACGGTCAGGTTGCCACTGCTTGGACTCCTGATTCAAAAGCAGACCGTATCATCGTTGCTTCAGACAACGTTGCAAACGACGAATTGCGTAAAGAATTGATTAAACAAGCAGCTCCAAACGGAGTAAAAGCTAACGTTGTCCCAATCCAGAAATTGATCGACGTTGCAAAAGACCCACGTTTCGGCGAAACTCATGCCCTTATCTTGTTTGAAACTCCACAAGATGCACTTCGTGCTATCGAAGGTGGCGTGCCAATCAAGACCCTTAACGTTGGTTCTATGGCTCACTCAACAGGTAAAACAATGATCAACAACGTTTTGTCTATGGACAAAGAAGACGTTGCAACCTTTGAAAAAATGCGTGACCTCGGTGTTGAATTTGACGTACGTAAAGTACCAAACGACACGAAAAAAGATTTGTTTGACTTGATTAAGAAAGCAAACGTTCAATAATTTTAATCTGTTTCTATCATTTTTGAAAACAGGATTAAATACTTTATTAAAACTAAATAGAAAAGGAATAAAACCATGTCAGATATTTCAATCATTTCTGCTATCTTGGTTGTAGTTGTTGCCTTCCTTGCAGGTCTTGAAGGTATCCTCGACCAATTCCAATTCCATCAACCAATCGTCGCATGTACCCTTATCGGACTTGCAACTGGTAACCTCGAAGCAGGTGTTATGCTTGGTGGATCTCTTCAAATGATCGCCCTTGGTTGGGCAAACATCGGAGCTGCCGTAGCTCCTGACGCTGCTCTTGCCTCTGTTGCCGCAGCAATCATCTTAATCAAAGGTGGTAACTTTACTACTGAAGGTATCGCCGTTGCAACAGCAACAGCTATCCCTCTTGCCGTAGCTGGACTTTTCTTGACTATGATTGTTCGTACAATCTCAGTTGCTTTGGTTCACACTGCTGATGCTGCTGCTAAAGACGGAAATATTGCGGCTGTTGAACGTGCTCACTTTATCGCCCTTCTTCTTCAAGGTCTTCGTATTGCAATCCCTGCTGCCTTCCTTATCGCTATCCCAGCTTCTGCCGTTCAAGATGCTCTTAAATTGATGCCAGACTGGTTGAATGGTGGTATGGCTGTCGGTGGTGCTATGGTCGTTGCCGTTGGTTACGCTATGGTTATCAACATGATGGCAACTCGTGAAGTATGGCCATTCTTCGCCATCGGTTTTGCTCTTGCAGCGATTTCACAATTGACTTTGATTGCCCTTGGTGTCATCGGTGTTGCCCTTGCCTTCATCTACCTTAACCTTTCAAAACAAGGTGGAAACGGTGGCGGCGGAGCTGCGACTTCTAACGACCCAATCGGTGATATCCTAGAAGACTACTAGAAAGGGGAACAATCATGGCTGAAAAAATTCAATTATCAAAATCAGATCGTCAAAAAGTTTGGTGGCGTTCACAATTCCTTCAAGGTTCTTGGAACTACGAACGTATGCAAAACTTGGGTTGGGCTTACTCATTGATCCCAGCTATCAAAAAATTGTACACTAAAAAAGAAGACCAAGCGGCTGCTCTTGAGCGTCACCTTGAGTTCTTCAACACTCACCCATACGTCGCTGCTCCAATCATGGGAGTTACTCTTGCACTTGAAGAAGAACGCGCTAACGGTGTTGAAATCGACGACGCGGCTATCCAAGGGGTTAAGATTGGTATGATGGGACCTCTTGCTGGTATCGGTGACCCAGTTTTCTGGTTTACAGTTCGTCCTATCCTTGGAGCCCTTGGTGCATCACTTGCTGCATCTGGTAACCTTGTTGGTCCCCTTCTCTTCTTCTTCGGATGGAATGCTATCCGTATGGCCTTCCTATGGTACACACAAGAGTTCGGTTACAAAGCTGGATCTGAAATCACTAAAGACATGTCTGGTGGTATCTTGAAAGACATCACTAAAGGAGCATCTATCCTTGGTATGTTCATCCTTGCCGTTCTTGTACAACGTTGGGTGTCTATCAACTTTACTGTGAACCTTCCAGGTAAACAATTGGCTGAAGGTGCCTACATCAACTTCCCAGAAGGTCCTGTATCAGGTGCTGAATTGAAAGGTATCCTTGGTCAAGCACTTGGTGGATTGAGCTTAGATAAGATTCAACCACAAACTCTTCAAGGCCAGTTGAACTCATTGATCCCAGGATTGATGGGACTTCTCCTTACTTTCCTCTGCATGTGGTTGCTTAAGAAAAAAGTATCACCAATCACAATCATTCTTGCGCTCTTTGCAGTAGGTATCGCAGCTCGTTTCTTCGGTATCATGTAATCCAAGCCATCGAGAATATAGATAAAAAAGAATCAGGATTAAACCTGATTCTTTTTGTGTATCAACTTTTTCTCCTAGTCAGATAATGCAAGCCCCCAATCACCACTGCTAGGATGGCTACATAGACGACTTGGCTGGTTTCTAAAGGCACAAAAGCTCCTTGCAGGATAAAAGTATTGGCAAGCGCTCCTAAAAGGGCTGCAAGGCTCAAAAACGCGAGCAAGACCAGTTTATATCGATTAAAGGGCAGGCTGACCTTGGCAACCAGACATAGACCATTGATCAAAGCAAGGAGGAAGCAAATAAATTTGACCTGACCTGGGACAGTGATAAAGAAGTTAGTCAGGAGAACACTAGCAACTAGAATGCCTCCACCAATCGCAGCATTGGTCAAAATATCTCGCATAAAATGTGTGCTGACCTTTTCATTATTGGACTCAAAGGTTAGGAAGAAGGATGGAATCCCAATCGTAATGGCTGAAATGATTGTAAACTGAATGGGGATAAAGGCAAATTCCAAACCAAATATCACACTCAAAATCGCAAACACGATAGAGAAGAAGGTCTTTGTTAGAAAGAGAGAGGCGACCTTTTGGATGTTATTGATGACACGGCGTCCTTCCATCAAGATATCATAAAATACTGCAAAATCATCAGTGAGAAAGACGATGTTGGAGACGCTTTTGGCTGCGCTGGTAGCACCATTCATAGCGAAACTGATGTCTGCTTTCTTGAGGGCCAGAACATCATTGACTCCATCACCGCTCATGGCAACTGTTTTACCAGCATTTTGCAAAACGGTCACCATCTTTTCTTTCTGCTCAGGAGTCACGCGTCCAAAGATGTCATGTTCCAAGACCACTCTTTCAAAGTCCTCATCACTCACCTTGGTCATATCAATTGCTCGCGCTGATTCTTTAAATCCTGCCTTACGAGCAACCCCATATACAGCCACATGATTATCCCCACTGATAATCTTCACTTCAACACCTTGTGACTCGAAATAGTCAAAGGTTTCCTTGGTATTATCCGTGATCTCATCTGACAGAACGACATGCCCTAATAGTTCCATATCGTCTGGGCTTGTAATCTGGTCCTTGCTATGAGCAAGCGATAAGATTCGAAAACCTTGCTGTTTTAGATGTTCATAGTAAGGATCCATCGCTTGGGTAAAGCCGAGAAACTCATAAGCCCCGAAGAAATAGGTTCCACCGTCTTTTACTTGAACAAAGGAATACTTGTTTTTACTTGAAAAGGCACCAACTTCTTGAACGTCCCACTTTTTCTCACAGGTTAAGTAAGTCTTCAGAGCCCGCGACGTCGCATTTTCGTCCTCAAAATAAGCCAGATACGAAGACAGTTTCTCTGCTAGCTTATCATCTATTTCTTGGACCTTCATATTACCAGTCGTGATGGTTCCAGTCTTATCAAAACAAAGAACATCTACACGCGCCAAGGTCTCCACACAGTATAGCTCCTGCACCAGAACCTTCTTTTTAGCCAGCTTCATGGCCGCTACCGCCAGAGATACACTGACCAGGAGAATCAACCCCTCTGGAATCATGCCGACCAAAGCGCCTGAACTTCCCAAGACAATTTCAACATAAGATCGTCCTAGACTAAAACCTCTGACATAGAGCAGAATGGCAACTGGCACCAGCAAGATGGAAACGATTTTTAAAATCTTATCCATGTAATCGCGTAGTTGAGAAGGGTATTTTTTGAATTCCTTGCTGGATTTTGCAAGTTTGTTGATATAACTATCGGGACCCACAGCTGTAGCAAGGACCAGACAAGTACCGCTGACAACATTGCTTCCGCTCATCAGCTTGTCACCAACTGTTTTAAAGACCGAATCACTCTCACCCGTCAGCAAGGACTCATCCACTTCAATATTCCCTTCAAGAACTTCTGCATCGACAGGCACCTGATCCCCCAGATTGAGATGCAGATACTCGCCCAGTACGATGTCCTCTGGAGCAACCTCAATCGTTTGACCATCTCGATTGACTCTGTACTTACTTTTACCGAGCAAACTTAGCTTTTCCAAGGCATTTTTTGAACGCACTTCTTGGAAAATCCCAATGGCTGTATTGATAGCAATCACACCTAAAAAGAGCATGTTCTCAAATCGCAAGGTTGTGGCTACCAGAACTGCCAGAGCCAAGTTCATGGCATTAAAGAAGGTAAAGATATTTGAAACGACGATTTCCTTGGTTGTTTTATAAGGTTTAATATCACTGATGTTTCGTTGACGATCCTTGATGTCTTGGCTGCTTAAATACTTCATTTCTACTCCAATATACTTTTGTACTACTATAATAATACATATCTTTTCCTCTGTCACTTAAAGACTTAAACTAAGAAGGAGTTACTTGGCAAGCATTATCTATCACCACTTTAAGAAATTGCTTGAAAAAAAGAGGCTAGGATTCCCCTAACCTTTTTTCTTTATGCTTTATTCCGCCAAGGCACCCATTGGATCCCAAGGTGCGAGCACGATTGGTTCTGCTTCATAAGCAGCTTGTTCTTCTGCTGTCAGCAATTCTTTGCGAACAACGATTTGGTAAGTGTATTCGTCCATCCAAGCGTCTGAAGCAACAAAGTACCCATCGGTACCGACCTTGTCTCCCCATGAGTTTTCAACCTTCCACTTGGTTGACTTGCCATTTTCGTCCAAGTCCACACCTGTCAAGACCATGGCGTGGGTCATCAAGCTTTCGCTATAGTCCAAACGTCCAGCTTTGTCTTGAGTGAGTTGAATGTCCATGCTTGATTCAAAGTCATAAACATCTGTCGCAAGGATTCCTGCTTTGCGGTTGCTGAGCTGGCCTACATCTGAACCAAACCAAACAGTTTCTCCTGTTTGCATTTGGGCAATCGCCAATTTCTTCAAGCGTTCCATTGGAACGTTGATGTAGCGAACTGCACGGCTACCAACCACATTTCCTAACATCTCAACTGTGTAAGATTTGCCATAAGGTTTATCAGCAGTCGGAGCATTGATAACAGAAACGTAGTCTTCTAGAGGAAGGTCAACATATTTTTTGTAAAATTCTTGTGGTGTAATGCCCTTTTCACTTTGGTAGTTATCATCCTTGTCACGATAAGCAAAGTCAAATTTACGTGGTGGAAGCCCTAGTGACATAGCAAGGAAGTTAAAGATTTCTTGCAAGAGGTCTTCTTTCTTAGCTTGAACAGTCGCTTGGTCTGCACCAGAAGTGATCAAGTCACGCAAGATTTGAGCATCTTGGCGAAGCAATTTGTTGAGAATAGCATTTAGCTCACGGCTGCTGCTAGATGAAACAGACTCAGGATAAACAGACTTAGGAACGACACCATATTTCTCAAAGAGGGCAACGACCATATCCCACTGTCCACCGTCTTGTTGAGGTGTTTGGAGTAGGAAGCTAACCTTGCGGCTCGTCAATTCTTGGTCTGCAGTCGCAATGACTTGCTCCAAGAACCAGTTAGATTTTTCATACTTGTCCCAGAAGAAAGTGTGGGCTTGTGACAATTCAAAGTTTTCCAATTTGTATTGAGAGATGAGTTTGTGACGGAAAGTGTTGAGAGCTGCAAACATCCAACAACGACCAGACGCTTTCTGGTTAGTAACCTTGTCCTTGGTCAAATCTAATGAGAAAACAGGTGCATTGTCTACATGACTTTGGCGACGTTCTAGGGCTGCAAAAATTCCGTTGTGGCTGGCAGCATTTTCAATCGCTTGGTATTTGATATTTGCTTCATAGTTAGCAAATAGTTTATCAGTAAATGATTCTTGAATCGCGTTCATAGATTCCTCCTTTTATTCTACTGTCTATTATAACTCTTTTCACAAAGGAAGCAACTGAAAACATAAAAAGGCAAGGACATTCTCCTCGCCTTTTCTAAAATAAATCAAATTAAACAATACTCGCAAGGAGAACCTCTAACTCCTCCTTGGTCAGACGACGCCATTCTCCTCGTTCTAAATTCTCGTCCAAAGCTAAAGTTCCCATCGTCAAACGTTGTAGGTCCACTACTTCCTTGCCACAGTAGGATACCATACGCTTGACCTGATGGAACTTCCCTTCTGCAATGGTTACACGAACCAAACTTTGATTCTTTTCTGTATCTGTAGAAACAAGCTCCAGTCTAGCAGGCTGGCAGGTAAAGTCTTTGATAGAAATGCCCTTGGCAAATGTTTCCACATCTTCTTGGGTCATAATCCCCTTGACCTGAGCCAAGTAAGTTTTATCCACATGACGTTTGGGTGAAAGAAGGGCATGAGCCAGTTGACCATCATTAGTCAAAAGCAAAAGACCATGGGTATCAATATCCAAGCGCCCCACTGGAAAGACTTCCTTGGCGCGAGCATAGTCATCTAACAAGTCTAAAACAGTTCTATGCTTGGGATCTTCAGTCGCCGAAATGACTCCTTGGGGCTTGTTCATCATGTAGTAAACAAACTCCTCGTACTCTAGCACTTGACCATCAAAGTGAATCTCATCTTTTTCTTCATTTATTTGTAGCTTTGCTGATTTTTCTTTTTTACCATTTACCGTCACGCGCCCAGACTTGAGCAAGTTTTTGACCTCTGTCCGGCTTCCCACAGCGCAGGCAACTAAAAATTTATCTAATCTCATAAAACTATTATATCATACTCAAAAGGAGGCTAGCCCAAGTGACCAACCTCCTTTCCTTTTCAGAGTCGGAAAGCTAACTTCCTCTGTCCCAGAAGATAGCTAAGACAATCATGGCACCGAGAACTGCTGGAATAATGGCTGTACCGTTTAAGCTTGGCCCCCAGGTACCAAAGAGCAATTGTCCCAAAAAGGCTCCAATCCAGCCGAGAAACATCTTCCCAAAGCATCCCATGCTCTCTCCGCGATTGGTCAAAGCGCCTGCCAATAGTCCCACTAGGAGACCAACAAACATACTTCCCAGCATCATTACTCCTTAAATTACCCAGTCTCCATTACGGAAGAGTGGCACTCGTGTTCCATTCTCACGGATACCATCGATATCCATTTGACTAGAACCAATCATAAAGTCCACGTGAACATCTGAGCGGTTAAGTCCTGCAGCTTCAAGCTCTTCTTCGCTCATCTCTGCCCCACCAACGACGCTAGTCGCATAGGCAGCGCCGATAGCCAAGTGGTTTGACGCATTCTCATCGAAAAGGGTATTAAAGAAGGTAATGCCTGACTGAGAAATTGGACTTGGATCTGGGACCAAGGCACATTCCCCCAAGGCACGCGCGCCCGCATTTTCAAAGACAAGGTCTTTCATAACTTGATCCCCTTTCTCAGCTGAAATATCCACGATTTGTCCATCCTTAAAGGTCACCTTAATACCTTCGATAATATTTCCATTGTAGCTAAGTGGTTTTGTAGAGGTCACATAACCATCTGCGCGACGGAAGTCAGGCGCTGTGAAGACTTCCTCTGTCGGCATATTTGGCAAGAATCCTTCGCCTTGAGCATTAATCGCTCCTGCTGATTCCCAAACGTGGTTTTTAGGCAAACCAAGGGTCAAATCTGTTCCTGGCGCTGTATAATGGAGGGCTGAGAATTGCTCCTTATTGAGCATTTCTGCCTTGCTCTTGAGGATGGCTGCATGCTCTTCCCAAGCTTTAACAGGATCTTCTTCGTAGACACGGCAAGTTTTGAAGATTTGGTTCCAAAGGAGATCGACTGCTTCTTCATCGCTCGCAGCATTTGGAAAGACTTTCTTAGCCCATTCAAGTCCAGCAGCGGCCGCCACTGTCCAGCTAACCTTGTTGGATTGAGTTGCGATGCGCATCGGCTTCATAGCCAGTCCCATCGCTTTTGCAGAAGCTGATAGTTTGTCAGCATCCACTCCGTTCAAGGCACCTGGATCAGATGAGCGAACTCCAAGACGGCTAGCCTTGTTCTCCAAGAGATAGTTCATCTCAGCAATTTTGTATTCTGGCACATTGTCTAGACGCTCCATCGGCGCGTGGAGGAATTTCTCACGGTTGATGACATCATCTGTCCACTGAACGATGACCTCATGAGCACCCAAGGCATAGGCTTCCTTCACGATCAGATGAGCCAACTCGCGTTGCTCCACATCGATAGAGAGAGCCAAGGTGTGACCAGGTTGTACATTAATTCCGTTCGCAACCAATAATTTCGCATATTTTTCTAGATTTTCTTTAAAATTTGGTAAAACCATTCTATTCTTCCTTTTCTATTTTTCTTTTAAAGCAGAAAACAATCCTGCTAAAGCAATGGCACCCGACAGAAGCACTGTCGATAGGATAATTGTTTCATCTGCCAGCTCTAGCTGATAGTCAAAAACCTTTTCAGCTGGTTTGTCTTCCGCAAAGATTCTAAATTTCATAAAGATGTTCTCCGTTCTAATTCTTAAAACAAATCATCAAACAGACTCAACTGGTTATCCTCTGGCATATTGCCGAGAATTCCCATTTCATCCATCTTTTCAACTAAAGTTGAGGAAAGTCCACCACGCTTACGTAGTTCGGTTTTAGAGAGGAATTCTCCCTCTTGACGAGCGCGCACCAATTGCTTGGCAACGTTCTCTCCCAGACCATCCATTGCTACAAATGGCGGAATGAGGGTATCCCCATCGATGAGGAACTCTGTTGCCTGACTACGGTAGAGATCGAGTTTGCCAAACTTGAAACCACGTTCCCACATTTCATTGACAATCTCAAGAGTTGTATAGAGGTCAATTTCCACATTAGAGGCTTCATTGTTCTTCCGCTTTTCAGCAATTTCTTGCATCTTGCGCTTGATGGCATCCAAACCCGCCCCCATGGTCTTGATATCAAAAGCCTTGGCACGGATTGAGAAATAAGCACAGTAGTAATAAATGGGATGGTGAACCTTGAAGTAGGCCACACGCAAGGCCATCATAACGTAGGCTGCCGCGTGAGCTTTAGGGAACATATATTTGATTTTCCCACAGGACTCTATATACCACTCTGGCACCTTATTGGCCTTCATAGCCTCGATATAGCCATTTCGCTCCTCTTCGGAAATCTTTAGCCACATGCCTTTACGCACCCGTTCCATGATAGTAAAGGCCATCTTAGGTTCGAGACCTGCATGCATGAGGTAAACCATGATATCGTCCCGACAACCGATAACAGTTGATAGGTCCGCAATTCCTTGCTTGATCAGATCCTGGGCATTTCCCAACCACACATCGGTACCGTGGGACAGACCAGACAGCTGAAGCAACTCCGCAAAGGTCGTAGGATGCGTCTCATCTACCATCCCACGTACAAAGTTGGTGCCAAACTCTGGAATTCCCAGCATCCCTGTCGGAGTTCCAATTTGCTCCGGCGTCACCCCAAGCACATCAGTCCCAGAAAAGAGGGCCATGACACCTTCATCATCCATAGGAATTTCATTAGGATCAATCCCAGACAAGTCCTGCAGTTTCCGAATCATGGTCGGATCATCATGCCCCAGCACATCGAGTTTGAGGACGTTCTCATCGATATCGTGGAAGTTAAAGTGAGTCGTCTGCCATTCAGCCGTCACGTCATCCGCTGGATACTGGACAGGCGTAAAGTCGTAAACATCCATGTAGTTAGGAATAACAACGATTCCTCCCGGGTGTTGTCCTGTTGTCCGCTTGACACCGGCAGCACCTTGGGCAAGACGTTCCACCTCTGCATCACGATAAAACTTCCCATAGTCTCTCTCATAGCCCTTTACAAATCCATAGGCAGTCTTAGCAGCTACCGTACCAACCGTTCCTGCACGGAAGGCATATTCTTCACCAAAGATATCACGTACATCCAAGTGAGCACTAGGCTGGTCTTCTCCCGAGAAGTTCAAGTCAATATCAGGAACCTTGTCTCCATCAAAACCAAGGAAGGTCTCGAAAGGAATATCCTGTCCATTTTTGCTAAGTTTATGACCACAGTTTGGACAGTCCTTATTAGGCATATCAAAACCTGAACCGTAAGAACCATCCGTGATAAACTCACTATACTGACACTGACCACAAACATAATGAGGAGAGAGTGGATTAACCTCCGTAATCCCAATCATGGTCGCAACAAAACTGGAACCAACAGACCCACGAGAACCCACCAAGTAGCCCCGTTCATTGGAACGTTGCACTAACATCTGGGAAGCCAGATAAATCACGGCAAATCCATTCCCCAGAATGGAAGTTAATTCTTTTTCAATCCGTAAATCAACGATATCTGGCAGCGGATTTCCATAAATCTCAAAAGCTTTCTTGTAGGTCAGCTCGGCGACCGTTTCTTCCGCCTTGTCAATGAAAGGTGTGTACAAGTCACCCTTAACAACCTCAACAGGTTCAAAGATATCTGCCAAGGCATTGGTGTTTTCAATGACTAATTTGCGTGCTAAATCTTCTCCCAAGAAAGCAAATTCATCCAACATCTCAATAGTCGTTCTAAAATGAGCCTTGGGAAGAGGAGCTGGCTGGGCATGTTCACCGTGACCAATGGTCCGGTTAATCATAGCCCCCTGTCCCAAACTACGGACGATAATTTCACGGTAAATCTCTTCTTCCGGTTCGATATAGTGGACATTTCCCGTAGCTAGAACAGGCTTGTCAAGACGGTCCCCAACCTCTATCAAACTCTTGATAATAGTCTGAAGTTCCTCCATATCCTTGACCTGCTCTTTAGCAATCAAAGGAGCATATATAGCTGGTGGCATGACCTCGATAAAGTCATAATACTTGGCCACCTCGACCGCCGCATCCACACCTTGGGAAACGACAGCATCAAAAACTTCACCCTCAGAGCAAGCTGACCCTAAAATCAATCCTTCTCGATGGGCATCTAGAACTGTTCTCGGTATCCGTGGTACTCCTTCAAAGTACTTGGTATTGGACAAAGAAACCAGTTTAAAGATATTTTTTAGACCTACCTGATTCTTGACATAAATAGTCGCATGCTTGATCCGAGCTTTTTTATAAGAATCTGGACTAATCAAATCAATGTTGAGTCTAGCTAAATCAGTCACACCATGTTTTTCTGCTACCTCTTTGATAAAGATGAAAAGCAAACGACCAGTAGCTTCCGCATCGTAGTTGGCCATGTGGTGGTGTTCAAGTGCTACACCAAAACGCTTAGTCAAAGGCCCCAAACCATGACGTTTATACTCAGGATAGAGATTTCTAGCAAACTCCAGCGTATCGATGACTGGCTGGCTAATCTTAGGCAGACCATGACGCTCATAGTTGGCATTCATAAAACCAACGTCAAAGGTAGCATTGTGGGCGACTAAGACTGTATCCTTGCAAAATTCTTGGAATTCTTGCAAAACTTGTTCCAGTGGTTTAGCATTTTTGACATGATCATCTGTAATACCTGTCAACTCAGTAGTAAAGGCTGACAAGGGATGCCCGGGATTGATAAATTCATCAAATTCGGCAATAACATTTCCCTTATACATCTTAGAGGCCGCAACCTGAATCAAATCATTATAGATGGCTGAAAGTCCCGTCGTTTCCACGTCAAAAACCACATAGGTCGCTTCTGACAAGTCCATCTCCACTTCGTTATAGACGATAGGGACACGGTCTTCCACAATATTGGCTTCCATTCCATAGATTAGCTGAATTCCAGCTTTCTTAGCTGCCTTGTAGCCATGTGGGAAGGACTGGACATTCCCATGGTCCGTGATGGCAACCGCCTTGTGCCCCCACTTAGCAGCTGTCGCAACGATCTCCTCTACCTCTGGTAGAGCATCCATAGTCGACATATTTGTATGAGCATGAAACTCAACCCGACGCTCACCTTCTGGCATCAAATCCTTCCGCTCATAGTGAACAACTTCCTGCACATCCTGCACGTTCATGGTCAAATCACGTGTGAAGTTATTCATCTCCACATTCCCACGAACTCGGAGCCAAGAATTCTTCTTAATGATGTCAAACTTCTGAGCCTCTTCCTCATTCTTAACCCATTTTTGCATTGAAAAACTTGAAGTGTAATCCGTCATTTTAAAATTGATCAAAACGCGACCAGTTCTGGTCACTTTATGTTCCACATCAAAAACGACTCCTTCAAAGACCAGACGATTTTCCTCAGTCGTCACGTCAATCATCTGGGTAACTTCAGCCTTATCTAGTTTAGGCTTGGCCATAGCCTTTTTAGCCTGAAAATCAAAGGCTGGCTTCTCTTCTACTGGAGGAGGAGCCATTTGTTCCAATTGCTCCATAGCTCGAAGTGCTTCCTCATTGGCAGCTTGAACAATCTGTTCATTCTCCGTATGGAAGGCTTTCTCCTGCTCTTGTGTAAGAGCATCATTCTTTTCTATTTGGCATACAAAAACTGGAAAACCGAACTTTTCGAGTTGCTTTGCCAAATTAGGAAGATGATTCTTCTTAAAGTGCTCCTTATCAATCGCCTCTGAACCTTCAATAATGAGTTGATTTCCCTCCGCACGAACGTTTAAATTCTGGTAAAGAGATTTAAACCCCTGACTTGCACATGGACCTTCAGAAAAAGCCTCTCTATAGTAGGCCTGCAAGAGTTCATTAGAGAATCCTTGAGAAAGAGCTTTGATTTCGAAAACAGCTTGATTCCCTGTCTTAGAAAATTCTTCACGAAGCCCTTTCTTTAACTCTAAAAAGATTTCAATCGGTAAAATATTAGAAAATACAAAATGAAATTCCCAAATCTTACTAATCTTATGAACCACAACACGCTCAATACTTGCATTAACAAGAGCAGGATCCTGTCTCAATTGATCAGAGACTCCTATTTGATTCATTAAAATTTCAAACTTACTTGACATCCAATTTCCTCACATTATTCTCTTACTATTTTACCATAATTAAAGAAAATATATAGCCACTACCATTCCTTAAACCCTGCTAGTTTTCCTAAATTCGGCTCTATAATATTTGTAGTGGGTAAATCCCCTATAGATATTATGGAGCCTATTTTGTTGTAGAAAAAAGTCCCATATGATCTATAATGAAAAGCGACCAAACCATCATTAGAAAGAATCATATGGAACCATTACATTTTATCACAAGACTACTCGATATCAAAGATTCTAATATCCAAATTATGGATGTTGTTAATAGAGATACACACAAGGAAATCATCACTAAACTGGACTACGACGCCCCATCTTGTCCTGATTGCGAAAATCAAATGAAGAAATATGACTTCCAAAATTCCTTACCTTGAAACAACTGGTATGCCTACTAGAATTCTCCTTAGAAAGCGACGTTTTAAGTGTTATCAGTGTTCGAAAATAGCGGTCGCCGAAACCTCTCTCGTCAAGAAAAATCACCAAATCGCGACCATCGTCAACCAGAAAATCACTCAAAAATTAATCGAGAAAGTCCCTATGACAGCTATTGCAGAAAGTCTATCTGTCTCTACTTCGACAGTCATTCGTAAATTGAAAGAATTCAAATTCAAGACAGATTTATCTTTTCTTCCAACCCACATGTCTTGAGATGAATACAGCTTCAAGAAATGATTTTCATAACTCCGAACATCAAAAAAGAAAGGACGAAATTCGTCCTTTCTCGATCTTAGCTGACTTCAACCCACTACAGTTGACAAAGAGCCACAAAAAAGAAGATTCTCAGAATCTCCTTAACACATATAAAAAAGATACCCTTAAGTATCCTCGTAATCGATCGGGAAGACAGGATTCGAACCTGCGACACCTTGGTCCCAAACCAAGTACTCTACCAAGCTGAGCTACTTCCCGCGTTAAATAAAAAAATGCACCCTAG
>NZ_LNVF01000011.1:0-43627 GCF_002093545.1 Streptococcus oralis subsp. tigurinus
ATGATTCTTATCATCGGTTCCTAGAGAGTAAGGGAATTCAAGCCTCCATGTCACGCAAGGGCAACAGCCCAGACAACGGCATGATGGAGTCGTTCTTTGGTATTTTGAAGTCGGAGATGTTTTACAGTTATGAGGAGTCGTTTCAGTCGCTTAAGCAATTGGAACAAGCCATTGTAGACTATATTGATTATTACAACAACAAACGAATTAAGGTAAAACTAAAAGGACTTAGTCCTGTGCAGTACAGAACTAAATCCTTTCAATAATTATTTGTCCAACTTTTTGGGGCCAGTACAATCCGTTGCTTTTTTTGGAGATAAGGGACTATTGTCCCAGTTTCAGGTTGTAACTTTTTATCAACCCACTACAGTTGACAAAGAGCCTAAATTTATTTTTCTTCACTCATCTTTGATTTTACTTCATCATAAGATAGGGCGTGAGATTCCTCTTCTACAGTCTCAGGCATTTTTCCTGTTTCGTAAAGAGATTTAATTTGAGTACTATCCAATGTTTCATATTTCAACAATGCTTCTGCAATCAACTTATGAGTTTCACGATTTGATTGAATAATTTCAGCTGCTTTATTCCGTGCTTCATTTAATAATGAACGAACTTCCTCATCAATCTCATAAGCTGTTTGTTCTGAAATTGATTTTTGAGGACTTTGTGCACCAAACATAGCATGATTACCCTCATACTGAACTGGGCCTAGTTTTTCACTCATACCGTATTCAGTGACCATTGCACGCGCCATCTGAGTAGCCTGTTCAAAGTCATTTGAAGCTCCTGTCGTTTGGACATTAAAGATAATTTCCTCAGCAACACGACCACCCATCAATCCTGCTAATTGCTCTTTCATATCTTCTTTAGATAGAAGCATTTGATCTTCCTTAGGAAGTGCAATCATGTAACCACCTGCACGGCCACGTGGTACGATAGTCACTTTATGAACAACACGGGCATTCGATAAAACTAGACCAACAATGGTATGTCCAGCCTCATGGTAGGCAACCAATTCACGTTCTTTTTGTGAAACTGTCTTATCTTTCTTAGAAGGTCCAGCAATAACCCTATCTTCTGCTTCATCAATATCTGAAGCATCAATAACTGACTTGTTGCGACGGGCTGCAACCAAGGCTGCCTCGTTTAGAACGTTTTCCAAGTCAGCACCAACAAAACCTGGAGTTTGTTGGGCAACTAATTTCAAATCAACATCTTCTGCTAGAGGTTTGTTTTTAGCGTGAACTTTCAAGATTGCTTCACGACCTTTAACATCAGGGCGACCAACCAAGACTTTTCTATCAAAACGTCCTGGGCGGAGAAGAGCTGGATCAAGAACATCTGAACGGTTTGTCGCAGCGATAACGATAATTCCTTCATTACCCTCAAAACCATCCATTTCAATTAAGAGCTGGTTCAAGGTTTGCTCACGTTCATCATTTCCTCCACCGAGACCAACTCCACGTTGGCGACCAACAGCATCAATTTCATCGATAAAGATAATGGCTGGTGCTGCTTTTTTTGCATCCTCAAAAAGAGAACGAACACGACTTGCACCAACTCCGACAAACATTTCTACAAAGTCAGATCCTGAGATACTAAAGAACGGAACCCCTGCTTCTCCAGCAACTGCCTTAGCAAGTAAGGTCTTACCTGTTCCCGGAGGTCCTTCCAAAAGAACACCCGCAGGAATACGCGCACCAAGTTTTGTAAATCGTTTTGGGTCTTTTAGGAATTCAACAACTTCGACTAATTCTTGTTTTTCTTCCTCAGCACCTGCAACATCTGAGAAACGTACCTTGATATCTTCTTTATTAGCAGCTTTAGCCTTGCTACGTCCAAAACTCATTGGATTTCTACTATTATTTCCTCCCATATTTCCCATCATAGAGAATAGGAAGAAGAAAAGAATAGCAAATGGAACAACAGACACAAGGATATTGATCCACATACCACTTGAACTCTCATGTTTGACTGTAACCTCAGCCTGATGTTCAGAAGCAAGTTTTTGCAATTCTGAAACTGTTGAATCAGACGGAAGAATAGTACTTGAGAATCTTTCTACTGTTGTAGCCGTAGGAGTAAAAAATTGAATTCCTGTTTCCTCTTTACTAGTCTTAGGATTTTTATAAACACCAGACACTTCAATGATGCTACCATTTGGCTGATAGGTTAATTCTTTTACATTGTCTGCTGTAATTTCTTTTACCAATTCTGTATAGTTAATTTTTTCGCTTCGTCCAGCAGTATTTCCAGAGTAAAAATACTGGAATCCTGTCACTAGGAAGAAGATAATTAACAAGTAGAGAAATGGATTTCTAACTAAACCATTATTTTGTTTTTTCATTAAAGATAGATCTTTCTAATTTGAATAAACTTCTTCTTTCAATACTCCGACATAAGGAAGGTTACGATAATTTTCTTTATAATCCAGACCATAACCTACTACAAACTCATTTGGAATAGTAAAGCAAGTATAATCCGCTTCAATTTCAACAACACGTCCCTCTGGTTTATCCAACAAAGTCGCGATTTTAACAGAAGCTGCTTCTCTTTCAATAAACATATCTCGCAAATTTTTCAAGGTTTGACCTGTATCGATGATATCCTCTACAAATAAAACATGTCTTCCTTTGATATCTTGAGTCACGTCTTGCTTGATATTAATCACACCACTACTTGCTGTTCCACCATGGTAGCTAGATACCATCATGAAGTCCATCTCAATATGCGTATCAATATGTTTAACCAATTCAGCCATAAAAGGAATTGATCCTTTCAAAATTCCAATAAGAATTGGATTTTTCCCCTCATATTCTTTTGTTAGTTGTGCACCTAGCTTTTTAGCTGCTTCTGTAATTTCATCATGTGAAACGAGGATTTTTTCAATATCGTGTTCTAACATCTTTTTACCTATCTATTTTTTCTATATAAATTACAGTGTTCATTATATCATTTTTCGTGTTTTTACTCAAATCACTGGTCGCAATTCCTAAAATTGAGACAATTTCTCCAAATTGCTCAATAATAGGGGTTGTTTTTCGTTTTTCAATAGGGAGTTTCAAATCTATAAATAAACGTCTCAGTTTCTTTCGATGACCATTTAGGATAATAACATCGCCAGGTTTTCGACATCTAATATGTACAGATGTTTCCCGTGAAACCGTTACTTTTTGAACAAAATCCCCTTCAATAGGGATACCAAAGGAAAATAAATAACCCATATATCGAACTTGATTTTGATAGTGTAACACAAGTTCATCTTCCTTTTCATCGGCCTGAGGACTGATTTTACAAACTCGAAAATTCTGATACTCTTTTATCAGTTCGTAACCATTTTTAAGAGAGTGACGATACTGGCTTTTCGTTGCTAAAATCTGTCGAACTTCGGCAAACTGAGCCTTTGTCAGATTTAAGTCTGGAAATTGATTAAGATAATTCTGGAGCAAGATTCCTTGAGTTTGTTGAGAGTATGAAAATAGCTCATTCAAATCTTCCACATCAATTTGTTTAGAAAGCTCCGTTATTGTTGCTTGGTAATCTGAAATCTCCCTTCCTAAATCTAAAAGGGCGGATTTAAGACGAGGATTTTCTTTTTCAAGTTCTGGTAAATACCTATTTCGAATACGATTGCGAAAATAGTTGTTCTCACGATTTGTTTGATCTTCGAAATGAAAAATTGGTGGGAAGTCTGTTTTATGAAAAGGCAATAAGGGACGGATGATTTCAATTCCATCAACTACTTGACTTTCTTTTATTCCTGTTAAATGACGTAGCCGACTTCCTCGAATCAAGCGCATCAAAATCGTTTCAACTTGATCATCTGCATGGTGAGCAGTAACCAAGGCAGTCGCTCCAGCCTCTTTCATAATTTTCCTAAAAAAATCATAACGAAACTCTCGAGCACGCACTTCTGAAAAGTCTCCTGAAAAACTTGTGATATAAATAGGAAGTTCAGCTGCATCAGCTAACTTCCTTAGTTCATTTTCCTCCCAGTCAGACTCACTTCTCTGCTTGTGATTGACATGTGCTAAAATCAACTCAATTCCCAACTCTTTTTGGTAAGTAGACAATAACTGGAATAAAAACATTGAATCCAGTCCGCCAGACAGAGCCAATAAGACTTTAGAATGTTTTTTGAAATACTCTTTTTGGAGAAAATGATTTAAAAAATCCTGATCCCTCATTTTAGAACCTCATAGACATCCTTGGCTATCTTAGCAATGGTGTCATAATCAGAATTTTTAGTGAAAATGGAAAGAACGAAAGGAGAATCAGTATAGACAATGGCAGTGTCATGTTTAAACTCGTCGGCATCTCCAATTTTATGAGCTACCTTAACCGAAACACCTTTTGCGATTCGTTGGTTGTCAAAATCTGTCTTACCTAGAGACTCTAGGACAAAACCATTCTGATTATAAATAGCTTCCATAAGTTTTCCAGCCATTTTTGAAGAAGTCAATTTGTCATTCACATCCCAATCTTCACCCATAATGGTGGACATTTTTTCTTTGAAAGCCCCGTCAGATTGATTGGTCACATAATAACCTAAAATATTATGAGCAACATTGTCAGACTCTTTTGTTACCTTGGTAATCAACTGTTGAAGACTGTATTCTTTGTTATCTTCTTTTTTAGGTAAGCTACCACTACCTTCTGGTTTATAGGACCCAGGGAAACTATTTACTTCTGGGATATACTTGAAGCTACTGTCTAGCGTATATTCCCCTTGATTTATCTTATCTTGAGCATAATAAAGGTAGGCTAGTTTCAAGATGCTAGCTGCATAGAGTTTACTGTCTTCATTCACCCCAGCCTCTTTACCTGTACTCAATTGTTTAACATAAATAGAATAATTTTCATTCTGATAGTTGTTTGATAAAACTTCTTGAACCTTCTGGATGCGATTGTCTTCTTCTGAGACGAACTCTTTTGATACCCACCCAACTTGATCAATATGAAGAAATTCTTGTCCCTCAGCAAAGAGAGCTCTATCCACCATTACAAGTTGATAGGGAGAGAGAGAGGAAGAAATTTCTTTCGCATCATAGGGGCTGTTATAGATAACAAACCCCGGCTCCAACCATACTTGTATATTTTGAGTTTGAACTTGACTTTGATCATAGACCAACCGCTTATCTGCAAGGATAAACTGGTGATTATCTAATTTAAAAACAGGAACACCTTTTCTATTCAAACGCCATTCTACTATTTTAAAGGTGGTTTCAGGAGTCAATTTACCAGACTCCTTGACAAGATCCTCATTAGCATAGACAGCTGTTTCTCCATATACCATTGGGGATTCCAGAGTTTCTTTATAGTAGAATCCATAATCAGACTCGGTTAGATAATAAATTTCTTGCGAAGAGTAAGGAAGCTGTTTTTCTGTGCTAACTACTCTTGAGGTTATGATAAAAGCAGGTAGCAATAAAACTACTAAGAACTTACGCATTCTTCTCTTCCCTTTCTTCTTGTAATCGTAATAAATGGTTTTTAGCTGCTAATTCTTCTAGTTTTTCATCTGATAAACTTAAAAATTGCTCAACAACTTCCAATAAATTTTCCATGACATTACCTCGGAAGCAAATCAGGAATTGTGTAAATTGCTTCTCGTTTCTTTGAGTAATAGTACTTGGCGCGTGCATATTTTGCTACATAGTCTTCATCTTTCAACTTTGCAGCAAAAGCAGATTCTTTATCCTTTTCGTCACTGAGAGTTTGATACTGTTCTTTCAATTCTGTCAATTGCTGACGACGTTGCAGTAACTGATTATAGCTTTGGGCCAGATTATAGGTCGGTAAAATAAACAATAAAATCATCAAAATCAGAACCCAACCCATAAAGCGATTCCTCTTTTGTCTCTCCTTCATCAAGTAACGACGACGTTGGTGTTCATTTTGAATAAAAGAATTATTCATCTGTACAATATTTTTAGACATTTCCTTCTACCCGTGTTTCACTGAGAATTTCATACATGCCTGCTGCATCTTCTTTTTTTGTACTATCTTTCATCTCTAGTACTTTAACAAGCAACAACTTATTTCCAAAGCGAATTTCAACTTGGTCATCAACTTTCAAATCCGTTGAACTTTTGGCCAAGATTCCATTCACCTTGATTCTACCTTTATCTGCTACTTCTTTTGCGACTGTGCGACGCTTAATAATTCGTGATACTTTTAAATACTTGTCTAATCTCATTTTTATTACCTCAAATTATTATTGTACCATTTTTATCTTTTTTATAGAAGAAAAATGTCAAATGAGATTTGTTTCCTTTGATTCTTTTATCTCTAATAAACTTTCTCCAAAAATCAGCAAACCTTCTAAAATTTCATAATTCTTCTTGTTCCGGACATCAAATATAACTTCCATTAATCCCTTATTCTCAGCTATGGCTGCTTTTAAGTTAGTTGCGGATAAGGCTTTAAAATAATCTTGAGCCAAGAACAGTCGTTGAGTGACTTTTTCAAATTGAACTGTAATCTTATTTTCTTTTCTTTCCACACGTTCTACAAAGACCTTGTCAAAATATGACTTGACCAAACCAATCTCTAAAAGGTATGCTACTACATCTGGATATTCTCCAAAGCGGTCCATCAACTCTTCTTGTAATTCTTCATAGTTGACACGATTGTCAATTTGACGAATTTTCTTGTAAATTTCAATCTTATGTCGCTGGTCAGAAATATAAGTATCAGGAAGATAAGCATCAATTTGTAAAATCAACTCAGCATTTCCTTTGATTCTTTTATTCCCATTACCATTACGTTTAGCAATAGCTTCCTCTAATAACTGTGAATACAATTCAAAACCAACAGAATCAATGAAACCTGATTGGGATTTTCCTAGGAGATTTCCTGCACCACGAATCGAAAGATCTCGCATCGCAATCTTAAATCCTGAGCCTAATTCTGTAAATCCCTTAATCGCTTCTAATCTCTTCTCAGAGACTTCACTAATTGATTTTTCTGGACGATACATGAGATAGGCATAGGCAATGCGATTACTACGACCAACCCTTCCTCTTAACTGATACAAGGTTGATAAGCCCATATGGTCTGCATTTTCAATAAATAAAGTATTGGCATTTGGAATGTCTACCCCTGTCTCAATAATGGTAGTCGTCACCAAAATATCATACTGACCTTCAATAAAGTCCAGTAGAGTATTTTCTAACTGAATTTCACTCATTTGTCCGTGAACATACCCAATTGCAGCCTCTGAAATCAACTCCTGTAATTCTGAAACCTTCTGGTCAATTGTGTCAACTTTGTTGTAAAGATAGTAAACTTGACCTCCACGCTCCATTTCACGCAAGATTGCATCACGAATCACACTAGGATTCTTCTCCAATACATAGGTTTGTACTGGATAGCGATTGGTTGGAGGTGTTTCAATAACAGACAAATCTCGGATTCCCAGCATAGACATGTGGAGAGTACGAGGAATTGGCGTTGCTGTCAAGGTTAGAACATCTACTTGTTTTTTCAGTTCTTTCAAAGTTTCCTTATGCTTGACACCAAATCGTTGTTCCTCATCAATAATCATCAATCCTAAATCAGCAAACACAACATCTTTTGACAAAACACGATGCGTTCCAATCAAAATATCGACTTGACCATTCTTTAGTTTTTCAAGTGTCTCTGCCTGCTCTTTTTTACTTCTAAAACGACTCAACACATCAATATTAACAGCAAAATTTTGAAATCGTTCCTTAAAATTCGTATAGTGTTGTTGCGCTAAAACTGTTGTCGGAACTAGAACGACCACCTGTTTGTGATCATTGACTGCCTTAAAGGCTGCACGCATTGCAACTTCAGTCTTTCCAAAACCAACATCTCCAACTAAAAGTCGATCCATGGGGTGAGAATCCTGCATATCTCTCTTGATTTCCTCAATACTACGAAGTTGATCATCCGTTTCAACATAAGGGAAAGCATCATCAAAAGCATGTTGCTCATCATCATCAGTTGAAAAAGCAAAGCCTTTCAATTGACTGCGTTCAGAATAGAGTTTGATTAAATCGTCAGCTATGTCCTCTACTTGATTCTTAACTTTTTGCTTGGCCTTTTTAAAATGACCATCATTTAATTTATTAAGTTTTGGCGCTTTACCATCACTTGAAACGTATTTAGACAGCAGATGAATCTGTTCTACTGGGATAGAAATTTGATCTCCATTTTGATACTGTACGCTGACATAATCACGATGAATCCCTTTGATTTCAATTGTTTCAATCCCTAGATATTGACCAATTCCATGGATATGGTGAACAACGTAGTCCCCTTTTTCAAGTTCATTATAATCTTTTAATCGCTCTGCATTTGACGTATGTTGTCTTCGAAAACGACGTTTTAATTTCTTTTGAAAAATCTCATGTTCAGTAATCAAGAGAATTTTCTCATCCACAAAATGAAAACCATGTCTTAGATTACCCTCAATCAAATTTACAGATTCTTTACAGATACTTGACTTATCTCTAGAATCCAATTTAATCTTGTATTCCTCTAAAACATCCTCCAATGTTTTACTTCCCATTGAATTGCTAGACTGCAAGATAATAGTGTAGTCCATTTTTTTATATCGCTCAATTTCTTCTTTAAGAAAAGAAAATTGATTGAAAAACTCCTGCATAGGATATTGATTAAATTGATAAATGTGATCAAATTTGAGATTTCCTAATCCTTTTTGTAGATTTGAGAAAAAGGTAACTGGACTTTGTTTCTTATAGGTTTGCTCTGTATCTGCAAAATACTGCATCTCAGAAAATGATTTACCATTCTGTAAATCTTCTGTAAAGTATTGCGCTAATTCTCTTTCAAAGGTTTCATATTGATTCATCAATTTTTGATAGTCATCAAAGAATACTGGTGTATCTTTTTCAATATAATCAAATACAGTCCATGTTTTATCATAACATAAGGACAAAAACTTTCGACTATCTGAATGTACTTGTTTTTGATGAAAACTTGACAAAATCTCTTCCAAATATGATTTTAAAATTGGTGATAAGGTCTTCGAAATTTGCTTTTCTAAAGCTGACTGTCCTCGTTGATAATCCTTTTCTCTCAAAAGTATGTCGCTAGCTGGAAAGATAGTGAGGTTTGTCTGATTTTCTTTTGATAATTGTGTTTCGACTTCAAAAGTACGAATTCCATCTACTTCATCACCAAAAAACTCAATTCTGAAAGGTTCTAACTGAGACATCTCAAAAATATCTAAAATATCTCCTCGAATACTAAACTCACCTTGAGTTTGTACTTGCGTAACTTTACGATAGCCTATTTCCTTTAATTTGTGAAGAAGGCCATGTTGGTCATATTCTTCACCGACTGCAATCCTTATAATACTTTCTTTAAATCCAGTTGGAGAAGGTAAAATCAAGCGACTTGCTGCGATATTACAAACTAAAATCCCTTTCTTAGATGAATCAGTTAAAAAACGCAAGGATTCAACTCGCGAAATAATTTTTTCTTGTGAAGACATCAAAAACTCTACCATAGGAGAGTCATCTACCAAAAATGGATAGACTAATTCCTCTCCTAAGATAGAAAGAAGATCACTGATAATTCGTTCTGCTTCTCCATAAGTCGATGTCAATAATACAATCTTATTTTCTTTTTTTAGACTACTTGCAATTGCAAGAGCCTTGGTAGAAGTTGACAGACCTAGTATTAGTTGTCTTTTCTTATCTATCAGATTTTGATGCCATTTTTCTATCTGATTATTTTCTGAGAATAAATCTAATAAAGTCACCATTTAGCCATTATACCTCTGCATCGTTTTCTCAAAGTTTTTCTCTTGTAAATAGTAGTTTACAGCATCGTCAACCTTGTCAATCGACTGTAAAACACCTAGATAGTCATCCTGATCAAACTTACTTAAAACATGGTGAACCACTGACATACCTTTTTTAGGTCTTCCGATACCTATTTTAACACGATTAAAGATCTGAGTACCTATATGTTGAATAATAGATTTTATTCCATTATGACCACCTGCTGAACCCTTTGCTCTTAAACGAATTTTTCCAACTTCCATGTCAAGGTCGTCGTAAATAACGAGTAAATCTTCAATATCCAAACCATAATATGTCAATAGAGCATGAATAGCTTTCCCACTTTCATTCATAAACGTCGTTGGTTTGACAAGATAAATTTTTTCTCCGTTGAAGAAAAAAGATGCTAGGTCAGCTTGAAATATCTTGTCGTGTGTAAAGGTGACATTTTGTTTTTTGGCGATTTGGTCAATCAACATAAATCCAACGTTGTGCTTGGTTTCAAAATATTTATCCCCTGGATTTCCTAATCCAACAAGTAATTTAGTCATTTATTTTCCTTTCAAAAGCCAAAAGGGTTGGAATTTTTTTCCAACCTAATTGACACTATTTGTTAAATATTATTAGACATTAAAGCGGAATTCCATGATATCGCCATCTTGAACTATATATTCTTTTCCTTCTTCACGCAAGCGTCCAGCTTCTTTTACAGCTTTTTCAGATCCATATCTCACTAGATCCTCATATGACATGGTGACTGCACGAATAAAGCCTTTTTCAAAGTCTGAGTGGATAATACCAGCTGCTTGAGGAGCTTTCATACCACGCTTAAAGGTCCAAGCACGGACTTCTTTTTCACCAGCTGTAAAGTAAGTTCCAAGTCCAAGCAAGTGGTAAGCTGCACGAGTCAACTTGTCAACGCCTGATTCAGTCAAACCAAGTGCTTCAAGAAACTCTTGTTTATCTTCATCATCTAACTCAGAAATTTCTTCCTCAGCACGCGCTGAAATAACTACTACCTCTGCATTTTCTGTCGCTGCAAATTCACGAATTTGCTTCACATAATCGATAGAATCTGGATCTGAAACTACATCCTCATCTACATTGGCAACATAAAGAACTGGTTTAGTGGTTAAAAGGAAGAGACCTTTGACAACCTTTTGTTCCTCATCTGTAAATTCAATAGTTCGAGCTGATTTTCCATCTTCAAGGACTGGTTTAATCTTTTGAAGAACATTAAATTCTGCCACGGATTCTTTATCTTTTTGCGTACGTGCCATCTTTTCTACACGCGCATAGCGTTTATTAACTGATTCTAAGTCAGCAAGAATCAACTCTAGGTTAATGGTATCAATATCTGCAAGTGGATCCACAAAGGCGTCTTCACGTCCTTGCTCGCGCATCACATTTTCATCATCAAAAGCACGAACTACGTGAACAATCGCATCTACTTCACGAATATTGGCCAAAAATTTATTTCCTAGACCTTCTCCTTTTGATGCTCCTTTTACAATCCCTGCAATATCTGTAAATTCAAAGGTTGTTGGAACTGTCTTTTTAGGAGTAATCATTTCCGTTAGTTTTTGTAGGCGTTCATCTGGAACTTCTACCATCCCAACATTTGGATCAATAGTCGCAAATGGGTAGTTTGCTGCCTCTGCTCCTGCTTTTGTAATTGCATTAAAAAGGGTTGATTTACCAACGTTTGGCAAACCAACGATACCTGCTGTTAAAGCCATAGTTTCTCATTCTCCGTTCTCATTTCAATCCCTAACATTATAACACAAAAAGGGAAAACTTGCTAACCCTCTAACTAAGGGTTCTTAGTCAATAATCTTATTCATTTTTCGTTCAAAATCATAGCGACTCATCATGACAAGGTGGTCACAATTGCTACATTTGATTTTGATATCTGCCCCAACACGTGTAATTTCCCAACGATTGGCTTTTTTTCCTGTTGACTTGATTGTGCAAGCATGTGGTTTTTTCATCTCAACAAAATTTCCAACTTGATACATTCTACTCTCCTTTTCTTTTTTGATTATATCATAAAAGAGGCGAGCTAGGCTCAACCTCTTTCACTTAGTTTGTACGAACTGGTGTGATAAGCTGCATGAAATCTTCGTCAGTATCTGCTGGCACAAGAGTAAATGGACGAACAGCTGAGATAAAGCTAATAGTTACCTTTTCGCTATTTAAAGCCTTGAGAGAATCAATCAAGTAAGTTGGGTTGAAACTAATAGTCAAATCATCACCAGTCACCTGCTCCGTATCGATTTCTTCGTTTACTTTACCAACTTCTGGAGAGTGAACATGGGCACTAACAACCCCACTTTTAATTTCAAGCTTCACAGTACCATTTTGAGTCGCACTTGATAAGAGACGAGCACGCTCCATAGATTGACGCAAATTAACCACATCAAAAGTAATTGTAGTGTTAAAGTCTGTTGGAATCAAACGATCTGTATCAGGATAGTTTCCTTCTAGGAGACGAGTATAGAAGCTAATATTTTCGCTTCTAAAGAGGATTTGATTATTTGCAAAGAAAATCTCCACAGTTTCAATATCATCCGTAAATACCGCTGAAAATTCGCGTAGAGAGCGACTAGGAATCACCACATCGAAATCATCTCCATTTTTTTCAAGAGTCAATTTTTTCTGGCTAAGGCGATGTGAGTCTGTCGCAACTGTTTTTAGTTCTTTGTGTTGGCTCAATACAAAATGAACACCTGTTAAAATTGGACGACTTTCTTGCGTACTTGCAGCAAAAGCTGTTTCATTGATAATTTTCTTGAGTAGTTTGGTTTCAAGAACCAAAGGTGTGCTTGCTGAAATTTCTTGGATTCGTGGGTACTGTTCGCTATCTTTTCCTTTTAGAGTAATTTCTGATTTACCACTTGTTAAGACAATTTGTTTTTGTTCAATCTCTTTAAAATCTAGCGTTACATCTGGAAGACTAGATACAACATTGATAAAGAAAGAAGCTTCAAGAAGAATCGAACCCAAAGAAGTAATTAAAAGACCAGCATCTTCATTCTTTTGAGAAATGAAATTCTCAATAGAAATTTGCCCGTTTGAGCCAATTAAAGTAATTCCTTCATTTGTAACATCAATTTTAATTGTTGATAAAATTGGAATAGCATTTTTTGAGCTAATTGCCCGTTTTGTAGTATTTAAGGCTTGTAGAAATAAATTTTTATTGATTGAAAAATGAATCATGGATTCTCCTTTATTTATTTTTAGTATTAGAAAGTTAATAGTAATAATAGGGTGTGTGAATTCTGTGGAAAACTGGAAACTATTTAGTAAATTCAAGCTTTTAAGCTTGTTTAAAAAATGTGGATAAAAAAGATAAAAAATAAAAAGTTATCCACAAGCTACTTGATTTTCTTTTTGATTGCTTCTATTTCTAAACGTAAATTATCGTCTTCGTCAATCAATGATTTGATTTTAGCATGGGCATGAATAACGGTGGTGTGATCCTTTCCGCCAAATTCTTTTCCGATTTTTGGAAGACTGTTATCTGTCAGTTCTCTAGCTAGGTACATGGCAACTTGACGCGCTAAAACGATGTTTTGAACTCGTCTCGTCCCCTTCATTTCTTTAACACTCACTCCATAAAAATTACCAACTTCAGTTTGGATTTTCTCAATTGGAATAACAAGTATCTGGCGGGCGTCTTGTTTACGTGCTCTAATAGCTTCTGCAGCAATATCAATAGTGATATCCTTAATTTTCTTTACTCTGGCAATTAAAGTGATATCGTTGATTGCTCCTTCCAATTCTCGAACATTTGAATCAAATTGGCCAGCCAAGTATTCCAGAGTATCACTTTGGAAATGGTAATCCAAATGCTCTGTTTTACTTTGAAGAATGGCGATACGTGTTTCAAAGTCAGGAGGGGTGATATTTTGTGTTAATCCCCAGCTAAAGCGCGTGACAAGTCTCTCTTCAAGGCCTTCTAGGTGTTTAGGACTACGATCACTGGTTAGAACAATCTGTTTCTGTTTATCATGAAGAGCATTGAAGGTATTGAAAAATTCTTCCTGGGTCGCGACTTTTTTGCCACTGAGAGATTGAATATCATCAATCAATAAGAGATCAAGGCTACGGTAAGTCTTTTTGAACTTTTCCATTTCCCCAAGTCTCAGGTGTTCAAGAAAGTCATTGATAAAGCTTTCGGCAGGAATGTATTTGACACGCGCATCAGGAATATTTTTCAAAATCTCATTTCCAATCGCATTGAGCAAGTGAGTCTTTCCAAGACCAGGTCCTCCATAGATGAAAAGAGGATTATAGGTAAGAGCTAAATCTTCAGATACAGCTAATGCAGCGGATACCGCCCAAACATTCCCATCACCTTGAATAAAGTTATCAAAGGTATATTTTTCTTTTAACCCTGTTTCGGAATAGGGAATCGTTGGTAGTGCAGGTGTGTAATCGTAAGTAGAGACACTATTCGTATCATTTACTTGAGGAGATTCTGTACTCTGAGGTTTAGTGAAAATATAGTGAGGTTTGATTTCAGAATCATAAATTTCAAAACCAGCAGCAACAATAATATCTTTTAATTGCTTTTCCCACACCATTTCCATCTCTGATCTCGGTAGAAATATAGTAGCTGTGTTTTCTTCTACTTTGATGAGTTCAGCAGGTGTAGCATAGAAATCATACATAGATCGAGTCAATCTTTCTTGAGCAAATTCTAAAATACGATTCCAAAATTGCTTTTCTTTCAACTATTTTTCCTCCTTTACTATGATTTTAGTAGTTTAGTGCTAGACTTATTTTACCATATATAGTAGGATTTTTCCACAGATTGGGGAAAAGAATCCACAATGTTAGCAGCATTTATCCACAGGTTGGGGATAAATAGAAAAATCCTTGATTTAGTAGGCTTTTTGATAAAAAAATTGGTGGATAAATTTGTGGGTTGAGAAAATAAAAGAACAGCCTTATTTCAGGCTGTTAATAATTCTATCGTATTCTTCTTGACTTGAAAAGGAGATAATAATCTTTCCAGTATCTTTTTTTGAAAGTTTAATTTCTACACTTAAACCGAGTAGTTTTTTTAATTTATCTTCTTCGTCTTTGATGAAAGAATCACTTTTTTTTTGCTTCTTGTGTTTTTTCTCTGTAAGAAGCGCTTCTAACTTTCTCACAGAGATGTCTTCATTTTTGATTAGTTGGAAGAAATAGTCTTGTTGCTCTTTGTCCAAACCAACTAGTGAACGGGCATGAGCTTGAGAAATTTTTCCATTTTCTACTTCATCTAAGATATATTCTGGTAATGAAAGCAAACGAATAAAATTAGTGATATAAGGTCGAGATTTCCCCATTTTATCGGCTATCTCAGTGTGAGTAAATCCTTTTTCTACTAGAGATTCATAGGCGCGTGCTTCTTCAACAGGATTTAAGTTTTCTCTCTGCAAATTTTCAATGATTGATTGAACCATCATTTCTTGATCTGAGAGGTGTTTCACAACGGCTGGAATAGAGGTCAGACCAGCCAAGAGAGAAGCTCGATATCGTCTCTCTCCTGCAAGGATTTCATAACCAATTACAGGAGATTGACGAACGATGATTGGTTGGATGAGCCCATTTTCTTTGATTGACTGAGCTAATTCTTTTAATTTTTCTACATCAAATTCTTTCCGAGGTTGGTAAGGATTTTTTTGTATTTCAGAGATAGAAATCATTTCAAATTTTTCCATGATTCTACACTAACATATCTTTTACTTTCTGTAAAGTTTTCTTTACACTGATGTCAATTAATGTTCCAAATCACCAGAATTCTTATCTAGTTTTATAGAGGTTGTTTCCTCCTTACCATTACGGTAATAGGTTATTTTTATAGTGTCTCCAATAGCATGGTTGTAAAGAGCATGTTGTAAGTCTGTTGATGAAGTAATCTCTTTTTCGTCAACTTTAGTAATGACATCGTATTTTTGAAGATGTCCATTTGCAGGCATATTACTTTGAACAGATCGAACAACTACACCTGAAGTGAGGCCACTTGGAATATTTAGTTTTCTAAGATCATTAGCTCCAACGTTAGACAGATTGACCATTTGGATTCCAAGAGCAGGACGAGTCACTTTACCATCACTTTCAAGCTGTTTAATGATATTTTGTACGTCGTTTGAAGGAATTGCAAAACCAAGACCTTCTACAGATGTTCCACCATTACTTGCAATCTTACTTGATGTAATACCAATTACTTGTCCTTGAATATTTACAAGCGGACCACCAGAGTTACCAGGGTTAATGGCCGTATCTGTTTGAATGGCTTTTGTTGAAATAGCTTGACCATCTTCAGATTTTAGAGAAACATTTCGATTAAGACTTGAGATGATTCCCTGTGTAACTGTATTAGCATATTCTGAACCTAACGGACTACCAATAGCAATCGCTGTTTCTCCAACATTAAGTTGGCTTGAATCACCAAATTCTGCCACTGTTGTAACTTTTTCTGAAGAAATTTTTACGACAGCAATATCAGAGAAGGTATCCGATCCAATAATTTCACCAGGGACTTTTGTACCATCAGCTAAACGGATATCGACTTTTGAAGCTCCGTTAATAACGTGAGTATTTGTTACAATATAAGCATCATTTTCGTTCTTTTTATAGATGACACCTGATCCTTCACTTGCAATCTGTTGATTATCCGTATCAGAATTTGATTCTTCGGTTCCAAATACACTACTTTGTTTATTAGCAGAGTAAGTAATGACTGATACAACAGCATCCTTAATTTTATTCACTGCTTGAGTAGTTGAGTTTTCATTCTTGTATGATGTTTGAGTTACAGTGCCAGAATTATTATTTGTAGCTTGATTTCCTTGTTTTTGATAAAGTTGCAATGTTACAAAACTTCCTAGTGCACCACTCAAAAATCCTATTAGAATAATTACAAGAAAAGTAACTCCTTTTTTGTAAAATTTTTGTAAGTGTTTCATAAACGCCTCCGTTTGTTATTGTTTGTCAAGATTATAAACCTATTAACTTAATCCAAACTTAAAAGCTTAAAGTTTTACACAAGTTGTGGATAACTCGCTTTATTCTGTGAATTTTCTAGAAATTTAGAATGATTTTTATGTGTATAAGATGTGAAATGAAGTGTGGATATGGTAGAATAGAAGAATGAAAATAAAAATTGTAACAGTGGGAAAATTAAAAGAAAAATATCTTAAAGATGGTATTGCTGAATATACCAAACGAATTTCACGTTTCACCAAATTAGAAATGATTGAGCTTGCTGATGAGAAGACACCTGACAAAGCCAGTGAATTAGAAAATCAAAAAATTTTGGAAACAGAAGGCGCAAGAATTCTTTCTAAGGTTGGAGAAAGAGACTTTGTCGTTGTACTAGCAATTGAAGGAAAAACATTCTCCTCAGAAGATTTTAGTAAGCAACTAGAGCAGGCTTCTATCAAAGGTTACTCAACTCTTACTTTTATTATTGGAGGAAGTTTAGGTCTAGCTCCTATTGTAAAAAATAGGGCCAATCTTTCTGTCAGTTTTGGACGTCTGACATTACCACATCAGTTAATGAGATTGGTTCTTGTTGAACAAATTTACCGTGCTTTTACAATTCAACAGGGTTCTCCTTACCACAAATAGAAGATTGACTTACCTCCTGTTTTTTGATAGAATGGTCATGTTAGGTCCCATAGCTCAGCTGGATAGAGCATTCGCCTTCTAAGCGAACGGTCGCAGGTTCGAATCCTGCTGGGATCAATGTTAGATGCGAAGCTGGGATGAATCCCAGCTTTTTTCTTAAAAAAGTGCGTTTCAGGTGCAAAAATGTACAGTTGAGAAAAATTTTTTCTTACATGATCTTCATTTTGTATAATAGTTTTGTAAGTTAACTTACAAGAAAAAATAATACAGGAGATTTCATTATGAAAAATACAGTAAAGTTGGAACAATTTAAAGAAGTAACAGAGGCAGAATTGCAGAAGATTCAGGGTGGGGATTGGAGAATTTCAGAAACAATTCGTAATCTTATTTTTCCAAGAAGAAAGTAATGAAATAAAGGTAGAGAGTAATGGATTTATTTGGATTAGGGATAGCTATTTTTTATTTTCTCATCATTAGCAAAAGTTATGAATGGATTTGTAAAATAAATAGAAAAGAACAAATTGTTTTTTTCTGTTACACATGTATCTCAGTTTTTATACTTGAAGAAATTATTACACTAGTATTTTCTAATAGTTTTGCTTTGTCTAAATTTTTATTTCCTTTGGTTGTGTACCTTTATTTAAGAAAGTTAAAAAAGTCTGAAAAATACAAAGCTATTTTTATCAGTTTACTATTGTCTTTATTATATCACAGTACTCATACTTTTATATCCGTAACCTTATCTTCTATAACAGGAGATGAAATAGTATTACACTATAAAAGTACATTTCTTTTAGTAGTATTGTTGATGACTTATTTTTCTATTCTAATAATAATTCGTTATTTTCATCTGGATATTAAATATTTTGATAAAGATTATCTGTACCCTTTTTTAAAAAAAGTAATAGTTGCTTTCTTTGGTCTGCATATCTTATTGTTTATTTCAGATATAGTAAGTACAACTCATCATTTAAATAGCTTCGGAAGTATTTTATCAACCATTGTTTTTATTTGCTTGTTATTGATTTTCTTTGCAATGAATTCTCACAAGGTTCAAATTGAAAAAGAGATTGCTCTAAAACAAAAGAAATTTGAACAAAAACATTTACAGACTTATACTGATGAAATTGTGGAGTTGTATAATGAAATTCGAGGTTTTCGTCATGACTATGCAGGGATGCTTGTCAGCATGCAAATGGCGATTGACAGTGGAGATTTACAAGAAATTAACAGGGTTTACAATGAAGTCCTAGTAAAAGCAAATCAGAAATTGAGATCAGACAAATATACTTACTTTGATTTAAATAACATAGAAGATTCTGCTTTACGAAGTTTAATTGCTCAATCGATTGTCTATGCACGAAAAAATGATGTAGAGTTTACATTGGAAGTAAAGGATATCATTACTAGACTGTCAATAGATTTACTTGATCTTGTTCGTATCATGAGCATTTTATTAAATAATGCTGTTGAAGGTGCTGCAGATAGTTACTTGAAACAAATGGAAGTTGCAGTCATTAAAATGGATTTTGAAACAGTTATAGTTATCCAGAATTCATGCAAAATCACTATGACGCCTTCAGAGGATTTATTTGCCCTAAGTTTCTCTACCAAAGGAAGAAATAGAGGTCTAGGACTTAATAATGTCAAAGAGATTTTAGATAAGTATGACAACATTATTTTAGAAACAGAGATGGAAGACAACACATTTAGACAAATTATTAGATTTAAGAGAGAATTTGAATGAAAGTATTAATTTTAGAAGATGTTATTGAGCATCAAGTGAGACTTGAGAGAATATTGAATGAAATCTCTGAGGAATCGAATATTCCTATTTCATATAAGACAACAGGAAAAGTTCGTGAGTTTAAGGAATATATCGAAAATGATGAAGTAAACCAGCTTTATTTCCTAGATATCGATATTCATGGAATTGAGAAAAAGGGATTTGAAGTGGCACAGTTTATTCGTCATCACAATCCTTATGCTATTATTGTCTTTATCACCAGTCGATCTGAATTCGCTACTTTAACTTATAAGTATCAGGTATCAGCTTTAGATTTTGTAGATAAGGACATCAATGATGAATTGTTCAAAAAACGTATCGAGCAGAGTATCTTCTATACCAAAAGCATGCTGCTTGAAAACGAAGATGTTGTAGACTATTTTGATTACAACTATAAGGGAAATGATTTGAAAATTCCTTACCATGATATTCTGTATATCGAAACAACAGGTGTTTCTCATAAATTGCGAATTATTGGTAAGAATTTTGCCAAAGAGTTTTATGGAACTATGACAGATATTCAGGAGAAGGACAAACATACTCAGCGATTTTATTGCTCCCATAAATCTTTCCTTGTCAATGTGGGAAATGTGAGAGAAATTGATCGAAAGAATTTAGAAGTTGTTTTTTATGAAGATCATCGTTGTCCCATTACCCGTTTGAAAGTTCGTAAACTAAAAGATATTCTAGAGAAAAAATCTAAAAAGTGATTGACAATCAGTAAGAAATTGATATAATGGTTATATCTGCTACAGATAGATGGTCCGTTGGTCAAGGGGTTAAGACACCGCCTTTTCACGGCGGTAACACGGGTTCGAATCCCGTACGGACTATTTTATCCGCCATAGCTCAGTTGGTAGTAGCGCATGACTGTTAATCATGATGTCGTAGGTTCGAGTCCTACTGGCGGAGTTAGATAAAAAGAACACCATCTGGTGTTCTTTTTCTTTTAGTTGACATCACCTAGCATTTTCATAAGGAAGTCTGTCATTTCTTGCGGACTTTCTTTTTTTCCATGAGCAATCCAAGTTTGACAAACTCCAAATAGAGCATTTGTTAGATAAATGCTACTATATTCTAATTCAATTGAATTTAGTTGTAGTTGCATAAAGCGCTTCTGAAGGTCCGTGCTCAGCATGATATGAAGCTTATTTCTTAAGAAATTTTGGATTTCTTTGGTACCATTTTCAGATAAAAGAGCAGCTAATAATGGTTCAGACTCTAAATAGTCAAATACTTCTAAAATAGCATCTTTTTTATGATGAGCATGTTTTTGGAAGATATATTCAAATGTATGAAATAACTTACTTTGATAATGTTCAATCATATCATACTTATCCTTGTAATGGGTATAGAAGCTAGAACGACTAATTCCAGCTTTTTCTGCTAATTTAATTGTAGTAATTTGATCGAAGGGCTGATCCATCAATAATTGAACCATGGCATTTTCAATATTTCTCTTTGTTTTTAATCGTTTGTTACTTTCTTTCATAGTTTCTCCTTATGAACAATTTAGACTATATGTCTAAAAAAATATTTTTTATCTTGTAATTTAGATTTTTTAATGTATAATCTATTATATCAAAAATTTAGACAATATGTTTAAAAAAGGAGGAAATATGTTTAAAGAATGGAAAGCAATTTTTAAAAAACCGACATTCATTATTGTAATGATAGGAATTTCTCTTATTCCAGCTTTATATAATATCATTTTTTTATCATCTATGTGGGATCCATATGGTCAAGTATCGGAGTTACCTGTAGCAGTTGTTAATAATGACAAGGAAGCTTCTTATAATGGAAATACAATGGCCATAGGAAAAGACATGGTGTCTAATTTAAAAGAAAATAAGACTTTAGATTTTCATTTTGTCAATGAAGAAGAGGGGAAAAAGGGGCTAGAGGATGGCGAATATTATATGGTAGTGACTTTACCAAGTGATCTATCTGAAAAAGCTACTTCGATCCTAACAAATCACCCTGAACAGATGCAAATTGATTATCAAACTTCAAGTGGCCGTAGCTTTATTGCAAGTAAGATGAGTGATTCTGCAATGACACAATTAAAACAAACCGTCTCTACGAATGTAACTGAAACATACACCAAGGCACTATTTCAAAAAATGAGTGACTTGAAGTCTGGGATAAATAAAGCAGCTGATGGAAGTGAGCAACTGGCTAATGGAACTAATCAGTTAGCAAAAGGAAGTCAAACATTGACGACAAATCTCAATACTCTAGCTAACTCAAGTGTAACTTTTTCAAATGGAGCTAATCAATTTACAAAGGGATTGTCTGCCTATGTATCTGCTATAGAGCAATTACATCTTGGTTTAGGAACTTTTAATAGTGGTTTACAAAGTTATACAAATGCAGTTTCACAGGTTGACACTGGACTTGGTCAATTGGCCTCAAGAACTCCTGAATTGGTGGCAGGTGTAAATCAGTTGAATACAGGTATAAAGTCCTATACAGGTGGGGTTTCACAATTGGATATAGGTCTCAATCAATTTTCAGTTGGTGTAAATGCTTATACAAGTAGTGTAGAAAAACTTTCTAATGGAACAAATCAATTATCAAATCAATCAGATGCACTAAGAGATGGAATGGAGCAATTAAATACTGGTATTAAAGAAATTTCAAATCAACTGAATTCCTCATCTCAACAGAATGAACAAATAACTCAATTAGCAACTAGTCTAGGAGAACTAAATAAAACACTACAAGCTCTTACAATGTCAGATAATACTCAACTGAAAGGTACATTGTCAGAAGCTTTGCAAAATCTAACAACTCTTGCTCAGGATATTGTGACCAAAAGTCAGACAGAACAAGAGAAAACTATTGCTAACCTTCAATCAACAGCTACTTATCAATCTCTCACAGAGGAACAAAAGAAAGAACTGATAGAAGCTATTTCTAAAAATTCTAATTCTACTATTGAGTCAGCAAAAACAATTTTAACGACAGTAGGAGGATTGAAAGAAAGTATAGAGAATTCAGAACAACAAGTAACCAATCTATCTGATGTACAGACGAAAGCAAATCAACTCTTACCTGTAGCATCTAGCTCCTTGACAACATTGTCAAATGGATTTACAAAATTACAAACTACTGTAGACAATCAGTTAGTTCCTGGAAGTCAGTCAATTGAAAAAGGAGTTGTAAACTACACTAAGGGACTAGATACTATTTCTATAGGTGCTAATAAACTAAGTGAAAAGAATGAAAATTTAACAACTAGTCTAGATCAATTAGTTTCTGGATCCAGTAAGTTGACAGAAAATACATCAACCTTGACAGCTGGAGTAGATGCGTTAGCTGGAAAAGCTCCAGAATTAGTATCAGGTATAGAAAGTTTGTCATCTGGTTCTGCTCAATTGAATAATAAGAGCCCAGAGCTAATAGCAGGTCTCACTAAATTACAATTTGGCTCTGGTCAATTAACAGATAAATCAACACAGTTACTTTCTGCGGCATCTCAACTAGGAAGTGGCGCTATGAAGATTGCAGATGGTGCTGGAAAACTAGCAGATGGTGGAACAAGCTTAACCTCTGGTCTTGAAGATTTACAGACAGGAGTTGGTTCATTAGGACAAGGATTAGGAAATGCTAATAATCAGCTCAAATCAGCATCAACAGAATCTGAAAATGCAGAAACATTATCTAATCCTCTAGTTCTCTCAAAAACAGATAATGACCAAGTTCCTGTAAATGGGATTGCCATGGCTCCTTATATGATATCAGTTGCTCTTTTTGTTGCTGCTATATCTACTAATATGATTTTTGCTAAGTTGCCTTCTGGACGTCATCCAGAGAGCCGCTGGGCTTGGTTGAAGTCTCGCTCTGAAATAAATGGGATTATAGCTGTCTTAGCAGGTGTTTTAGTTTATGGAGGTGTCCATCTTATTGGATTGACTGCGAACCATGAGATGAGGACCTTGATTCTAATTATAATCACAAGTTTAGCTTTCATGTCTATGGTTACAGCTTTAACAACTTGGAATAGCCGTATAGGAGCTTTCTTCTCTCTTATTTTACTTTTATTACAGTTAGCATCAAGTGCAGGGACCTATCCACTTGCTTTGACAAATGATTTCTTTAAGGGTGTCAATCCTTGGTTACCAATGAGTTACTCTGTATCAGGTTTACGACAAACAATCTCTATGACAGGAAATATTCATCACCAAGTGATTTTCCTTATTATAACACTAGCTTTCTTTACTGCTTTAGGTATGCTAGCTTATCAACCTAAGAAAATGGAAGAAGATTAAAAAGATTGGCCAAGGAATTGGTCAATCTTTTTCTGTCTTAGATAAATTTCGTCTGTGATTATAGATTCCAAAAAGAAGAAGGGCAGTTAGTGAGCAGGCTGCTCCAATAACAAAACCATTAGGGATAAAGGAAAGTGTAATGGTACCTTTTCCCTTTGGAACATCAACCTTCATAAAACCAGTTTGAGCCTGCTTAATTTCAAGTTTTTTTCCATCTTGGTATGCAGACCAACCTTTGTCATAAGGAATAGTGAAGAAAATAGAGGTATCTTGTTTTACTTCATATGTAGCAAAGACTTTATTTTTAGAGGTGGATACTTCTACAGGTTGTTCTTCAATTTTTTGGATTGCCTCAGTTAGGGCCTGAGTATCTAAACGATAGAAGGCTGGAGATTCAAATGATACCTGAGAATTTCCAGGGAAGCTAACACTGATATTGAAAGTTTTTTGTTCTTCAGTATAACCCAAATTAAAGAAGTTAAAGGTATTGTCAGTTGTAAAAGACTTTTTTTCACCGTTGACAATGATGTCAACTTTCTTTTGCTTATCGTTTGTAAAATGAAGATTTGAAAAAGAGAGATAGACTTGGCTATTTTGAGGAACCTTAATTTGATAATCAATTCGGGCATCTTCATTCGTAGAACCTGTGATACTTGTTAAACCTTCAGAATTATCTGTTTTATCATATGTTATTTGGGAGAAATAATCTAAGTTGAGATTAGCAAGCTGGTTTATAAATAAAGCTTGATTATCTAGAGTGTGATTGTTAAAGTTTACATCAGTGTAAATAGATTGAGTGGCAAAGGCAATGGGTAAAGAGAGTTGATTTTTATATAAGGTTAAATGATCCTTTTGATAGATCTCTTGAAAGCCATACTTATCAAGTGAAGTTTCAGAAATATTGTACTGGATTCCAAATAAACTGTCTGCTAAAAGACTATTATTTGCATAACGGAGATTGAGGTTGGTTCCAGAGGATTTGAATCCAAGTTTGTCCAAACTAGTGCTAGTTGAACGATTTCGTACAGATGAGAATTGAGAGATTCCATTGTAGTTAAATTTCATACTGTCATTTCCAGTCTGAATTTGCAGTTTTTCAGTACGTGTAAATGGATTGTCAATTTGGTTTAGAATGGATTCCATAGCAGTGATATCTCTATTATAGGCGCTACGAGAAGCAAAGGCCCATTCTTTAGCTATTCCTTCCATTTGAGATGAAGCATTTAAGCTTATCTCAGCTATTATAAATAAAGACAAAAGAATTGCAAATAGATTTACAGAGATAAATTTTCTAATGACTGCAAGAAGTAAAAGAGCATAAACTAGAAGAAATTCAAGAGTGAGTAGGATATTCAAATCAGTTAAAAAAGAATAGTGTGATTTAAAATAGACAGTAGCCAAAAATCCTGTTAGTACCAGAAAAAGTGAGACAAATAGATTCCATAGCTTCAGTTCTTTCAGACGATTTAAGACTTCTGCTGCAGTATAAATTAACAGAGTGGAAAAAATCCAAGCATAGCGATGCAAAAACATATTTGGGGTATGCATCCCTTGCCAAAATAAATCGAGGGCTTCTATGTAAAAGCTTGTTATTAAAAAAGTAAAGAAAATTGCATAGGTAAGTTTCACGTGAAACTTAATGGATTTTATTGTGAAAAATAGAATGGTCAAAATAAAAGGAAGCAATCCAACAAAAATCATTGGTATAGATCCATACTTAGTTGTATCAAAAGATCCAATGAATTGTTTTGCGAAAATATCCAGATACCAACTACTATCTGTCTTTATTTTTGTGATTGCAGTTAACTTCTCCCCATGAGTTTGTAAATCAAACAATGTAGGAAGAGTCATAATCAAACTAGCCATTCCTGCTAAAAAGGAGGTAACAACAAAATCAAGAAAAGATGATTTTCTAGTTTTAAAGTCCCAAGAAATTTGGCAGAGATACCAGAAAATAAGAAACAATGCTGTCATATATCCAAAATAATAATTTTGGATAAACAAGATTGACAGACTTGTAAAGTATAGTAGGCGCTTCTTTTGTGTTATAAGTAGGTGTAAACCAGTTATAATTAAAGGAATCAAGATAAAAACATCTAGCCAAGTTTTTATCTCTAACTGACTGACAGTGAAGCTCATTAAAGCATAGGAAGTAGATAAGGTAAGTTTTAAAAATTTTGGGATATCTTTAAATAATCTATTCAAACTAAAGAAGGTTGACAGACCAATCAACCCAAATTTTAAGAGAGTGGTCAGATAGACAGCATCTGGCATATTTGACAGATTAAAAAAGTAAACCAGGGGTGAAAGAAAACTACCTAAGTAATAACTAGATAGAGCATAGAAATTCAGTCCGAGGCCACTTGTAAAGGTGTAAAATAAACTGCCATTTCCATGTAGAATATTTCGTAAAGCTACATCAAAAATAACGTATTGATGGAAACCGTCTCCTAATAGTGGAGATACATCGCTATTCCAGTAGATACCTTGAGTTAGGTATACTCCAGTCATAATTACTAAAGGAATGATGAAAGAAACAAAATAGGTCCAATATGTTTTAAAAAATGATTTCATGTTACCTCGTAGAATGATAGAAAACTCAGTTGGTTACCCCAACTGAGTTTTGAAGTCTTATTTAGTCTTCCCAAAGTTCTTTAACTTTTGCTTGTACTTCTGCATTTTCTAGGAATTCATCATAGGTTTCATCAATACGATCAATGACGCCATTCTTAGACAAAACAATAATATGGTTTGCTAAAGTTTGAATGAACTCGTGATCATGACTAGCAAAGATGATTGATTCTTTAAAGTTTTTCAATCCATCGTTCAAGCTTGAGATAGATTCCAAGTCCAAGTGGTTTGTTGGATCATCAAGTACAAGGACATTTGATTTCAAGAGCATGAGTTTTGAAAGCATGACACGTACTTTTTCTCCCCCTGACAAGACGTTTACAGGTTTGTTAACCTCGTCTCCAGAGAAGAGCATACGACCAAGGAAACCACGTAGGAAGGTATTGTCATCTTCTTCTTTACTTGCAAATTGACGCAACCAGTCAAGGATTGACTCTCCTCCTGCAAAATCAGCTGAGTTGTCTTTTGGCAAGTAAGAACGGCTAGTAGTAACTCCCCACTTAACCGTTCCTTCGTAGTCGATGTCACCCATAATTGCACGAATTAATGCAGTCGTTTGAATGTCATTTTGTCCAATAAGAGCTGTCTTATCACCTGGACGCAAGATGAAACTAATATTGTCCAGGATAGTTTCACCATCAATCTTTACAGTTAGATTTTCTACTGTCAAGAGATCATTACCAATCTCACGTTCTGCTTTAAAGTTGATAAATGGATATTTACGACTAGATGGCACAATCTCTTCTAATTCAATCTTGTCAAGCATTTTTTTACGAGACGTTGCCTGTCTTGACTTAGAAGCGTTGGCAGAGAAGCGAGCAACGAATTCTTGCAATTGCTTAATTTTCTCTTCTGCCTTGGCATTACGGTCTGCTAGCAATTTAGCAGCGAGCTCAGAAGATTCTTTCCAGAAGTCGTAGTTTCCGACATAGAGTTTGATTTTTCCAAAGTCAAGGTCGGCCATGTGGGTACATACTTTGTTTAAGAAGTGGCGGTCATGAGATACCACGATAACAGTGTTGTCAAAGTCAATCAAGAAGTCTTCTAGCCAAGTAATAGACTGGATATCCAAACCGTTGGTTGGCTCGTCCAAGAGAAGAACATCTGGTTTGCCAAAAAGTGCTTTGGCAAGGAGAACCTTCACTTTTTCACCATTGGCCAATTCGCTCATGTTTTGATAGTGCAATTCTTCTGGAATATTAAGATTTTGAAGTAGTTGAGACGCTTCACTCTCTGCCTCCCAACCTCCAAGTTCGGCAAATTCACCTTCGAGTTCGGCGGCACGCACACCATCCTCATCAGAGAAATCTTCCTTCATGTAGATAGCATCTTTTTCCTTCATGATGCTATAAAGTTTTTCATTTCCCATGATAACGACATCAATTGCACGTTCATCTTCATAGTCAAAGTGATTTTGACGAAGAACAGAGAGACGTTCATCTGGACCAAGAGAGATGTGACCAGTTGTTGGCTCAATATCACCAGCCAAGATTTTTAAGAATGTAGACTTCCCAGCACCATTAGCACCAATTAATCCGTATGTATTTCCTTCTGTAAATTTGATGTTGACATCATCAAAAAGTTTGCGATCACTAAAACGTAGTGAAACATCAGATACTGTAAGCAATGTTTTTCTCCTATAATATGTAATACATTTATTCTACTAGAAAAGAGAGAAATATTCAAATTTTTCTTTGTCAATTTTATGTCAACTAAGTTTACAGTTATATTTACAGCGAATCGGCTCTTTGATTTAAATAATTTTCTGTTATTTTAACAAAAAAATGCTATAATTGAAGAGACTATTTTGAAGGAGAAAAAAATGACGAAACCCATTATTTTAACAGGAGATCGTCCAACAGGAAAATTGCATATTGGACATTATGTTGGAAGTCTCAAAAATAGAGTATTACTGCAGGAAGAAGACAAGTATGAGATGTTTGTTTTTTTGGCGGACCAACAAGCCTTGACAGATCACGCCAAAGATCCTCAAACAATTGTAGAGTCTATTGGGAATGTTGCCTTGGATTATCTAGCAGTTGGATTGGATCCAAGCAAATCAACTATCTTTATTCAAAGCCAAATCCCAGAGTTGGCTGAACTATCTATGTACTATATGAATTTGGTGTCACTAGCTCGCTTGGAGCGCAATCCTACGGTGAAAACAGAGATTGCTCAGAAAGGGTTTGGAGAAAGTATTCCGACAGGATTTTTGGTTTATCCAATTGCGCAAGCAGCAGATATTACTGCCTTCAAGGCTAATTATGTTCCTGTAGGGACAGATCAGAAACCAATGATTGAACAAACTCGTGAGATTGTTCGTTCCTTTAATAATGCATATAACTGTGATGTCTTAGTGGAGCCAGAAGGGATATATCCAGAAAATGAGAGAGCAGGACGCTTGCCTGGTCTAGATGGAAATGCTAAAATGTCTAAATCCCTTAATAATGGTATTTATTTAGCAGATGATGCGGATACTTTACGTAAAAAAGTCATGAGTATGTATACTGATCCGGATCATATTCGAGTGGAGGATCCAGGTAAGATTGAAGGAAACATGGTTTTCCATTATCTAGATGTGTTTGGTCGTCCAGAAGATGCTCAAGAAATTGCGGATATGAAAGAGCATTATCAACGTGGTGGTCTTGGTGATGTGAAGACGAAACGTTATCTACTTGAAATATTAGAACGCGAACTTGGTCCTATTCGTGAGCGCCGTATCGAATTTGCTAAGGATATGGGTGAAGTGCACAATATGCTTCAAAAAGGTAGTGAAAAAGCTCGTGAGGTTGCAGGGCAAACTCTATCTGAAGTTAAGGGAGCAATGGGACTAAATTATTTTAAATAATAGATAAAATATGAATCGTAAAACTATCTCTTCCATAGAATAACAGGGATAGTTTTTTATATTTTCTGCTATAAATATAATTGACAAATTTCCATAGAATGGTATGATAGATACAATACAAAAAGAGTCAAGCTCAAAAAGAAAGAAAAGAGGAAACTTCAATGTCTAATTGGGACACTAAATTTTTGAAAAAAGGTTTTACCTTTGATGATGTATTGCTCATTCCAGCAGAAAGTCATGTGTTGCCTAATGATGCAGATTTAACAACAAAATTGGCAGATAATCTGACTTTAAATATCCCAATTATAACAGCCGCCATGGATACAGTCACAGAGAGTCAAATGGCCATTGCCATTGCTCGTGCAGGTGGTCTTGGAGTAATCCATAAAAATATGTCTATTGCGCAACAGGCAGATGAAGTTCGCAAGGTAAAACGTTCTGAAAATGGTGTTATTATTGATCCATTCTTCTTGACTCCAGAACATACCATTGCTGAGGCAGACGAACTGATGGGACGTTACCGTATCAGTGGTGTTCCAGTTGTAGAAACACTTGAAAATCGTAAATTGGTTGGTATTCTAACAAACCGAGATCTTCGCTTTATTTCAGATTACAATCAACCAATCTCGAACCATATGACCAGTGAAAATCTTGTCACTGCTCCTGTTGGTACAGATCTTGCAACAGCTGAACATATTCTTCAAGAACACCGTATTGAAAAACTTCCTTTGGTTGACGAGGAAGGCCGTCTTTCTGGCTTGATTACTATCAAAGATATTGAAAAAGTTATTGAGTTTCCAAATGCTGCTAAAGATGAGTTTGGTCGTCTTCTAGTTGCTGGTGCGGTGGGTGTCACTTCAGATACATTTGAACGTGCTGAAGCCCTTTTTGAAGCAGGTGCTGACGCAATTGTTATTGATACTGCACATGGTCACTCTGCTGGAGTTCTGCGTAAAATTGCTGAAATTCGTGCTCATTTCCCAGATCGTACTTTGATTGCAGGTAATATTGCAACTGCAGAAGGAGCGCGTGCTCTTTACGAAGCAGGTGTAGATGTTGTCAAAGTTGGAATTGGACCAGGTTCTATCTGTACCACTCGTGTGATTGCAGGTGTTGGTGTACCACAAGTTACAGCAATCTATGATGCAGCAGCAGTTGCGCATGAATATGGCAAAACAATCATCGCTGATGGTGGAATCAAGTATTCTGGAGATATTGTAAAGGCCCTTGCTGCAGGTGGAAATGCTGTTATGCTTGGATCAATGTTTGCTGGAACAGACGAAGCGCCAGGTGAAACGGAAATCTTCCAAGGACGTAAGTTTAAGACTTACCGTGGTATGGGATCAATCGCTGCAATGAAGAAAGGTTCAAGTGACCGTTACTTCCAAGGTTCTGTTAATGAAGCAAACAAACTCGTTCCAGAAGGAATTGAAGGTCGTGTTGCTTATAAAGGTGCTGTAGCTGATATCGTTTTCCAAATGATTGGTGGTATTCGCTCTGGTATGGGTTACTGTGGTGCAGCTAACCTTAAAGAACTACATGATAATGCTCAATTTATTGAAATGTCTGGGGCTGGTCTAAAAGAAAGTCATCCTCATGATGTGCAAATTACTAATGAAGCACCAAACTACTCTATGTAAACAAAAAAGAACTCCTGAAAATTAGGGGTTCTTTTATTTACAACAGTGTCAATTTAATTTACAGATATCTGACCGTTTTGAATATTGAAAATACTAAGGTTTTCTGGCAAGTTTTGTAAGTGATCCAAACTTGTTGTTGTGATAAAGGTCTGGATAGATTGAGAAATGGTTTCTAGTAATTTTAGTTGCCGGGTGTTATCAAGTTCGCTCATAACATCATCAAGCAAGAGTATCGGAGACTCGTTGGTAATACTTTCCATTAACTTGATCTCTGCTAGTTTGATAGAGAGAACAAGACTACGATGTTGCCCTTGACTTCCAAAACTAGCATCCATACCGTTGATATGGAAAGCAATGTCATCTCGATGAGGGCCAACACCAGTATTCTTTTTAAATAAATCTCTTGATCTACTTTTTTCTAAAGCCATTTTAAAAGAATCCATTAAGAATTGTTCATTAGTAAAGTTGACAGTTGATTGATAAGAAATTGACAACTCTTCTGATTGGTTTGAAATTTCTAAGTGTTTTTTTTGACCAAATTTTTCTAAGTCTTTGATGAATTTTATCCGATGCTTTATGACGCGACAACCATACTCTACTAACTGATCATCTAAGACCGACAGAAATGTTTCGTCAATCTTTTGACTGGATTTTAGGTAAGTGTTTCTTTGCTTGAGTATATGGTTATAGTTTGACAAGTCTGACAAGTAGATTGGTTTAATTTGTCCCAGCTCTATATCAATAAACTTTCGACGAACGGAGGGGGCTCCTTTAATTAACTGGAGATCCTCAGGTGCGAAGAGAACCACATTCATATGTCCGATGTAGTCTGAGAGACGAGCTTGTTTTAAGTGATTGACTTTAGTTACACGCCCTTTTGGTGTTAAATCAATTTCTAAAGGGATAGAGCCTGTTTTTTTCTGTAGCAAGCCAGAAAGATGGAGTTGTTCTTCATCAAAATGAATGAGATTTTTATCTGTCCGAGTCCGATGACTACGTGTTAAGGCCAAGAAATAGATTGCTTCTAGAATGTTGGTCTTTCCTTGTGCATTTTGGCCTAAAAAGACATTTAGTTTTGGATTGAAATCAATTTTCGTCTCTTTGTAGTTGCGAAAGGTTTTTATTGTTAAATGTTGGAGCCACATGATTATCTTCCTGGAAAACGTGGAGCTTGTTTGGTTTTAGGGGATAAAGCAGTTTTTTGTTTTTCTTTCTTTACACCCTTATTCATCTCTTTGACAAGTTTAGCAATCCGCTCTTTTTCAATCTTATCTGCTTGGTATTCTTCTTGCTCTTTTAAACTTGGTTGTGTCAAGGTGATGTCAATCTTTAAATCAGGGATGTCAATTACATCTCCTATACGGATCTTTTTCCCACGTCTAGTTTCTAATTCACCATTAAAGGAAACTTGATGTTCCATCAAAAAAGATTTAATAGCACCACCGCTTTGTATAATTCCAAGCTCTTTTAGGAGGGCTTGGAGCGTAATAAATTCTTCAAATAATTTGTATTCCATAATTCACCTCAATCTAAGGTATTATACCATATTTCTTAGAATTAAGTGAGCGAAATCACTGAAAATGAAAACGATTTTTATTTTAAAAGCGGTAAAGAGAATAAGAAATATTTTCCTTTTCGTGATATAATAGAACTCTATATGTAAGGAGGTAAGGTATGGAGTTAGTGCCTGGAATTTCAGCACATTTTGTTCAATCCAAAAAGTTTAAAACAAATAAAATCACTATTCGTTTTACTGCTCCCTTATCTCTTGAGACGATAGCAGGACGCATGTTAAGTGCAAGTATGTTGGAGACGGCAAATCAAGTTTACCCAACATCACAAGTATTTCGCAGATACTTGGCAAGTTTATATGGAACTGATATTTCCACAAGTGCTTATCGTAGGGGACAGGCACATATTCTTGACTTAACGTTTACTTATGTGAAGGATGATTTTTTAAGTAAAAAGAATGTCTTGACTTCTCGAATTTTGGAATTGGTGAAACAGACTTTATTTGCTCCCTTAGCTCAAGATGGTGCTTTTGAGCCAGCCCTATTTGAAATTGAAAGAAAACAGTTGTTGGCTAGTTTAGCTACTGATATGGATGATTCATTTTATTTTGCTCATAAGGAGTTGGATAGTTTGTTCTTTCATGATGAGCGTCTTCAATTGAGATACAGTGATTTACGAAATAGCATTTCAAATGAGTCTCCAGAAAGTAGCTACACTTGCTTTCAAGATGCTCTGAAAAATGATCGAATTGATTTCTTTTTCTTAGGTGATTTTAATGAAGTAGAAATTACAGAATCACTGAAGTCATTATCCCTTACAGCTAGAGAGAATTGTGTTCCTATCCAATATTATCAATCTTATTCGAATGTCCTACGAGAGGGAATGGTTCAGAGGAATGTTGGGCAATCTATTTTGGAATTAGGCTATCATTCTCCTGTAAAATATGGTGATGATGAGCATTTGCCTATGCTTGTTATGAATGGTCTGTTGGGTGAATTTGCACATTCGAAACTCTTTACAAATGTTCGTGAAAATGCTGGAATAGCCTATTCAGTCTCTAGTCAATTGGATTTGTTTAGTGGTCTGTTAAGGATGTATGCGGGTATTGATAGAGAAAATCGAAATCAGGCTAGAAAAATGATGAATCATCAATTGCTAGATCTGAAAAAGGGCAACTTTACAGATTTTGAACTTGAACAAACCAAGGAGATGATTCGAAGATCTTTATTGATTGCTCAAGATAATCAACAGACCCTGGTTGAAAGAGCCTATTTGAATGCTCTATTTGGAAAATCAAGCTTTGATATTGATCGATTGGTGGCAAAATTAGAGAGTGTTGATAAAGAAGCGGTATGTAAAGCTGCCAACAGTTTGAAATTACAAGCAATTTACTTTATGGAAGGAGTAGAATGACAAAGGTTACTTTTGAAGAAAAATACTATCCTGCTGTAAAGGAAACAGTCTACAAAACACAATTGTCAAATGGATTGACAGTTTCTTTACTCCCTAAACAAGATTTCAATGAGGTTTATGGGATTGTAACGGTTCAATTTGGTTCCGTAGATGCAACTTATACAAGTTTAGACAAAGGTTTACGTCATCATCCAGCAGGAATTGCACATTTTCTTGAACATAAATTGTTTGAAAGAGAAAATTCTGAGGATATGATGGCAGCTTTTACTCAATTAGGTGCGGACAGTAATGCCTTTACAAGCTTTACTAAGACCAGCTATCTTTTTTCAACAATTGACCATCTATTAGAGAATTTAGATTTGCTAGATGAGTTAGTCGGAGATGTTCATTTTACAGAAGAGTCTGTTTTGAGAGAACAGGATATTATCCAGCAAGAACGAGAAATGTATCAAGACGATCCAGACTCACGTTTATTTTTTGCAACATTAGCCAACCTTTATCCTGATACTCCTTTAGCAACAGATATTGTTGGAAGTGAAAAATCAATTTCTGAGATTCAAGTTTCAAATTTAAAAGAGAACTTTACAGACTTTTACAAACCTGTCAACATGTCACTGTTTTTAGTTGGAAATATTGATGCAAAAGTTGTTGAGGAATACTTTTCGAAAAAGGAAAAGAAAACTTTAGAACAGTTTACGGTTTCAAAAGAGAAACTACCCTTGCAGCCTGTGAAGCAAACAGATAGTCTTCGGATGGAAGTTTCTTCACCCAAACTTGCTGTTGCGATTAGAGGTAATGGGCAAATAACAGAAGCTGAGTCTTACCGTTACAATATTTTATTGAAATTACTATTTACGATGATGTTTGGTTGGACTTCTGACCGTTTTCAAAGGTTATATGAGACTGGGAAGTTAGATGCGTCATTGTCACTTGAGGTTGAAGTCAACAGTCGCTTTCATTTTGTGATATTGACAATGGATACCAAAGAGCCTGTTTCTCTGTCGCATCAATTTCGTAAAGCGATTCGTCAGTTTAGTAGTGATACGGATATTACAGAGGAACATTTAGATCTTGTTAAGAGTGAGATGTTTGGGGAGCTTTTCAGTAGCATGAACTCCTTGGAATTTATCGCAACCCAATACGATCCTATGGATCGCGGAGAAACAATTTTTGATTTTCCAAAAATTTTACAGGAAATTACTTTGGAGGATGTTCTAGAAGCTGGACATCGTTTGATTGATGATGGTGATCTAGTTGATTTTACCATCTTTCCAGCTTAAAAGATGACTAATACTAGAAAGAAGGAATGGTACGTATGAGAAAAAAAACAATTGGCGAGGTTCTACGTTTAGCTAGAATTAACCAGGGATTGAGTCTGGAAGAATTACAGGAAAAAACTGAAATTCAGTTGAACTTTCTAGAAGCTATGGAGGCAGATGATTTTGATCAACTTCCTAGTACCTTCTATGCTCGTTCTTTTTTAAGAAAATATGCTTGGGCAGTAGAGTTGGATGAGAGAATTGTCTTGGATGCCTATGATTCGGGTAGTATGATTACTTATGAAGAGGTCGATGTTGATGAAGAAGACTTGTCTGGTCGCAGACGATCAAATAAGAAAAAAACGTCTTATCTCCCCTTGTTTTATTTCGTTCTATTTGCTTTGTCGATTTTAATTTTTGTGACTTACTATGTCTGGAACTACATCCAAACTCAGCCAAGTCCTTCTTCTGTAAATTATAGTGTTGTTAGCTCAACTAGTTCCACAACCTCAACTAGTTCATCTTCTAGTGGTCAGACGTCTAGCTCATCTTCTACTACGGAATCAACTATTACAGTGTCAGGCGAAGGAAACCGCATTGAAGCTCTCTATAAAACGAGTAAGGAAACCGCTACGGTTCAGCTGGCAGTTTCAGATACGACTAGTTGGGTTAGTGTTTCGGGAAGTGAGTTGGAAGGTGGTGTGACACTATCCGCAGACAATAAGAATGCAAAAACAACAGTCTCAACGAAAGATTCTGTAACTATTACTTTGGGTGTGGTAAAGGGAGTTACTTTGACTGTGGACAATCAAACAATCGATACCTCGAAGCTGACAACTCAGACTGGAACTGTAACACTTACATTCACTACAGATTAAGGAAGAACCAATGAAAAAAGAACAAATCCCTAATGTATTAACAATTGGTAGAATTCTCTTTATACCTCTCTTTATTTTTATTTTGACTTTGGGCCATTCACAAGGCAGTCATTTGCTAGCAGCAGTCATCTTTGCAGTTGCTAGTATAACGGATTATCTTGATGGCTACCTTGCTCGTAAATGGAATGTGGTTAGCAACTTTGGAAAGTTTGCAGATCCAATGGCGGATAAGTTGTTGGTTATGTCAGCTTTTATCATGTTGATTGAGTTGGGTATGGCTCCAGCTTGGGTTGTTGCTATTATCATCTGTCGTGAACTTGCGGTGACAGGCCTGCGTTTGTTGCTTGTTGAGACGGGAGGGACAGTTCTAGCAGCAGCGATGCCTGGGAAAATCAAGACCTTTAGTCAAATGTTTGCCATTATCTTTTTGCTCTTACATTGGAATTTAATTGGGCAAATGTTGCTTTATATCGCTTTGTTTTTCACTATCTACTCTGGTTATGATTATTTCAAGGGTAGCGCTCATATATTCAAAGGGACATTTGGTTCGAAATGAAATCGATTATTGAAGTAAAAGATCTGTCTTTTCGTTACAAGGAAGATCAGGATCATTATGATGTTAATAATGTCTCGTTTCACGTGAAACGGGGAGAATGGCTTTCGATTGTAGGTCATAATGGAAGTGGGAAATCGACAACTATCCGTTTGATTGATGGATTGCTTGAGGCAGAGTCTGGGGAAATCTGGATAGATGGGCAATTGCTGTCCTCTGAGAATGTTTGGGACTTACGCCGTCAAATTGGTATGGTTTTTCAAAATCCAGATAACCAATTTGTGGGGGCAACTGTTGAAGATGATGTCGCCTTTGGATTAGAAAATCAGGGACTTCCTCGAGAAGAAATGAAGAAGAGAGTGGCTGAATCTTTGGAGTTGGTAGGTATGCTGGACTTTAAGAAGAGAGAACCAGCTCGTTTATCTGGTGGACAAAAACAACGGGTGGCTATTGCAGGAGTTGTTGCCTTGAGGCCAGCTATTTTGATTTTGGACGAGGCTACAAGTATGTTGGATCCTGAGGGACGCAGCGAACTGATTCAGACGGTTCAAGAGATTCGAAAAGACCACCAGATGACAGTCGTCTCCATTACACATGATTTAGAGGAAGTTGCGATGAGTGACCGTGTCTTGGTCATGAAAAAAGGCCAAGTGGAGTCAACCAGCAGCCCAAGAGAACTTTTTTCTCGGGATGACCTTGACCAGATAGGGTTAGATGAGCCTTTTGCTAATCAATTGAGAGAATCTTTGAGAGAGACTGGTTATCAGTTGCCGGATGGCTATTTGACAGAAGGAGAGCTAGAGGACAAGTTATGGGAATTACTCTAGAAAATGTGAGCTTTACCTATCAAGAGGGGACTCCCCTATCTTCATCAGCCTTGGCTGATGTTTCCTTGACGATTGAGGACGGCTCCTATACTGCTTTGATAGGACATACAGGTAGTGGGAAATCAACGATCTTACAGCTTTTAAATGGCCTATTGCTTCCAAGCAAGGGTTCTGTTCGAGTTTTTGATACCGTCATTACCCCTACATCAACCAATAAAGAAATTCGCCAGATTCGAAAGCAAGTCGGTTTAGTTTTTCAATTTGCTGAAAATCAGATTTTCGAAGAAACTGTTTTGAAAGATGTTGCGTTTGGACCACAAAATTTTGGAGTTTCTGAGGAAGAAGCCAAGAAAATTGCGCGTGAAAAGTTAGCCTTGGTAGGTATCGATGAGTCACTCTTTGAGCGCAGTCCTTTTGAACTTTCGGGTGGCCAAATGAGACGTGTGGCTATAGCAGGTATGCTGGCCATGGAGCCAACTGTCTTGGTTTTGGATGAGCCGACAGCAGGGCTAGATCCTTTGGGCAGAAAAGAATTGATGACCTTGTTTAAAGAACTCCACCTTTCTGGAATGACAATCGTCTTGGTAACGCATTTGATGGATGATGTAGCTGCATATGCTGATCAGGTCTATGTTATGGAAAAGGGGCGTTTGGTCAAAAGTGGCAAACCGTGCGAAGTTTTCCAAGATGTAGCCTCTATGGAAAAAGTACAGTTAGGTGTGCCTAAAATCACAGCCTTTTGTAAACGTTTGGCAGATAGGGGTGTAGCTTTTAAAAAACTGCCAATCAAGATAGAGGAGTTTAAGGAGTCGCTAAATGGATAGTATGATTTTAGGACGTTATATACCAGGAGATTCCATCATTCATCGCTTGGATCCCCGTAGTAAATTGCTCGCTATGATCCTGTTGATTTTGATTGTATTTTGGGCCAATAATCCCCTCACCAATCTCATTCTGTTTGTAGCGACAGGTATATTTATCGCTTTGTCAGGCGTTTCTCTCTCATTTTTCGTTCAGGGATTAAAATCCATGTTCTTCCTGATTGCTTTTACGACTCTTTTTCAGCTCTTTTTCATTTCAAGTGGAAATGTCCTATTTGAGTTTTCTTTTATAAGAATAACGGATTATGCTTTGCAACAAGCGGGAATCATTTTCTGTCGTTTTGTGTTGATTATTTTCTTTTCAACCTTGCTAACCTTAACGACCATGCCTTTGAGCCTGGCAGCTGCAGTTGAAGCTCTTTTAGCACCGTTGAAACGCGTGAAAGTTCCCGTTCATGAAATTGGTCTGATGTTATCAATGAGTTTGCGTTTTGTTCCAACTCTGATGGATGACACGACGAGAATTATGAATGCTCAAAAAGCTCGTGGAGTTGACTTTGGCGAGGGAAGCATCGTTCAAAAAGTAAAGGCTATGATTCCAATTTTAATTCCTCTTTTTGCGACGAGCTTAAAGCGTGCAGATTCATTGGCAATAGCCATGGAAGCACGTGGCTATCAGGGAGGAAAGGGTAGAAGTCAGTATAGACAGTTGAGATGGAGTCAAAAGGATACACTGGCAATTCTTATGATTTTGGTACTGGGATGTTTCTTATTTTTCTTAAAATCTTAGCAGGTTTGTAGGATTGATAAGAAGTTCACAGTAGCAGATTTTTAGTATAAAGGTAGGAATATGAACCGTTTTAAAAAATCAAAATATCTAATCATCGTTTTTGTCACAGTTCTGGCAGTTTCTGTACTATTAGTGACAACCTATTCAAGCGCTATTGTGATGAAACTAGGAGATGGGATTTCCTTAGTAGATAGAATTGTTCAAAAACCTTTTCAGTGGTTTGATACTTTCAAATCAGATTTGGGACATTTGACGCGGACTTACAATGAAAACGAAAGTCTAAAAAAACAGCTCTATCAACTAGAGGTAGAATCTAATCAATCAGAAAGTTTAAAAAATGAAAATGAACAACTACGTCAGTTGCTGGATATGAAGTCAAAATTGCAGGCTACAAAAAACATAGCAGCAGATGTAATTACGCGTTCACCGGTATTTTGGAAGCAAGAGTTAACGATAGATGCAGGAAGTTCAAAGGGTGCTTCTGAAAATATGTTGGCCATTGCAAATGGGGGCTTGATTGGCAGTGTTTCAAAAGTGGAGGATCATTCAACGACTGTCAACCTATTGACAAATACCGAAAATTCGGATAAAATTTCCGTTAAAATCTTGCATGGTTCTACTGAAATTTACGGAATTATCGTTGGTTATGACAAAGAAACCGAACTTCTTAAAATTAGTCAATTAAACAGTAACAGCGACATTAGTGCTGGAGATAGGGTGACTACAGGGGGGCTTGGAAACTTTAATGTTAAGGATATTCCTGTTGGAGAGGTTGTTGCTACAACTCATAGCAGTGATTATCTAACACGAGAGGTAACAGTAAAGTTAAGTGCTGATACTAAAGATCTTCATGTGGTAGAGTTAGTGGGGAATTAGCAATGAGACTGTTAAAACAAGTTGGTATTTTCTTTTTACTTCCTTTTCTTGTGCTAATTGATGCACATATTGGCCAATTAGTAGAATCCTTTTATCCACATTTTCACTTAGCCAGTCATTTCCTGTTTTTATTTCTCTTGTTTGAGACAATTGAGGTATCAGAATACTTCTATCTAGCTTATTGCTGTATAGCAGGTTTGGTGTACGATATCTATTTTTTCCACTTGATAGGAATTGCGACACTTTTATTTATCTTGATAGGTGCCTCACTTCACAAGTTTAATAGTGTGACTTTGTTGAACCGTTGGACGAGAATGTTAACAATAGTTGTGATGAGCTTCCTATTTGATATGGGTAGTTATCTCCTGGCCCTTGCTATGGGACTGACAGTAGAATCAATGCCAGTTTTCATTGTCTACAGTCTTGTCCCATCAATGATTTTAAACTTTTTGTGGATGGTGATTTTCCAGTATATTTTTGAAAAATATTATCTATAAGAAAGAAATAAAAATGTAACAAAGGCGTAATATTTATTATGTCTTTTTTTGGTATACTAGTAATGTCTTAAATAGAAGGAGTATCTACACAATATGAAGAAAAAAATCTTAGCGTCACTTTTATTAAGTACAGTATTAGTGTCTCAAGTGTCGGTGTTAACAACTGTTCACGCTGAAACAACTGATGAAAAAATTGCTGCTCAAGATAGTAAGATTAGTGACTTGACAGCCCAACAAAAAGAAGCTCAAAAACAGGTAGATGAAATCCAAACGCAAGTTACAGCTATTCAAACACAGCAAACAAACTTGCAAGCTGAAAATGAAACACTACAGGCGGAATCTAAAAAACTTGAAGGAGAAATTACAGAGCTTTCTAAGAACATTGTTGCTCGTAATGAATCTTTGGAAAAACAAGCACGTAGCGCACAAACAAACGGTGCTGCAACTAGCTATATCAATACAATTGTAAATTCAAAATCAATTACAGAAGCTATTTCCCGTGTTGCGGCTATGAGCGAGATTGTATCAGCTAACAACAAAATGTTAGAGCAACAAAAAGCTGATAAAAAATCAATCTCGGAAAAACAAGTTGCAAATAATGAAGCAATCAATACTGTAATTGCGAACCAACAAAAGCTTGCTGACGATGCACAAACATTGACAACAAAACAGGCGGAGTTAAAAGTTGCTGAGTTGAACCTTGCTGCAGAGAAAGCTACTGCAGAAGGCGAGAAAGCTACCTTGTTGGAACAAAAAGCAGCAGCAGAGGCAGAAGCGAAAGCAGCAGCTGAAGCAGAGGCAGCTTATAAAGCACGTCAAACAAGTCAACAACAATCAGTTGTTGCTTCTGGAAACACAAGTTTCTCAGCTCAAGTGCAAGCAACATCTACATCAGCGTCAGCGTCAGCATCAGCGTCAGCATCTGACGACGAGGACTCAAGCTACACTCCAGCACCTACTCCAGCACCTACTCCTACTAGACAGCGTCCAACATACAGTACAAATGCTTCAAGTTATCCAACTGGTGAATGTACTTGGGGAGCTAAAACATTAGCACCTTGGGCTGGAGATTACTGGGGTAACGGAGCGCAGTGGGCTACAAGTGCAGCGGCTGCAGGATTCCGTACTGGATCAACTCCACAAGTTGGTGCGATTGCATGTTGGAATGACGGTGGATATGGACACGTAGCGGTTGTTACAGCAGTTTCATCAACAACTAGCATTCAAGTATCAGAATCAAACTATGGTGGAGATCGTACAATCGGTAACAAACGTGGATGGTTCAACCCAACAACAACTTCTGAAGGTTATGTTACTTATATCTATCCAAACTAATGAATGAAACAAAGAGGCTCGATTTGAGTCTCTTTTATTATTTTTTATCGAAAGCAAGGCCGAAATCTATCAAAATCACTTGAAAATATGGCTAAAATGTGGTAGAATGAAACTTGTCGTGTAAACGATAATACTCATTCTTGATGAATTGTGAAACTGTTGCCCTCGGGTCGTTTTGCAAGTTGAAATCGAGAAGAGGAAAAAAACAAAAAGGAGAAATACTCATGGCAGTAATTTCAATGAAACAACTTCTTGAGGCTGGTGTACACTTTGGTCACCAAACTCGTCGCTGGAACCCTAAGATGGCTAAGTACATCTTCACTGAGCGTAACGGAATCCATGTTATCGACTTGCAACAAACTGTAAAATACGCTGACCAAGCATACGACTTCATGCGTGATGCGGCAGCTAACGATGCAGTTGTATTGTTTGTTGGTACAAAAAAACAAGCTGCTGACGCTGTTAAAGAGGAAGCAGAACGTTCAGGTCAATACTACATCAACCACCGTTGGTTGGGTGGAACTCTTACTAACTGGGGAACTATCCAAAAACGTATCGCTCGTTTGAAAGAAATCAAACGTATGGAAGAAGAAGGAATCTTTGATGTTCTTCCTAAGAAAGAAGTTGCACTTCTTAACAAACAACGTGCACGTCTTGAAAAATTCTTGGGTGGTATCGAAGATATGCCTCGTATCCCAGATGTAATGTACGTAGTTGACCCACATAAAGAACAAATCGCTGTTAAAGAAGCTAAAAAATTGGGTATCCCAGTTGTAGCGATGGTTGACACAAACACTGATCCAGACGATATCGATGTAATCATCCCAGCTAACGATGACGCTATCCGCGCGGTTAAATTGATTACAGCTAAATTGGCTGACGCTATCATCGAAGGACGTCAAGGCGAAGACGCAACAGCAGTTGAAGCTGAATTTGCAGCTTCAGAAGCTCAAGCAGACTCAATCGAAGAAATCGTTGAAGTTGTAGAAGGCGACAACGCTTAATTAAAATAAGTAATCATTACCTAGGAGGGCGGGGCTTAGCCCGGCTCTCCTATTTTTAAAAAATATAGGAGAATCAAAATGGCAGAAATTACAGCTAAACTTGTTAAAGAGTTGCGTGAAAAATCTGGTGCTGGTGTTATGGACGCTAAGAAAGCATTGGTTGAAGTTGAAGGTGATATCGAAAAAGCAATCGAATTGCTTCGCGAAAAAGGTATGGCTAAGGCAGCTAAGAAAGCTGACCGTGTTGCAGCTGAAGGTTTGACTGGTGTATTTGTTAACGGTAACGTTGCAGCAGTAGTTGAAGTAAATGCTGAAACTGACTTCGTTGCAAAAAATGCTCAATTCGTTGACTTGGTAAATGCTACAGCTAAAGTAATTGCTGAAGGAAAACCAGCTAACAACGAAGAAGCTCTTGCCTTGACAATGCCTTCAGGTGAAACTCTTGAAGCAGCCTATGTATCTGCAACAGCTACAATCGGTGAAAAAATCTCATTCCGTCGTTTTGCTTTGCTTGAAAAAACTGATGCACAACACTTTGGAGCATACCAACACAATGGTGGACGTATCGGTGTTATCTCTGTCATCGAAGGTGGAGATGAGGCACTTGCTAAACAAATCTCAATGCATATCGCTGCGATGAAACCAACAGTTCTTTCTTACAAAGAATTGGATGAGCAGTTCGTTAAAGATGAGTTGGCACAATTGAACCACGTGATTGACCAAGATAATGATAGCCGTGCAATGGTTGGTAAACCAGCTCTTCCACACTTGAAATATGGATCAAAAGCTCAATTGACTGATGAAGTGATTGCTCAAGCTGAAGAAGATATCAAAGCTGAATTGGTTGCAGAAGGCAAACCAGAAAAAATCTGGGACAAAATCATCCCAGGTAAAATGGATCGCTTCATGCTTGACAACACTAAAGTTGACCAAGCATACACACTTCTTGCACAAGTATACATCATGGATGACAGCAAGACGGTTGAAGCCTACCTTGATTCAGTTAACGCTTTAGTAGTTGAGTTCGCTCGCTTTGAAGTTGGTGAAGGTATCGAAAAAGCTGCAAATGATTTTGAAGCTGAAGTTGCAGCTACAATGGCAGCAGCTTTGAATAACTAAAGAATCTGAAACAAAATAGTTCTCAGCCACAAAAAAGCTAGAGGTTTCCAATTGAGAAACTGAACTGCACCCCAAAAGTTAGACAGAAAAAATCTAACTTTTGGGGTGTTTTTACTATGAAATTAACTTATGATGATAAAGTTCAGATCTATGAACTTA
>NZ_LNVF01000012.1:0-57354 GCF_002093545.1 Streptococcus oralis subsp. tigurinus
CACCTTACCATTGGCTGGAGCTGAGTCTGATGACAAAGCCTTAAACTCATAACCGTCGAAGGTCTTTTGCTCAGTCGTATAGTCTTCGCCCACTGGGGCATTGGTCTTCACTTGAGTTGGACCTTCCAATACATTGCCATCTTCGTCAACGTATTTCACGTCCACATTACCAGTTTTTGGTGTTGGAGTTGGATTTTTTGTTGTGTTCGTATCAGCAGCAACTAGCCCATCATCAACATGAGCAGTGTTATCAATACGTTGACCTTTGACATCGGCATCTACTTTGACTTGGAAAGTAACTTTGAAAGTTTCCCCGCTAGCTACATTTTTAGTCCAAGTGAGTGTCTTATCTGTCAGTGTTCCACCATTGTCAGCAGAATTTTCCACATATGTTGTATGTTCTGGAACATTATCTGAAATTGTGACGTCTCTCGCTGAATCCGTGGTATTTGTATAAGTCACAGTATAAGTCAATGTATCATTGGCATTTGTTTCTTGACCGTCAATACTTGTACCTGTACCATCCACAACATCTTTCACAGGTTTAGTAAATTCTTCAAGTACCCATTTACCGATGAACTTCACATCTCCATTTTCAACAACTTCTGAAACCTTATCGTAACCTTTGAATACCCAGTTTCCTTCTGGAACAGATACTTTAGTAGTTGTTGGTTGAGTAGGATTTACAGTCGTTCCATTTGCAAGACCTGATACTTTAGCTGGTAACAAGTTTGTAACTTCTTGTGGAAGGGTCTTACCAGGTGTACCGCTCTCAAATTCATGAATCTTGTTGTAAAGTAAGGTCGTTGTTACCTTGTTTGATGCGAAATAAAGGTTATCTGGTTGCATAGCTACAATGTTTTCGATAGGTCCTGAAGCTTTGTCACCAACCTTATTATTTGTTACTGTATTATAAGTAATACGAATAGGTGTTCCGGCCTTATCTTTGTTCAAGTAGGCAGCAGCCATCTTGACAGTTACTTTTTGACCTGACTTCTCAACAGTATAGTCTGTATCCTTTGCCAACACAACACCATCTGCATCAACTGTAAGATCTTTGAAATCTAAACGATCATCAAAGGTATCAACGAAATCAAGGCTTGATAAAGCTGCAATGATTTCTTTACCTGGTTTTGGAATCTTGAAAAGAGTTTTATAAGTAACTGCCTCTCCTGCTTGTGCTGGGATTTGAGCTGGATCTACCTCCTTTTCTGGGGCAAACTGTACTTGTTCCATGTAAAGAGAGAAAGTTGCAGAGGCATAGTTCGCTGAACGGTAACCAAAGTTCATGGTGTTGTTAACTGAGCGTAGGGCTAAACCGGAAATATTATTTTCGGCCTCCGCACCACTTGTACCACCACCTGGGCCTGCATTCCAAACAGTTTTATCACCTTCTTGAACCGCTTCCAAATTATTGCGGTTGTTCATCACTCGCTTGTCAACGCTAGTGTTGTAATTGGTAACATAGAAAGCTTCCTTGGTATTCCATAGACCATTTGCATCAATATCAGTTGGTTTCATCACCAATTTCATGTCAGGTTCTGAACCATCTGAATACTTAAGTTCTGCTGTTATATCTGCATCAACCGTAAAGGTATTTTTCATGACATCGTCATGTGCCTCATCAACATATGCGATATTCCCAATTTCAAATTGGTTTGCTCCCCATAAATTAGAAACGTTGAAAAAGTTAACTGTTTTCTTATTAACATCAGCCATTTGAGCCGGAGCTTCTGAGTTGTTGATATAATGAAGAGTAACTTTATTAATCGTTAAATAAGCATCTACTTGCTTACCATTGACTGTTCCAGCATTGGCAAATTTCAAAGACAAAGGTTTATCAAAGGTTTGATCTTCCTTTTTGGTTTTATCTACCTTGAGGGTGAAATTTTCCATTGGATAACCAGGATATTTATGTTGTAGATCTCCAAAACCTGGAGCATCCATATGGTATTGCTGCACGGCAGATGACTTAGATACAACACTCATGTTATCCGTAGTTAACTGAAACTGGTAAAGACTTAGTGCAGAAAGATCTGTGTCATCCTTTATTTCTTGCGGTGCCGCAAAAAGGCCTTGAAACGGCAGTAAGAAAAACGCTAAAACAAAGGTTATCATTCCAACGATTGTCTTTTTAAGCCTGTTTTTCGACTTTATCATTCTTTTTCTCCTTATTAAATTTCTTTTTACTTTTTATGATTACACATAAAAAGAAATTTATTGCCATTCTCCATATGGTAAGAACTCCGTTATTAGTACCCAAATTAGTAGTTTTCTCAGCTAACCTACCAATTCTTATCAAAAGAGCTTGTCAATAAATGCTTTTTAGTTTAGCACTCAAAGTAAAAGTTAAAGACAAGAGTTATAGCTCTCAGAGAGACTAGTAACCCACACTCAATTATATCATTAATCAAGCATTTTGGGCAAGCACTTCATTAAATTTTTCTTAAACAAAAAAAGGTCAATTAAAAGCAGATATAAAAAATATTTACTTTTTTTGTAGTGTTACAATAGATGTGAGACAAAGTAGAAAATCGCCATTAAATACCATCGTTATAAAGAAAATCTAAACATAAACTTGATATCGCTTTCTGATATTTGTCAGAATATTCCCATTCTGATGCATAATTGTAAGCTAGATAAAAAATATGAATTACCTATATTTTCTATACTAAAATCTGTATCAAAATACATTTATAACTTTGCAAACGAAAAAAGATTGCCCATTCGGACAACCTCTTTTCTACTATTTAATACAAATCTAGATAATTATCAACTTCCCATTGCGACACAAAGGTTGCATAGCTAGCCCACTCGATACGTTTGGCTTCAAGGAAACTAGTGTAGATGTGTTCACCTAGGGCTGCCTTGACTACTTCATCCTCAGTCAAAGCTTTCAAGGCGTTATGAAGAGTTGATGGAAGATCAGTGATTCCAGCTTCCTTACGCTCTTCTGCTGTCATGATGTAGATATTTTCTTCGATAGGAGCTGGTGCTTCGATTTTGTTTTCAATACCATGCAAACCAACTTCCAAAAGAACCGCCATAGCGATGTATGGGTTTGCCATTGGGTCCACTGAACGCAACTCAAGACGAGTTCCCATACCACGTGAAGCTGGTACGCGCACAAGTGGCGAACGGTTACGACCAGCCCAAGCAATGTAAACAGGCGCTTCATAACCTGGAACCAAACGTTTGTATGAGTTAACTGTTGGGTTCATGATGGCAGTATAGTTGTAGGCATGCTTGATCAAACCACCAAGGAAATGGTAGGCCGTTTCAGACAACTGCATTCCTTTTGGATCATTTGGATCAAAGAAGGCATTGTTTCCTTCTGCATCAAACAAGGACATATTACAGTGCATACCTGATCCAGCGATACCAAATTTTGGTTTCGCCATAAAGGTTGCGTAAAGACCGTGTTTACGAGCAATCGTTTTAACAACGAGTTTAAAGATTTGAATCTTATCACAAGCACGGAGGACTTCATCATACTTGAAGTCAATTTCGTGTTGTCCAACCGCAACCTCGTGGTGACTTGCTTCCACTTCAAATCCCATTTTGGTCAAGACATTAACGATTTCACGACGTGTATTATCCGCAAGGTCTGTAGGTGCCAAATCAAAGTAGCCACCCTTATCATTTACCTCAAGAGTCGGATCCCCATTTTCATCCAGTTTAAATAGGAAGAATTCTGGCTCTGGTCCAAGGTTGAAGGATTTGAATCCTACTTCTTCCATATGGCGAAGAGCACGTTTCAAATTGCCACGAGGGTCACCTGCAAATGGTTTACCTTCTGTTGTATAGACATCACAGATCAAACCTGCAACACTTCCGTTTTCATCTCCCCAAGGGAAGACTGTCCATGTATCCAAGTCTGGGTACAAGTACATATCTGACTCATTGATACGTACAAAACCTTCAATAGAAGATCCATCAAACATAGCCTTGTTTGACAAGACTTTATCTAACTGTTCATCTGTAGCAGGAATTTCGACGTTTTTCATCGTTCCCAAAATATCTGAGAACATGAGACGAATAAAGGTAACATTTTTTTCCTTGACTTCACGACGAATATCTGCAGCTGTGATTGGCATGGTTTTTCTCCTTAATATATGACTACTTGCGATTGCCTAACCGCGACCAAAAGGTGAATGTGCTGAAGCAAAGCGTCCCTGCTGAAGGAGTTCATTATGAAGTGCGCGACGCACCTCTGTCTGACTCACCACTTTCTTGGACTTCGCCTCACGTTCAGCATATTTTTTCTTAATGGCAGCGATATTGTAGCCTTCAGAGATATAATCTTTGATTTCAAGCAGACGATCCATATCATTCAACGAATACATGCGACGGTTTCCTTCGTTTCGATCAGGTTTAATCAACTCTTGATCTTCATAATAACGAATCTGACGCGCCGAGAGATCGGTCAACTTCATAACACTGCCAATAGGAAAAACAGCCATATTTCGGCGAAATTCTTTTTCCTTCATTTACATTTTCCTTCTTTCTGTCTATTATAGTCTAAAAAAAGACAAACGTCAATTGATAATGTCATAAAATGTAACATTATTTTTCTTTTTTCTCTAAAAAGAGATGAATACGATCAATATCATAATTTACGAGAATTGCGACAAAAACTCCCATGAAAGTTTCCGATACACGCGCAAACACGTACAAAAATGTTTCTCCGCTTGGTATTGATAGGGTAATGATTAACATAGCCGCTACACCACCGATAACTCCTGCCTTGTTGTTCATAGCAACATTTGTCATAATGGTTAACATGGTACAAATCGGAACAACTAGTAAGGTTACCCAAAAGGCTCCATGAAATAAAGTGTTTAAGAGGAAAAAGACAAGGGCGTAAAAACCTCCGATGCTATTTCCTAAGATACGCGAAGTTCCAAAATGGACACTCTTATCAAAGCTTTCTCGTAGACTGAAGACCGCTGTTAACGCTCCGATTTGAAGCCCCTTCCAGCCAAAAAAACCAAAAATCAAGAGAACTAGAAAAACGGCAATCCCCGTTTTGAAAGTCCGCATACCAAGTTTGAACTGTGACTTATCAAATTTATATTTTTTAAAATAACTCATAATCTCAACTTTCTACTACCATTTTAACATAAATCAGTTGATTTTATGAGTGAAAATCAATAGGAAGCGTTTTTAATTTCGGACTATAAAAAAGAGGAAACAGAGTTCCTCTTTTCTATTTAACTTTTAGAGCTTAGTTGCTTTCGTCTTCTTTTCGTTTCAACTGACCAAGTCCTAAAACTCCTACTAAAGCTGCTAGACCAAGATATGGCATGTAGCTTGAATCATTTGTACCTGTTTGAGGTAGAGTAGGGTTTCCTTTTGGATTTGGATTAGAATTAGGAGTTGTTGGTTCCTCTGGTTTCTTAGGTTCTGGCGTTGTCGTGCGAACTGTATTTGAGGCGTAAGCAACTTTGTTCACAGTATTTACATAGGTATTTTCAAAAGTTCCGACAGCAATTCGTTTCATTTGAATATAAGTCTCAGCCTGGAATGGAGAATCCAACTGAATCTCTTGAAGGAATTCCTTCTTGAAGCGAATGGTAATCATTCCCTTATCTTGGTCATGTTCAACCTGTGTTTCAGCGGTTAAGTCTGTCCCTGCCTTGATAACACGACCGTCTTTCAATCGGATATCAACCTTGGCAAGAACTTTATAGTTTCCAGTGTATTGATCACCTTTTTGGTCATAATCATCTACAAAACTATAGTCATTCAAGTCCTCAGAATGATTTTGTGGAATCAAACCACCGATTAAACGATAATTGAAGTACTGGTTCAACGGAATAGTTTGGCCATCAATATTGTCACTACTTGGATCCATACTGATTGTCACATCTTTTTTAGGTGTGATTTTCGGTACATTGTTGACAACTACTTCTGTAGCATAGCCATTTCCAAAATCAATTTGGTAGGCTTTGTTTTCATACTTACCACCCGTTTGACCAAATTCAGGTTTAACTGTCATCGGATCTGTGATGAGCAATGATTTTCCTGCTGCTACATAGTTCTTGTAGAATTCGGCTGGATTATCAGCTGAGAAGAGTTGGAAAGCACCTTTAACAGTGATGTTTGCTTTCTTCAACAAGTCCTGAACTTTCTTAGGAGCAGCTTCTAAACTATCAAATTGTTGAACACTGATACCTGATACAAGGTTGCCCTCTAGATCACGAATCTTAACCAATTCTGGTTGAAGGGTTAAGGCTTCTTCTGGATAATCATCTACATAGTAGAAGCCGTTTTGGATTGCTTCCTTAGAAGATTTATCACCTTTATATTGATCCAAATCCCATGTTAATTCGTAGTAGTTCGTTGAACCAGCTAGAACTTCTTTGCCATCAATATTCACACCTTGCTTGTTCTTGTTAACTTTCAAAGGCTTGATGTAGTTGTTGTTTGGATTGTCAGGATCATTTGGTTTACCTGGAGTCGTTACACGAACAATATTTGACTTAACACCGTAGGCATCGTTGACTGTCAATGTAAAGTTATTTGTATAAGTCGCCCCATCATTCAAGACACGACCAACAACCGTTGGATAAAGAGTTTCAACAGGTTTAGTTAAATCAGCATTGTATGTTGCCAATGTCTCATCAGTAGCCTTAAAGGTTACAGTGTGACTAGCTTTGTCATAGCTTGTTTCAAAACCTTTGCTTGCAGCCTTGGTTGCTTCCAAATCAAACTGATAACCAGTTGGAAGTGGATCTACCAATACAAATGAAGTTGTTTTTGGACGACCAGCTGTCAACGCTTCTGTTTTCAACTCAAACTTCACTACAGACTGCTTAGCAACTAGAGTACGATCGATATCTACTCCATCCTCATTTTTAATTTCTTTATTAATCTGAGGTTGTGCAAATAGACGATTGTAATGGAAGTGAACTGTTGGCACCGCTGGTGGTGTTGGCAACTGCTTAGGAGTTGGTGCTACCGGCGGAGTTGGCAATGGATCATAATTTGGCTCTTCTGGTTTTGATGGCTCTGGTTGATCTGGAGTCTTAACTGGTGGAGTTGGCTCATTTTCGTAGCTTGGTGCTACTGGAGCTGGGTCCAATGGTTTCTCCGTTTCATATGTTGGCTCTTCTGGTTTTGATGGCTCCGGTTGATCTGGAGTTTTTACCGGTGGTGTTGGCTCATTTTCATAGCTTGGTGCTACTGGAGCTGGGTCCAATGGTTTCTCTGTCTCATATGTTGGCTCTTCTGGTTTTGATGGTTCCGGTTGATCTGGAGTTTTTACCGGTGGTGTTGGCTCATTTTCATAGCTTGGCGCTACTGGAGCAGGATCCAATGGTTTCTCTGTCTCATAAGTAGGAGCTTGTGGTGCAGTCGGTGCTACTGGCGGAGTTGGTTTTTCCTTGGTAATTTTTGGAACATTAACGGCACGAATCTTACCATTGAGTGAGTACCAGATGTTTGGTCTTTTACCTGTATCAACCGCCATAACTGGATCAGAAGGAACTACTAAAGTAGCAGAAGTTGCACCAACTGTCACACGGTTAGTTGTTCCTGACATTCGAATTGCTCCTGCACCATACCAAGAGTTTGGAGCATCTGATGAATCCCATCCTGAATTAGGCTGGCTATTTTTATACATTGTCCAGCGAGCTCCACCTTGCCCTTGTTTAAAGTTCAGGGTTTCTGTGGCATAAATCTTTCCGTCTTTTTCTCCAACAGAGGAACCAGAAATTTTAATAAAGTTACCAGTGTAATCCTTGGCCATCTCAATAGAATTATTTTCTCTATTTAGAGATGCTACTGAAAGAAGGGCATTGTCAAAATTAATTGGTTGGTCATTTTCATCATAGAAGGTAAATTCATTTTTAATGAAAATTGAAGTCCCTTTTTCAACATCACCAGTGTAAGCAGAAGCAAAGACTCCCAAAGTTGGGTCACTAAAGATTCCCAACCAAACTTTCCCAGTAGGATTTTGGAATTTTGAAGATGGATCTACAGTATATTTATAAACAATCTTCGAAATCTTTTTACCGTTGTAGTATGAATTCTGAAGGTTGGTATAAGTCGCAGTTACGCTTTGCCCACGTTCTAGAAGAACAGAGCCCCATTTAACTTCTGTTTTATTTCCTACATTGGTAGTCCAATCAGATTTGTCTCCAATATTACCATACAATTCCACTGAAGAAGTAGTCGCACCGTTCTCCAAGTTCTTGACATTGAGATTGTCTAACTGAAGATTTTTCTTGCCATATTGTACTGTGTCTTTCTTAAAGGCTTCATCAACTGCTGCTGCTGTAAGAAGTTTTCCTTCTGTTTTAAGGTCCAGTTGAGCTTTTGGTTCTAAATCATAAACCAAACTCTGAGCTGATGGCTTAGACAAGTAACCATCTTTATCTTTATTCTTTTCAAGTTCTTCAAGAGCTGCCTTAATTTTGGCCTGCTCATCCTGATAAGCCTTAAGCTTGGCTGGATACTCATCTACATCTTTCTTATACTTGGCAAGATCAGCTTCATATTTTGCTAATTTAGCTTCATAATCTGTTTTAGCCACGGCATTACGTTGCTTGATTTCTTCATTCTCAGCTTTAAGCACTGCATTTTTGGCCTTGTTGTCTTCAACAGCCTTTTCATAGGCTGCTTTTGCATCGGCATTTGCTTTTTGAACGCGAGCTAGTTCTGTCTGATAAGCTGCTAGCTTAGTTTGGTAGTCTGTTTCGTTAGCTGCATTCGCTTGTTTAACTTCCGCCAAATCTGCTTCGTATTTCTTCATCGCAGCTTCATAAGTCGATTTTGCAGCAGCGTTACGTTGCTTAATCGCTTCATTTTCAGCTTGAATGGCTGTATTTTTTGCAGTATTTTCTTTTACTGCTTTATCATATGCCTCTTTAGCTTCAGCATTAGCTTTTTGTACTCGAGCTAATTCTGTCTGGTAAGCTGCTAATTTAGCTTGATAATCAGCATCATTATCTTCTTTAGCTTTCTTAATAGCTGCAAGATCTGCTTCATACTGCTTCATACTGCTTCATCGCCGCGTCATAGTTCGCTTTTGCAGTTTCATTACGTTGTTTAATGGCTTCATTTTCAGCTTGAAGCGCTTCGTTTTTCTCAGTATTTTCTTTTACTGCTTTTTCATAAGCCTCTTTAGCTTCAGCATTAGCTTTTTGTACTCGAGCTAATTCTGTCTGGTAATCTGAAAGTTTATTTTGATAATCCTGTTGACTATCTTCATTTGCTTTTTTGACAGTTGCTAAATCTTTTTGATATTGTGCTAGCTTAGCCTCATATTCTGCTTTAGCTGTTGCATTGGCAGTATTGATTTTTTCAACTTCTTCTTGATGACTTTTTAGATCTTTTTGATACTTGTCATCCGCTGCTTTGTTTTCAGCATTGATTTTATCTGTTTCAGCCTGATGAGTTGCTGCTGCTTTTTTATATGCTTCAGTAGATGTCTTTATTTCTTCAGCCTGTTTAGCATAATCACTTTTGATTTCATCTTGTTTTTGTGCATTCTCTGTAGCAGTTGTGGCTGTTCCTTTGTCTTTTGTTTCATCTTGAACCACCTTAACTCCTGCAGTTTTTGCATCAGCAACGGCTTTATCCAAATCAGCTGATGATACTTCTACTGGCAAAGCTGAGTCTTTGGAACCAGCCTTAGCTTGGCTTTCTTTGGCAACTTGGCTCATTTCACCCTGAGCTTCAGGTAAATTTGTGGCCGGGTTTCCTGTAGTAGCCACCTCAACTGTACTTGTACTAGTTGTCTCTGTAACTTCATCAGCAAAAACTGCCTGATCTGCAAAAGCAATCAAAGCAGTTCCTAAAACAGCACCACACAATGTTTTCGCAACTTTGCTTTTACGAAATCCATAGACTTCTTTTTTATTTTTCATTATAAGCCATTTCCTTATCTAAATTTAGTCGTTACTTCCTATATTAACACTTCACAAGGCAAGATGCAAATATTTAATCCTTTTCTTTTCATATATGCAATAATATACATTTAAAAAGGTACAAAAAAGAAGATGGCGAAACCATCTTCTTAATTATACTCTTATTTTTCTGTGAGTGCAGCCAATCCTGGCAATACTTTACCTTCAAGGAGTTCCATTGATGCTCCACCACCAGTAGAGATCCATGAGAACTTGTCTGCACGACCAAGGTTGATAGCTGCGGCAGCTGAGTCACCACCACCGATGATTGATTTCACGCCTGGTTGTTTCACGATAGCGTCCATAACACCGATTGTACCAGCTTGGAAGTCTGGGTTTTCAAATACACCCATTGGTCCGTTCCATACAACTGTCTTCGCACCAGTCAATTCTTGATCGAATTTAGCGATAGATTTTGGACCGATGTCAAGACCAAGGAAACCTGGGTCAACTGCTTCACCTTCAGTGTCTTTCACTTCAGTGTAGTCAGCAAATGCGTTTGCTTCTTTTGAGTCAACTGGCAAGATCAATTTGCCGTTTGCTTTTTCAAGAAGAGCTTTCGCAACATCCAATTTGTCTTCTTCAACAAGTGAGTTACCGATTTCGATACCTTGTGCTTTGTAGAATGTGTAAGTCATCCCACCACCGATAAGAACTTTATCAGCTTTTTCAAGCAAGTTTTCGATAACACCGATCTTGTCTGAAACTTTTGAACCACCAAGGATAGCCACGAATGGACGTTCTGGAGCTTCAACAGCTTCTTGGATGTAAGCAATTTCGTTTTCAAGAAGGAAACCAGCAACAGCTTTTTCAACGTTTGCTGAGATACCAACGTTAGATGCGTGTGCACGGTGAGCTGTACCGAATGCATCGTTTACGAAGATACCATCTCCAAGTGATGCCCAGTATTTACCAAGTTCAGGATCATTTTTAGATTCTTTCTTGCCATCAACATCTTCGAAACGAGTGTTTTCAACCAAGAGAACTTGTCCATCTTCAAGAGCGTTGATTGCTGCTTCCAATTCAGCACCACGTGTAACACCTGGGATAAATTTAACTTCTTGTCCTAACTTAGCAGCCAAGTCAGCAGCTACAGGAGCGAGTGATTTACCTTCTTTGTCTGCTTCTTCTTTTACACGGCCAAGGTGAGAGAAGAGGATTGCACGTCCACCTTGTTCAAGGATGTACTTGATAGTTGGAAGAGCTGCAGTGATACGGTTGTCATTAGTAATCACGCCATCTTTAACAGGTACGTTGAAGTCAACACGAACGAGAACTTTTTTCCCTTTCAAGTCAACGTCTTTAACAGTCAATTTTGCCATTAGATATGACTCCTTCTTTTTTTATACGTGTTAATTATATCACAAAATCAACAAAAGAGATAGAAAAACCCTAAACTTTTCTTGTTCTTTCTTATAATTAAAACTAGCATTTTTTAAAATCAAATCTAGAAAAACCTTATCAAATAAGTAATCAATGCGAGATAAAATAATCAAAACAAGGTTTGACTGCAGCCAAACCTTGTTTTTAGTTTTTATGAGGAAATCCAAGAATTCTAAATCGATTAGTCTTCTTTCTTCTTTCTAGCAAGCAAGCCATAACCACTCATTGCTCCGAGAAGTCCCAGAGCTACTAGACTGGCATCTGTTTCAACACCAGTATTTGGAAGTTGATTTTTTGCTTTTTCTGCTTTGACTGGTGTTTCCACCATTGAATTGTCTGTACTTGGTACTAGCTGTTCAACTTTTTCCTTGGTACCAATTTCAACAATTTCTGGGACAGCTTCCTTGAGAACTTCAGTCGAACGAAGGGTACGATTGCCTTGGGCATCTACTTCTACTAGACGACGAACTTGACCTTCCACACCTGCTTGAACTAGCTGGCGTTGTCCTTTGAGAAGAGCTGCATTTGGTCGTTCCTGATGTTCGAAGGAAACTGTTCCCTCTTCAACTTCCAGTTTCGGAGTTTCTAGAACTAAATCTTTCACACCCTCAGCCGGTTGGTTACTTGACAGAACTTTTGTTCCAACTTCTGTGATTTCTGGGATAGCTTCCTTGAGAACTTCAGTTGAACGAAGGGTGCGATTGCCTTGGGCATCTACTTCAACTAGACGACGAACTTGGCCTTCCGCTCCTGCTTGAACTAGCTGGCGTTGTCCTTTGAGAAGCTCGGCGTTTGGTCGCTCCTGACGTTCAAAGGCTGTTGTTTCAGTTTCAATAACTAGTTCAGGGAGAGCTTCAACCGTTGGAGCCACTTCATTTGGATCCATGCTTCCAACATGATGGCTTTCTTCTGCAGGTGCTAGTTTCTTATTCAACTTTTCTTTCATTTCCGCAAAAGCTTGTGGTGTTGGCATCTCTGAAGCCAACAAAGTTTCTGCTTGTTCAATCAACTCAGCTTTAGGATCTTTTTCACGGATAGATTCGAGCAAACCTTCTAATTCTTCTCTAGCTGTCTGATAACGCTGATTTCCATCCAAGTCTGTCCCTGCTTGTTTCAACTCATTCAAAGCCCGGTTGACTTCTTCTTGGCTAGCATTGTGGTTTTCTGCTACAGCTTTCGCTGCATTGAGCTTCTCTACTAGTACTGCTTGTTTGTCCTCGCTAGAGAAGGTGTAGGCAAGGGTTGACTGACGGCCTTGGGCAGCAGTGATTTCTTGTTTGAGGTACTCATCATTGACTGCAGCCTTTGGAGAAACCAAAACATCAAACTCAGCGGTGTGTCCCTTGTAATGCAAGGTCAAGGTCTGGCGTCCAGTCTTTTGAGAACCGTAGCCCGTAATTTCAACACCTTGATCAGTAAAGCTGTGAGTCTCTTCTGTCTCATCATCATAGAGAACTCCGAAGCGACCTTCAGAGAGATCCAGTTGATCCCCTACTAGATAGTCTGTTTTTGGTTTCTTCGTAATGTACAAGCCCGCTACTTCTTTTGGTTTTCCTTCATCTTGACCAGTCACTTGTACTTTTAAGTCACTAGTAACTGGAAGTCCAAGGTAGCTAACTGTGAGCTTCTGTTCCCCTTTTTGATGAGCGTCGTATCCAGATACCGTCACACCTGAGTGAGTAAGGTTAATCAGCTCGTCGGCTTGTCCCCCTTCGTATTGAACACGGAGTGTTCCGCCTCTGAGATCAAGTTTTTCTCCCTCTTTGTAAACCGTCTTTTTAGGTTCTTTGTCCAGGCTAACCGCAGAAATTTTTCTCTCATCCTGCGGAATCGCTACTGCCAAGGTGTTACTGATTTCTTTGCCAGGTAGTTGGGTACGATAATAGAGGAGATTTGGTTGCTTGTCAAAGGCCAATGGTACTGTTGCTAGGTCGTCACCATTTTCAGACTTCAAAGTTGCAATTGGTGTTTGTGAATCCGCCTTGTCGTAAACGGTGATGGTTGCACCTGCCGGAACATCAGAGAAGCCAAGTTGAACTTGATGGTTTCCAAGTGAACGGGCAGCTACCTTAGCCATTGGAATATTTTGACTTTCTGTGTCCAAGGTTTCGTACATCTTCCAGTTGTAGATACGAATGGCTTTCCATGGTGTCCCGTTATCTGAAGTGATAACTTTTAGGCGCCAGTCTTGAGCGGTGATTGGTTTATCAAGGGTGATATCCGTCACGTGCGCTTTATTGCCACGGACTTCCTTAGCTAACTTCCATTCACCATCCGCATCCTTATAATAAAGGTCAAAGTCTTTGGTGTTCATCAAACCATCGTTTACGGATTCTCCACCAGCTCCCGCATGATCCATGACCCATCTAACAACACGACGTGGTTGGGTCAAACGAATATCTACACTACCACTCAACTGAGCTGAAGACCACTTGTCTGACAGACTTGTAATCGTACCGTTCAACATGCCTTCGATGCCTTCCCCGCCTTCAGTATTCGGGAAAGTGCTACCAATAACCGTTGCCCCTGGAACAATATTTTCAGCCAAAGGTCTTGGGAGAGTTGTATCCTGAACAGTCATGCCCCAGTTAAATGATGCAGTTGCAGCTTCTGAACGGAGGCCATTTTTACCAACTGCAACGACTTTCAATTCTTGAGTCGTACCAGTCGCATTAGCAGAACGGCTAACTTTTGGCAAGTAGATGGTTGAAGCAGATGAACCTGTCAATAAGCGCCAGTTGTCACCGTCTTTTTCGTAGACTTCATAGAAATCTGCATCTTGGTTACCCGTAAATTGAACCACTGCTTCAGCTTCTTGGGCATTCTTGAGAGATTGTTTCACAACAGAAAGTCCCGTCAGCGCTTGTGGTGCTTGGTGATTGTCTGAAATTGTTAATTGACCTAAGTTGAACTGATAATCTTTTACAGCACCTTCATGTTCGAAGAAGAGTTTAACTGCATAGATAGTCTTTCCTGCTAGTGAGCTGAGGTCAAATTCTTCATTTGTCCAGTTATCAGAGAGAGTCAGTTCTTTCCATGCAGCTGCATCCTCAAATTTGTAGTCTGGAGTCGTAGAGAAGGCCATATAAACTTTCGAGCCTTTTCCTCCCTTATGGGCAACACGAAGTTTGGTTTTCTCCGTTACTTCTAGTTTGGTAGAATACAAATTCACATCCTGGTCCGTCTTACCAGCTACATCACCTGAGAATTTAAGAGAGTTCCCACCATTATAGGCATCTGTAAAATCATATTCTGCATGAAGTTTTTCACCTGTCGAAGTCTGCCACCAGCGCCATGTTGGCAAAACACCTGAAACAGAACGGTAGTTCCACTCAGAATCCTTAGAAACTTTACCGTCAACAAACCATTTTCTACCATGACCTGTATTAAAAGAGGTCGTGAAGGTCCGGCCTACTGCTGGAGTGCGGTCCGCAACTAAATTAGCAATTCCATACCACTCTTTATCACCTGGTTTTTGAGCTGTTGGATCCCCTTGGTAACCTGTAAAGAAGATGTCTTCGTTCTTGTGGTAGTCTTCACCTGTTTTTCCTAGACTGGTAATCGTATCTGGTGCAAAAAGTCCAAGTGACAAGCGCAACTTGCCATTTTCATCTAAGAGAGCATCCCAGTTGACCTTGGTCTTATATGAACCACCTTGCTGCAATTCCAAGCCTGCAAAGACATCATATTGACTACGCTCTAGCCATTTAGCCATCTCTACGGAGTGGTCATTCTTTTCCTTGTTCCAGTTGAAATTGGCAAAAAATTGATCTGCAGGGACCTTGTCACCTTCTTTTTGCATGAACTGATAGTTGTAATCGCCTAGACCATCTTCGTGGTAACGACCGTATTTGTAGGTCATGGCATCGTACCAAGCATACTTGATTGGATGGTTGACTTTGGCTGCGTATTCTTTTGTATAGAGCATGAATTGGCGCATTTTTTCACCAAGAGGTTCTACCAATTCACCCGTTGTTTCTTGGTTGATGAAATAGCCATCAAAGCCATAGTACTTAGCGAGTTCAACGAGTTTGCGTGCAATTGGGAAAGTGCCATCTTCATCTTGTTTCAAGGCAGCGGCAAATTTCTCTTGGTCAGCAATGCTGTTTGACCAGTTGAAAAAGAGGGTTCCATAAACGGGAACTCCGTTGCGGTGCCCTGCATCAATGACATCGGGAGTTGGAACTAGACCTTCCCAGAAGACCATTGAATCCAAGTATTGCCAGTAGTCAAAAGCGTAGGCCTTGAATTCTTCTCCACCAACTGAAGCATGGTCTTTGGCCTTTGAGTTGGTGTTTGCTAGTGCTTGAACCTTGGCTCTTCTGCTTGCTTTTTCGTTAACCAACTGACCTCTGTGGCGCTTGGCGAGTTCAACTGAGGAACGGTTAATGGGATCATCCTCACGCGCACCCGGTTCCCATTTCAACAAATCTTCCCATGTATCAAATTTGATTTCTTTTGGTCGGAGACTCTTTTCTTCATTTTTAGGAACGTCTGCTAGAGTCGGTTTGTCGGCTTTCTTCTCAGCAACTTGAGGAGCTTCCTCTGATTTGACTTCTTCTTTTCCAGTTGGTTGAGCAGGTTTGTCAGCTTTATCCGTCGGAGCAGGCTTTGCTTCTTCTTTTTCATTAACTAGATCCGTTATTGCTGGAGTGTTTTCTGAAATAGGTTGCTCAGCTACTGTGTTCTCTGTTTCCTCTAATTGCTTTTCGATAGCTGCGGTGTCTGGATTAGTTGTTTCACTGGCACTTGTCGCTTGAGTGCTCGTATTAGTAGCTGTTTCAGGGGCAGAGACCTGTTCGGCAAGAGCTGGGCTTGCGAATAGAGCTGAACCAATCATCAAGGAACAAGCCCCGATTGACAGTTTACGAATACTGTAACGGCAACGTTTTTCAAAAAATAGATCTTTCATCTTATCCTCCCAATAAAATATAAAGTAAGCGCTTTACTTTTTTGATAAAAAGTAACTGTTCTCAGTGCTCACCACCAGAACAGGATCATCTTCATTTTATCCTATATGAAAGCGATGTCAATCTATTTAACATAAAAACTATAACTAGGATAATAATCAGTAAAATTTGGACACAATCCTATAAATCATCTATCTTAAAGGGAAACTATCTCTCATTTTAAAAGAAAGTTCTTGTTTCTCATGAAAATTTCAGCTAAACACTTGTGAGATTTACTTTTATCCTTTAAAATAGAATAGGAGAAATTCCGTTATTATTTTTCGGAGGAAAAAGAAATGTCCATTAATTGGCAGGAAATTTTATTTCACTTTTTAGGTGGTCTGGGACTATTTTTATATAGTATCAAGACCATGGGAGACGGTTTGCAACAAGCTGCTGGAGATCGCCTTCGTTTTTACATTGACAAATATACCAGCAATCCCTTCTTCGGTGTGCTGGTTGGTATCGGTATGACGGCGCTGATTCAATCAAGTTCTGGTGTTACAGTCATTACAGTGGGACTTGTCAGTGCAGGACTTTTGACCTTGCGTCAGGCTATCGGTATTGTCATGGGTGCCAATATTGGAACCACCGTTACATCCTTTATCATCGGTTTTAAGCTAGGAGATTACGCCTTACCTATGCTCTTTATCGGAGCAGTTTGTCTCTTCTTCACCAAGAATCGCTCCATCAATAACATTGGACGGATTATCTTTGGTGTAGGAGGTATCTTCTTCGCTCTCAATCTTATGAGCGGTGCAATGGAACCCCTAAAAGACCTGCAAGTCTTTAGAGACTACATGGTTGAACTAAGTAAGAGTCCTATTCTAGGTGTCTTTGTCGGAACTGGACTGACCCTACTCATTCAGGCTTCATCCGCAACTATCGGTATCTTACAGAACCTGTACGCAAGTGGTTTGATTGACCTACAAGGTGCCCTACCGGTCTTGTTTGGTGATAATATCGGAACGACCATTACAGCCATCATTGCTTCTCTTGGAGCCAATATCGCTGCCAAACGTGTTGCCGGTGCCCACGTTGCCTTTAATGTGATTGGTACGGTTATCTGTATTGTCTTCCTTGTACCTTTCACTGGCTTGATTCAATGGTTTGAATCTGCACTCAATCTAGCTCCAGAAATGACCATCGCCTTTGCACACGGGACCTTTAATATTACAAATACCATTATCCAGTTCCCATTCATCGGTGCCTTAGCTTACCTTGTAACCAAGCTCATTCCTGGTGAAGATGAAGTTGTTAAATACGAGGCTCTCTACTTGGATGAACAACTCATCAAACAGGCGCCTTCTATCGCTCTAGGAAATGCCAAAAAAGAACTTCTTCACTTGGGGAACTATGCTGCAAAAGCTTTTGACCTTTCTTATAGCTATATCATCGGTTTGGATGAAAAGGTAGCTGAAAAAGGGCACAAGACAGAGGAAGCCATCAACACCATCGATGAAAAACTCACTCGTTACCTCATCAGACTCTCAAGCGAATCCTTGAGCCAAAAGGAAAGCGAAATCTTAACCAATATCCTCGATTCGTCTCGTGATTTGGAACGGATTGGAGACCACGCAGAAGGTTTGATCAACCTAACAGACTATCTCCAACGTAAGAATGTCCACTTCTCTGAGGCCGCTTTAAAAGAGCTAGCTGAGATTTATCATGCCACCACTGAGTTTATCAAGGACGCCCTTGATAGTGTGGAAAATAACGATATTGAAAAGGCTCAAAGTCTGATTGAACGCCATAAAGAAATCAACAATATGGAACGCATCCTCAGAAAGACCCATATCAAACGCCTTAATAAAGGTGAGTGTTCAACACAAGCCGGGGTCAACTTTATCGACATCATTTCCCATTACACTCGTGTATCTGACCACGCCATGAACCTTGCTGAAAAGGTCATCGCTGAACAAATTTAATAGGTAAGAAGCCACCTTGACTTAGGTGGTTTTTTCGTCTCTTAATCAAGAATATTTTTTCTAACGTAAAAAATGCTTTAATTCACAATGGAATCAAAGCATTTTAAATAACTCTCCAAACATAATAGCAGAAACCGCGGTTCCTCTGTACTTAGCTTCTTCTCTTTTGATAAAGCGAGCCAAGTTGAGCAACTCAGGTGCTGGGTGTTTGGGATTGGTGAGCAATTCACGGGTGACCAGTCCTGAGAGTCGGACTGCTAGTAATTGCTCATTTGTAGTAGGTAGTTTTTTAGCAGTCTCTAGGAGAGCAGCAACTAAATATTCACTCAAGCCCTGACGGGCATGGTTATAGAGATCTTTTATAAGACTTTCTAGGTTTGGTTCTACCATCCCGACACTCCCTTATGCTTAATAATTTTTAATCAAATCAACAGTTGAGCGGTCCAATTTTTTCACCAAGGCTTGCAAGAAAGCTTGAGCTTCTAGGAAGTCATCCATAGCGTAGAGGGTTTGGTGAGAATGGATATAACGAGCGCAGACACCGATAGTTGTAGATGGGACACCACCATTTTTCAAATGAGCCGCTCCAGCGTCTGTTCCGCCTTTTCCACAGTAGTATTGGTACTTGATGCCAGCTTCTTCAGCCGTTGTCAAAAGGAAATCCTTCATACCTGGGAGGAGCAAGTGACCTGGATCATAGAAGCGAATCAAGGTTCCATCCCCAATCTTGCCTTGGCCACCATAAACATCACCAGCAGGTGAACAGTCAACAGCTAGGAAAACTTCTGGATCAAACTTAGTTGTAGATGTATGAGCGCCACGCAGACCAACTTCTTCTTGGACATTGGCACCAAGATAGAGTTCATTTCCGAGTTTTTGACCTGAAAGGGCTTCTGCTAGCTCGCTAACCATGAGAACCCCGTAGCGGTTGTCCCAAGCTTTTGAGATGATATTCTTTTCATTGGCTGTAAGAATTGCGCTACTATCAGGGACAATCGTGTCACCAGGACGGATGCCAAAACTTTCTGCCTCAGCCTTGTCTGCAAAACCACCATCAAAAACGATATCCGAGATAGCAGGCATGGTTGGTCCGCCCTTTCCACGTGTCAAATGTGGAGGAACAGAACCTGAGATTACAGGAATTTCACGACCGTCACGAGTAAAGAGTTTGAAACGTTGGCTGCTGACTACCATTGGATTCCAACCACCAATTTCAACGACACGGAAGGTACCATCTGGCTTAATCTCACTGACCATAAAACCAACTTCGTCCATGTGAGAAGCGACTAAGACGCGTGGTGCATCCGTAGCTTCTGAATGTTTAATTCCGAAAATACCACCCAAGCCATCTGTCACTACTTCATCCACATGCGGAGTCAACTTTTCACGAAGATAAGTCCGGACAGGCGCTTCATGACCTGAGATCGCAGCAAGCTCTGTTACTTCTTTGATTTTTGAAAATAATGTTGTCATATCAGTTCCTTCTTTCTGTCCTCCATTTTACCACTTTTTATAAGAGAAGGATAGTGGGAAGGTGGATTGGTTTTTACTCAGTTTTTCCAATAAAAGAGAGTGGCAGATGTAATTTCAGGAATTTTTCTTTCTTTTTACATTAAATTGTCAGAAAAATTATTGACAGATTAAAAAAATCGTGTTACATTTATATCCGCAGGTATCTTTCGATACCAAATCTACACGAAAGGACGGGGTATGAAACTCTCTCATATTTTAACAGGCTTACTTCTACTCCTAGTCTTTCTCTCCATTACCATTGGAACCAGTGATTTTTCTTGGGAAAAATTCTTTGCTTTTGACCAGCAGACCTGGCTTCTCTTTCAAGAGTCTCGTCTTCCAAGAACCATCAGTATTCTCCTCGCAGCCTCCAGTATGAGCATGGCAGGACTCCTCATGCAGACCATTACCCAAAATCAGTTTGCTGCACCAAGCACAGTTGGAACGACTGAAGCCGCCAAACTGGGAATGGTGCTAAGCCTCTTTGTCTTTCCGTCTGCGAGTCTGACCCAAAAGATGCTCTTTGCTTTTGGCTCATCTATTTTATTTACCCTCTTCTTCCTGGCCTTTATGACTATTTTTTCTGTAAAGGAAAGGTGGATGTTGCCCTTGATCGGTATCATCTATAGTGGGATTATCGGTTCTATCACAGAAGTTATCGCCTATCGTTTCAATCTGGTTCAGAGTATGACGGCCTGGACCCAGGGCTCCTTCTCCATGATTCAGACCCATCAGTATGAGTGGCTCTTCTTAGGCCTCATTATCCTGATAGCCGTTTGGAAATTATCCCAAACTTTTACCATCATGAATCTAGGGAAAGAAACCAGTGAAAGTTTGGGGATTTCTTACTCCCTACTGGAAAAACTGGCCCTCTTTCTCATTGCATTAACGACAAGCGTCACCATGATTACCGTGGGTGCCTTGCCTTTTCTCGGGGTCATCGTTCCCAATCTGGTCCGCAAGCGCTATGGAGATAACCTGAGTCAAACCAAACTCATCGTCGCTCTGGTCGGAGCCAATCTGGTTCTAGCCTGCGACATCCTCTCTCGAGTTCTCATTCGGCCCTATGAGCTGTCTGTCAGTCTCTTGCTAGGAATCATCGGTAGCCTCTTCTTTATCCTGCTTCTATGGAGAGGGGGACGAAAAGATGCAGTTTAAAAGCAAACATACCAAGCTCTTCTGCCTTCTCATTATTCTGGCCATCGTAGCTTGTCTCCTCTACTTTTGGCCTATCACCCAGCTGTCTGCCTTTGCTTGGAAACTTCGTTCTCAAAAGATTGTCGTTTATCTCTTGGTAGCTATCGCGACAGGGATTTCGACCATTAGTTTTCAAACCCTGACGGAAAATCGCTTCCTGACACCTAGTATTTTGGGAATCGAATCCTTCTATGTCTTGCTACAAACCCTGCTACTGGTTTTTGAAAGCAAATTTCTACAGCTTGAAAAGTCTCCTGTCTTAGAATTTTTAATCTTACTTCTTGTCCAATCCCTCTTCTTTCTTGCCTTACAAGGCTACTTGAAGACACTGATGAAACAAGATCTGGTCTTCATTCTGCTAATCTGTCTAGCACTCGGAAGTCTCTTTCGAAATATCAGTACCTTCCTCCAAGTCCTGATGGATCCAAATGAATACGATAAACTGCAGAACAGTCTCTTTGCCTCCTTTCAGCATCTCAACACTTCCATCCTAGCCATCGGTTCTCTAATCATCCTCGCTTTGACAATCTTTTTCTTTCGAAAAGCAGTTATTCTGGATGTCTTGCACCTGCAAAGAGAAACGGCTCAGATACTGGGACTCGATGTTGAAAAAGAACAGAGAGAACTCCTCTGGGGCATCGTACTTTTGACCTCAACGGCAACTGCCTTGGTAGGACCTATGGCCTTCTTCGGCTTTATGCTGGCCAATCTCACTTACCTGATTGTCAAAGATTATCGACACAAGTTACTCTTTATCGTGGCTATTCTGATTGGATTTATTAGCTTGACCTTGGGGCAAGCCCTCATTGAACGAGTCTTTGCACTGGAAATTCGCATCAGCATGATTATCGAGAGTGTGGGTGGCTTCTTATTCTTTATCTTACTTTATAGGAGGGCACGTCGGTGAAACTGGAAAACATTGACAAATCCATTCAAAAACAGGATATTTTGCAAGACATTTCGCTTGAAGTCAGTCCTCAGAAACTGACAGCCTTTATTGGTCCAAATGGTGCTGGAAAATCAACTCTCCTCTCCATTATGAGCAGACTAATCAAGAAGGATCAGGGAATTCTCAGTATCAAAGGTCGTGAAATTGAAAGTTGGAATTCGCAAGAACTGGCTCGAGAGCTTACCATCCTAAAGCAGAAAATTAATTATCAAGCCAAATTGACTGTTGAAGAATTGGTCAGCTTTGGACGTTTTCCCTACAGCCGTGGTCGACTGAGAGCAGAAGACTGGGGAAAAATCCGAGAAACTCTGGACTATCTGGAACTGACAAGCTTAAAAGACCGCTATATCGATAGTCTGTCTGGAGGACAGCTTCAACGTGTCTTTATCGCTATGGTACTGGCCCAGGATACAGACTTTATCTTGCTAGACGAACCGCTCAACAATCTCGATATCAAGCAAAGTGTCAGCATGATGCAGATTCTTCGGCGACTGGTGGAGGAACTTGGCAAAACCATTATCATCGTCCTCCACGATATCAACATGGCTAGCCAATATGCGGATGAAATTGTTGCCTTCAAGGATGGTCAAGTCTTTTGCAAGGGAACGACTGCTCAAATCATGCAGGCTGACCTGCTCAGTCAACTCTATGAGATTCCCATCACGCTGGCTGATATCAATGGCAAAAAGATCTGTATCTATAGCTAGTAACATAGAAACTCGAGTTAGAAAACCCTCTGTCTCTTAGCTAACAAGCCTATCTAAGAGACCCCTACATCGTTATCACATTTTAAAAAGGAGAAATCATGAAAACATCCCTTAAACTTTATCTCACAGCCCTAGCGGCTAGCTTCTTGCTCCTACTTGGTGCATGTAGTACAAATACAAACTCAAGCACTAGTAAGACGGAGTCAAGTAGCTCTGCTCCAACAGAGATAACCATTAAAAATTCATTAGACGAGGTCAAACTTTCAAAGGTTCCTGAAAAGATTGTGACCTTTGATCTCGGTGCTGCGGATACTATTCGCGCTTTAGGATTTGAAAAGAATATCGTCGGAATGCCTACAAAAACTGTTCCGACTTACCTAAAAGATCTTGCAGGAAATGTCAACAATGTGGGTTCCATGGTTGAGCCAGACCTAGAAGCCATTGCTGCTCTTGAACCGGATTTGATTATCGCTTCTCCACGTACCCAAAAATTCGTAGACAAATTCAAAGAAATCGCCCCAACTGTGCTCTTCCAAGCAAGCAAGGACGACTACTGGACTTCAACCAAGGCCAACATCGAATCCCTAGCAAGTGCCTTCGGTGAAACTGGTACACAGAAAGCCAAGGAAGAATTGGCTAACCTGGACAAGAGCATTCAGGAAGTCGCTACTAAAAACGAAAGTTCTGACAAAAAAGCCCTTGCTATCCTCCTCAATGAAGGAAAAATGGCTGCCTTTGGTGCCCAATCTCGTTTCTCTTTCTTGTATCAAACCTTGAAATTCAAGCCAACAGACACTCAATTTGAAGACTCTCGTCATGGCCAGGAAGTAAGCTTTGAAAGTGTCAAAGAAATCAATCCTGACATCCTCTTTGTCATCAACCGTACCCTTGCCATCGGTGGGGACAACTCAAGCAACGATGGCGTCCTAGAAAATGCCCTCATCGCCGAGACTCCTGCTGCTAAAAACAGTAAAATCATCCAACTAACACCAGACCTCTGGTATCTAAGTGGTGGCGGTCTTGAATCAACCAAACTCATGATTGAAGACGCACAAAAAGCTTTGAAATAAACAAGAAAACCCAACATCAAATGATGTTGGGTTTATTTTTCTTCTTGATTTCGTTTGAGGGAAAAATGGTCTGGGACGGGATCTTTTCCTATTGGAGACCAGGGGTGACAACGTAAAATCCGAGCCAAGCCCATCAAAACACCCTTGAAACCATGTTTTTCAATAGCCTGAATCATGTAGTTGGAACAAGTCGGCTCAAAGCGACAAGAGGGTGGAAAGGCCGGTGAGATAAAACGTTGGTAAAAGCGTACTGGTGCTATTAAGATTCGTTTCATTATTTCTTGGTTACAGCCATGGTGTGTAGTTGGCTGATTTCTTTTTTATTAAGACGACGGGATTCACCTGGACGAAGACCTGTCAAGTCTAAGTGTCCAAAACGTGTCCGAGACAACTTATCCACTTGCAGACCGACGGCTTCAAACATCTTTTTAACCTGATGATTACGCCCCTCATGGATAGTCAACTGTACCACTGAGCGGTTTTTAACTGGGTCCACTTTGAGAATCTCATAGACAGCCGGCTTGGTTTTCTTGCCATCAATCTCCACTCCTCGTGTCAAGGGACGAAGGTTTTCCTTATTGGCAACACCTTTGACACGCGCGACATAGACTTTGTCAATCTCATTACGGGGGTGAATCATTTCATCCGTAAAGTCCCCATCATTGGTCAAAATTAAAACACCTGATGTATCCCAGTCCAAACGTCCCACAGGGTAAATGCGCTCTTTGACATTGGGCAAGAGGTCGACAACAGTCTTGCGGCCCTTGTCGTCTGTCACACTGGAAATCACACCGCGTGGTTTGTTAAGTAGATAATAAACCTTTTCTTCATTGTAGATCGGCTGACCTTCAACTTCGACCTTGTCACCAGCCTTGATGGTCGTTGCGAGTTCACGTACCACTTGGCCGTTGACCGTCACCAAGCCTTGCTTGATCAACTCTTCTGCTTTTCTCCTACTGGCCACACCTGCGTGGGCAATATATTTATTGATTCTCATCTTCTTCTATCCTTTCACCAAATAATTGGCTTTCTTGGGCCTGAATCTCAAGCTCATCAATCACTGGCAATTCTTCCAAATGATTTATCCCCATGTAATCTAGGAAATAATCCGTAGTCACATAGAGATTGGGGCGACCCAACACTTCTTTTTTCCCGTCTTCTCGTATCAAGTCAAATGCCTGCAACTTTGCCAAAGCCCCACTCGAATTGACCCCACGGATAGCATCAATTTCTATCCGCGTAATCGGTTGCTTGTAGGCAATGATAGACAAGGTCTCAAGGGCAGCCCGAGATAAACTCTGGTTAATGGGCGCCTTGGAGTATTCCTTCAAAATCGCTGCAAATTGAGGCTTGGTCACCAATCTATAAGCACTACCTGTCTCAATCAGGGACAAGCTCGACTCTTGGTCTTTTTCATACTTTTGGGCTAATTTTTCTAAACTCTGCTGGATGCCTGTCGGAGGAAGCGATAGGAGTTCAGCCAACTGACGGACCCGAATCCCATCTTCACCTGCTACAAACAAGAGCGCTTCTATTTCTGCTAAAGTACTCATCTTTCCTCTCTATCAAGTCTAGCTTTGTGCCTCTTGACTTTCTTCCTTCTTTTCCATGAGATAGATATCTCCGAAACTCTCCTCTTGAACAAGGATCAGTTCTTGGGTTTTGATTAACTCTAAGGTCGCCAAAAAGAGGGTAATGACCTCTTGGACATTCTGGGCTTCCTTGAACAAATCCTGCAAGCGCAACTGGTCTCGTCCAGTCAAGGACTCCTTTACGATGACCATCATATCCTCAATCTTATACTCATCCCGCAAAATGGTCGTATGGTTCTGAGCGAACTCCTCTTTTTTCTTGGCTAGGATATTTGAAAAAGCCAAAAAGAGGTCAATGGTCGTCCTATCATGCACAAGCTCCGCATCCTCGTAAATCAACTCTGTTGGCGCTTTAGAATAGTACTGGGCCCGATCTTGGTGCTTAGCCTCCAAGTGCTCACCCAAGAGCTTGAACTTGCGGTATTCTTCGATTTGAGAGAGGAGATCCTGCTCCAGGTCGTCCTCCAAATCAGCCACTTCTGCTACCTTTGGCAAGAGCTTGCGGCTCTTGATCAGCATCAGCTGACTGGCCATAACCATATACTCACCTGTCACTTCCAGACGCATGGCCTGCAGGGTTGAGACATAGGCTAGATACTGTTCGATGACTTCTGTGATGGGCACATCGTAAATATCCATCTGATACTTGGAGACTAGGTGCAGGAGCAAGTCCAAGGGCCCTTCAAAATCTTTTAATTTAATATCCATTATCTATATTTTTCTAAGGTCAGAACTGTTTTTAATCCTAATTTTTTTGCAATTTCGTACAAATCGACCTTGTTTTCTATTTGTCTTAGAATGAACTGTTCCCGCAAGGCTTGGGCTGATAAGGTTGGGAAACCTTTCTCCTTGACAAAAGATTCTAGCTGACGAAAGGCCCACTGACGAGAATAGGCTTTCCCTCCCCTTTCAAAAAGATAGGTCTGCCCCATCAAGGGTTCCAATTCTGAAATCAAGGTCGTGGGAATGGTAACAATCCTCTGTTGGGAAGCCTTGTTGATTCTCAACACCTGAAAATCAAGATTGATATCCGCAATCTTGAGGGATAAAATCTCACTTGGTAACAAGCCCATTTCCAAGATAAGAAGCGCCAGCAAGCGTCCTTCTGAATAATTACTTTCCTGCCAAAAAGAGTCTAAGTTTAGAATCTCTGGTTTTTCAGTCTTCTTTTCAGCTTGCTTGGCTAATTCCAGACGGTAAAAACTGTCCACCTCCCCTTTTTGATAGAGAAAGTAGAGAAATTGGTTACAGGCCGAAAGTTTTCGCTTCTGGGCGCTGATTTTTAGATTGGCTAGCTGGGCTTGGTAAATCTTGAGACTAGTTTCAGAGATCCGCTCACCTACAATGTCTAAAAATTGCTCCAGATCATACTTATAGGACTGCTTGGAATTGGCAGACAAGCCCTGCTTTTCTTCTAAAAAGGCTGAAATCCTATCTCTCATTTGCATCGAATCTCATATTCCTTACTAAAGTCATGCAAGAGGGCATTGACGGCCTTGAGGATAGACTTGCGCGTGATGATTCCTTGAAAAATCCCTTCATCATCTACTACTGGCAAGAAGGGTTCATCCACCAGTTTATGGAGGACTTCAGTGATGTTATAGTCTGGAGCGACGACTGCCACATCTGTCTTGGTCATATTGACGATATCTGTCGTTGCCATCTGTTCATCCGTCAAACCTTGCTCCATTTGATAAGCCAAAATGTCTCTCAGACCAATGGTTCCGACAAAGCGTTTGTCAAAGGTCACAACAGGGATACGGGTATAGGTGATTTGGCTCAGCACTAGAATCGCATGGTCAGCGTTATGGGTATCAATCAAAGCTGCTAGATTCTCAGCAGGGGTAAGAAAAGTTTCTTCCTGCTCCAGTAAAAATGCTTCAAATTCCTTGGCAATCATCGAGCGAACTCCTTGGACAAGCCTGGATAAATCTCATGATCACGTGTCAAAAAGTCTACTTTGAAATAGCTGTCATCAATCTCCACTCGAGCATAGAGACATTCTCTGATAGTCCCTCGTGGTTGGCTGATGGAGCCTGGATTTAAAAAGAGTGTTTTGCCTTCCATCCAAGCACTTGGCACATGCAAATGACCATAGAGACAGATGTCGGCATCTTCTTCCTGAGCCCAGTAGTCCAACTTTTGAAAGTTGAAATTGATATCAAACAAGTGTCCATGCGTCTGGATGATCTTTGTAGGACCAAGTTGAGTCACCAAACGTTCTGGGTAGCCGGCATAAAAGTCCATGTTGCCTTTGACGACATGGATGCCTTCCCAAAGGGGAGAATCTGGACGGAGTTCTGAGTCACCATCGTGAAAAATGGCATCAGCTTTCCCCAGATAGCGATCACGAATTTCTTCCACAATCAAGCTATCGCCATGGGAATCACTCATTACAATGATGGTTTGCTTTGCCATGATGGAAATACCTCCAAAAGTTTCTTAACGGCTAAGGCACGGTGGGATTGGCTATTTTTTTCTTCAAGGGTTAATTCAGCTGCTGACTTGCCTGTCTCTCCCACAAGGAAGAGGGGATCATAACCAAAGCCATTTTCACCCTTGGGTTCAAAGTTGATATAACCTGGCCAGTCAGCTTCAACCACCAAGCTTTCCTTGTTTGGACTAGCTACGACTAGGGTTGTGTGGAATTGAGCTGAGCGGTCCTTGAGGTCAAAGACCATGGCCAATTCGTGCAAGAGTTTGGCGTTGTTTTCACGATCAGTCGCTCCCACTCCTGCAAAACGGGCTGACCAAACACCTGGCAAGCCACCAAGGACATCGACTTTGAGACCTGAGTCATCTGCTAGCACCATCTTGCCTGTTAATTGGGAAATGGTTTCTGCCTTGAGGCGAGCATTTTCTTCAAAAGTCATGCCTGTTTCAGCTACTTCAGGTAGATCTGGATAGTCATTGAGATTTTCCACATCATAGCCTAGTTTGTCAAAGATAGCACGAAATTCCTTGGTCTTGCCTTCGTTACGAGTCGCAATCAATAAAGTTTCTCTGACCTTGTTAGTCTCAAAGAAGTCTTCTACATCGACTCCTTCTTTAGGCAATTCGACATGCAAAAGCTTTCCATTTTCAACCAAGAGCAGAGCTCCCTGACGTTGGATGACTTCTAGATTGCGGCCTGCTTCGGCATTTAAAATCTCAACGATAAAGGAGAGCAGACGGAAGTTAGAAGACCAGCGCATCACCGTGATCGTAATCGGAAAGCCATTTTCTTCGTCACGAAAAATCCGCGCTAAATCCATAAAATCAAGCTCGAGAGGATCTTTGATAAGGCTATAGATGCCTCCATAGACATCCCAGACACCGACATACCAGTCCTGGTCATCCTTGTATTCATAAATTTTATTTGTCATAAAGTTACATGCTCCACATGAATCTCTTTTTCCAGCCATTCTGCTCCAATTTGGGCAAAACTTTGGCTATTGGCTGTTGTGTAAAAACGATGTTGAAGAGGTCCCGCATCTCGGCTACGATTGATTTCAAAATAGTTAAGCAAAACCGAGATATCCCGCACACACTCTGCCCCACTATCGATGAGCTGAACCTTTGGTCCCATAACATTTTGGATGATAGGGCGAAGGAGTGGGTAATGGGTACAACCCAAAATCAGGCTATCCACCTTTCCAACCAAGGGACGCAGGGTTTCATAGACCACTTTCTTTGTTACACTGGTCGACAGGGCACCAGACTCCACCAAGGGGGCAAACTTGGGACAGGCCAAACTTTCCACCTGTAAATCCGGATCCAGATCATGGATTTTTTGACGATAGATGTCTGATTGGACCGTCATGGGTGTTCCAATTACTCCGATTTTCCCGCCTTGACTGGACTTGATAGCTGCCGAAGCTCCTGGCAAAATCACGCCTAGGACAGGAATATCAAGTTGGGCCTTGATTTCTTCCCAGACGACTGCAGTCGCAGTATTACAAGCAATGACAATCATCTTGACATCCTTGGTCAAGAGAAAGTTGACCAACTGCCAAGTATATTCACGAATTTGCTCAGCAGGACGAGGACCATAGGGTGCCCGTGCCGAATCTCCAATATAGACGATTTCTTCATGGGGAAGCTGGCGCATGAGCTCACGAACAACGGTCAAGCCCCCGACACCCGAATCCAAAAAACCAATTGGTCGATTATCCATACAGTCTTCTTTCTAGTCTTTTTTCTGATTGATAGTTCATCATGATTACTCGTCCTAAATGAACGGATAGACAGCTTGATAAAATGTCAACTGCCTCTCTTTTAATCATAATCAAATATCAATAGAATGCAAGGAAAAAGTCTTATCCTTGAGAACTATTGAACATAGTGAGAAGTCTGGAACTTTCATCCCAGACTTTTCCTATTTATTTCTTTTTATTGTTAGCAAGAGCTGCTTTTTGTTGGCGGATGATTTGGTGGTAAACTTGTTGTACCTTGGCTTCGCTTGGCTTTTGACCATTTGCACTCAAGAGAGCACGAACTGCCTCAGCGTTCAAACGTGGGTTGTCCGCAAATTCTTTTTCGATTTGCTTACGAACCAAGTACATCCCTCCAAGAGCTCCTCCTAGAAAAGCTAGCACAATCAAGATAATTGCTAAAAGTAAGTCCATTCTTTTTCTCCTGTTTCTTTTTGAGTCTTCTATATTATACCATAAAGTGACTTTCCTGACTAGTTTGTTTTACGCTTTCAAAAAGGGCAATAGACGACAAAAAAGGAGCCCTGCATTTCAATGAAAGAGAGCTCCTTGCTGCGTTTAATTTACATAAACAGCCAGTGTTTGATACGGTTTAAGCAGAATTTTTTCTGATACTTCTACATCTTCATAGTTTGAAATCAGAATCTGTCCATTTTGGTAGTCTACTGGTAAGTCGATTTCCACTTCTGTGGCATAAAAGTTATTGAGGACCAGTAACTTTTCATCCTCATACTGACGTTCAAAAGCATAGACTTGCTTGCTGTCTTCAAAGGCTGGTTTGTAGCTTCCTTCTGAAATAATCGGCATTTCCTTACGAAGTCGAATCAAGTTTTGGTAGAAGGCGAAAATTGGGCCTTTGATTTCATTTTCTACGTTGATCTGAGGGTAGGATTTTCCTGCCTTCAACCAAGGAGTTCCTCTTGTGAAACCAGCATTTTCTGAGGCATCCCACTGCATAGGAGTTCGTGAGTTATCACGCGACTTTGCCTGAATAATCTGGAAAGCTTCTTGCTCACTTTTTCCTTCTTTTAAGAGCATCTGATAAGCATTGATGGACTCGACATCCACATAGTCAGCCATGGAATCATAGTCTGGGTCAACCATTCCGATTTCCTCACCCATATAGATATAAGGTGTCCCACGTGACAGATGAATGCTTGCCGCCAACATAGTCGCCCCTTCATTACGGAAGTTCTTAACATCCACAAAGCGGTTCAAAGCTCGCGGTTGGTCGTGATTGTTCCAGAAAAGGGCGCTCCAGCCGTTTTTGTCACTCATTTCCTTGCCCCAGCTATGGTAAAGACCTTTCAACTCTTCGAAATCAAAGGGAGCTAAAGTCCACTTCTGCCCATCCTTGTAGTCCACCTTGAGATGATGGAAATTAAAGGTCATGGATAATTCCTGACGTTCAGGCGAAGAATAGAGGACACAGTTTTCCATGGTTGTAGAGGACATTTCCCCAACTGTCATAAAGCTATCGTCTGATCCAAAAGTGGCTTGGTTCATCATGCGCAAATAGTCATGAACGATGGGCTTGTCTGTGTAAGCTGGCTTTCCTTCATTTTCAGGACAATCCACTAAGACCTCATCCTTGCCGATCAAATTGATCACATCAAATCGGAAACCTTTAACTCCCTTATCACGCCAAAAATTAACAACCTTGAAAAGTTCCTTACGGACATTAGGATTGCGCCAATTAAGGTCAGCCTGGGTCTCATCAAAGAGGTGGAGATAATATTTCCCCGTATTCCCGAAAGGTGCCCAGGCAGAGCCACCAAACTTAGACTGCCAGTCTGTCGGTTGGTCTTGGATGAAGAAAAAGTCTTGGTAGTACTGGTCGCCAGCTAGGGCTTTCTGAAACCATTCGTGTTCTGTCGAGCAATGATTGAGCACCATATCTAACATAAAGTCAATCTTGTGCTCTTTACCGACACGTACCATCTCTTCAAAATCAGCCATATCACCAAAAAGAGGATCTACTGACATATAATCTGAAATATCGTAACCATTATCCCGTTGGGGGCTTGGATAAAATGGATTGAGCCAGACCATATCCACGCCCAGTTTGGCTAGATAGGGAATTTTTTCGATAATCCCACGGAAATCCCCAATACCATTTCCAGTGGTGTCTTTATATGATTTTGGATAGATTTGATAGACTACTTTTCCTTTATCAAGTGTCATCTATTTCTCCTTTTCTGATAAAAGGGAGGAACCTCTGTTCCTTCCCTGTTTTATTATTTTAATTAGATTCGTGTAGCGACCATGAGAGCTTCGCCAGCTTGGATAGTTGTTGGATAAGTTCCAGTGATAGTCGCTGTATAAGCATCTTGGTTCGTGATGATAACTGGAGTTTCTGTCACGAGACCCGCAGCCTTAATAGCATCTATATCAAAACGAATCAATTTCTGACCAACTGTGACATGGTCTCCTTGGGCTACAAGACTTTCAAAACCTTTGCCATCAAGACCTACTGTATCCATACCGATGTGGATGAGCAATTCCACCCCCTCATCAGAGACAATACCGATAGCATGCTTAGTAGGGAAAAGAACCGTCACTGTCCCATTGACTGGAGAAGTCAACTCACCTTGGCTTGGTTCAATGACTAGACCTTGTCCCATGACGCCTGATGCAAAAACAGGGTCTGTCGCTTGACTCAATTCTTTCACCTGACCTGTAAGTGGGCTGACAATCTCTACTGGAGCAAGGGTTACTGGTTCATGACTGACAAATTCTGCCTCTTCTTGGGCAACGAATTCTGCTTGCAAGGCTGTATCGTCCTCAGTTTTTGTAAAGAGGCCTGCCTTACGGAAGAAGAAAGTCAATAGCATTGGTACAATAATAGCAACTAGCATGGTTCCTGCAAACGGCAGCATGTATTGAGGTTGAATAGAGAGGATACCTGGCAAACCTCCGATACCGATAGAAGCCGCAGTTACATTGAATGTAACGGACAACATGCCTGCAAGGGCTGAACCAATCATCCCAGCTACAAATGGATAGATGTATTTGACATTGACCCCAAAGAGGGCTGGTTCTGTAACACCGAGATAGGCTGAAATGGTTGCGGGAAGTGAAATCTGAGCCTCACGCTCATCATGACGATGCATGAAATAATAGGCAAATACAGCAGAACCTTGGGCAATATTTGAAAGAGCAATCATTGGCCAGAGGGCAGTCCCGCCAGCATCCGCAATCAATTGTGTATCGATGGCATTGGTCATATGGTGCAAACCTGTGATGACAAATGGAGCGTAGAGGGCACCAAAAATCGCACCGAAGAGCCATTTAACTGGACCCGTCAAACCTGCCAAGACAACTGATGAGAGTCCTTGCCCGATTGTCCAACCGATTGGCCCCAATACAGTATGAGCCAAAATCAAAGCTGGAATCAATGACAAGAAAGGTACAAAAATCATCGAAATCACTTCTGGGATATGCTTGCGCCAGAAAATTTCAAGATAAGACAGACTCAAACCTGCAAGCAAGGCTGGGATAACTTGGGCTTGATAACCGATACGATTAACAGTAAAGTAACCAAAATTCCAAACCCAGTTTGCTGCAATTTCTGATGCAGGTGTTGAGGCAACTGAATAGGCATTGAGCAACTGAGGTGAAACCAAACAGATCCCGAGTACAATTCCCAAGATTTGGCTGGTTCCCATCTTACGAGAGACAGACCAGGTAATCCCTACTGGTAAGAACTGGAATATTGCTTCACCAGGCAGCCAGAGGAAGTGATTGACTCCTGACCAAAACTGAGAGGATTCTGTGATAGTCTTGCCATCCAACATTGACCAATGCACGCCTTCCAAGACATTACGGAAACCGAGGATTAGTCCTCCGACAATCAAGGCTGGAATAATCGGCGTAAAGATTTCTGCTAGAGTGGTCATGACACGTTGGACCAGGTTTTGATTGCTCTTAGCTGCAGACTTGGCTGCTTCTTTAGAAACACCCTCAATGCCTGAAACAGCTGTAAAATCATTATAAAAGATCGGCACGTCATTTCCAATGATTACCTGAAATTGACCGGCATTGGTAAAGGTCCCTTTGACAGCCGGAATCGACTCAATAGCCTTGACATTGGCCTTCTTTTCGTCTCCGAGAACAAAGCGCATCCGTGTCGCACAGTGGGTTACGGCAGTGACATTCTCCTTGCCTCCGATCGCTTGAAGCAGATCTTTGGCTTCTTGTTCAAATTTTCCCATTTGATTCTCCTTATACTTGTCAAAGCAAGTTTTATTTGATAAGACTATTGTAAACGATACCAAACTTGTAGGCAACTTGTTTGTTGTAAAAAGAGGATATTTTTGTAAATTTTCTAGCACTTGTATGGTAAAATAGATACAAGTTTGCATAGAATAAAACTCAAAACCTATTTAAGGAAGCAAGATGAAGAAATACCAACAATTATTTAAGCAAATCCAAAAAACTATTCAAAACGAGACTTACGCTGTCGGAGATTTCCTCCCTAGCGAGCACGATCTCATGAATCAGTATCAGGTGAGCCGTGACACCGTTCGAAAAGCTCTGTCCCTCCTCCAAGAGGAAGGATTGATTAAGAAGATAAGGGGGCAAGGTTCTCAAGTAGTCAAAGAAGAAACCGTCAATTTCCCCGTCTCTAACCTAACCAGCTACCAAGAACTGGTTCAAGAACTTGGACTGCGTTCTAAAACCAATGTGGTCAGTCTGGATAAAATCATTATCGATAAAAAATCCTCACTGATAACCGGCTTTCCAGAGTTTCGGATGGTTTGGAAGGTGGTCCGCCAACGTGTAGTGGATGACCTGGTATCGGTTCTGGATACGGACTATCTGGATATGGAACTAATCCCGAATCTCACTCGCCAAATCGCCGAGCAGTCTATCTACTCGTATATAGAGGACGACCTCAAACTCCTTATTGATTATGCTCAGAAAGAAATCACCATTGACCACACGGATGATCGAGACAAGATTCTCATGGACATTGGCAAAGACCCTTATGTCGTTTCGATTAAATCAAAAGTCTATCTCCAAGACGGGCGCCAGTTCCAATTCACCGAAAGTCGCCATAAATTAGAAAAATTTCACTTTGTTGACTTTGCCAAAAGACATCCGAAATAAACACTTACAGTTGGGGATAATCTCAACTGTTTTTTGTAGTAAACGATCTAGTTGATAGTTGAAAAAGAGGGACTGCTTGCTACTTATTCTACTATTTTAAGAAAAAACAACAGCAAATATGTATCTTGCTAAAAAGCTCTTGACAAATGCTAAACGACCATTAGAATGGGAGGTGAGGAGATAAATAGAAACAAAATAAACGAAACTGCTTTATAAAATGTAAGCGGTTTCGAATAAATGAAGGAGGGTTTTATGAAAAAACACTTTTGGGAAAAATCCTGTCGCTATAGCATCCGCAAACTAACGGTTGGGACTGCTTCTGTTTTACTGGGAGCTGTTTTTCTATCTAGTCATACAGTCACAGCTGATGGTATTGAAGTGCAGCAAAATGACCCAAGTATTGTCGAGACTACAACTAAACCTGATAGTGGATCAGAGCAGATTGAACCGACCGAGACCGCTAAACCAGCTCTAGTTGAGACTCCAAGTACCGAAAGCAAACCAGCCGAGGAGACTCAGCCTACAAGTAGTCAAGCTAGTAGTGAAGCTGTTATAGACTCAAAAGAAAACAAGGAGAGCGAGAAGACAGAACTGCCAGTGACAAAGCAAGAAAACTATCAACTCAACTACAATCAACCAACACCCCCTTCCTATGATGGTTGGGAAAAACAAGCCCTTCCTGTCGGAAATGGAGAGATGGGAGCCAAGGTTTTCGGACTCATTGGGGAAGAGAGAATCCAGTACAACGAAAAGACCCTCTGGTCAGGAGGACCACAACCCGATAGCACCGACTATAACGGAGGAAACTACAAGGATCGCTACAAGGTTTTAGCAGAGATACGTAAAGCCCTCGAAGCTGGTGACCGCCAAAAGGCAAAACAGCTCGCCGAACAAAATCTAGTTGGACCAAACAACGCTCAGTACGGACGTTACCTAGCCTTTGGGGATATCTTCATGGTCTTCAATAACCAGAAAAAAGGACTAGATACTGTAACTGATTATCATCGTGGTTTGGATATCACAGAAGCCACTACGACCACTTCTTACACCCAAGATGGGACAACCTTCAAACGCGAAACCTTCTCCAGCTATCCTGATGATGTTACTGTGACCCACTTGACCAAAAAAGGAAACAAGACACTTGACTTTACCCTTTGGAACAGTTTGACAGAAGACTTGCTTGCTAATGGAAATTACTCTTGGGAATATTCCAACTATAAGAATGGTCTTGTCACTACAGATGCAAACGGAATCCTTCTAAAGGGAACTGTCAAAGATAACGGCCTCAAATTTGCATCCTATCTAGGAATTAAAACGGACGGAAAGGTGACTGTTCAGGACGAAACTCTGACCGTTACAGGCGCAAGTTATGCGACCCTTTATCTCAGTGCCAAGACTAACTTTGCCCAGAATCCAAAAACCAACTATCGAACAGATATCGACCTCGAAAAAACAGTTAAAAGGATTGTCGAAGCCGCTAAGGCCAAAGACTACGAGACACTTAAAAAGAACCATATCAAGGATTATCAAAGTCTCTTTAACCGCGTTAAACTAAATCTAGGTGGAAGCAAGACTGCTCAAACGACAAAAGAGGCCCTTCAAAGCTATAACCCTAGCAAAGGGCAAAAACTGGAAGAACTCTTCTTCCAATACGGACGTTATCTACTTATCAGTTCGTCTCGTGATCGGACAGATGCCCTTCCTGCCAACCTGCAGGGAGTCTGGAATGCCGTAGACAATCCACCTTGGAACGCTGACTACCATCTCAATGTCAATTTGCAAATGAACTACTGGCCAGCTTACATGAGCAACCTTGCTGAAACAGCCAAGCCAATGATTAATTACATTGACGACATGCGCTACTATGGTCGTATCGCTGCCAAAGAATACGCTGGTATCGAATCCAAAGATGGACAAGAAAATGGTTGGCTGGTCCACACCCAGGCTACACCATTTGGCTGGACTACTCCTGGTTGGAATTACTATTGGGGCTGGTCGCCAGCTGCTAATGCCTGGATGATGCAAAATGTCTATGACTACTATAAATTCACCAAGGACGAAACTTATCTCAAAGAAAAGATTTATCCTATGCTCAAGGAAACCGCTAAGTTCTGGAACTCCTTCTTGCACTATGACCAGGCCAGCGACCGTTGGGTGTCTTCTCCATCCTACTCACCAGAACACGGTACCATCACCATCGGAAATACCTTTGACCAGTCGCTAGTCTGGCAGCTATTCCACGACTACATGGAAGTCGCTAGACATCTGAATGTCGACCAAGACTTAGTCACAGAGGTCAAGGCTAAATTTGACAAACTGAAACCCCTTCATATCAACAATGAGGGACGTATCAAGGAGTGGTACGAGGAGGACAGTCCGCAATTCACTAACGAAGGCATTGAAAATAACCACCGCCATGTTTCCCATCTGGTTGGTCTCTTCCCAGGTACACTCTTTAGCAAGGATCAGGCTAAATACCTAGAGGCTGCGCGTGCTACCCTCAACCATCGCGGAGATGGTGGTACTGGTTGGTCTAAGGCTAATAAAATCAACCTCTGGGCTCGTCTCTTAGACGGTAACCGTGCCCATCGCTTGCTTGCGGAACAACTCAAGTACTCCACCCTAGAAAACCTTTGGGATACCCACGCACCATTCCAAATCGATGGAAACTTTGGGGCAACTAGTGGGATGGCAGAAATGCTCCTGCAATCTCATACTGGCTATATTGCACCATTACCAGCCCTTCCAGATGCTTGGAAAGACGGACAGGTTTCTGGCTTGATTGCCCGTGGTAACTTTGAAGTCAGCATGAAGTGGAAAGATAAAAACCTTCAAAGCTTGTCCTTCCTTTCAAATGTCGGTGGAGACTTAGTTGTAGACTATCCAAATATCGAAGCCAGTCAGGTTAAGGTCAATGGCAAACCAGTCAAGGCAACTGTCCTCAAAGATGGCCGCATCCAACTGGCAACACAAAAAGGTGATGTCATTACCTTTGAACATTTCCCTGGTCGTGTAACCAGTCTGACAGCAGTTCGACAAAATGGAGTCACTGCCGAACTTACCTTTAACCAAGTAGAAGGCGCTACCCACTATGTCATCCAAAGACAAGTGAAAGACGAATCTGACCAAACCTCTGCGACCAGAGAATTTGTAACCAATCAAACCCACTTTATTGATCGATCACTGGATCCTCAACATGCCTACACCTACACCGTCAAGGCTATGCTGGGCGAACTTGCCACACAAGTTTCTGAACAAGCCACTGTCGAAACCTATAGCGAGTTGATGGACGACCGAGATAGCCGTATCCAGTACGGAGCTGCCTTTGGAAACTGGGCAGACTCAGAATTATTTGGAGGAACAGAGAAATTTGCTGATCTTTCAAAAGGAGACTACTCAGACGAAGATCTCACTGCTACCATTCCTTTCACTGGCGTTGGTATCGAAATCTATGGACTGAAATCGTCTGAACTAGGTCTTGCCACTGCTAAAATTGATGGCAAAGAGGTCGGCGAACTTGATTTCCATACTGCTGGGGCAACTGAAAAAGGTAGCCTCATCGGCCGCTTCACAGGATTGTCAGAAGGACCTCACACATTGACTCTTAGTGTTAAACGTCAGCACAAACACCGTGGTAGTGAGCGCTCGAAAATTTCCTTAGACTACTTCAAGATCCTATCAGGAACAGGCAACACGATTGAAAAAATGGATGATCGTGATTCGCGCATCCAGTATGGTTCCCAGTTTAAGGACTGGTCTGACCCTGAACTCTACAGAGGTACGGAAAAATACGCTGACATTAACAACAGCTACCCAAGTACTGCTTCAGAAGCTCAGGCAACTATTTCCTTTACAGGGACAGGTATTCGTATCTTTGGCTTGAAGAGCCTCGCTCTTGGACGAGCACGTGTTACACTAGATGGCAAAGAAATGTCAAGTCTAGACTTCTACACTTCAGGTCCAACTGAAAAGAGGGCCTTTATTGGCGAATTTACAAATCTCACTGATGGTCCGCACACCCTAACATTACGTGTTGATCCAGATTCGCCAGAAGGTCGCAAGAAAATCTCTCTTGACTCCTTTGATATCATCAAAGCTCCAGCTGTTGGTTTAGATAGCCCTAGCATCGCGCCTCTTAAGGAAAATGACAAAACCATTTCCTTAAGCCTACCAGCTGGAGATTGGGAAGCTATCGCAGTGACCTTCCCAGGTGTCAAAGATCCTCTAGTCTTACGCAAAGTGGATGAAACGCATCTGGTTACAAGTGGAGATCAGACTATCCTATCAGTCCAAGACAATCAAGTTCAAATCCCAATCCCTGAGGCTACTGATAGACAAACTGGAAAAGCGATTGAAGCTTATGCCATTCAAGGAACTAGCACAAGCAGTCCTGTCGTAGCCGTCTTTACTAAAAAAGATGAGAAAAAGGTTGACGAGAAGCAACCAACTACAAGCAAGGGGGACGAACCAGCTCCTACTGTAAAAATTCCCGAATACACCGAGCCTATCGGAACAGCAGGACAAGAAGAGCCACCTACTGTTGAAAAACCTGAATACACTAAACCTATCGGAACTGCGGGAGAAGAAGAAGATCCAACAGTAAAAATACCTGAATACACCGAGCCTATCGGAACGGCAGGGCAAGAGGAAGCCCCTACTGTTGAAAAACCTGAGTACACCGAATCGATCGGAACAGCAGGGCAAGAGGAAGCTCCTACTGTTGAAAAACCTGAGTACACTGACCCTATCGGAACTAGCGGAGATCAGGCTGCTCCGACCCTTAGCTTTCCTGATTATCCAGTTCGAGTCTTGAAAAATAAGGAGACTGGAGTGGAAATCATCGGTGGAGCCAGCGACTTAGAAGGAATTTCTCACGTTTCTAGCCAACGTGTCTTAGCTCAAGAACTCTTTGGCAAGACCTATGATGCTTACGACCTACAACTTAAAAATCCAACCGATCATAGCTTGCAGCCAAAAGGCTCTGTCTTGGTTCGCTTGCCTATTTCAGCTAACGTAGAAAAGGTCTACTACATCACTCCGACCAAGGAGTTGCAAGTCCTTGATTTCACCGTTCGAGACAGAAAGGTAGAATTCATCACTAGTCATTTCAGTACCTATGCTGTCGTCTATCAAGCTGCTGGAACAAGCTCTAACACAGAGGAAAAAACAAGTGCTTCAGATACAGAAACCTTAGCACACGAGACTGAACAACTTTCATCTAGTCCTAGCCTTGCTAAAACTGGATATCATTCTCCTAAAGAAGAACTTCCAGCAACAGGAGATGCGTCCAACCCACTCCTCTTCTTAGCAGGCCTCAGCCTAGCCCTCACAGCCACTTTTATGTTAAAAGGAAGAAAGGATGACTCCAACTAACCTTTAAGCACACAAAAACAGGATGAAGGTGATCTTCATCCTGTTTTATTTTGTAATCAAAGGTTATTTTATAGTAGGTATAAAACGGCTAGGGTCAAGAGACTTGCTAGAAGCCCAACTACCCAAAAGAAGAAGTCAACCTTCCACTCACTCCAAGGATTGCCCTTGCCTGAGAATCCTCCAAGCTCAAAATGATGATGCACAGGTGTCATACGGAAAATACGTTTCCCACCACTAAGTTTAAAGTAGGTGACCTGCATCATAACAGAGCTTGTCTCAAAGACGTAGATAATCCCAATCAACAAAAGAGTCCATTCTTGATGGAGCGCCATAGAGATAGCTGCCAGCATCCCACCAAGAGCCAAACTTCCCACATCACCCATGAAGACCTTGGCAGGTTTGTGGTTAAAGACGAAGAAACCTAGCAAACCACCAATCATGGTAAGAATCACAAGAAGAATATCCAGTTGATTTTGCATATAAGCAATCACACCGTAAGCTGATAAGCTAATCACCACGGAAATACTCGCTAAGCCGTCAATCCCGTCAGTCAGATTCACCGCATTTGAAAAGCCAACTAGCCAGAAAAGGGCAAAGAAAATATAGAAAATACCCAAATGAACTTGGTAGCCAAAAACTGAAAGCATATCGCCACCGCGCTCATAAAAGAGGTAGAAAATCACTCCTCCAAGAAGCTGGAGAGCAAGCTTTTGCTTAGGATTCAAGCCTTCGTTAATCTTACGGAAAATTTTGAGGAAATCATCCAAAAAGCCTACCAAACCATACAAAACCAAGATAAACAAAATCATGCCTACGTTGTTGGTCAATTGTTGGGTAAAGAGAGCAAGCAGAAAGCTCACAACTACTGCAACGATAAGGAAGACAAGACCTCCCATGGTTGGAGTCCCAGCTTTAGCTTGGTGTTGTTTGACATCCTCGTGCATCTGCTGACCCGTAATCTGTGCTTTTCGATAAAATCGGATAAAGGCTGGAATGCCAATCAAGGTCAATAGAAAGGCTAGAATTCCAGCACTAATGGAACTAATCATCTTAATCTCCTAAAGTTATTTTCATTTTTTTAAGGTCTTTGAGGGCCGTATTGGCACGGACACTTTGTTTCTTGACCGTTTTGCCACTACCTTCCCACTCGACTTCTATATTCAGCCATTTGGCAAATGTTTGCACATTTTCATCTGTCCAGCCATACATATCAGGCATTTCTTCGACCTTATCAGACAGGATCAAGATTTGCTGGTTGGCTTCCAAATTATCTCCTTCAGAAACAGAGAGATCCTTAATCTTGGTTCCTGTTCCGATAACGATTGGTTGGATAAGGTTTCGGCGCAATTCTTCTGCTAGGTCACCTGGGGTAAAGTCCTTGGTAGCAGGCATGGCATAGCTTGTCGTCTTGCTGACCTGATCCAAGTTCTTGGCAGTTGACTGAAGATTGAGGGATTCTTTCATGGCAGAAGCTCGCTCAAGTATCGGGTTGGCAAACTCTCCTAGCTGAACGCCTGAATAATGCTCTGGCTGTTGCACTGTCACATAGAGGATAAAGTCAGGATTTTCTGCAGGATGCATCGACACAACAGAGAAGATATAGTTGGTTGAACCAGTAAGATAACCACCATTTTTCTCATCCGCAATCTGAGCAGTCCCTGATTTAAGGGCCACATTCTGACCTGGAACATTGACAGTTGCTTTTCCTGTACTGTGGTTGTACATGGTACCGTAGACAGGATCTGTCCCGACCATGACCATGTGATCCCGAGTAGAGGATGCTGCCGCTTTTGATACAGGATTTCCGACGATTTCCTTTTGAGACTTACGAACAGACTGGTCATTTGGATCATAGAGGGCACTGATAAATTTCGGCTCCAACATAACCCCATCATTGGCAATAGCTGTAAAGGCACGAAGCATCTGGGTCTGGGTGACAGAGATCCCTTGTCCAAATGCACTCATGGCAATATTGACAATGTTATCAGCAGGTAATTGACCTGTGTACTCATCTGTCAGACCAAAACGGGTCGGTACCCCAAACTTAAAGCGATTGAGATAGTCCAGCCAGGTTGCATCTCCCATCTTTTGCTCAAGCAAGGTCATCCCGATATTACTTGAGTGGGCAAATCCTTGAGAGAAAGTCATGGTGCCACCACTGGTCAATCCTTCATTGACGTCCCAGTCTCGAATGGTCGCATCAGCTATTTTCAATTCACTACTGTTAAAGTATTCCCCACCAGGGAAGGTATTGTTATCAATAGCTGAGGCCAACATCATCACCTTCATGGTGGAGCCTGGTTCATAGTTACTTTGATAGAGGATATCACGCCAGACAAAGTCTTTCGTGATGCCATCCTTGGTATCTGCGTTAAAGGTCGGTCGTTGAGTCGTAGCCAGGATTTCCCCTGTTTTAGCGCTGACCAAGGTAGCCGTCATATACTTGCCTTTTACCTTTTCCTGGAAGGCATCCATCTGAGTTTCCATAAAGGATTGCAAGGGACTAGAAAGGGTTGTGTAGACATCCTTTCCATCTACCGTTTGTTGGGAAGCTTGATCTGTACCCGGAACAATATTTCCCAGGCGATCCTTCTCATAGGTGATAATCCCATCTGTACCCGCCAGAATGCTATTTAAAGAACTCTCCAAACCAGATGTTCCAATCAAGCTCTTGGTACCATCCTCATTTTCATGAAGTTGCGCTAAACCAATAAAGGAAGAAGCAAACTGTCCATTGGGATAACTACGGTTAGGGCTTGTTGTAAAGTCAACCCCCTCGACACCAGCAGTTTTGAGGTCATTTTTAATAGCCATCATATTGGCATAGGTGATCCCATTTCCCTTGGTACCAAAAGACACCTGTTTTAGATCTGGCTGAGAAAGCTGTTCTTTGACATAGGACTCCTCCATATCCAAATACTTATGGAAAATTTCAGCTACCTTATTAAATTGAGAATCCTCTACATAGAGAATCTTGCCTGTTGCCGACTTGTAGGTCTTGTCAATAACGGCATAGATATTATAAGATGTCGCATCCTCAGCAATAGGTGTTCCATTACGATCGTAGATAGTCCCTCGTTTTGCAGGAATCGTCTTGGTTGTTTGGTGAACCTTTTTGGCTTCTTGAACCAAGTCCTTACCAAATTTTTTACCCGTTCCGATAATGACCGCAAAGTTGACCAAAAAGACAGCGAAGAGTATGACAGCCAATAAACTCAGGCTTTTCCCTACTCTTCGGCGATTTTCTTCTGGAGATTTACGGTTACGGACGGCATAACGGATGATTTTTTCTTTCCACTGTTTCATTTCTTACTCCGTTGCTCGGATATTTTCGTTATTCAGCTGCAAATTCTTAGAGTTTGCAATTTCTTTCAAACGTTCTGAACGAATCAATTCATTGACCTCTTGCTTGGCATCGTCGAGCTCTGTTTTCTTTTCTTCGATTTGAGCATTGACCTTGGTCAATTCATTCTGAACTTGTAATAGCTTGGTCTGCATAAACACAACGCTAACTGCCAGGATAATCATTGTTGCAGCAATCGAAACATAGAAGGCCTTTTCCACACGTGAAAAACCTTTAAACTTCGTTTGCAATAACTGGCTTGTTTTTTCGATTCTTTCTGCCATGTTTTTCCTCTTACTTATGAATTTTTCTGGCCACGCGCAACTTGGCTGAATGCGAACGGTTGTTGGCTTCTAGCTCTTCAGCACTTGGCAAGATTGGCTTACGGGATACCAATTCCATCTTGGGCTTAAGATCATCTGGAATGAAGGGCAAGCCTTTGGGAACTTCCACTGTTGAAGCTTCTTTAAATAATTGCTTGGTCAAGCGGTCTTCCAGCGAATGGAAGGTAATGACCGAGATTCTACCATCCAGAGCCAGCATATCCATGGCCTGCTGGATGGATTCATCTGCTGCACCCAGCTCATCATTGACTTCGATTCGGATAGCCTGGAAAATCTGCTTGGCAGGGTGCCCCTTTTTCTTGAGTTCCTTGGCGGGCTTTGCTGACTTGATAATCTCTGCCAACTCCGTCGTCGTCTCGATTGGTTTCACCTCACGCGCCTGCTCAATCTTGCGGGCAATCTGTTTAGAGAATTTGTCCTCGCCATATTTGAAAAAAATCCGAACCAAGTCATGATAGTCATAATGATTGACCACCTCATAGGCCGTCAGACGAGCTTCCTGATTCATCCGCATATCCAGTGGTGCATCCTTTTTATAAGAAAAGCCACGCTCACGCTGATCCAGCTGGGGACTGGACACTCCCAAATCATAACAAATTCCATCAATTTCCTGGACACCAGCCTCCTGCAAACGTGCCTGCAAATGACGGAAGTTATCCTTGATAAAGGTTACCATCCCCTTTTCGATATAGGGTGCCAAACGTTTTTGCGCATTGTCAATAGCATTCTGGTCCTGGTCAAAAGCATAGAGATGCCCTTTTTCGCTCAATTTACTTAATAAATATTCGCTATGGCCTGCTCCACCCAAAGTCGCATCCACGTAGATACCGTCAGGTTTTACGTCAAGCATATCAATCGTTTCATGAAGCAAGACCGTTACATGATGAAATTCTTTTGTCATATCTTATCTATTTTACCACAAATCTGACCAGCTTGCACTTGTCAGATAAATAGGTCAAAAAAAGTAAGATTTCTTTAAGAAATATGTCAAATATGCTTGACATCTATTTCATAGAAGAATATAATATAGTCAAATATATACGACACAAATCAGAAAGGAGACCAGATGAATCGTGTCAAAGAATTCCGCAAGGAACTGGGCATTTCACAACTCGAGCTAGCCAAGGATATCGGTGTCTCGAGACAGACAATCAACATGATTGAAAATGACAAGTACAATCCAACCTTGGAACTCTGTCTCAATCTCGCCCGCAGCCTCCAAACTGACCTTAATAGTCTCTTTTGGGAAGACGATTTTTAAAAAAGGAGCAAACAAATGAAAAAAGAAACCCTCACTGAAAAACTCATCAAACGCACATACGGCATTTCTGGTCCCCTTGACGAACACAAGCGGCGCGAGGCCGATCGTATCGGGAATCAGGTCTTTATCGTTCTCTTTTATCTGATGATATTTGGCAACCTCATCCCCTTTGTCCTTGCTTATAAATACCCACAAATTGTCGCTATCGGCTATCCTCTCGTGGTGTTTGGCATTTCGATGATGGTTGCCCTCTATGTGGTCTCTCAAACCAAGAAAACGGGCATCACAGCTATTGATCCCGAAATGTTAAGTAAGAAAGAAAGTAAACAACTGCATTTTCCTGGTCTAAAAGCCGGTCTGATCTACGGCATGGGCATGTTCTTTGGAATACCGCTTCTGAATGTCCTAACCGATGATAGCAAGGATTATCTTGGTTCTCTTTTAAATGCAGGACATTTTGTATCAACTATCCTAGCTACCTTCTTCTTCGGATTGACCATACAAATTATCGTCTCTCTTCGCATTCGAAAATCCAAGAAAAACCAAGAAGACGACTAGGGGGTGCCTTATGAAATCACTAGCTAGACTACTGATCAGTCATGTTTTTATCAGTATCTTTGTTACCTTTTTCCTACTTTCTGGACATATTGAGCATCCCTTCTTGATTATCTTTCTTTTATTCCTTCCTGTATTGAACATGGGACAGAGATTCCAGAAAATCCAATCAAAAAAAATACGTCTTCTAAACGCATCTCTCTGTTTTATCCTCGTATCCTTTCCACAACTTTTAACAAATCCTATGGATTGGAGATACCTGGTATTTCTAATAATCTGTATCATTTTTAGCTTGGTTTACTTCTATACTCTCTATCAACTCTTTAAAGAAGTCAATCAAAAATCGCTCATTTAGGAGATTACTCCCATGAAAAAAGAAGATTTCACCACTCGCTTACTCAAATTATTCTTTCACATACAAGGCCCCTTTGATGAATGCCGCCAAGAGATAATCTACAGAGCTTGTGCGCGTTCCTTGATCCAAATCGTTTACTCTTCCTTCTTTCTCTTCCTGTTCTATATTTTGTTCGGACGCTTTATAGAAATTGTTCGATCGCTTATGCCCTACCTCTATTTTGGACTCATTCTGTTCATGAGTATAAAAGCTCAAAGAGCCGTACAAGAGCTTCATCTTGAAAAGGATGACAAATCAGAAATCATCTACAAAACCTACAGCAAACGCCAAATAAAAGTTCGTAGTTGGTTGGTATTTATAAGTATTGAGATTGGCTTATTTGCTCTGTTGCTCTTTCATAAACTCTTCGTTCAACAGATGTCCCTTTCAACTTTCTTGGAAAAAATCATCCAAACAGAGATAATGATCCCCTTACTGGTCTTTGGTCTTAGTATTGGAGCAATCTTTGGGACTATGGTCTACTGCTTTTTATCGGAACACGAGGTGAAACACTCTGAATCAGGAATGCATAAGGAGAATATAGAAAAATGACCAGTATATATAATTTTTCAATTTTAAACCAAAATAACCAAGCAACTCCCCTGGAGAGCTATCGTGGCAAGGTTCTCTTGATTGTCAACACTGCTACAGGATGTGGTTTAACGCCCCAGTACCAGGGACTTCAAGAACTCTATGAACGCTATCATGATAAGGGCTTTGAAATCCTAGATTTTCCTTGCAATCAGTTCATGGGACAAGCACCCGGCAGTTCAGAAGAAATCAATAGCTTCTGTAGCCTACACTATCAGACAACTTTTCCTCGGTTTGCCAAGGTCAAGGTCAATGGCAAGGAAGCAGATCCTCTTTATGTTTGGCTAAAAGACCAGAAAGCTGGTCCGCTAGGAAAACGAATCGAATGGAATTTTGCTAAGTTTCTCATTGGTCGAGATGGGCAAGTCCTTGAGCGCTTCTCTTCCAAAACAGACCCCCAAACCATCCAAGAGTCTCTCCAAAAGATACTCTAATTTCTTTTTAAAACGTGTCCTTTCATTTAGTTTGAGACTTGAAAGGATGCTTTTTTTCTTTAAAAAGTAACTTATTTTCTTTAATTTATATTTATTTTTTGCTTTTTCGCTATTGCAATTCTGTCTTTAATTTAGTATATTTGTTATATTAAGAGTTTTCAGTCATTTTAAGGGAGAAATGACCTTTTAAATTTTTTACCTCAAAATGAAAGCGCTTTATAAACAGGAGGTAAGGTAGCTTACAAATTATCAGAGAGTTTTTTCATTAAATCAAGTTGTAACCAAGTCAGACTTGGGCTTGGGCAGTAGCTGACTGCCTTTCTAAAAACTAGGAGTATATTATGAATCGATACCTTTTTGAAAAAGGGCAAACATTTAGCATTCGGAAGTTAACTGTGGGCGTAGCCTCTGTCATCGTCGGACTGGCATTTTTTGCTTCTGGAACCGTACGTGCAGATGAAACGTCTCCTACCGCAACATCCAATTTAGACCAGCAAATTGAACAAGTCGCAGATATAGAAGAAAGCAAGGCTGAACAAGTCAAAGAAGAAGGCCGTGTAGAAGCTGAAAAACAAGAAACACCTGCTACCGATACCAACAGTGCTGACTTGCTCCCTGAAGGCATTCAGGACCGTGCCTATCCCGACACACCTGTCAAAAAACTCGATACGACTACTATCGTTGACCAGAAAGCTAGTCCAAAGGTAGAAACTGAGAGCATTCTAAAGGATAAGGAAGAAGCGCCAAAAGAAGCTGAGAATGGAAACCGGGCTATTATTAACGGTGGTCAAGACCTCAAACACATCAACTACGAGGGACAACCTGCAACTGCTGCTACTATGGTTTACAGCACTTACAATGCAGGGGAGCAACGTTACCTCGTTTCAGGCTCAGGTATCTTTGTAGCCCCTAACCTGATCCTTACCGTTGCTCATAACTTCCTAGAAGCAAATAAAGAAACTGGAGAAGGTCACATTCGTGGTGGGAAATCTGCCCAGTTCTACTATAACGTTGGTTCAAACAGCGAAAAGAAAAACTCACTGCCATCTTCTGGAACTACGGTTTTATTCAGAGAAAAGGACATCCATTTCTGGAATAAGAAAGAGTTTGGACAAGGCTATAAGAACGACCTTGCTCTTGTAGAAGCTCCTATTCCTCTTCCGATTGCTAGTCCAAACAAAGCAGCAACCTTTGCGCCTTTAGCGGAGCACAAGACACATCAGCCGGGAGAAGTCATCAGCACGATTGGCTACCCAACTGACTCAAGCTCAAAAGAACTGAAACAACCTATCCTAGCTGGTCAGCTTTACAAGGCAGATGGGACCATCCGATCTGTTGAATCCTATGATGATAAGGGAACGACCGGTATCACCTACCAAACCACTTCTGTATCTGGTTTGTCTGGTGGTGGAATTGTGGATAGCCAAGGAAAAGTTCTGGGGGTTCACCAACACGGAACCGTTGACAATGGTGTTCCTGAAAAGGATCGCTTTGGTGGCGGACTCGTCCTTTCACCTGAACAACTGAAATGGGTGAAGGACTTGATTGCCAAATATGGTGTGAAAGGCTGGTACCAGGGAGACAACGGAAATCGTTACTACTTTACTGATGAGGGGCGTATGCTTCGGAATGAGAAAGCTGTTATCGGAAGCAACGAATATTCCTTCAACCAAGATGGGATTGCTACCTTGACCAAGGGAGTTGAATACGGTCGTGTGGTTATTCAACACGAAGACGAAGAAGGAAATCCTGTCAAAGATAATGATACCTTCATCGAACAGACAGCTGTTGATTCTCCATTTGACTACAATTTCAAAAAAGAAATCGAGAAAACAGACTTCTATCAAAAGAATAAAGACAAATACGAAATTGTATCCATTGATGGCGTAGCAGTCAATAAACAGCTAAAAGATACTTGGGCTGAAGAGCACAATGTTGTCAGCAAAGCGCCTGCCGGTACACGTGTCATCAAGGTGGTCTATAAAGTCAACAAAGGCTCTTTCAAAGTTTACTACCGTCAAAAAGGAACCACTACTGAACTAGCGGAAGCGACAGTTGATAACAATGACGGTCAAGAGTATGATGTTTCCTTTGTCAACACCTTCCATGCCAAAGACATTGCTGGCTACCGTCCAGTAAAAGTTAGCTTGGAAGCAAGAATCCAGCAAAAAGGTGTTAATGAGGTCGTCTTTGAATACGAGCCAGTCGCTGATACAGCTAATCCAACGACTCCGACTCCTCCAGCCGCTCATCCAGAAGATAAGGAAACTGAGATTGGCAACCACGGACCTCTTCCAAGCAAGGCTCAACTTGATTACCACAAGGAAGAATTGGCAGCCTTCATCCACTACGGAATGAACACTTATACCAATTCTGAATGGGGAAATGGGAAAGAAGACCCTCGATACTTCAATCCAACCAACTTGGATACAGACCAATGGATTCGCACCCTGAAGGAAACTGGCTTCAAACGAACCATTATGGTTGTTAAACACCACGACGGTTTCGTTGCTTACCCTTCTAAGTATACGGATCATACTGTAGCTGCCAGCCCATGGAAAGATGGAAAGGGTGACCTTCTCGAAGAAGTTTCCAAGTCTGCTAGCAAGTACGACATGAACATGGGTGTTTACCTATCACCATGGGATGCCAACCATCCTAAATACCATGTCGCAACCGAAAAGGAATACAACCAATACTATCTCAACCAGCTGAAAGAAATCCTTGGAAATCCAAAATACGGAAATAAAGGGAAATTCATCGAAGTTTGGATGGACGGTGCGCGTGGTAGCGGTGCCCAAAAAGTAACCTATACTTTTGATGAGTGGTTCAAATATATCAAAGAAGCTGAAGGAGATATCGCCATCTTCTCTGCTCAACCGACAAGCGTTCGCTGGATCGGAAATGAACGTGGTATCGCAGGTGACCCTGTATGGCATAAAGTGAAAAGAGCCAACATCACAGACGATGTGAAAAACGAATACCTCAACCATGGTGACCCAGATGGTGATATGTACTCTGTGGGGGAAGCTGACGTTTCGATCCGTTCTGGTTGGTTCTACCATGACAATCAACAGCCGAAATCACTCAAAGAGTTGATGGACATCTACTTCAAGTCTGTTGGTCGTGGAACGCCTCTCCTTCTCAACATTCCACCAAACAAAGAAGGAAAATTCGCAGATGCGGATGTGGCTCGCTTGAAGGAGTTCAAAGCAACCCTAGACCAAATGTATACGACTGACTTTGCCAAAGGTGCTACTGTAACAGCAAGTTCTACTCGTCAGAACCATCTCTACAAGGAAAGTCACCTGACAGACGGTAAAGATGATACTAGCTGGGCGCTCTCAAATGATGCCACAACCGGTAGCTTTACAGTCGATTTAGGACAAAAGAGACGCTTTGACGTTGTCGAACTCAAAGAAGACATCGCCAAAGGTCAACGTATCTCTGGTTTCAAGATTGAAGTCGAAATCAACGGTCGCTGGGTGACTTACGGTGAAGGTTCAACTGTTGGTTACCGTCGCTTGATTCAAGGTAAACCTGTAGAGGCACAAAAAATCCGTGTGACCATCACAGGAGCACAGGCTACACCTATCTTGAACAACTTCTCAGTCTACAAAACGCCAAGTAGTATTGAAAAGACAGATGGCTACCCTCTTGGACTTGAATACCACTCAAACACAACAGCAGATACAGCCGGAACAACTTGGTACAATGAATCTGAAGGAGTTCGTGGCACTTCTATGTGGACCAATCAAAAAGATGCCAAAGTCAGCTATACCTTCACAGGAACCAAGGCCTATGTCGTCTCTACAGTCGACCCAGGTCATGGAGAAATGTCCGTCTACGTTGATGGTCAAAAAGTTGCGGATGTGCAAACTAAGAACGCTAGCCGTAAACGTAGCCAAAAAGTATATGAAACAGACGATTTGGCACCTGGCCAACATACCATTACTCTTGTAAATAAAACAGGTGAACCAATTGCTACAGAAGGGATCTACACCCTAAACAATGATAGCAAGGGAATGTTTGAACTCGAGTCTACTAACTACGAAGTCGAAAAAGGAAAACCAGTCACTATTAAAATTAAACGTGTTGGTGGAAGCAAGGGAGCTGCTACTGTTCGCTTCATCACGGAACCTGGAACTGGAGTTCACGGTAAAGTTTACCAAGATACAACTCAAGATGTGACTTTTGAAGATGGAGAAACAGAAAAGACTGTGACCATCCCAACGATTGACTTTACAGAACAAGCCGACTCTATCTTTGACTTTAAAGCCAAGCTCACTTCTGTTTCTGATGGTGCCCTGCTCGGTTTCGCTACCGATGCAACCATCCAAGTGATGAAAGCTGAATTGCTGATCAAGGATCAAACAAGTTATGATGACCAAGCTAGTCAGTTGGATTACAGTCCTGGCTGGCACCATGAAACCAATTCGGCAGATAAATACCAAAAGACGGAGTCTTGGGCTTCCTTTGGTCGCTTAACTGATGAGCAAAAGAAAAAAACAACTGTCACAGCCTACTTCTACGGTACTGGACTTGATATCAAGGGCTATGTTGATCCAAATCATGGTATCTACAAAGTCTTCCTAGATGGCAAAGAAGTTCCTTATCAAGATGGCATGGGAAATGCGTCGACTATTGATGGTAAGAAATACTTTAGCGGTCACGCTACCCAACGCCAAGGCAATCAAACGCTGGTTAGCCTAAAAGGTCTGGACGAAAACTTGCACGCAGTCACCCTTCAACTCGATCCTGATCGAAACGATTTGTCTCGAAATATCGGTATTCAGGTAGACCAATTTATCACTCGTGGCGAAGGCAGTGAACTCTACAGCAAGGCAGATATCATCCAGTCTATCTCAAAATGGAAAGATGATCTGTCCAACTTTGACCCAGCAGGCTTGAAAAATACGGCTACCGCACGCCAAGCTTTCCAAGCAAATCTAGAAAAATTGAGAAACCAGCTCAGTGCTGATGCAGTAGATGTTCAGGATGTCATGTTGACGGTCAGCACCTTACAAGATATCCTATCCAAGGATGAGAACTATCAAAGAGGCCAAGAGGAACCTAGCCCAGAGCAACCGGAACAGCCAGAAGAACCTGAGAAACCAGCTGAACCAAAACAACCGGAAATTGAGTACGATAAGGCTATGGACAGCTTGACGAAAGCTATCGAGAAAAAAGTCGCTGAGCTTGGATCCAACAATGAAGCTAAGAAGCAATTGTTAGCAATTGCTGACCAAGCCATTGCTGCAATCCAAGAAGCTAAAACTCAGGAAGCAGTCAATCAAGCGCTAGAAACTGCTCTCGAACAAATCAGCAAGCTCGAAGCAGCTCAGCCTGAGAAACCTGCTGAACCTGAAAAACCAGTTCAACCGGAAAAACCGACTCAACCGGAAAAACCGGCGCAACCTGAGAAACCAGTTCAACCGGAAAAACCGGCGCAACCTGAAACTCCAGCTCAACCGGAACAACCTGCTCAGCCGGAAAAACCGGCGCAACCGGAAACTCCAGCTCAATCTGAACAACCTGCTCAGCCTGAAAAACCAGCGCAACCGGAAACTCCAGCTCAACCGGAAAAACCAGCTGAGTCTGAGAAGCCGGCTCAACCTGAGAAACCAGTTCAACCGGAAAAACCGGCGCAACCGGAAAAACCTGCTCAGCCGGAAAATCCGACTCAACCGGAAACTCCAGCTCAACCGGAACAACCTGCTCAGCCGGAAAAACCGGCGCAACCGGAAACTCCAGCTCAACCGGAACAACCTGCTCAGCCGGAAAAACCGGCGCAACCGGAAACTCCAGCTCAATCTGAACAACCTGCTCAGCCGGAAAAACCAGCGCAACCGGAAACTCCAGCTCAACCGGAAAAACCAGCTGAGTCTGAGAAGCCGGCTCAACCTGAGAAACCAGTTCAACCTGAAAAACCGGCGCAACCGGAAAAACCTGCTCAGCCTGAAAATCCGACTCAACCTGAGAAACCAGTTCAACCGGAAAAACCTGCTCAACCTGAAAAGCCAGTGCATCCGGAAAAACCTGCTCAACCGGAAAAACCAATTACTTCTTCAAGTCCTGAGGAAGGGGTTAAAGACCTTGTCTTTACACTTCCAAGCTTGGAAATCGTCAATAAGGTCGTACCGTTCAAGACTATCCGTCGCGAAAACCCACAATTAGACAAAGGAAAAGAGCAAGTTCTATCAGAAGGAAAAGACGGTCTCTTAGTCGAGTATGTTGAAGTGGACGGTGACAATCGCAAGGTTCTCCAAACAGAAGCAACTCCAGCTCAAGATCGAGTGATTGAGGTAGGTAGCAAACAAAGCTCTGTTGGAACAGAAGCGCCACCAGTTGTGACTCTTCCTGAGTATGTTCTACCAAGAGAGACTGAAAAACCGACTCCAGCCGTAACAGATAATTCATCAGCAAAAGATGAAAAAGCTCCTGTTACAGCTACGGTCAAAGAAGACAAGGAAAGAGAACTCCCTGCAACTGGAGAACAAGAAGCAACTGCCTTCCTCTTCTTGGCAGCCATTACTTCTATCTTGTCTCTCCTCATCTTCCAAAAGAATTTCAAAGACGAATAACCCTCTTTGATTGATTCTTTTCCATTATTTCAGTTCCCCCGTTGAGAAGACCATTTGGTCTTCTCTTTTTCTATCTGTAAAATTAAAAAACATCCACAAATTTATATGGATGTTTTAGTATAAAATTCTAAACTAAGGTTATCATTGAGGATAGGTATTTTCAAAGTCAACTACGATTTCAAGCAAACGGTCATCTAAAAAAGTCAAAGCCTCTTGTCTAATGTCTTCAGGAATGCCATAGTAAGCTTCAGCGATCCCTCCACAGATAGCAGCGATAGTATCGCTATCTCCTCCGATGGAAATCGCATTTCGGATAGCATCCTCGAAATTTTCAGACTCAAAGAAGGCCTCTAAGGCCTGGGGAACAGAGCCCTGACAAGTCACGTCAAAAGTGTAATCCTCTCTGATGTCGTCCAGAGTAAAGTCCATAGGATAGTAATTCTTATCAATATGGTCCCTGATTTCATCCATACTAGCACCATTTCGTGCCAAGAAAATTGCTACAGCCGTCGCTTCAGCTCCCTTTATGCCCTCAGGATGATTATGAGTCACTGCTGTAACCGCTTGTGACAAAGACTTGGCTTGCTCTATACTTTCTGCCGCAAAACCGACAGCACTAATGCGCATAGCGGCGCCATTACCATAACTACCATAGGATTGAGGATCCTCAGAAAAAATCCAATGGAAAAAGTGACCTCCATAACCACAATCGGGATAATGACGGCCGACTTTCTGCATATACTTGACAGAATTTTTTGACAGTTGACTCCAGTCTTCCTTACTGGCCAATAAGGCTTTAGCAACCGCCAAAGTCATAATACTATCATCGGTCGGGCAAGAATTCTGGGTGAACAAATCAAACTCTTTGCTTTTATGATTATCCGCCTCGAATCGAGAACCAACAATATCTCCAATAACCGCTCCTAGCATGATTTACCTCCTGCAATATTCTCTACCCTTATGAAAATAGAATCAATTAAATTCTTTTGAAATTTATTTTATTATAGCATATTTAGACATTTTTCAGGGACTTGGACAGGCTCTATGCTTGCAGTCCCATATAGGCATAGGTTCGATTTCTGGGGCACTCTTTTTCTGTCACTATCCTAAAATAAAAGCGATGCTCCCGCCCATCCTTGGCATTTTCCTTGTTCAAGACGAAGTAGTTCTTCTGATTCATTGCCATGGTTCGTAGGATATCATCGATTAAAAAAGTCAAGGGAACATTCATGGCAGAGTATTTTTGGAAATCCTCTTCAAAGCGGATGTAACTATCTGAAAAATAATCCATCTGTAGTTTGTTTTCATACAGCTCTTTTCTAGTCATAAACTTCCTCCTCCCACAGTCGAATTTCGAGGATATCTACAATCTCTACCAGCCTATATCCCTCATTTGTCCTAATAGATAGAGTTTGAGGTGATAATTCGCTCACCTCACCGATGATCGTCATTTTTTGCTTTCTTTCCTTGACAACAAAACATCCCTTCAATTGACCAACATAAAGCTGAGAAAGCAAGAGTAGCTTCTCAACTGAATTCAAATTCGTCGAAAAATCAACACGATTTTTTTCTTCACCAAGCGAGCTAGTATGCTCTGAGAGGAAAAAGCCCATCCACTTCTGCATTCCTGGATCTTGATAGTCTCGCGCAGATTGAAAAGGTAAGTAAGAACGATCAATCATTGTAATCCATCTAATCCTCCAGCAGAATGCCCACCAATCAGCTTGCTTCTGGCAAGACTCCTAGAGGCTTCTTCCAGTGCATTGGCCTTTAAGAGAGAAGTGAAGCCAAATTGTTCCCGAATGGAGTCAATAGCCGTCTGGAGCCTTTCTTCTTTTTCTAACTTGTCAACATCATCAAAGAGGGAGATCAAGCCAAAGGACTCATCCACAAATCCTGAATAGTTGACTCCGACACTTCTGACCGCTCCAGAAGTGTATTTGCTATGAAATAGCTTCAAAACATAATCCGTTAAGACAGCTGTATTATTGGTCGGTTCGACCTTCATTTGTGTACGAATAGACGGCCTGACCTCCTGTTTAGAGAAACCAACATAGAGAGAGACAAGGGTTGTTTTCTTTCCCGCCCTTCTCAGTCTAATAGCCACCTGCTCCGCCATTTCTCGGAGAATAATTTCGATATCCCGTAGCTTCACGTAGTCTCTCGGCAAGATTTGAGAATTTCCTAATCCCTGAGACTTGGCTTTATAGGGCATGTGAACATTGCTTTCATCAATCCCGTTAGCATGAAACCACAAACGCAGGCCAGCCTGACCGATAGCTTTCTTTAGCTGGTCTGGGTTGCTGGTGGCTAGTTCTTTAATCGAAAAAATCCCCAGAGCATGCAAGCGTTTCTCCATCCGCCTGCCAATCCCCCAAAAGTCCGTCATCTTGGGAATGGCCCAGACCTTCTCTTCCACGTCTTGATAAGACCAATTGGCCCTCATGGTCGGAGTGTGCTTGGCCTCATTATCCAGAGCCAACTTGGCCAGCAAGGGATTGGCATTGGACATCCCCACCGTAGAATAGATCCCTGTCTGCCTCCAAATATCCCTCTGAATGCGAGCAGAAAGCATATCCAGCTTGTCTTTGCGAGAAATCTGCCTGTCTGGGATGAAATAATTGAGCGAACTAGTCAGGTCAATAAAGCCCTCATCGATAGAGTAGGGATAAATATCATCTGGACTGCCATAATTTTGAAAGATTCGCTGGATTTCCATATTGACTGCGATGTACTCATCCATCCGAGGAGGGACAATCAAGGTAACTTGGGCCCAATCTTCGATGTAGCGCACATAGTCTGAATCTGTAGGCAACCCCTGCTTTCTGGCATTATAGTAGGAAAATTTGCGGGTCTTGATATCAAAGGGCAGATCATAGGCCCGGCCAACATTTGACTTGCCAAAAATCTTCTTAAACATGGGAGAGGAAGCTAGGATCAGGCCAGTCGAATTATCCGCGCGACTCATGACACAAAGTGAGGTCTTCAGCGGATGCAAGCCCCTTCTCACACACTCGACACTGGCATAAAAGGATTTCATATCGACAAAGGCAATATCACTCTTGGGCTCTCTGGAATAATCAAAGTAGCCCATGGGCTAACCCTCCATCGGCACAAAGTTCCCAACGATAATCCCCACAATCCGAGGATCATCCTCATAGGAGATGAAAATGTCCTTGTATTTAGGATTGATAGAGACCAGACGCAAGCCATCTTCCTCCCGATAGACCCGTTTGATATAGGTCTGGTTGTTACAAACCACTGCATAAACCGCCCCGTCATAGTCAAATCCTGTCTCTCGAATCAGAGCAACTGAACCATTTTGATATTTAGGTTCCATAGAGTCCCCAGACACCCAGGACGCAAAATCATGGGCTAGTTCCTCATTAAAGTAAACCGTATCAAAATTCTGGTCACCGTAGACCGATGCCCCGATCCCTGCTGACATGCGTTCATAGACGTGATACTCGTAGAGGCGCTCTGGCATGGTCGTCACTTTCTGAGTTTGTTCTTCTTTAGCCAGGTTGCGAGCATAGAGCACAACCTTGTCCTTCCCTTGCTTGGAGAGGCTATTGTAAAGACGAACAATCTCAATCTGAGTAAAATAGCCTTTTGCCACTTTTAAAATCTTCTCCAGCTGAGCAACCTTCTCCTTGGATGGTTCCTTAATCCCGCGTTCCCAAGCGGAGTAAGCCTGAAAACTAATCCCTAATTCCTCTGCAATTTCCTTCTGTGTCAATTTTAACTCTTTTCTCCGAGCCTTGAGTTTTTCTGGTTGGTACATGATTCACCTCCTAGTGTGATGCTTTAATGAACATTATCTCCCTTAGAAAGACTAATCGACGGTTGAGCTTACATTTTCAAAACTCAACCAATTTAGTTTAGTTTTATTATATAAAAAAAGTGGACGATTGTCCACTGGGAAAATCAAGTTTAAACAGCAACACTTATCTATTTTGAACAAAAAAA
>NZ_LNVF01000013.1:0-36035 GCF_002093545.1 Streptococcus oralis subsp. tigurinus
GAAACAAGAGTATCTAAATTTGTTATTTTTCTGACCTAAATTCTCCAATTTATATCAATGATGCCAGGTTTAACAAATACCTTATCTATCAGGTTTTTAATGGCAAAAGATTGCTCCTCATAGCTTAATTGAGTGATGTCCTTTGTGCCTAATAATTTTTGGAATTGCTTTCGATTTTCTTCTTGGTTGATAGCTGGGTTATTATTAAGCTCATTTTCTAGTAAGTCTTTTTGTTTTAGGAATGTGTAAGTTTGGGTTTTTAACTCATCTAGTGAAATCATATCGTTTAGGTAGAGGTCATTAAGCCGTTTCATTTTGTTATTAAGGCTATTGATTTGGTTTTCTATTTTCTCAACATTTATTATTTCCGGAGTTTCAAACATTTTATTTAATTTAGCCTTATTCAGTTGCAAGAGTCTTACTTGACCTAGTACATATATTTCAATATCATCCTTTTCATAAAAGCCAGAGTTACATTTTTGGCCATTGTTATATACTGTAATTCCTTTTGTGGTTCTTGGAAATCTATTTACACATTGGTAGCGTATATTGCGCGTGCCATCTTTTCGTTTAGTTCCTAGAGTTACTCCCATTGGAGAACCGCAGTATCCACATTTAATAATGCCTGATAGCATATATTTAGCCCTAAATGGCCTTGTGTTTTTGTTAAATTCATAGGTCTCAAGTTGTCTCTTTTTAAGTTCTTTTTGCACAGCCTCAAATGTTTCACTATCAATTATTGGATCATGATTACCTTGATATACTTCTCCTCTAAATCTAACCATTCCCATATAAACTGGATTTCTTAAAATCCTACTAACTCCTTGATAATTCCAAGGTTTGCCATTTCTCAGCAAATCATTTTCATTAAGATAGTCTCTTAATTTTGTTAGTGATCTACCGGATAAGTACTCATTAAAGATAGTTTTTACAATAATAGCCTCTGCTTGGTTGATATTAAGTGAGCTAGTAACTTTATCATAAGTATAACCAAATGCAATAGTACTGGTCATCATAGGTTTACCAGACTTAGCACGGCCAATCTTACCCATCATCATACGTTCTCTAATAGTATCCCTATCTAATTGCCCAAAGGCTGACAGAATACCAACCATTGCTTTTCCTAGAGGGGTTGAGGTATCAAAGTTTTCTGTTAAGCTGATAAAGCCTATTCCGTTTTTTTCTAGTACATCCTCAATAAATGAAATGTTATTACGTTGCGAGCGCCCAAGCCTTTTTAAGTCATAGACAATCATGGTATTAAATTTTTTCTTTTGGGCATCTCTCGATAGTCTGCTTAATTCCGGTCTTTCAATCGTAGCTCCAGAGATACCAGCATCAACATAAGTATCATGGATTTTCCATTTGTGTATGCTACAGTAGCTTGTAAGCAATGCAATTTGCTCATCGATACTATAACCCTCTTCGGCTTGTCCTTTTGTACTCACGCGCACATAAATAGCAACTTTATTCATCGTTAGCCTCCCTATTTTGTAAGTTTTATGGTAAAATAGGGTATAGAAAAAAGACCTATACCCTTAGTGTTTTAGGTTGCTTTTCAAATTGGTTTAAGTCCCATGCTCAAATTTTGGTCGAGGCGAGCAGGGGCTTTTTTATTTTAGTTGTTTACTTTTACTTTCATAGATTTATTTACAATGCCACTTTCTTCAGCAAGTGTTGTATCATCTTCTGATTTGATGTATAGATCAGGTGAGTTAGTAAATCCTAGATCATATCCATTATCAATTGCCCAGTTTGAGAAAGTACTTTCTTTGATGCTATATAAACTATCAGCGATTTTTTGAATTTCACTGTTAGAGTTATATTTAACATCTTGAGGTACATAAAGATAGATAACATTATTACCAACAGGTTTAACTGTTACCTGGTATCCACTAGCGCTTAACTGATTATTGATTTCAGTAGTAAGATGGGATGCAAACTCAGTATTTGAAACCTCTGTATAATCTTTACCATCGTTTTTTACTTCTTGTGATGATTGGCTAGTTTCTTCTTTACTTGATGATGTACTAGTCTGCTCTGTTTTGTCAGTTTCTTTACTGTTATTTTTTGTGCTATCATTGCCACCGATAAAAAAGCTGGCAACCCAGACTAACAGGATAATTGCGATAAGAGATGACAAGCATCCCCCTTTTTGTTTTTGCATAGTATTCTCCTTAATTTTCCCTATAGATACTGATCACTTCCCCAATAGTGCGGATGTCATCGTCTTCTGATAGATAAATTTCCTCATAATTATTGTTAAGACTTTGTAAATACCAAGCGCCACCATAATCACGCTTGAGTTTTTTTACAAAGTTTTTTCCGTTCACTTGGAAAATCCCAATACTGTTAACATCAACTTGACTTTTTACATCGATAAAAAGTAAGTCGTTGTTTTCTATAAGTGGCTCCATACTATCCCCAACAACTTGTGCGATAGTATCGTATTTTTCTGGTACTTCTTCTTCCAAAAGTTCAACTTCCATGTGTAAGTTTTCCTCTTGATAGCTACCTAGACCAGCAGCAACTACACCCTCAACATAAGCAGTGACTCTTTTTCTATCATCGAAAATAGAGATAACATTATTTTCCTGCTCATTTAGTTGTTTCTCTGCGTAAGTGATAACATTTTCTTGCCTGCTAGGTTCGAGTTTGTCGTAAAGCCATTGTATTTTTGAGGTATCTCCAAACATCATTGTCTGAGGCTCAACCCCAAAATATTTTGCTATTTCTTCTATTTCATATATTTTAGGTGAGCGAGTACCAGCCTCCCATTTTGAAATAGTAGATTTTGTTTTGCCAACTTCCTCAGCTAGTTGCTCCATAGTAAGATTTTTTTGCAATCTATACTTGTTTAGCATTTGAGGAAAGGCTATTTTAGTTTTCATTATCCCACCTCCTTTTTAATCTATTATATAGTGCAATTATAACTCAGTGTATCAAAAATGTCAACAAAAACGAGTAATAAAAAGAAACAAATAAGCTGAAAACGCTGATATAAAGGGTTTTTAGATACAAAAAGAAAAAAAGTTGACTTTTTTTACACAAAAGTGTTGACAAAATAGAAACAAAGGGATAGAATTACATTGTAGAGTTGACAAAAAGGAAACTCAAGATAAACAGAAAGGAGTAATTTATGGAAAAAGTAGTAGCAGATAAAAATGCTTTTGAAAAACTGCTTGATAAAAGTGGGCTAAAGCGTAAAGTTATCGCTGAACGTTTAGATATTTCTCGGAGCGCTCTGTATAAGAAACAGAAAAACCCTAGAAATATAGGAGCAGATGAAATGGCAGAGTTTGCGGACGTCTTAGGAGTTGATCCTAAAACAGTTTTAAATGCCATTTTAATTTCATAGGTTGTTGACAAAAATAACACAACAGAAAGGAATAAAGTGAAAAGAACAAAAAAAGCACCTACGGACTGCAATCCAAGTAAGGCGCTTGTTAAAAATAACTACTTTAATTATACCACATAATGAAAGAACTGAACAGTACACAACAACTATTAGTCGATAATTGGCAAAGAAAACACTATCCATTAAGCGATATTTTAATTAATAGTTTGGTAGGTTTAACGATTATTGATACTCTCGCAATTTTAGCAATTGCTAGAAAGGAAAGAAAATGGTTAAAGAGCATTACATAGTAACGCACACAATGGCAGACGGAACAAAAAGAGACAGTATTGCCGGATATGTTATCCCTGATGATAACCCAGTATATGAGCTTTTTAGAAAAGTAAATGAGCGTAGATTGGAGGCTGACGGTTAATGAGATACATATTTCACCAACACCCATGAAAACTATACCTCTTTGAATAATGCTTTTTTGCAAGATACTAATTTGAGCTTGCAAGCAAAGGGATTGCTTGCTGAAATCCTTAGCAACAAGGATGACTGGCGCATCTATATAAGCGAACTTGAAAAAAGGTCAACTAATGGTAGGGATGCTCATAAAGCAGCTTACAAGGAATTACAAGAGGCAGGATATATACGAGTTGTAAGATTTAGTAGAGGATATAAAAAAGGTGTTGAAAATTATGTTTTCGCACAAGATATACCAATAAAGGATAGTCACTTAGATTATTTTAAACAGATATTAGATAGAGAGTTATCCAAAGGTAAAGGTAATTCAACTTACTGAAAAATCAACAGTTGAATTATTCAATAGTTGAGAAAATCAACAGTTGAATTATTCAATAGTTGAGAAAATCAACAGTTGAAAATTCCACTACTAATAAATACTAACTATACAACAAGTACCAATATATAACAACGCAGTGCTAGCGCACACTAAAAAACAACAATCTTGAGCCTAACGGCACTAACTAATAATAACTACTAACAAATAACAAACTCATCCTTATAGAAATAAGGGAATTACAGAGTTTTTACAGGAGGAAAGAAATATGCCAAATTGGGCAGAGGGTACTCTTAAATTAAGAGGCAGACGCGAAAACGTTGCATCAGCTTTAAAAGAAATGCTATTAGGAAATAAAGGCGCAACGCTTGAAGATGAAAACGATGGTACTCTACTAAGATTTAAAAATGAGTATGATTATTTTTATATAAACGGTACAAGGCGTGCGTTTATTTCTGGTAAAGATATTGAAATTTGGTTGGATGATGATTTTGTGATTATCGAACTTGAAGATTTCAAACAAGCATGGGCAGCATCAGCTGACAATTACACAGAAATTTCTAGTAAGTTTGATGTTGATATTAAAATTTTCACTTTTGAAATGGGTATGGAATTTACACAGGAAATTGAAATTTCAAAAGGTGAAATCATCAAGGATATTGTAAACGAAAACTTTACTAACTATTCATGGGATGTGCCTTTTAGCAGACTTGGAGGATAGATGATATGGCAGATTTAACATTTGCAGAATTACAGCGAAAAATGCAAATCGAAAAACAAACGAAACAGGGAGTGAAATATCCGTTTAGAACCGCAGAGGACATCAATAATAAATTTAAGTCTTTGGATAGCGGTTGGAGTGTATCATTTCCAGAAGATGACATCATTCAAAAAGGTGACAAACTGTATTATAAAGCGGTAGCTGTTGCTAAAAGAGAAAGTGATGGCACGATTGAAAAAGCTATTGGATGGGCTAGAGAAGAAGATGTACCAATTTTTCACACACAAAAAGGGGATGTGAAACAGATGCAAGATCCACAATGGACAGGTGCGGTTGGTTCTTATGCTAGAAAATATGCCTTACAAGGTTTATTTGCTATTGGGGGTGAGGATGTCGATGAGTATCCGGTAGAAGAAAGCCAAGAGCAAGGGCAGAATAATCAGCAACAGAAACCAAACAACCAGCAAGCCCAAGAACAAAATCAAGTAAGGTACATTGACAACATTCAGTATCAAGAAATCATCAAGAACGTTGAGGAGTTTGCGACTATTAAGGGAGCGCCATTTGATACAGTTGCAAATTTTGTATTGAGCAAGTACCAAATAGACGATTTCCACAAAGTGCCAGTTGATGGCTATAACATAGTGATGGAATATCTCACTAAACAAATTCAAAAAGCATACGAAAAACAAGGAGTATAAGACATGGTAAAAGATGTAACTAATAGCTTAACAGAAATCAAAGTAGATTTTCAACCTGCAGTAATCAATGTTGATTATGATAGCGTGGAGAAACAACTTGCAGCAATCGTTGCACAGTACACAAATTATGAGGTGACTGCATCCACTTACAAGATTGATTATGATGAGCGTACACGCCTAAATAAATTAAAAGAGGCGTTGGAAACTCGGCGTAAGGAAATCAAAAACAATATCAATAATCCATACAAGGAATTTGAGAAGTGGTACAAGAAAACAGTTGAGCCATTGGATAATGTCATTGCAAACATCACAGCAGGACTTAATGCAATTGATGAACATGAACGATTGATGCGCGTGGATGCTGTCCGAGCTACCTTTGAGGATAAGTGTATGGTCGCAGGGATTGAAAAATCCACATTCGCTGACAAATACGATGAGTACAGCCTCAAGAAATATTTTAAAACAGGCAAGTACGAACTGAAAAAGACAACACTTGATGAAATGGATGCCTTGGTGCTTTCAGAATTTGATGCCCTGGAAGAATACAAGGCCAACAAGCAAGCTATCCAAGAGCTAGCTCAAGAGTACGATTTGCCAGCTGACAGCTATATCAGACATCTTGAAGATGGTAAGAGTCTTGTTGATATTTTCAAGATGATGAAAATTGATCGTGATGCTGAGATTGCACGCAAAGAGCAGAAAGAAATCCAAGCAAAAGCAGAAGCTGAACGACTTGCAGAGATTGAACAATTGGCCAAAGAAAATGCAAATGCGAATATCAAGGCTTACGATGCTGAAACAGGCGAGATTTTGGAACAGGGTACAATTACACCAGAACCACAAAACAACATGCGAGAAGTGCCAAAATTTGAGCCTAGCGAGCCTTTAACAATTAGCTTGCGTTTGACATTGCACGGTGGAAAATCTCAGCTTAATCAGTTGAAAGAATGGCTTGAGGATAACTTTATCAGCTTTGAAACTTTGGAGGGTTAGGTGGAATTTAGAAAGTATCAACTTATTTTAGAGTTTGAGGAGGCTAACAGGCCTCTCTCACAAATTGAAAAGAAAAGCCTTGCTATCTACTCTATCGAGTATTTAAAAGTGGGGCTAGATAGCTTAGAACGTGAATATTGCAACAGGAGGTATGCACAATGAAATTTAATGAACTGATTGAAAATGTAAAAGGTTGGTCAACAGCTAAGGAGCTTGACAAAGCAAGCCCATTATCTCAAATGCTCAAACTTAATGAGGAGTGGGGGGAGCTCAATGGTGCGACAGTACGAAAGGATAAGGAAAAGATAGCTGATAGCGTTGGCGATATGATGGTTGTCTTGACTATCCTAGCTCAACAGATGAACTTTTCTAAAATCCATTTGTCTCTCAATCCAGATGAGAACGGACAGCATAACTTTCATTATGTAGATCAGTGGTCAGTAGAGTTACTGTACTTGCACATTGCTAATGAAATTGGGTTGATTGCGCGTGGTTTGGTTGATGCTTCAACTAATACAAATCGCATTAACGCACGCACTCAAATTCAGTTAAGTAGTCGTAACATTGCTATTTATCTGATGTTTGTTGCTAAGAAATTTGACTTGACTTTGACAGAGTGCCTTGAATTGGCATGGAATGAAATCAAAGACCGTCAAGGAAAGATGGTGGATGGTGTGTTTGTTAAGGAGTCAGACCTATGAGATGTTTTTATGTCAGCGGTAAAATTGCAGATCTTGATTTGGGGTCAGAAATCAATGCAGAAAATTCATTTATGGCTGCTATTGAGTTTGTGAAACGATACGCCGGCTTATTAAAATTTGGTTCAAATGAAATCAAGGTATCAGAAGTAGAGGAGGTTTCAGCATGACAGCTTTAGCATGGCTAATCTATAATCTATCGGTACTTGCTACCTCCTTATACCTTACTATTCATTTTAATTCTGGATGGTGGATGCTTCTTGTTTTGATTGCATCAACCGACTTAAAAACTAAGAGAGGTACAATCAATGATAAATAACGTTGTTTTAGTAGGGCGACTTACAAGAGATGCCGAACTGAGATACACGCAATCTAATATTGCGGTTGCTACATTTACTCTTGCTGTAAATCGTCCGTTTAAGAACGAGGCTGGAGAGCGTGATGCTGATTTTATCAATTGTGTTATCTGGAGACAGTCAGCTGAAAATCTTGCTAATTGGGCTAAAAAAGGCTCTCTTATCGGAGTTACAGGAGTAATTCAAACACGTAGCTATGACAATCAACAAGGCCAACGTGTTTATGTCACAGAGGTTGTTGCTAGTAATTTCCAATTGCTAGAAAGTCGTAACAGTCAGCAAAATAATCAAGGCCATCAAGATCATCATGGCGGTTATCAACAACAGGGTTACAGCAACCAGGGCAGTTCTTTCCAAAATGGAAATAGTTACGGACAACAAGGTAGTTTCTTTGAGGGGAACACAACAAATCCAGTTCCTGATTTCACCCGTGATAACAATCCATTTGGCAGACCGACAAACCCATTGGATATCAGTGATGATGATTTGCCGTTTTAGAAAGAGGTGCTGAATGGAATTTATCAAAGTTAAAGTCGACTTACAATGCCCATTTTGTGGACACTGTAAAGTGGTTAAGGTAGGAGCGCATCGCAAGGCTATTACTTGCCCATCGTGTAAACAAGCTGTTTTCTTGTCGTGGGCAACTGGTATCGAGGGGGAAATTGATGAACATGGTTATTATTTCCATGCCGTCGAGCCTTTCAATATCCGCAAAATCAATCAAGAGTTTCAAGATGCCTTTGAGGATTCACCACCTAAACACTCTTTCACTATCAGAAATAAGATGAGAGGGTGATATAGTGCAGAAAATGATAGTATGGGCGTTGTTTGATAGTGGTAACGGCTCATATACTAAAGCTATCAACACGCTTAATAGTTCGGGGGGGGGCGAATATTGAAGTATATCCGATTGGGATAGATATTGAAAACAAGAACAATCATTTTATCCCCCTAAACCTTGCTGATTACTCACGGCTATTTGGCGATAATAAGCTATTTGATACGCTTGACAAGCTACCACATCCAGATTTAATCATAGCAAGTCCACCTTGTGAAAGTTGGTCAAATGCTAGTGCGATGACAAATGGCAACGCTTGTTGGAAACGGGAAGATTTATCAGATAGTCTATTTGAACCTCAAATACCACCTAGTATATTTACTATTCGAGCGAACAAAGACTATGAGGATGCGTACAATAATTATCGCTATGATAGGCAATTTATGAAACGTGTTAACGGTGAGCTATGCGCCTTTAATACCATTGAAATCATAAAGAGGTATCAGCCTAAGTATTGGATAATTGAAAACCCAGCAACAGGGAGACTATGGAAGTATATAGAAACTATTATAGGCTTTCCATTGCCCTATAAAAACCCAACAAGGTACAACAACTATGATTACCCTTTGCAAAAACCGACCAAATTTGCAAGCAATCTATTTCTAAATCTCAACAATGATATAAATCCAGCAGAAATTGAATGGGGTAATTTTTCTAAATCGTATAATGAACGGTCTAATATACCTCAAAAGTTACTTTTGAATATATTTCAGACAGTACTAAACCAATTTGAAAAGGAAACAGAAAAAAATGACAAAAATTGAAATCGTTATGGTACTTACAACTTTGATGTCTATCACATGGGCAGCGATTGTTACAATTCACACTATGCAAGCCATCAAAAAGCACAAGGCAAAAGTGGATTATTATCAGAAACCACAAGTGCAATGTGAGATTGCACGTCATGTACTTAAAAACAAATGGTACTCAGATGGAGGGGAGGTGTTTAGATGAAAGTATTTGATGGCGCTAAAATGCGTGCTATCCGTAAAGAGGCAGAGCTTACTCAGTATGATCTTGCCCCTATGGTTGGCATTAGTCAAAATCGAGTAAGTGACATTGAGAGAAATGTTACAACTCCAACAATTGAGGAAATCGAGGCATTTGCCGATGCTCTAAATACTCAAGTATCATCATTTTTAAGCAACGAGTCAGAAATTGAGGTTATTGCTAATACCTTTACGAAAAAGAAAAAGGATACAGATGCAGAGTCTCACTTTGACGCCCCAACCGAGCAAATGGAGCTATTTGTTGATGATACTTTACTAGGTCATGACCTGACAGGATATGTATTGATCAGCCAAAAAACCTATCTGGAGTTGTTAGATAGTCAAGATCGCTTAAAGCAGTTACAAAAACTTTTGAAGTAGGGAGGTTGTGATGAAATTTGAACTTATCAATGACCACTTTGAAAATGCTAAGCGATACAACATACCGAGGGCGCAACTTATCATTGCTGATATTCCTTACAATTTAGGAAATAATGCATACGCCTCTGACCCTAGATGGTACAAAGATGGCGATAACAAAAACGGAGAGAGCAGATTAGCAGGGAAATCATTTTTTGATACAGATAATGATTTCAAAATCAATAATTTCTTTGACTTTTGCAGCCGTTTGCTTAAAAAAGAGCCAAAAGAAAAAGGGAAAGCGCCTGCTATGATTGTCTTTCATGCCTGGCAACAGCGAGACATGATTATAGAATGTGGTAAAAAGCATGGTTTTAATAATGCTTATCCGCTCTATTTCACAAAGAAATCAAGCCCTCAAGTGCTAAAGGCCAATATGAAAATTGTTGGTGCGGTTGAAGAGGCAACGGTATTATATCGTGATAAACTCCCTAAATTTAACAATGGTGGGGCTATGATACTCAATCATGCCCCGTGGGAAAAAGATAGCTCTTACCCAGTTATCCACCCTACGCAAAAACCGATACCAGTTTTGAAACGATTGATTGAAATTTTTACAGATGAGGGCGATGTTGTCATTGATCCCGTAGCAGGTTCTGGATCAACTCTAAGGGCTGCTATTGAGATGAATAGGTCAGCCTATGGATTTGAAATTAAGAAAGATTTCTATAAGGCTGCACAAGAGAAAATGCTATCGTCATTTCAAATTAGCTTAATTTAAAGCAGGAGGACAATATGGATAAAAAACTTATTGGGTTAGACCTAACCCACATTGCAGATGGAGGATTACAGGAGAAACTAGACAAAGAGCTTGAAAAAGTCTTTGATAACATCCTTGACCTAAATACAGATGCGAAAGCAAAACGAAAAGTGACTATCACGCTTACGATGTCAGCTAACGAAGAGCGTACAGTGGTTGATACTATCATGGAGGTAAAATCAAAATTTGCGCCTCAAAATGGAGTAGCTACAACAATTCTTGTTGGGCGTGATTTTGACACAGGACAAGTACACGCTAACGAGCTGAAAAGTACAGTACCTGGTCAAATGTACTTTGACGAAAATGGGGAAATCCTTACTGATATTGGGCAACCAGTAGCAGAAATTGAACAACAAGCAGAAACAAAACAAGATATTATTGATTTCAACAAAAAGAAAGTAGGTAACTAATATGACAACAGAAAATCTTAAATCAGCATTGGAATACGCAGTAGAACTAAATGAGTGTGGATTAGAAATTTTAACAGCTGCAGATGGCACAGAGTATTATGATGCCAATAAATTCAACCTCAAAGAACTTGATCCTAAACGCTATCCTAAAACTCTGGAGCTATCAACCTTGACAAGCCTTGTTGACTATCTCAAAACAGACCTAAACAATTTGAAAAACCAACGCTTGATTGTAGCAGTTGAGAAAAACGACGAGGTGTGCGTTTGGTCTGAAAATGATGAGCTCGAACATCGCACATTGCTTGTTGATGTTAAGGCACGCATCCCAGAGTTATCTTTTGGCCGTTTCCTATCATCGGAACAGTTCAATATCATGTTGCAATCAAACTTTATTGACGATAACGATCGTGGCACATTGCTAGAATTTGCTAGCGCATTGAAAATTGAGAATGGGGCTGAAATTGAAGATACCGGAGTATATCAAGTAGCAACAGTTAAAACAGGAGTGGCAAGTCTTGCTAAAGGGAAAACACCTAACCCAGTTACATTGCGCCCATATCGTACATTTAGCGAGGTCGAACAACCAGCAAGCCTATTTGTCTTTAGGATTGATAAGCAAGCAAATATGGCTTTATTTGAGGCAGATGGTAAGCGTTGGGTAGCTGATGCAGTAGGAAATATTGCAGCCTATCTAAAAGAGCAACTAGCAGACCAAAAACATATCACAGTATTAGCATAAGAGGGGAAAAGACAATGACTAAAGAAACTAAAAACACGGTATCAGCTGAAACTATCGTAGAGAACTTGAAAGAGTTCGCTGAGGCATTACATGATGCTGGTAAAAAGGGAATGCTCTACTATCTTTTGGAAAGGAATGCGAGTAAATTTGAAGCAGCTAATATTATGCACAATATTAGTCATGATTTGTTGGATATCCTAGATGGTAAGAGTGTTAAAGAAGTGCTTAGTGAATCTGATGAGGAAGATAGCTCTTTAGTTGGTTCAATCGCTATCAATGTAGAAACTGGGAAAGTTGAGGGGATTGATGATATCAAGGACACCAAAGTAAAAGAACAGATTTTAGCAGCTGTAAGTAAAGTTGTTGAAGAGTTAGGTGGTAATTAGATGGTCTTGTTTCTGAAATTGATGGTTATCAGTGCTTGCTTGCTCCTTGCTATTCTGATTTTCGTTGCTGGGCACAAAACCTACAAAAAAGGAAAAGCGGACAAGGTGGTTTGGTTTATCTTTGATGCTTATGCTATTGCTTTGATTTACACAGTGATAAAGATTTTGGAGACATGACATGAAAAATAAAAATCGAGTTGGTCTATTTTTTGCACTTGCAGCCTTGTCTTTATCAATGCTAAATCTAGGTTTGATAATCTCCAAAAATCACTATAAACCGCAGGTGGTCAAGCTGGAGCAACAAGTGGATGAATTGAAAAAAAGAAAACCAGTCATTATTTATCAAGTTGACAATGCCGGTGGTGAGCTTATCGGAACAGTCACAGATAAAGCTATTGTTGATGGTCATTATACGGTTACTATCGGAGCTTATGGCAAGTTTCTTGTTACTAAAGGGCAATATGATGCTCTTGATATTGGTGACGATGTACCAAAATTCTTAAAACAGAGAGGTATTAAGTAATGAGTGATTTTTTAAATCAAGATTGTTTGCAGGGAATGAAGAATTTTCCAGATAACTATTTTGATTTAGCTATTGTAGATCCACCATATTTTTCCGGGCCAGAAAAAAGAAAATACTATGGTCGGAAAGTCAGTCCGATTGGCGTCAATAGGCTTTATGGCGAAACCTCAGAGTGGCAAATTCCAAACAGAGATTATTTTGATGAGTTATTTAGAGTTTCAAAAAATCAAATCATTTGGGGAGTGAATTATTTCGACTATTCTTTTGGCTCTGGACGTATCGTTTGGGACAAAGTTAATGGTCAGTCAAGTTTTTCAGATTGCGAGCTAGCATACTGCAGTTTGCATGATAGCACGCGCTTATTTCGCTATATGTGGAATGGTATGATGCAAGGCAAGTCAATATCTGAAGGTCATATTCAGCAAGGAAATAAGGCATTGAATGAGGTTAGAATTCATCCGACTCAAAAACCAGTCAACCTTTACCTTTGGTTATTGCGAAACTACGCAAAAGAAGGCGATAAAATACTTGATACTCATGTTGGCTCAGCAAGTAGTTTAATTGCTTTTCATGAGTTAGGCTTTGAGTATATTGGTTTTGAAAAAGATAAACACATATATGAGTTATCAATGGCCAGGCTAAACAGCTATAAATCACAAATAAAATTGTTCTAAGGAATTAGGAGCTTTGGATGAAATTTGAATTTTCTTTGCCTCGAAATACTAAGCTAAAATCTCTAAACATGGTTATCAACAGTAATGACAGGCAACATCAAACAGATAAAGCTAAAGTTACTAAGCGCATTAGAGCTTTTGCTTATTGGCATACATCAATGAACAAGGATAAAGGGAGGGCTGCTTTTAGCCCCTCTAACCCTTGTGAGGTTACAGTTACAATTTACAGCCCTACTAAGTCTAAATTAGATCCACCTAATTTATATCCAACAGTCAAGGCTATCATTGATGGCATGACTGATGCAGGTATTTGGACAGATGATAATCATAAGGTTATCAAAAAGTTATCCTTTGTTTATGGTGGATTAAGTGAGGAAAAAGGGCATTATAGATTAGAGTTTGATATAGAAGAGGTGGAAAATGAATAAAGATCTAATTGAAACACCACGCTTTAACTTTTTTATAGGGGATGAAGTTTTCTTGAAAGGGAAAATAGTCGGTTTTGATGTGGATGAGAACAAGTGCGTTGAAAATGTTGTTAGATTGGGATACGGGCAAATTCTCAATGTACCCAACAATGATATTTATATTACAGACGACATCGTCGATAAATCCAAAATTAAAGTCACAATACCGCAGTCTGTAGCGGATTGGATTAGAAAATGTAAAACATTTAAGTCTTTTGCTGTAAGTTTATCTTTTGCATTGCAGCCCAGTGTATGGGAAGCAAATGGGTTATCTGACGAGTCCATCGAATGGTTGGCGAATGCAGAAAATCAAGAAATATTCGCTCGAGCGTGGCTTGACGACTACGATATTCAGGAAACAAAGTATGTAATTACAGATGGGAATCATTTGTATTTTAAAAAATGTCAAGAAGATATTGAAATTGTCATACTAGTAGATGAACAACCTGGTACGATGGAGTATGTCAAGAAATTCGATACAAAGGAAGAAGCCCAAGAGATCGCAAATATCCTTGGATGGAAAGTTCAGGAGGTAGAGTGATGGCAAAGATAGTATTAAAAAATCCATACTTTGATGAAACTATTAAAGTAAAAGAGAGTTGTAAGTATATATTAAACCGCATAGAGGATATTAATTTTGGGCGTATATGTTGTATTCAACTACACCAGATTGAACCAGAAGAAAGATTTATCACTATCAATCCGAAAAACTTTGCAAAAGTTGATTTTTACGAAGATGAGGAGGTTGAGTGATGAGTATGCTTGAAATATTCTTATCTAAGAACGATCTTGAACATATTGCGAACGGGCATGATTTAAAAATAAAAATAAGGGGTAGTAGGGTTTCAAAAGTAGATGGAATTATTTTGAAACCCGATGATGAGGGGGTGATACATGACTGATGACGAAGAAGAAAATAGAGCGCTTGTCAGTTATCCATCGCAGGGAAATCAATTGGTTAAAGTGGTATTTTTTGAGAGATAAGAAAAATCCTCAAAAAACAATCTTGGAGCAAAAGATACATGAGGCATTTTTAGATAATAACATTGAGCAGTCTGTATTTTTGGTAAATCTGAAAACTGTAACAGATGAATATATCGAGAAATCAGATAGAAAGATGTTAAAAACGATAAAAGAGGTCTATGTATTTGAAAATATCAATGTGATCGGCGCGTGTCAAAAAATTTTATATCTAAGTCCTAGCCCGGCATACACTTACATCAACAAATGGTTTGATAAGTATTTTGTTTCAACTTACAAGCACATCCCCCTATCTAAATAACCGTAAAAATACCCTATCCTATGTATCTATAATCAAGGTACATAGGTTTTTTATTAGGAGGATAATATGGACAATCTGACAACAAAACCATATCACAGACAGAATACTATTAACCAGTATAATTTGTTGGATTATGATGCCACGCGCACAGATGGTAAATATAACTTGCCAATCCTTGAACCAGTTGATCATATTCCTAAAAAGTTACAGGGATTTAACTATGTTTTGAACAAACCTGACTACTCGGCTACCGTACATTTTTTCCTAGATGATTATCAGTTTGAAAGGATTTGGAAACGCCCAGACTTTTACCTAGAGAAATTAGCTGATTTTGATTGTGTACTCACACCGGATTTTAGCCTATACACAGACATGCCAATAGCTATGCAGGTTTGGAATACTTATCGCTCAAGATTGATAGGCCAAATGATGCAGAATTGGGGCTATACAGTTATACCCACTGTATCGTGGGCAAACAAAGAAAGCCATGATTTTTGTTTTGATGGTTTACCGAAACATAGCACAGTGGCCATCAGTACAGTAGGCATAAAACAACGCAAAGAGCGCTTTGAATTGTGGAAAGATGGAGTAGATGCCATGATTGAAAAGATAGCGCCAAAGCGTATTTTGGTATATGGTGGCAAAGTTGATTATGATTATAAAGGGATCGAGGTAGTTTATTTCGGGAATGAAACGACAGAAAGGATGGACAAATGGGCGGTAGAGGAGCAAGCTCTGGAATGAGTGATAAAGACAAAAAGTATGGGACAGAATATAAGACTGTACATAAAGTGGGTAATATAAAATTTGTTACTCAAAACGAGCAAGGGTCACAAAAGACTCCAATGGAAACGATGACAAAAGGTAGAGTTTACGTACTTATTGACAAGAACAAAAACACACCCAAGAGTATTGTTTATTTTGATACAAAAAATAAGCGTAATAAGCAAATTGACTTAGATCATGTGCATAAAGGTATGAAACCACATGCTCATCACGGCTATAATCATGCAGAACATGAGAAAAGCAAAAAGGGAGCAACCAATTTGACACCAAAAGAGCGTAAACTTGTTGAAAAAGTCAAAAAAGAGTGGTATAATCACATTAAGAAACGTAGGGAGTAGTATATAGGGATTACGCCTTGATGGAGGAGATTCCGGTTCGAGTCCGGGCTACTACGTTACATCTTAGCCCCTTAATTGGGGCTTTTTTTGCGCCTTAAATCAAAAATAACAGTAAAACATCCCCTCTTTTAGCATATAAAATGAAATCATGAGTAGCAATACTTGTGATTTTTTGTTGGAAAGGAGGGAGCGAATGAATGAAAGACAGAGGCGCTTTGCAGATGAGTACATAAAGACAGGAAACGGCTATCAATCAGCAATTAAGGCTGGTTATAGCGAGAGTTATGCCAATAATCGTATTACTGAACTGTTGGGAAATGTTGGGATAAAAGAGTACATAAATAAGCAGATGCAAGAGCTGCATAAGTCAAATATCATGGATGCGACAGAGGCGCTCTATATCCTTTCTGAAATCGCTAGAGGTAAACGAGATGAGGAGGTTTTGATACTTAATCCAACAACAGGAAAAGTAGAAAGACATATCAAGAAAGCAGATAATGCAACAGTTATTAAAGCTATTACTGAAATCTTGAAACGATATCCAACAGCTAAACAATCTGAAAAACTAGAGCTTGAGATTGAGAAATTAAAATCACAGTTGATAGATACACAGACGGAAGATGACACCATCACAATTATTGATAGTTGGGAGGGTGACGATGAAGATAATTGATATTCAAAAAAATGTCAATCCTCATTTCAAGAGTGTTTGGAAATCTAAGAAACCTTACAACATTTTGAAAGGTGGACGAAACTCATTCAAATCATCAGTTATTACCTTAAAGCTGATTGTCATGATGACCTGGTACATCATAAGAGGTGAAACTGCCAATATTGTAATTATCCGTAAAGTAGCTAATACAATCCGTGATAGTGTTTACAATCAAATCCAATGGGGACTATCGTTATTTGGCCTAACTAGTCGCTTTAAGATGACAGTCAGCCCATTTAAGATAAGTCACAAAAAGACAGGCTCAACATTTTATTTTTACGGCCTTGACGACTATCAAAAGTTGAAATCCAACAACATTGGGAATATTATTGCCGTTTGGTATGAAGAGGCCGCTGAATTTTCAAGTGCTGAAGAATTTGACCAGACCAACATTACATTTATGCGCCAAAAACATCCACGCGCTCAATTTGTTAAAATCTTTTGGTCATATAACCCTCCTATCAATCCGTACAGTTGGATAAATGAGTGGTATGAGGAAATGAATACGCAAGATAATTACTTATGCCATTCTAGCACTTATCTTGATGATGAGTTAGGATTTGTAAATGATCAGATGTTGGCTGATATCGAGCGTATCAAAAAGAATGACTATGATTACTACAGGTATGTTTATCTAGGTGAGTCAGTTGGTTTAGGGAATAATATCTATAACATGAGTACATTTCACCCGTTAGACGCTTTGCCTAGTGATGATAGGCTGATAGGTATATCTTTTGCATTGGACGGTGGGCATCAGCAGTCAGCTACTGCATGTTGTGCTTTTGGGATAACTGCTAAAGGTAAGGTTATCTTGCTTGATACCTGGTATTACTCACCAGCTGGCCAAGTGATAAAGAAAGCACCTAGCCAACTATCACAGGACATCAACGGCTTTATACAATCGGTTGTCAGCAAGTACAGAGTACCTATCTTGCAATATACGATTGATAGCGCAGAGGGAGCATTGAGGAACCAGATGTATCTTGATTTCAGTATCAGATGGCATCCAGTGGCTAAATTGAAGAAAGTAACAATGATCGATACATTCCAATCATTATTAGCGCAAGGTCGCTTTTATTACCTTGATACAGAGAATAACAAGGTATTTATTGAAGAACATAAGATGTACAGATGGGATGAAAAGACACTGCAGTCTGACAGTCCAAATGTCATCAAAGATGATGACCATACATGCGATGTTGCCCAGTATTTTATACTAGACAATTCTAAGATACTTGGTTTGCGTGTTGGTAATTCATAAGGAGGGCAACAATGAACTTAATTCAAAAAGTAAAAGACTTTTTCAACCGTGGGAGGTATAACATGGAAACATCAAACCTAAACAGCATCTTGGAGCACCCAAAGGTAGCTGTAACACAATCAGAATTTAACAGGATACAACTCAATCTAGCTTACTATCAATCTAAATTTGATGATGTGGAGTACATCAACACAGATGGTGACAGAAAGCGCAGAAAGATGCAACACTTACCGATTGCACGAACTGCAGCCAAAAAGATTGCTAGCCTTGTTTACAATGAGAAAGCGGAGATTACAGCAGATGATGATACACTAAATGACTTTCTTACTGATATGCTAGGCAATGACCGCTTTAACAAAAACTTTGAGCGGTATTTAGAGAGTTGTCTGGCCTTGGGTGGGCTTGCTATGCGGCCTTACGTTGATGGTGACAAGATCCGTGTAGCATTTATTCAAGCACCGGTATTTTTGCCATTACAAAGCAATACACAGGAAGTGTCAAGCGCTGCAATCCTAACTAAGACAATTAAGTCAGAGAGTAAAAAGAACGTATATTACACGTTAGTTGAGTTTCATGAGTGGGTAACTCAAGATGGCCAAGAGGTAGGGAGTACAAAAGATAAAAACCTATATCGTATCACTAACGAACTTTACAAATCAACATCAGATAGCACGCTGGGTGATCGTGTAAACTTGAGTGAGCTATATCCTGATTTGCAACCAGTGACAACGATACAAGGATTATCACGGCCATTGTTTGTTTACCTCAAAACACCAGGAATGAATAATAAGGACATCAACAGCCCTCTTGGTTTATCGATCTTTGATAACGCCAAGACCACTATTGATTTTATCAATCGTACATACGATGAATTTATGTGGGAAATCAAGATGGGGCAAAGGCGCGTGATTGTGCCTGAGCAGTTGACACAATTACAGGTGCAAGATACCCAAGGAAATTTCACTTTTAAGCGACGTTTTGACACTGACCAAAATGTTTACATGCAAGTAGGAGCAGGTAATATGGATAGTGGGAGTATTATTGATCTTACCACTCCTATCCGCTCATCCGATTATATTTCAGCTATTTCAGAGGGGCTTAAATTATTTGAGATGCAAATAGGTGTATCTAGTGGTATGTTTACATTTGATGGTAAGAGTATGAAAACGGCAACAGAAATTGTAAGTGAAAATTCAGATACATATCAAATGAGAAATAGTATAGCTACGCTTGTAGAACAATCTATAAAAGAATTGTGCGTATCCATGTGTGAACTTGGGAAAGCTGTGAAATTGTATACAGGTGATATACCAAAATTTAATGATATATCAGTTAATCTTGATGACGGTGTATTTACTGATAAAAATGCAGAGTTAAATTATTGGATGAAGATGGTAGCAGCTGGTTTTGCGACACAGAAAAGAGGTATTGCTAAAGTACTCAACATCACAAATGAGGAGGCAGAGAAAGAACTTGCTGAAATTAATGGAGAGTTACCACCAGAGAGTGATGCAGAACTGGCTTTGTATGGAAAAACAGAGAAGAAAGCAGAAGAGGGAGAGCTATAAACTGCTATAAATTACAATAAACGACACATAAGGAGTTGAAAATGACTGATAAACGTAAAATGCCAACTCTAAATGATCAGCGATTTTCTTTGCACATGCAGGGCGTGAGTGATATTTACTCTAAAATGCAAATTGAGTTGTTTGATAGCATGATAAAACGACTTAAAGAGCGTGGCAATGCTGACCTTGCAAAAAATCCGTATATATGGCAACTAGAAAAGCTCAACGATATGTACATGCTGAATGAGGAGAACTTAAAGATTATTGTTGAACGTACAGGAATTGCTGAGAATCTTTTGAGAGAAGTCATTGCTAACGAGGGATTAAAGGTCTATAAGGACACAAAGGAGCAACTAGAGGAAGATTTGAAAAGGGAATCTAGTAGCAAAGTTAGAAATGGTGTAATCGATGCTCTTGAGTCCTATACTCAACAAGCTATAAGTGACCTTAATCTTATCAATTCAACATTACCAGCAAGCATACAGACTGTTTTCAAATCGGTTGTAGAGCAGACAGTTGCCCAAGTCGTATCAGGTACTAAAACAAGTGATAGGGCGTTAAATGATACTATCATGAGTTGGCAAAAAAAGGGCTTTACTGGATTTACTGACAGCGCAGGGAGAGAGTGGCGAGCAGATAGCTATGCCAGAGCAATTATCAAAACGACAACTTACAGGGTTTACAATGATATGCGTACAAGGCCTGCAGAGGAATTAGGGATAGATACTTTTTACTACTCTATCAAGTCGTCTGCTAGAGCTGCATGTGCTCCATTGCAAGGTAAGATTGTCACTAAAGGTCAAGGCAGAACAATAAACGGCCTTACTATTCATAGTTTGCTAGATTATGGTTTTGGTACTGCTGGGGGATGTCTAGGTGTCCATTGCGGTCATTATCTTACGCCTTTTATCGTAGGAGTAAACGAAATACCAGACTTGCCAGACTATATGAAAGGCCTAACACCAGAACAAGCAGAAGAAAATGCACGCATCGAGGCTAAACAAAGAGCCTTAGAGCGCAATATCAAGCATCACAAAGAAAGATTGCACTATGCCAATACATTGGGCGATGATGATCTGATACAAGCTGAGAGGCTAAAAGTTAGAGCTTATCAAGGTAAAATAAGGGCTTTTGTAGAACAACACGAATTTTTAAGCCGTGATTACAGTAGAGAAAGAGCATACATCTAATTATCAAGAGGGTTACTAAACAACCCTCTTTTTTTGTGCCTAAAACCGTAAAAAATCCCATTCCATCCAAAGTAAACTGAAATAGTAAATAATATTTTGCTTTTCGGTGGGAGTTGTCCACCTAAAAAGAACTAAGGAGGTACAAATGGCATTTACAACAGAGGAACTACTCAAACTTGGATTGACAGAGGAACAGGCTAAATCGGTCTTTGCCTTGCGAGGAAAAGAGCTCAACGAGGACAAATCAGCCTTGGAAACTATCACCAAAGAAAGAGATAGTCTGAAAGACCAGTTGCAAAAAGCAGAGGAGCAAGTTGAAAACTTGAAATCGCTTGAAAGTATCAGCGCTGAACAAAAAGAGGCGATTGATAAATTGCAAGCAGATTACGACAAGTACAAACAAGAGGCTGCTGATGAACTGGCAAAAACAAATAAGGTGAATGCTATCAACCTTGCTTTGAAAGACACCACAGCACACAATCCATCAACCTTGATGAAGTTCATTGATGTTGATGCCATTGAACTAGATGACAGTGGCAAACCTAAACTAGATGACATCCTCAATGGTCTAAAGGAAAGTGACCCATATCTTTTTAAAGCAGAAGAAGATGGCAAGCCTAACCCAAATATCGTTGCGTTTGGAAATCCAACAGCAACAGACCCAGCACCAGATGCCTTTGCACAGGCATTAGGGCTAACAGAATAAAAAGGAGGAATAGTAGATGTCAATCAATTACATCACAAAACATGAGGGGCAGTTTGAAAAACGCCTTATGCAAGGCTCATTGACTGCCATTCTTGAAACGCCAAAAGTAAATTGGCTCGGTGCAAAATCATTTGAATTGCCAACAATCTCTGTAACAGGATATAAGGCACATACACGCTCTAAGGGTTACAACTCAGGTACAGTATCAAGCGATAAAAACGTTTATACTCTTGGATTTGACCGAGATGTTGAGTTTTTTGTTGATACAGCAGATGTTGACGAAACAAACCAAGAGCTTTCAGCTGCTAATATCTCAAATACATTCATTTCAGAACATGCAACACCAGAAGTTGATGCTTACCGCTTTTCTAAAATTGCTACAACTGCCATCAATGGTAGTCATTTCAAGCAAGAGGATAGCATTACTCCAGAGAATGTCTATGGAATTTTGAAAGCTGCTATTTTGCCAATGCGTAAATATGGAGCATCAAACCTTGTCATGTATGTATCTAGCGAGGTAATGGATGCCCTAGAGCGTTCTAAAGACTTTACACGCGCAATCAATACGACAACACCACAAGGCATTGACACACGTGTAACATCGCTAGATGGAGTGCAACTTATCGAGGTTTGGGATGATGCACGTTTCAAAACTCAATTTGATTTCACAACTGGATTTGTGAAAGCTGGTGGCGGTAAAGATATCAATTTCTTGATCGTGGCTAAGACAGCTATCATTGCTAAGGCCAAATTTAACTCTATCTATCTCTTTGCTCCTGGGCAACACACAGAGGGTGATGGTTACCTATACCAAAATCGTTTGTATCATGATTTGTTTGTCTTGAAATCTCAAGAAGATGGGGTTTACGTTTCACATAAATCAGCATAGGAGGTATTAGATGAAGAAATACATCAAAGAAAATCAAGTTTATACCGTGCAAGAGGGTAGTGAGCTTGAGGTACAACTTATGGCAGATGGCTTTGAGGAATTGGTGGAAGATGGTAGCGAACTTGAAACACCAAAGGAAACTAAGGACAAAGGTAAAGAATAATGGCTAAGTATAAAGCAATTAAGAACCTAATTTTAAAGACACCTGGTATTTATGTGACAGAGGGAGAATTTGTTGAACTTGAACCGAATTATGCCGATCAAGTCAATAAAGACCTCAAGCAAACATTTCCGGATGTCGTTGCAGTTTTAGAGCTTGTAGAAGATGTATCTACACAATCTGAACAAGCTGATGCTACTGAATAAATAAGGGGTGGCAACACCCTTTATTTTTAAGGGAGGTTACGCATGACTTATTTAACAAAAGATGAGTTTGTTACTGACTTAGGCTTTGATGATGTAACGGATTTTGACAAGTTAGCTAAACGAGCAGAAATTGCTATCAATCTCTATACTCAAGGAATTTATCAAAAACATATTGACTTTGAGAAAGAGGTTGAGTATCGCAAATCTGCTGTAAAGCTAGCTATGGGTTTTCAGATTGATTATCTGAACAGCTCTGGCATCATGACAGCTGACGAAAAACAAACTATGGCAAGCGTTTCTATTGGTCGCACATCAATTAATTACGGCAATAAACAACGGTTTTCAGCAGGCCAACAATTCAACCTTTGCTTTGATGCTGAAAATGCCCTGAAACAAGCTGGCTTTAGCTTAATTGTGGGAGTTGATTATGATAGATAAACGCTTATTACAAGATGTTGTTACAGTTCGTAAGGTTGAGGGCAAAGATAACTATGGAGATATCAAGTACTCTGAGCCATTGGATATTAAACCGGTAAGGTTTGATAGGTCGGTGATTGTTACAGGTACTAACAACTCTAAAACTAGACAGAAAGCAGGCGTTGTTTACATTTACCCTAAGTTTGTGAATGTGACAGTTGATGATAGTTGGCTGGGTGCAGTTATGAATGATGGGGCGCGTGATTACCTTGTGATAGGTTATCAACCCAATTACCTTAATGGGAGAATTTTTAGCTATGAGGTTGAAGTTACATAATGGCAGATGTCAGAGTGAGCATTGATCTTGCAGGGGTAGAGAAAAAAGTATCACCTCAAGCTATGCAACGTGGCAAGATTGCTGCAGGTAGTGAGGCTTTGCTTATTATGGATAGTTCTGTACCTCTCAGGGCTGGTGGAGGGGCATTAAGAGCCTCTGGACGTGTAGAGCCTAATGGAAATGTGAGTTATAACACGGTTTATGCTAGGGCGCAGTTCCACGGTACTAATGGGATTGTTGTTTTTAAGAAATATACAACCTCTGGCACTGGTAGCAGATGGGATAAACCGTTAAAAGCAAACATAGATAAGCTAAAAAAGGCAGCTATTAAAGGAATGGGTATCTGACAATGCAAAACAACAAAAACTTTCAAGATGTGTTACTGGAACATATTAACAACATCACAAAATTGCCATTACAAGCAAGGCTAGATTATTTTGAAGATGACAAGGATGATTTAGTTATCAATGCTTTAAGTGGTGGAACTATTGACAAAGAGTATATGGATGGTACTAGAGAAGTATCACTACCATTTGAGATTGCTGTAAAGAGTAAATCAAATGCAGTAGCAATTGATACTATCTGGCTTATTAATGGAGATTTATCATCATTTGATATTGATTTGCCTAGTACAGACAACTCTTACACATTCTTATCATTGAAAGTGGACAAACCAGGAATAAATGGCAAGGATGAACAAGGTTATTTTGTTTACTCAATGCAAGTAACCGCAAAACTAGAAATAACAGGAGGATGACATAATGGTACGTCAAAAAAATGCCAAGCGCAAACACGAAATTGCGCCATTTGACCCTAAAAACCCAACAGTTGTACCTAGCGACGATGCTTGGAAACGACTTGCTAAGTACATTGAAACTATTGATGATGAAACGGATGAAGATACAGATGACACTGGGTACTACGACGGAGACGGTACACCAGAGGAAACTGTACTTACTGTCGTTGGTGGTTACTCATTTGAGGGGATCTATGACCCAGAGGATGCAGCTCAAGCGATGATTGCCGCTATGCGTTACAAAACAGGTGAGGCACGCCGCGTATGGCATCGAGTAACTACAGCTGACGGCAAGAAAACTTATACACAAGTTGCCAATGTTTCTGAAATCAAAGCAGGAGCAGGCGATGCAACAGCGTATGAAGAATTTGGTTGTACGATCAAATGGATTAAAGAGCCAGTTGAAGCTGGAATTGGTGGATAGTCCACTACATAACTAATAGACATTTTGGAGGAAATTATCATGTCAAACAAAACTGTAATTGATTTAGGCAGCAAGGTTCTGTCATTTGATTTTGGAGAGTTTAGTCTTGATTATCGAGCAACGGATAAAAAAGATGCTCAAATTCAAGACAAGGCTGTAGAGTTAAATGATAGGGTAGGCGCTTATCAGAAAGATGTAGAGAACATGAATGACAAAGAGGGGCGTAAAGCTCTAAAACCTATGGTTGATGAGTTCTTTGTAGCAATGTTTGATGAGGATGCCCCTCAAAAAATCTATGAGGTAGCTGGTGAAAACACTTGGAATTATCTCAATGTATTCTTACAGGTTTCAGCAACAATTCAAAAAGAATGGAAGAAGAAACTAAACGATGAAAATTTCAAGAAGTATCTTGCTGAATAATGTTTGATATTTCCAAAAAAATGGATGACAAGCTGGTACTTAACAACAAAGAGTATCAGCTTTTATTGTCGTTTGATAGGGTGTTATGGATTTTTGATATGTGGGGTAAAGAGTATATCCCAGTAGAACTTAAACCAAAACTAGCTCTAGCAAAATTAACCGATGATGTAACTTTTAAGGATATGGATACAAGGCAGGCGTTAGCTATCTATGCAGATATATTTGAAAAGCACATACAGGTTACTAGGGCTATTGATGAGGTTGATAGGTATGACATTGAGGGCAATGTATTGCCTAAAAAAACTAAAGATGCCCAAGATCACGATGATAAACCCTTGTTTAATATCAAATATGATGGCGAGTTCATTTTTTCATCGTTTATGCAGGCCTATAACATTGATTTGATTGAACAACAAGGTAAATTGCATTGGCAAAAGTTCAATGCCCTATTGTCTGGTTTACCAGATGGAACAAAGTTTGTTGAGGTAATGAAAATTAGAGCGTGGAAACCCTCAAAAGGGGAAAGTTCAAAAGAAAAACAAAAAATGCGTGAACTACAGGAGCAATACGCATTGCCAAATATTTAGTAAAGAAAGGAGGTAGAACATGGCAGACGGTAAAGTAACCATTGCGGTTGATTTGGATGGTAAGAAAGCCCAAGGGGATATAAATAGTCTGAAATCATCATTAGGTGGGCTAGGTTCAGCTTTTAAATCAGTTTTAGGAGCAAACTTAGTTAGTGGAGCATTGATGAGTGGAATTAGTGCACTTACAGGAGGAGTTAAAAGCGCTTTTTCATCGGCAATTGATGAGGGGGCAAAATTACAACAATCTATCGGTGGTATTGAGACACTTTTTAAAGACTCAGCTGGTACTGTTAAACAGTATGCTAGTGAGGCTTTTAGAACAGCAGGAGTATCAGCTAATGAGTACATGGAAAATGTAACATCATTTTCTGCCAGCTTGATTTCTTCTTTGGGAGGAGATACAGCAAAGGCTGCTGAGTTAGCGAATACAGCAATGACAGATATGTCAGACAACGCAAACAAGATGGGTTCTGATATGAAACTCATTACTCAAACTTATCAGTCATTAGCGCGTGGTAACTATGCAATGCTAGATAACCTAAAACTCGGTTACGGCGGAACAAAAGCAGAGATGCAACGACTAATAAAAGATGCTGCTAGTTACAAAGATGTACAAGAAGAGTTGAATATGACCGTAGATGAGGGCGATATGTCATTTGCGAACATGGTTAAAGCAATTTCGGTTGTACAAAAGAAACTAGGGATTACTGGTACTACTGCTAAAGAGGCATCTGAAACATTCTCAGGATCTTTTGCATCTATGCAAGCTGCATTTAAGGATTTCTTAGGAAACCTTACAACAGGTGGAGACATTAGCAAACCTTTAGAGAACCTTGCTAAAACAGCATCAACATTTATCTTTAGAAACTTTATACCAATGGTGGGCAATGCTTTCAAATCTTTGCCAAAAGCTATCTCAACATTTTTAGAATCAGCTAAACCAGAGATAGAGGCAGGGTTGAAAAAGATGTTGCCAGAGGAAATGGTAAACAATATCATGAAAACCTTTGATAAAGTTGGTAGCTTTTTGTCTAGTTTCAAAGACACGGGAGCTATAACAGCAGTAGCTGGAGCTTTTAATGCGGTGAAAGATGCAATAGGTCATGTCTTTTCATCTCTAGCTGGTAGTGGAGAAAATTTTGATAAGATTGCTAAAGCTTTGGGTGAGGTGGTTAAGTTTCTTGCAGATGCTGCTACTAAAGGGGCTGAATTTATTTCCTCATTACCACCTGGTACTATTCAAGCAATCGCTAGTGCAGTGATTGGGATGGTTGCAGCATTTAAAACAGTATCAATTGCAACTAAGGCTATAACTGGCCTAAAAACTGCTTTTGGGTTGTTAAAAATAGCTTTGTCTAATCCTTGGGGTCTTGCTATTGCAGGTATTGGTGCTTTAATCGGTTGGTTTATTCAAGCATATACCACTAGTGAAGATTTCAGGAATAAGGTTAATGAAGTTGTTGAGGCAATTGGTAAAATAGCTAGCAAAATTGGAGAGTTCTTATCTGGAGTAGATCCATCTATTTTTGCGCTGTTACTACCAGTATTGGGGACTTTGTTATCTAAATTCAAAGGATTTGATATCATCGGAAAACTCAATCCGTTTAAGTTATTCAAAAAAAATGCTACGGAGGCTTTTGATGGTGCTGGAGCATCAGCGACTCAATCTAAAGGCATCATCGAGCAAGTCTTTTCTGGGCTTGGTTCTCTTATCACATCTATTTCACAAGGCATTTCAACAGTACTACAAGGACTAGCAACAGCTATCTCAACAGTTGCTCAAGGTTTTGGTCAAGCGGCATCAATGGCCAGCCCTGCCCAATGGTTATCAATGGGGGCTGCAATGCTAATGGTTGGTGCAGGTGTGGCTTTAGTTGCTGGTGGTATCTATATATTAGTTCAAGCAGCAATAGAACTAGTCAATGCCGGAACAAGTGCCCAATTGGCAATGCTTGGCCTTGGAGTTGGTATAGCTGTATTAGCAGGTATATTTGCCTTGTTGGGGCCAGCTTTGACAGCTAGCGCTGTTGGGATACTTGCATTTGGAGCATCAGTTGCTTTAATTGGTGCAGGTATTGCTATTGCAGCATACGGCCTCTCAATACTAGTAAATGCTTTTGCAAATGCAGAGGGAGCAATCACAGCAACAGGCCAAGCTATAAGCACAGCGGCTCAAGGTATCGGTCAAGGGTTGCAAACAGCCCTTGATGGTGCTGCACGAGTTGTTGAGAGTTTCGGTACAGCGATTAAGACAGCTCTTGAGGGTGTAGCAAATGTATTTAAGAGTGTTGGAGAGGCCATTAGAACTGTATTAGATGGAATTAAAGGTGTAATTGAGTCAGTTGGGAACTCGTTTACTCAAATAGGTGACTCACTAGCTAAGATTGCTAGCAATGCAGGTGGCATTATGAATGCTGCAGCAGGAGTTGGAGCACTAGCAGCAGCTGTTACAGGTTTAGGTGCAGCATCTTATGCAGGGAACTTAGTTGGATTTACTGGTGACATTGAGAAACTTAATGCAGCGATTAAAAATCTTGGCTCTGGCTTTGCTGGAATTTCAAGTTCTTTTCAAACAATAGGGACATCTATGTCTTTAGTTGCTACATCATCTATGATGGCAGTTACAGGGCTCACTAATTTTTCAACTCAGATAACATTGTTGTCAACAACTTTAGGTCTTTTACCATCTATTATGACAATGGCAGTATCTGGCTTTACTATTTTCACAGCACAGATTTTAAGTAGCGTTGCAGGATTAGCAGCAATAAATGCCCCAATCGCTATGTTTAACTCCCAAATTATGACCATGACACCAGCATTGATGATGGCAGGAGCTGGGCTTTCCGGTTTTAATGCTCAAGCAAATGCTGCAGGTAATGCTATGAGATTACTAGCAAGCAACTCAAGTGTCGCACAAGGTCAAGTCACAGCGCTAGGTGTGTCTATCCAAGTAGCCATGTCTGGGGCTACTGCATCAATTTCTACTGCTGGTAATCAGATGGTGGTTGTGATCCAGTCTAGTATGATGCAATTGTCTATGGTTGTAACTAATTCTATGACCAATGCATCCAGCGCAGTGCTTAATAGCTCAATGCAGATGAGCACAAGTATTAGAACAGCTGGTACTCAAATGACTACCACAATGCAATCAACGTTAAATCAGATTGTATCTTTAACCAAAAACGGAATGACAAGGGCATCCCAAGCGGTACAACAGGGTGGCGCTCAAATGGCGCAATACATTCAGTCATCAGGTCAAAAAATGGTGACATTGATGCAATCAGCAATAAATACCGTAGTAAATACTGTCAATAATGGTCGTAGTCGAATGATAAGCGCCGGTCAATATATGAGCGAGGGCCTTGCTGTAGGGATGCGTAATGCTCTTCCAGCTGTTACGGCAGCAGCTAATGCACTTGTTGCAGAGGCAGAAAGAGCAGCGCAAGCAAAAGCTAAAATTAACTCACCATCACATCTATTTAGAGATGAAGTTGGTTGGTGGATCGGTGCTGGTGTTGCTAAAGGTATCGATCAATCTACTGTCAAAGTTGATGAGGCGATGACCGATATGTATAGTAAGATCAATGCTTTTAGTTTTAAACCTGAAAATGTTTTAGGCGTCGGTAAAACTAACATTTCTCACTCTGTGACAGCGAAAGTGATGAGAGAACAAGCGATGCGTGTGACCGCTGATGACAAAAAATCTCAAAAGGATGCTTATCATGTTCATAATAATAATCTTTTGGAAAATCTTTTAGATAAGGTCTATGACCTTGAGGCACTTATAGAAAAAGGTAAGAAGATTGTACTTGATAGTGGAACTTTGGTTGGGGAAACAAAAGACATATTTGATGAGGCCATTGGTAGTAATACAGCAATGATTAGGAGACATCAGTTATGATTTTAGAAATTATTGAATACATTAAGTTTGGTGATTTTGATACTAAATCTAAGGGGTGGTATCTAGTAAGTAGAGATGCCCCTTCACCAGAGGAAAAGGAGGTGCTGGAAAATCTCCTTTATTCTCAGGGCGTGCTAGATTTTTCAATGATGAGCGGTGAACGATATTTCAACAATCGCATTATAACTTATGAATTTAAGTTGCCAAACACAAAATACGCTGACAGAAAAACAGCGGAACGAGAAATCAAGTCGTCACTCATGCGCATTGGTAGATCAAGGCTCACTGATACACACGATGAGGGATTTTACTGGTATGGCAAGTGTAAGAGTGTCAAAGTGCAAGACGACCCCAAAAAGAGGGCGCTAATAGCAACTATTGAATTTAGCTGTTATCCATTTCTTATAGCTCTTGATGATTTCTTTGATGATATTTGGGATGATTTTAGTTTTGAGTATGGTGTTGCTAACTGGACAAAATGGACAATAAAAAGTAAGCAAGTAGTACCAATTTACAATCCTGGAGATACAACTATCATCCCAAAAGTTATCAGTAGTTCTAATATCGTTATTGAGCATAATGGATCAGCTTATCAATTTAGTAAAGGGGAGCAAGAAAATGTACTGTTAAAGATACCGCCTAAACAACTTGCATTGTTCACAATCACAGGTAGTGCAGATGTTTCTTTTCGGTTTTCTAGGGAGGTGTTGGGATAATGGGTGTGAATACAGTAAAAAATCCCGGCTATCTTGCTCTATACTGGGATAAGGCAGAAGATATTGGTGATACTAGTAAGCAAAAAGTATTGCATGAACCGACAGTTTCCCGTAGAGAATATAGGTTAAGCTCAGGTAGTATCAAGCAAATTGTAAATGGTATCAATGAGTGCCGTCTAGTTATTGGAATGAATCACAATCTATACAAAAAAATAAAGCCTATCAAGGGCATTGTAAAGATTGTGAATTTATTTGATGACGAGGTGGAATTTTATGGCAGGGTCTTATCGGTGTCAATGTCTATGGCATCTGATGGTTTTGCTCAAGAAATCATTTGCGAGGATATGCTAGCATATTTACATGATAGTTGCCAGGACTTTGAAAAAGTGCCAAACAGAGGGCTTGAGGACTATCTAACTCGTATTATTAACCGCCATAATTCTCAAGTCGAGCCACACAAGCGCTTCAAGATTGGTGTAGTCAATGTACCAGCTCCATCTGATACGCCATTTAGGTATACTGGCTATGATACTAGTTGGGACACCATCAAGGATAAATTGATTGGAAAAACAAACGGATATTTGGTACTAAGGCATGAAACAGATGGTATGTACATTGATTATTTAAAACAAATTGGAGATAAAATCAATGGCTCACCAATTATGCTAGGCTCAAATATTAAGACGGCTACCAGAGATTTATCTTTTGATGGTCTATTGACTAGGATTGTCCCAGTAGGAGCAGATTTGGATAATGGTACGACTTCGGAAACAGCTAGCGCAGATATTATACGTGAACAAGTTACTATCAAATCTGTCAATGGTGGTAAATATTGGCTGGAAAACGAGGAGTTGATTAAGCAATTTGGCTTGATCACAAAATCAGTTACATGGTCAGATATTTATAGCCCTGATATCTTAAAGAAACGCGGGCAACAGTACATAGATAATCTCAAATCAATCCTAGCCAGTTGGAAAGTAGAGGTTGTTGAGCGGTGCTTAATTGATGCGAACTATATCAAGTTTAAAGTAGGGAATACCCATCAAATCATCAATGCTCCTATGTCTAATATCGAGGAGTTGCAAATCATTGAGAAAACAATAAATATTACTAAACCTCAATCAGTATCACTTACCGTTGGTTCGAGTAATCAGAGTTTATCAATGTTTCAACTACAACAACAGGAGGCTCAAAAGTCAATGGAGAAAGTTGCAGCAGATAATGTGGCCAAACAAAGACAACTTGAGGAACAGATAACTAAAGCAAGTAATATTTCATTGTTGGAAAGTGAACTGTCACAATATCAAGTACAGTTAGAAAGTATAGCTCAAGAGATAGCGACGCTTAATAGTGAGATTAAGAAACTGGATGATAAAAAGGATGCTGACTTGATTGCGACTTTGACAATTCAAGTAAAAGTAGCTCAAGAAAAGAAAGAACTGCATGAAACCAAGATTCATGAAACACAGACAAAACTTAAAAAATTAAAGGAGGCACCGAATGACTAATAACATTGAGGCAAGAGGTGATGCACGTTTTTACAATGACGATAAAGCAATGGATTACACAAAATTGTATCAAATCGATGAAGCGATTGAAGCTATTTTACAAAAAAAATATGGTAAAGATGTTCGGTATGCGATAGCCAGTGCTCTAAAAAGAATTTACTATGATGCGGCACAATCAGGAAATGCTAATTTGGAGGTCTCGCTAGCAAGAGGTAAATTTACTCAGTTAGCTGATCGTTTGAATTCAATTGTTAAATTACTTGAGTCAAAAGCTGATGATGGTCAGGTTGAAAGTATGTTAAATAACATCTTGGATGGCTCACCCAAAGGCACATATAACGATATTGGGGCTTTGAGAAGTGCGCTGCCATCTGGAGCTAAAGGTATTTACATCACAACAAATAACGGACACTGGAATTACTGGAATGGCTCGAATTGGGTTGATGGTGGGGCTTATCAGTCTCCGCTTGATGGGGTTCCTAATCAATTAGGAGTTATTTTTGATGGGTTACTGACAATTGATAGAGACAACCAAACGGTATCAATAAAAAAAGATACTTGGTTCACTTTTGGAAATAAAAATTATGCACCCGAAAAAGATATCACAATTATGTATAATCCATCTGGATTGTCCGAATACGTTGTTTATGATTTCCAAAATAAAAATCTTTCTGTAATAACATTAAGCGACATATCAAAAATAACCTCAACACAAGTAATTTTGGCTGTCATGTACAAAAATGCTTTGCATTATCCGACATATTCCCAATTTATAAAAACAATTGGTTACAGAGAACTAACTCAGGATACCAATATTGGCTCAGTTGTTCAAGGGAATATTACTTACGATAATCGTAGTCAAACATTTTCTTTTAAAGGTTTGGGAGAAAAGAACGAAATCATTGTCTCTAAAGGAACAAGTTACTTCACTTGTTACGACCAAGAAGATCTTGTTTTTTCGGGTGGTTTTCTACATCATTTGGTATTCGATTTGTTAGACAATAAATTTAAATTAGTTCGCAGTTCATTACGTAGAAATGCTGAGACTTTTACAGCTGAAAATACAAAATTGCTAATTGCTTCCATTTACCTTAATAAACTAACGCATTATTCAAATCCTTATTTCATTAAAAGATTAGGTGAGTTAGAGAATTTAAATTCTTGGGAATTAGAAGAATTAATTGTTGATTTGCAAACGAAAAAAACTACCGTCGTCACGTTAGGAGACAGCACCACAGATGGTTATCGAACCTCAAATTATAGTGGTAATGAGCTAGAAAGTTTAATGGACAAACCTAAAACTTATACTCAAATTTTAAATGGTATCGTGAATCAGCAAAAAGGGTACAATTTCAATCACAAATTTTACAATAGAGGTTTTTCAGGGAAAACAATCGCTTGGCTAAATCAAAATTTGAATGAGGTTCTTAAGCCAATCCCCGAAAAAATTGACTATGCATTTATTACGATGGGAATCAATGACCTGGTTTATAACGATGCTAAAGTCAAAGCATTTAAACAAGATTATATTAATGTTATCAATAAATTGCTTTCAAAAGGTATTAAACCACTATTAATGAGCACGCAAGCGGAGTTTGAGAATTTCAATCGTTTTGGGAATAAAATCAATGCCATTGCAGATAACGTAAAAAGAGAGATCGCGAAGGAATTTGGCATTCCGTTTATCGATTATAATCGTGGAACACAAAACATCTTAAGCAATTCGGAGTATGATACAAGACTTCTCATTCCAGACATGTGTCATTTTGCTGATTTAGGACACCAGAAAGGTGCTGAATTTCTTGCTAGTAAGCTAATTGCACAAACAGTAATCATCAAAGATGATGTACGTATTGGTTATGCTTCTAATAAAGTGAGTTCGGATTTGGTTTACTCAGATTATCAAAATGATGAGCAAAAAGATGTGAAGTGGATTACTAGAACTGACGGTTTCGATTTAGAAGGTCAACTAAATTCTACTCAAACAAAGACAATGTTTGAGGTTTCGGTTTATATTGAACGTCCGTCAATTGTCCGCTATTTTGGAGACAACGTGATTGTGACATCGAACGGACAGGCGTTATCAGACGGAGCGGTGCTCGATGTCGGATTTTATCGAATCATAGCTAAGAATCGCCCTGGAGTTGCTAGTAAATTCCGTGGCTTGAAATTTAATCTGAAAGAAGTGTAGATAAAGGAGGTTATATGCAAATCGAATTTTTCAATTTTTTAAGAAGTGTCGTACAGACTGAAGATGGTTTAGTCTTGTACGCTCTAACACTGATTGTCTCGATGGAAATCATTGATTTTTTGACTGGGACGATTGCTGCTATCGCAAACCCTGACATCGAGTATAAGAGCAAAATCGGAATCAATGGGCTTCTTCGTAAAATTTTAGGAGTCCTCTTGCTAATGATCCTCATCCCTATGTCTGTTTTGTTGCCCGAAAAGTCAGGGTTTGCTTTCTTGTATTCAATCTATCTTGGATATATTGTATTCACTTTTCAATCTCTCATTGAAAATTACCGCAAATTAAAAGGAAACGTTACTCTTTTTCAGCCGATTGTAAAAGTATTTCAGCGATTACTTGAAAAAGATGACGATACAAAAAAAGGAGAATAAACATGATTAACTGGAAAGTACGTTTTAACTTAAAAAATAAAACATTCTTATTGCGAGTGGCATTCGCTTTAGCTTTGCCAATTCTGGCCTATTTCAATCTAAAACTAGAAGATTTGGTTAGCTGGGGAGTCATTTTAGACTTGCTTGGTAAATTTTTTGCAAACCCTTATCTTGTTGGATTGACGATTGTAAATATCTTAAACATCATTCCAGACCCAACAACTGCAGGAATCTCTGATAGCAAACGTGCTCTTGACTATCAAGAACCAAGCGAAGATTAGGAGAAAACAATGAAGAAAAACGACTTATTCATCGACGTATCTAGCCACAATGGATACGATATTACAGGTATTTTGGCTGACATGGGTACACAGAATACTATTATCAAAGTTTCTGAAAGTACAAATTATCTAAACCCTTGCTTGTCTGCTCAAGTGGAGCAATCCAATCCGATTGGCTTCTATCATTTTGCTTGGTTTGGTGGTGACATTGAAGAAGCTGAGCGAGAGGCACGCTACTTCCTTGATAATGTGCCCCAAAAAGTAAAATACTTGTGCCTTGACTACGAAGATCACGCTAGCGGAGATAAACAAGCAAATACAGATGCTTGTATTCGCTTTATGGAAATTCTCAAAGAAAATGGCTATGAGCCAATCTATTATAGCTACAAGCCATTCACGCTCAATAATATTTATTATGAGCAGATTCTTGCGAAATTCCCAAACAGCCTTTGGATTGCCGGGTATGGGCTAAATGATGGAAATGCTGATTTTGAGTATTTTCCAAGCTTGGACGGCATCCGATGGTGGCAATACTCTTCAAATCCGTACGACAAGAACATTGTTTTGCTAGATGACGAAGAAGCCGAGCCAAAATGGAAAAGAAATGACACTGGTTGGTGGTGGGAACACCATGATGGATCTTATCCAAAAGAAGAATGGGAAAAAATCGGCGGTGTGTGGTACTACTTTGATGCTAAAGGATATTGTTTAACTAGTCAATGGTTTAAAGAAAATGATAAGTGGTACTACCTTAAAGAAAATGGCGCAATGGCCATTGGTTGGGTGTTTGTGAATGGCAAATGGTACTATCTTGATTCTTCAGGAGCGATGGTAACTGGTTGGGTTCAATACAAGGACAAACTATACCATCTCAAAGAAGAAAACGGAGCAATGTCTTCAGAAGAACTTGTTAAAGTCGAAGGTGGCTGGTACTATGTCAATGAGGATGGCAGTCGTTCAGATAAACCAGCGCTTACTGTATTGCCTGATGGCTTAATCACTACAAAATAAAACGAAAGGAAAACTTTTAAAATAGATTACACAAAACCGCAGGCAATACCCCGCGGTTTTATTGTATTCTTTAGATGAGAGTTTTAGATACGCTACTTGA
>NZ_LNVF01000014.1:0-51901 GCF_002093545.1 Streptococcus oralis subsp. tigurinus
AAGTTTTTTTACCGTGATATACACATAGTCCGTACGGGATTCGAACCCGTGTTACCGCCGTGAAAAGGCGGTGTCTTAACCCCTTGACCAACGGACCTTGAGCTTTTCAACTCTTTCTATTATACCTACTTTTCCTCCTTTGTCAAGAACTTTTTTCAATGAAGTTGATTTTTTATTTTCTTCACTAACTTAACAACTGCTTCTGTCCGTGCAGTGTGGGGAAACATATCGACCGACTGGATATACTGGAGATCATAGACTTTTACTAGTTTAACCAAATCTCGTGCCAAGGTCGAAACATTGCAGGATACATAGACCATTTTTTCTGGAACATAGCTCAGAATGGTATCCAACAGCTTATCATCTAAGCCTGTACGAGGAGGATCGACTATCAAGGCATCTGCTCGGTAGCCATCTTGATACCAGCGTGGAATAATCTCTTCTGCTGTTCCCGCTTCGTAATGGGTATTGTCAAATCCCATTTTTTTAGCATTTCGCTTAGCATCTTCAATGGCTTCTGGAATAATATCCATTCCTCTGAGACTCTTGACCTTCTTTGCGAAGGCAAATCCGATCGTCCCAACACCACAATAAGCATCGATTAGATGGTCTTCTTTGCTGACATCCAGAGCCTTAATTGCTTCACTATAGAGAATTTCTGTCTGCTCCGGATTAAGTTGATAAAAAGCTCGGGGCGAGAGAGAAAACTCATAGTCGAGTACTCCTTCTTGAATGCTCTCTTGGCCCCAGATAATTTCCGTCTTTTCACCATAGATTTCACTTGTTTTTGCTGTATTTGTATTGACAGCAACCGTGACAACTTCTGGAAAATCATTGACTAAGTCTTTGACCAGTTGATTTAAATTAAGCTGGCGATTTGTGACAATGATAATCTGAACTTGCCCCGTTTTTCTTGCTCTGCGTACCATGATGGTGCGAACGCCTAGCGTTTTTCTCTCATCGGTGATGGGGATTTGGTGGTAAGTAAGAAGTTCAGCTAGGCGATTCGCAATCACTTGGGTTTCCTTATCTTGCACCAAACAGTCTTTCAACTCTACGAGATAATGAGAGTTTTGCGCATACAAACCTGCTTTGACCTGATTTTTAAATTTCCGAGTCTGGAATTGAAGCTTAGCACGGTAGTACTTTGGTTCCTGCATTCCAATAGTTGGACGAATTTCATAGTTTTCATATCCTGCAGGGGCAAATTTTTTCAGAGCTTGGTAGAGCAGATTCGTTTTGAACTCTAGCTGCTTATCATAGTGGAGGTGCATGATTTGGCAACCACCACATTCATTATAAATCGTACAAGCTGGTACGACTCGAAATTTAGACTTCTTATTAACCTTTAGCAATTTGGCTTCGACAAAGTTACGTTTAATAGAAGTAATCTGACAATAGATGTCTTCTCCTTTGAGGGCGCCTGGCACAAAAACGAGGGTTTTCTGGTAGAAACCGATTCCCTCACCATTAATGCCCATACGCTTGATTTTTAAAGGTATTTTTTGTTTGACTTTCAGATTCATACCCCTATCTTATCACATTTTAGGGTATAATAGAACTATGAAAATCACAAAACTTGAAAAGAAAAAACGCCTCTACTTGATGGAGCTAGATCATCAACAAACCTGTTATATCACGGAGGATACCATTGTCCGTTTTATGCTGTCTAGAGATAAGGTCATTAGTAAAGAGGAACTTACCGAGATTCAAGACTATGCTCAGTTCTCTTACGGAAAGAATCTAGCCCTCTACTATCTGTCCTTTAAGGCACGCACTGAAAAAGAAGTGAGAGAGTATCTGAAAAAATATGATATTGATGATAAAATCGCTAGTCAAGTTATCGCTAACCTTAAAGAAGATAACTGGGTTAATGATCATCAGTATGCTTATGCCATCATCAATGCCAACCAACTTTCTGGAGATAAGGGACCTTATGTGCTGGCTCAAAAACTGTCTCAAAAAGGGATTGCCAAATCAACTATTGAAGGTGTTCTAAAGGATTTTGACTATACAGAAGTTGCTCAACGTGTAGCTGAGAAATTGCTTAAAAAACACACCGGAAAGCTTCCTGCTCGTGCCTTGCAGGATAAGATTATTCAAAGCTTGACGAACAAAGGCTTCTCCTATTCTGATGCTAAAAATGCCTTTGATGACTTGGACAGTCAAGTCGACCAAGAAACGACTCAAGAACTCATTTTCAAAGAGTTAGACAAACAATATACTAAATACGCTCGCAAATATGAAGGTTACGAACTAAAGCAACGATTGACTCAAGTTTTAGCTAGAAAAGGCTATGATTTTTCGGATATAGCAAGCGCTCTCAGAGATTATCTTTAACATTTTCATGTAAAATTCAAAAAAATTAGATCAATTTATGATATAATAGTAGACGATAAACTTATAAATTGTAGAAAGTTGGTTAGTTATGAAACTTCCAAAAGAAGGCGACTTTATTACAATTCAAAGTTATAAGCATGATGGGAGTCTTCACCGTACTTGGAGGGACACCATGGTACTAAAAACAACAGAGAACGCCATTATCGGCGTCAACGACCACACACTTGTTACCGAAAGTGACGGTCGTCGTTGGGTGACTCGAGAACCGGCTATTGTTTACTTTCACAAAAAATATTGGTTTAATATCATTGCTATGATTCGCGATAATGGAATTTCCTACTATTGCAATATGGCTAGCCCCTACTATTTAGATGAGGAAGCCCTGAAATACATTGATTATGATTTGGATGTCAAGGTCTTCACTGATGGTGAAAAGCGTCTCTTGGACGTTGAAGAGTATGAGCGCCATAAACGCAAAATGAAGTATTCTGATGATTTAGACTATATTTTGAAAGAGCATGTTAAAATCCTTGTTGATTGGATTAACAATGGACGCGGTCCTTTCTCAGAGGCCTATGTCAACATTTGGTACAAACGCTACATAGAACTAAAGAATCGGTAAAGTTGTCAAACCGGGGTGAAAACCCTGGTTTTTTATTTGAAAAACCCAGCTTTACAGCTGGGTTGATTGCTATATATCTAATTTAGTAACAGTAAACTTGATGTGGGAATAGTCTTTTTCAACATCCTTATCCAACAAGAAAGCCGTGGCATCCTTCTTAACCTGAACCAGGTCAATGTTCTGGGCTTGAGCCGCATAGACGCACCCACAATAACATTGACGATAGATATCATACTCCTCGCACATCTCCACCGAACGCTTGTAGCCTTGATTTTTCTTGAAATCACTTGGGAGATAGTGGGTGGTATAAATCTTTTGCACATCAATTCCGATGCTGTTGATAGTTTGAGAATTCTTATGGGGACTGATGGTCAAGGCTGATCCAAAGTAGTCAAAGCCCAAATCCATAGCCACTTGCGCTGTTTTGTCCAAACGGTAGTCAAAACAAACCTTGCAACGATCGCCACCTTCGGGTTCTTCTTCCAGTCCTCTGACTAACTTCCGGTATTCATTGGGTTCGTAGGGAGCTTCAAGATACTGAACCGTATTGCCTGTTCGCTCATTGAAATCACTGACAAATTTTTTTGTAACGTAGGCCCGCTTGTGGTATTCTGCCTTGGGATGGATATTGGAATTGGCAAAATAGATGGTCACATCAGCGTACTTGGTCAGGTACTCGAGAGTGTAGGTACTACAAGGAGCACAGCAAACATGCATGAGAATAGTTGGGCGTTCCTCATTCTTTTCCCAAACCTGAACCATTTTCTGCATGACACGGTCATAATTAATCTTCTGATTGGGATTCATCTTGCTCAGAATTTCTTCTACATCAATCATGTTCTTCTCCTTTTACTATTAGTTATTTTACCATATATCACAAATCAGCTCAAATCTATTTTATAAAAAGGAAGCGATAAAAGGAGGGATGCTCATTCCCTCCTTTTGTGTTTTTTATGAATTGCTTAGTATAAACAGCTTACATCATTCCACCCATCATGCTTGGATCCATGGCTGGAGCTGGGGTTACTGGTTCTGGTTTATTGGCTACAACTGCTTCTGTTGTCAAGATCAAGCTGGCTACAGATGCTGCATTTTGAAGGGCAGAACGACTAACCTTAACTGGGTCGATGATTCCTTGATCAATCATATTAACCCACTCACCAGTTGCTGCATTGAAGCCTGTACCAAGCTCAGCATTCTTCAAGCGATCGATAACGATAGACCCTTCAAATCCTGCATTGTGGGCGATTTGACGAACAGGCTCTTCCAAGGCACGGAGAACAATACTACGTCCTGTTGCTTCATCACCTGTCAATTCCAAGGCAGCAACAGCTGGAATCACATTGGCAAGGGCAGTTCCTCCACCAGCAACAATTCCTTCTTCAACCGCTGCACGAGTAGCGTTGAGGGCATCTTCAATGCGGAGTTTCATTTCTTTCAACTCAGTTTCAGTTGCAGCACCGACCTTGATGACTGCGACACCACCTGACAATTTTGCCAAGCGTTCTTGCAATTTTTCACGATCAAATTCAGAAGTTGTAGTTTCGATTTGAGACTTGATAACCGCAACACGGTGAGAAATAGCTTCAGGATTCCCAGCACCTTCTACGATAACAGTGCTATCTTTGTCCACAGTTACTCTCGCTGCTTGACCAAGCGCCTCAATAGTCGCATCTTTCAACTCAAGACCAAGATCTTCTGTGATAACTGTTCCACCTGTCAAGATAGCGATATCTTCCAACATAGCCTTACGACGGTCACCAAAACCAGGTGCCTTAACTGCTACTACGTTGAAGGTTCCACGAATCTTGTTCAATACAAGAGTCGGAAGTGCTTCACCATCTACATCATCCGCAATAATCAAGAGTGGACGATTGCTTTGGAGAATGCTTTCTAGAAGTGGCAAGATTTCTTGGATATTGGAAATCTTCTTGTCAGTAATCAAAATGTATGGATTTTCAAGATCTGCCACCATTTTTTCGCTATCTGTCACCATGTACTGTGAAAGGTAACCGCGGTCAAACTGCATTCCTTCCACGACTTCAAGCTCTGTTTCCATACCACGTGATTCTTCAATAGTGATGACACCGTCTTTACCAACTTTTTCCATGGCTTCAGAGATGTATTCGCCGACTTTTTCAGAACGAGAAGATACGGCAGCAACCTGAGCAATAGCTTCTTTATTGGCAACAGGGATGGCATTGTTTTTTAAGGCTTCTACAGCTGCGGCAACCGCTGCTTCAATCCCTCGACGGATACCGATTGGGTTGGCACCTGCTGTGACGTTTTTGATTCCTTCACGGACGATGGCTTGGGTCAAGACAGTCGCAGTTGTGGTTCCATCACCTGCGATATCATTGGTTTTCGAAGCGACTTCTGATACCAATTTAGCACCCATATTTTCAAAATGGTCTTCTAATTCAATTTCTTTGGCAATGGTCACACCGTCATTGGTGATGAGTGGTGAACCGAATGATTTTTCCAACACAACGTTACGACCTTTTGGTCCCAAGGTTACTTTAACAGTGTCTGCAAGGATATCGACACCACGGACCATAGCTGAACGAGCATCAGATGAAAATTTAATTTCTTTTGACATACTTACTTTCTCCTTCTATTCTTCAATGATTGCCAAGATGTTAGCTTCTCCTACGATGATATACTTTTCATCGCCATCTTTGACATCAATACCAGCGTGGGCTTCAACTAAGACACGGTCTCCAGGCTTAACGCTTGGAGCAACTAAGTCACCGTTCAAGGTACGAACACCTTGTCCAGTAGCTACAACTTGGGCTGTTTTTGTTTTTTCTTGGGCTGAGCCTGCAAGGACAAAGCCTCCAACAGTTTGTTCTTTTTCTTCGATTTTCAAGACCACACGGTCTCCTAATGGTTTCAACATCTGTTTTCCTCCATGATGAACTACATATTATTAGCACTCTTTGTAACCGAGTGCCAATTCATAGTTCTATTGTATCACTTGGTCAGAAATAGTCAAGAAAAAAGTCTGACTTTCTCAAGATAAAAAGCCTGAGACCAACTCAGACTTTTCAATGTTTCTACTCAATGAAAATCAAAGAGCAAACTAGGAAGCTAGCCGCAGGTTGCTCAAAACAGTGTTTTGAGGTTGTAGATAAGACTGACGAAGTCAGTTACCTATACCAGCTGACGTGGTTTGAAGAGATTTTCGAAGAGTATTAAAATGGCAATTCTTCCTCTTCCAAAACCAAGTCTGCCAAATCCTGTCCTGCATTATTTTCACGCATGGCACGTTGGGCACGGCTTTCCAAGAGTTGGAATCCTGTGACAAGGACTTCGGTCACATAGTTCATCTGGCCATTTTTCTCAAAACGACGGGTACGAAGTTCCCCATCTACTGAAATGAGGCTTCCTTTGGTCGCGTAACTTGCCAAGGTTTCAGCCAATTTTCCCCAAAGAACCAAATTGACAAAATCAGCTTCACGTTCCCCATTTTGGTCTTTGTAACGACGGTTCACAGCGATAGTTGCTCGCGCTACTGACTTGTCATTGTTGGTTTTGTGCAATTCTGGTGTAGACGTCAAGCGTCCGATAAGAATAACTTTATTATACATATTTTCTTCCTCCTACTTATCTATTCGTAAGGAATCAAAAAAAGTTACAAAAATTTGTAACTTTTCGAGAAAATTTTTTATGCACCATGAAACCTGTCGCCTGTTGATTGGCCATAATAGTCATATCTGTAATCTGCACACGACGAGGCTGACTGGTCACATAGACCACTGTATCTGCAATATCCTGAGCTTGCAAGGCCTCAATTCCCTGATAGACGGTGGCAGCACGCTCTTTGTCACCGTGGAAACGTACCGCAGAAAAATCTGTTTCGACAATTCCAGGCTGAATGGTGGTCACCTTGATATCCGTTGCGATGGTATCAATTCGCAGTCCATCTGAAAAAGTCTTAACTGCCGCCTTGGTGGCTGAGTAAACAGCTGCCCCAGCATAGGCATAGATTCCTGCGGTTGATCCCATGTTGATAATATGTCCCTGATTGGCTTTTACCATTGCTGGCAAGAAACAGCGAGTGACTGCCATCAACCCCTTGACATTGGTATCTAACATGGTCAGCATATCCAGCTCTTCATAATCCTGATAGGGAGCCAAGCCAAGAGCTAGTCCAGCGTTATTGACCAAGATATCAATCTGCCCTATCGTTTCCAAAATATCGGAGCAGACAGTCTTTACCATAGCCATATCCGTCACATCCAGTGGAAAGGTCCAAACGGTTTGATTTGGAAAAGTTTCTGCAAACTCTGACTTGAAGGCCTCTAGTCTGTCTGTCCGTCGCCCTGTTAGAACGACATTCTCTCCCTGCTCCAGATAAGCACGCGCAATCGCTTCACCAATTCCAGAGGTCGCTCCTGTAATCACTACATTTTTCGCCATCTTACCCCCCTCTATCTGGTCTATCAAATACCGACAATTTCCTAGGCCGTCCAGTGTTTGGCTGGGTCAAATGGAGTTCCGACAACTTGGTCTTCTGATAATTCAATAACCCCACGTTTTTGCGGAGCATTTGGCAAGGCAAGTTCACGAGGGCTGCACATCATGCCAAAACTCTTTTCACCACGAAGTTCGCCTGGGAAAATGAGATTGCCTTTTGGCATCATCGCTACAGGGAGAGCCACAATGGTTTTCAACCCAACACGCGCATTGGGAGCCCCTGCAACGATTTGCACTGTCTTATCACTTGCGACTGCAACTTGGCAGATGTTGAGGTGGTCACTATCTGGATGGGCTACCATCTCGACAATTTTACCAACAACAAACTTAGGTTCTTTGTCATTGACAATCTCTTCTGCAAAGCCTTCCGCTCGCAATTCTTGGTTCAAACGTGCTACTTGCTCATCTGTCAAAAAGACTTGACCGCGCTCTGCAATTTCAAACAAACTTGAAACTTCGAAAATATTCCAAGCTGCTGTTTCTCCATTTTCTTTGAGGAAAACACGGGCTACCTTACCTTTGCGCTCCACATCCAACTTGGCATCTCCGCTATTTTTCACGATGATCATAAGGACATCGCCAACATGCTCTTTATTATATGTAAAAATCATTCTTTCCTTTTTCTCCTATTTCAGTCCTGCTAAAAAGTCGTTAATTTGTTGCTTGCTTTTACGGTCACGATTGACAAATCGGCCGATTTCCTTGTCCTTTTCTAGCACAACAAGGCTAGGAATCCCGTAAACATCCCAGAGTTTGGCCAGATCCAGATACTGGTCCCGGTCCACTCGAATAAAGGTGAACTCTGGATTAGTCTCCTCGATCTCTGGCAAGGCTGGATAGATATAACGACAATCGCCACACCAGTCTGCCACAAAAAGGAAGACTTTCTTGCCATCTTTTTCTACTAAAGATGCCAATTCTTCTAAACTTGCAGGTTGTATCATAGGACTTCCTCCTCATAGACCAGATCTTCATTTTCATAGACAAAGGTGTAATGACGACCATCCTCAAAAATGACTCCTCCGACCAGTCGCTCTAGGCTACTCTCGTAGACTTGAACATAGAGAGTCGCAATCTCACCCATATCTGAGAAAAGTTCGCGCACGATAGCTGTCAACTCTTCCTGAGTCTTCATGAGTTTGTGGTTATCTGCTGCTTTTTTGGTACCCAAAGCAAGGGCACTTAGACCAGCCACAGTCAAGCCAGTCATCCATAATTTCTTAGCTTTCATACCATTCATTGTAACACAAAAAGGGCTCTAGGACAAATAGGGAAGCCGTATACTAGCAAGGAAAATCTCTTCCCTCAGTGAGTCTAATTCTTATTGCCAAGCGCCTGAGTTACCAAGATTTTCCTGAATGGATTAAAAAATCTCTGAGATTGCTCTCAGAGATCAGAAGAAAACTAGTTACTATTTTCAACCGCTGCAGTGACAAAGGCAGTGTAGAGTTCCTCTGGACGGTTTGGACGGCTGGAAAGTTCAGGGTGATACTGACACGCCACGAAGAATTTATTTTCAGGAATTTCCACTATTTCTACCAAACGATTATCAGGTGAAACTCCTGAAAAGACAAAACCTGCCGCCTCAAACTGTTCACGAAAGGCGTTGTTAAACTCATAACGGTGACGGTGACGACGTTGCACCACTTCTTGATTGTGATAAGCTGCAGCCGCCTTAGAGCCACGTTTCAACTTAGATGGATAAAGTCCCAAACGAAGGGTCCCACCCATATCCTCAACATCAATCTGATCACGCATGATATCAATGATAGGGTATTTTGTTTCTGGTGCAAGTTCTGCAGAATTGGCACCTTCAAGTCCTAAAACGTGACGAGCAAACTCGATACAAGTCAACTGCATTCCCAAGCAGACACCCAACATTGGGACATCATTCTCACGCGCATAACGGATGGCTTGGATTTTCCCTTCCGTACCACGTTGACCAAAACCACCTGGCACGATGATTCCGTCCGCATCCGACAAGAGTTCTGCTACATTCTCAGCTGTCACATCATTGGCATTGATCCAATTAATCTTCACTTCTGCGTCGTTGGCATAACCAGAGTGTTTCAAGGCTTCAACTACAGAGATGTAGGCATCTTGCAACTCCACATACTTACCAACAAGGGAAATTTTGACCTGTTTCTTGAGGTTCATGACCTTATCCACCATAGCTGACCACTCTGTCATATCCGCTTCTGGTGCATCTAGTTTCAAATGGTCACAGACAATTTGGTCCATGCCTTGTTCCTGCAAGTTCAGTGGAATTTGGTAAAGGTGTTCGACATCCAAAGACTCGATAACGGCTTCTGGTGCTACGTCACAGAACTGAGCTAGTTTGTTTTTAATTCCCTGACCAGCTGGTTTCTCTGTACGAATGACTAACATATTTGGCTGGATTCCCAAACCACGCAATTCTTTTACAGAATGCTGAGTTGGCTTGGTCTTCATCTCACCAGCAGCCTTGAGATAAGGAAGCAAGGTTGTATGGATGTACATGACGTTATCTGCACCCACATCTGCCTTCATCTGACGAAGGGCCTCTAAAAATGGCAAGGATTCGATATCTCCAACGGTTCCACCAACCTCTGTGATAATGACATCCGAGTCGGTCGTTAGAGCAGCACGCTTGATTTTTTCTTTCAAAGCATCTGTGATATGAGGAATGACTTGAACAGTTGCGCCAAGGTACTCGCCACGGCGTTCTTTACGAAGAACTTCACTGTAGATTTTACCAGTTGTCACGTTGGAATATTTGTTGAGATTGATATCGATGAAACGTTCATAGTGACCCAAGTCCAAATCTGTCTCAGCCCCATCATCTGTCACAAAGACTTCCCCGTGCTGGTATGGACTCATGGTTCCCGGATCGATATTGATATAAGGGTCAAACTTTTGAATGGTTACTTTTAGACCACGATTTTTCAAGAGACGACCCAGACTTGCTGCGACAATCCCTTTCCCAATAGACGATACCACACCACCAGTTACAAAAATATATTTCGTAGACATAGATTCCTCTTTCTAAAATGCTCAAGGCCTTGTTAACTACGAGGGGACATAGAAAACAAGACCCTTATGAATAACGACTTTTCAAGAAAACTTCCTGAAAAACAAAAATAGCTCCCTAATAACTAGGGAGCCCCGACCTCTAAAAGAGGTGCCCGAACAATATGATACCTTAAAGCAGAACATTTGTCAACCCGAATTGGTAAAACAGGAAAAAAGGAGAACAGTTGATCTCCTCTGTGAAGTCTTTTACTCTTCTTCACTCGTTTCAGCATCATCGTCAGAAAACTCGTCGTCTTCTTCGTTGAGATCCACGTCTTCACCCAAGTCATCAGGGGCGATTTCGTTGATTTCCGCATCATAAGCTTCCACTTCATTTTTCTCATCATCTGGATTTTCATCATCGTATGAAAGAGCTGGGTCGGCTTCGTATGCGTCTTCGTCTTCTGGATCATCTGCATTGTAGTCAATGGCATCTGAATCACCATCCATGAAGGCATTGACACGTTTTTTCTTAACTTTTGGTGCTACTTCATCGTCGTCACTTTCTTCAAGAGCGATAATTTCTTCGTCGATTTCGTCCACACCATACCATGAACGAAGACCCCATTTGTTGTCTCCAAGAGAGATGAAGCTACCGTCAAAGTTCAACTCTGTGTAGAACAAAGGCAAGGCTTCGCGGATATCGCTGTTTGATGTTCCAAGATAGTTTTGAATTTCGTTTACAAGATCGCTAAAATGCATCTCATGATCGCGACCACGAAGTTCCAAGATAGCACGCGCCACCTCAATCATAGATAGTTCACTTTTTTCTTGCCCAGCAAATACTTCTAATTCCAAAGCGTTTCTCCTCATTTTTACTACTATCGCCAGAGCAGACAGACTCTGACCTCATTTTATCATGTACTCTTTATTGTACGATAATTTTGCGGAATAGTCAAAGGTTAAATGGGAGAAAGTGACAGGACTTTTTATTTCTTTGTTACCCAGCCGATGGTGTTGATGGGGGGTATACGGGCATAAATTGACTAAGTTTGTTATGTAGTAAGCTGATTTCTAAAATATTGATTTTTCCAGTATAAGGATGAATAAATCTTTTACTTATAATTTTCATTCAAGAAGATATAACCAAATCAAATATTGAACTATTTCTTTACATGACTATTGTTAATTTAGATTTTACTGTTTCCAGAGAAGAAAATTTATCTGTCTGTTATATAAATTAAAATGAGGTATTTAGCATCGCTACCTATATCTGTATGGTTTCTTATAATCTAGCTTATTCTGATTACTCTTTGTTTCAGTATTGTATAACAAATCATTTAATTTACGAATAATTTCTTTTTTTTGGAACTTAGAAACACTGTCTACGATTGAAACTTTTTGGGAGATTACTTCAACATACTCATCAATCATCATATTTTGAGAATTCAAAGTAGACACCATTTCTCCTTTAAGACCTTCTATAAATTGACTATCTAAATATAAATCTTGATAAAAATCATCGATAGTTTTGAGGATATAAAATTCTAACACCCCTTTCCCACCCGACCAATAAAATTGACTATTAGAAATCATGGAATCGAAAATGGTTCTACTAGTATAACTAATATCTTGATTATAATGGTGGTTACTAAATCTTAATATCCACTCTAGACGTAATAAACTTGATACTGATAGTCTTTCTATTATATTTGATAATTTGACTTTATTCGTTTTCAATAAATATTCGACTGATAATTGTACATCCGTTTTCTTAGACGAATATGATTCTTTTTTGAAAATTGAATCTAATTTTTCAGCAAGAAAGAAATACTCTAGACAAATGTTATTCATTTTTTCTTCGTCGCTAGATGATAAATTTTCTAAGTCAAATCTATTTGAGACTCCCCCTTTTTTATCTGACAATAACCATTGAATATATATAACTTTTAGTTCTGACATTTGATCCCATGTACCAAATTGATTAAACCAAAAAAAGTTTGTAATTTTTTCATTACGTTTGTCCCATAAATTAGTCAAAAATTTTTCTGTAATGTGATGTGTAATATCTGGTTTGCTTAAAATTATTATCTTAGCTTTCTTGAAGATTTTGTTCTGTTTTTCTTTATCACACATTATTATGTTTTTTATTTCACTATCATAAAATTGAATATTATCATCCCACTGTGTATGATATGCATTAAACAACTGGTACAGCATGAAAGAAAGTTTATATTCATCATTCATGCTTAATATACAGTTCTTTTGGTATTGATTGAACTGCTCATAAGAATATTCTAAAGACTCAAATAACACTTTTGAATACTCATTAAACGTTCGTTCTGAACCCCTGAAAATGTTTGTATTATAATTAACATTATTTTGAAATAAGTTCTTTTGATTCCAGAACTGATACCATTTAAAATATTCAAATTCTTTCTCATAAAACTTAAAATTACGGAATCTTTCAGAACTTTTTATATTATCCTTAGTTCGATTTTCTTTCAATCTGACATATTGGAAATTTGATAGTTTTAATACCCTAGAATTTCCATTTTTCTTAACAGATATTTTATACAGATTATTACTATCTATTATTTTTTTCGTCGATAAAATTAACCCGTCATATACTCTTTTCATATCAAGCTGAGGATGTCTAAAAATCATTTTCCATAGAAAATTCTCTACAGTTTCATCTGAAAACTTCAAAGAATTTTTTCTTCTAAAAGTATATCCTAAAAGCTGTCGTTTAATTTGTTTTACATAGTAATTATATATCTGTTCGTTGTCAAAACTTTTGAACAATTCGTTAAATATTTTGATATCATGATTCAATAAAATATACCATGATTTAAAGGGAAGAATTATATCCAAATTAGATGGATTCTTTCTAGTAATTCTATACATTTCATCATCTGAGACAAACAATCTCCATTTCATTTCCGCAAACAATCTATAAAATCTATAGAATTCCTCAATATTTTTTATTATCTGCTTGTTTTTATCACCTATTTTTTGGTCAACATCTTTTTGTATTCCTATAAATACTAACTCTATAAATTCTTTCTTTTCAAATTCTGATAAATTCCTTGTATCATACTTTAGCCAATTATATAGGAATCTAGGTTCTAAATTATCATAAAGCAATTGTTTCCTCATAAATTGATGGTTTCTAAAAAAACTTAATTTATAAAATAAACATTCAATTAAAGTATGTTCTCTATCTATTTTATCAATTTTTTTGATATATAATTCTTTTTGAAATTCTATCCAAAACTTTTGAATATATTCCTCTTGTATTCTTTCTCTTATTATACTTTGTAAATTATAGTCTACTCCAGAATTTATTGTCGATATAATACTAATCAAAAATAAACTCATTTTTAGAAGAAATACAAAAGCAATTAATAACAAAAGTAGTGAACTTTGCCATAAATAAATTAGATATAGATTCACTTCATTAGTTAGAAGCGATAATTTTATAACATTTGGGACTATTGTAAGAACTAGCAATGAAAATATAAACGCTTTACTTTGACTAAAACGATACCAGAAAAAATCTTTCAACACATAGCTTGTTTTATTTTTTCCAAGATACTTCCCTCGTTCATTATTCTCTGTAGTATACTGTAAAAAACCAATATAAATGCCATACATTCCCAAAACACCAACAACAAAAGAAGAAATGTCAAGAAATGATAGTAAGGATAAATTTAAAAATTTTACATGAAATATTTTCTGAATCAAAACAGATGAAATATAATAAAAAATAACGCTCAGTTTGATTATGTGATGCAAATTTTTCTTGAAATACAAATTATATATATCATTTAATTTATTAGAGAATCCATTATATTTTAATAATATTTTTTCAAAATTTGTTCTGGGAAACTGTCCAATTCCGCCATTTAAAAGTCTGTTAATATTATTTATTACAATAGCTTTCCTTTTTTGAAAATATTTTATTATGTGGTAAGGAATAAAATATATTATAAATGAACATAATATGGAAATGAATAGTAATAGAATTAAATAAAAAAACATAAGATAATCCTTTTCATTTTTGAAACAGCATGTCAACTGTAATTATAGATATTATACCAAAAAAACACGGCTCATCACCGTGTTTCTATGTCAATTTCACAAGTTTCTTCATCTCATCAATACGTGCGACTGTCGCATCGTACTTGCCTTGGTAGTCGGCTTGTTTGTCGCGTTCTTTTTGGACGACTTCTGGTTTGGCGTTGGCTACGAAGCGTTCGTTAGAGAGCTTCTTGCCGACCATATCCAATTCTTTTTGCCATTTAGAGAGTTCCCTGTCGAGACGAGCCAGTTCTTCTTCGACATTGAGGAAATATACTAACTGTACTATAGTCCTAGCTTTTCCGAATCAGTGTAATATTTATTTCTACGCACTTATTACAAATTTCATATTTCGGATGTCTTCAGACTTTATATATCTATATCTGAAAACCAATTTGGTTGAAACAATTTTTAAATTCTTCCATATTGTCAATTTGATTTGCATCAATCAATACAACTAATTCTTCCTCTGCTCGAGAACACCCAACATAAAAAAGTTTGTAAGCTGTTAAGACTGATCTAACTAAATTATTATTAAAAATATTTTCTTGTATCTTCTTTATTGCTGTTTTCTTTTGAAAGTTAAGTTTATTTTCTTTTAAACAAATAAATTTAAAATAATCATTATCTAGATACTTATTAAAAATCTCTTGAAAATCACTAAAGTATCGCTCTCTATCACCTGCATCAATTTTTCTTATTTTTTTTCCTAATTTTTCTTCTAGTGATAAAATATCATGATTAAAATCATAATAAAACTGTTGAAAACTATCGAAATTAAATACAATATTTTGAGTATAAAAACTTGAAAATAGATTTAGAAATTCATATATCTTTATACCTGGGGTACTTGAATTTTCTGCAACAAATAGTATCTTTTTATGCCCTTCTCCTTTAACCCCATGTTGTGTTGACACCATAGGGTTTCTATTGTATTCATCTATCAATTTAAATAATTCAATTGAAGAGCAAAATAAATCAGTATAAAGAAAATCTCCGTTTTTCGCATATAAAAATATAAATTTATAAAATTCATCACTAATAACTTTATTAACTATCAATTCTTGGATTACAATTCCTAAAAGTTCCTTAGATTCCAATAGCTTAGCAAAGAGATCCATTTTTTCTTTCAGTTTTACCTTATCCTGATGAAATTCAATTTTCAAAATGCTGCTATCAAAAACTGAAATAGATTTACCAAAAGATAAGTTATTTTTGCTATTTTTTAGGAGTCGTATCATTTCACCATAATTTTTATTATGATATTCATTCAATATCTGAAATAACAAACTTAGAAAAGACATTAGCTCATCAGGGTTTTCATCATAGCTACTGTTAACCAGAACATCCATTACACTAATACGACCATTATTAGGGTATATTTCCTGATATTTTGTATAGATTTCTTCCGCAGATTCCCCACTATTATTAATGTTTTCGAATCTCTTTCTATTAACTGTTCTTAGTTTATAAAACTTCTCGTAAACTTCGCTATTATTAGATAAATACGTCTCAATATTATCTGTAAAGACCAATTGAGGTAATTGACCTTTTTCACCTATATAAGAGTTCTGTGTAACCCTAGAAACAGATAAGTATAAATGATTTAACAGATTAACTATTTCTTTAGAGGAGCGATAATTTGTAGTAAAGGTTTGAGAGAGACTACTATCAAATTCACCAAATTCACTTTCAAATGAACCATCATATTTGTTATAAATTTCTTGCATTTTATCCCCAAGAAAATATACTTTTGTTAAACTGTTCCTAGCCGAATTATAAAAAAATCTCAAAACTTCTGTACTTGTATCTTGAACTTCATCTATGAAAATGTAATTATACATTTCACGCAATTTAAAACCAATTTTAGGAAATCTTTCTATTAACTTAAATGAAAAGTATAATAAATCGTCATGAGATAAACCTCCATCTAACACAAAAGAACTCTGACGCTCATTGTAATAAATTTTCAAATTTGATTTTATTATTTCTTCAGAAATGTCGCCATCTACTGAAAATCTTTCCTTATACCGTTCAACTAATTTCCCACTGTTATCAAGTGTAGTTTTAATTTCTTCTTTATAGATTTCAAAATAAAAATTTATAATTTTATCGTTACTAAAGAACGGCTTTAAAAAATTGTTTAAAAAACTATGAATAGTTGATATTTCAACATTTGGAGAAATAATTCTTTCCTGCATTACCTCTGAAGCTCTATTAGTATAGGTAATACACAAAATTTTAACAAATGGTTCATTATTTAAAATATCATTAATAGTTTTACTAATAAAGTAAGTTTTGCCACTTCCAGCAGGGGCATTTATATTGTAGAAATTATTTTGTTGTTGAGCCACGTTAATCCCTCCTCGATATAATTAGGCAACACTTCAATTACTTTATCTTTAAAAATAATCGAGTACATAAAATTTGTTTTATCAATAATTGAAACAATATCTCTTATTGAACGTTTTGGTTCACATGTTTCTTTGAATTCCTCATACTCAGCATACTCTTCAGTATGGTTATCTCTCAGATAGTCAATTTTCCTATTTTCTTTTGATATTTCTAATCTATTATATATTTCCTCTCTCTTCATGCTACACTCTTTGCCAGAAGTAATATTAGGTAGTGTCAATTCAAAAGATTCATTAAATTTGTCCCACTCCGATTTGTTAAATTTTTCAAACACACTTTCTATTTCCTCTGTTAGAGAAATCATTTTATATAATAAAGCATCTTCTAATGTTCTAGCATATCCATCTCTACCTGTTTGGGTAAAAATTTCTATATTCTTTTCTCTATCTTGACTCTGTTGTTGATAAATACCGGCAACTTCTTTATTGTCAGCAAGTAATAATGAATTTAAAGTAGTATTAGAAGATTTATCACTCTCTATTCCCTCTAATTCCTCCCTTTCTTTATCGTAATCAATATCAGTAAAGACACAGGCCGTCATTCTCAATTCATTTAATAGTGGAAAATATTTATGTGCGTGAGCTCCACCACATTGACAATAACTTATATATTGACGAGTTAAATTTATATATTTTGAATGTTTCCTATTAATCAAACTTTCAAAATACATTCTCTCTGCATCACCCTCATAAAAGATAACAGCATCTGAAAAAATTAAATCTGCGAAATTCAATTTAAAAAATGTTTCATAAAATTTTTTATCTCCATTATTAACAATAAATTGATGCAAATCAACTATACGATTCATAAAATTATTTTCTGAACGAATAACTTTTATATCATTAACATCTACATTTTTTACAATTTCAGTTGAATGAGTTGTAATAATTCCTTGTAGATTTTTTTGTTTACTAAAAATAGTTTCAATATAACTAACTAGCACTTTCTGCATTTGTATATGCATATGTGCTTCAGGTTCTTCGATAACAAATAGATTAACAGTAGTTGGTTGAATTGTTCTTCTAAATCTATCAATTTGGAGGCTCATATAAATTAGATTACTAACCCCAAGACCTTGAGATTCTTCAGTTAAACTAAACAAAAATTCATCAGTACTATGTGAATAATTGATTAATAAACTATCCTTAATCAAGTTCAATAAATTCTTTTCGTTAAAATGAAATTTCGCTTCCAAAGCTTCAATTTCATTTTTTGATACATTGTCTAGACTATCTTTTAAGTCAGATAAAACTTGTTGTGCTTCTTTTTGAATACTAGAATCAATTTCTGATTCAGCTAAATCATTAGCTATTTTATTTTTTAATTCATCAAACTTACTATCCCATATAGAATCACGGTCAGTGGAATCAGATGATGAAATAATCGATGTAGTTATCTTTTTATTTTTAAGATTTTCATCATCTAATTCTCTATCAGCAGATATATATTCAAAATGGAATAATTTTTTAAAATCTTTATATTCAATAATTTTCTTATTATTGAAATCCTTATCAGCATAAAAATAAATACTTTCTGTATTTTGTTCTATGATTTCTTGAAGTATTGTAGCTGATTTGATATCTTGTTTAATAAATTCTTCTTTTATTACCTCTGTATTGAGTTTATAATTGTATTCAAAATAAAAGTTCCGCATATCATCTTCTAGATCCATTAGGTAGTTTGCAAATAGACCTATGGATTCCTCCACATCATAGGACAATACAATTTGAAGTTTTATTTTTATATGTTCATTAATATAATTTATAAATTCAATGAACTTCTCATCATTAAAATCTGAGGAAAGATCTAATTCCTTAACTTTTTTATCCAACAAAGACTTTAATGAGATAGAAAAATCATTAAAACCCACTGACTTTCTTGATTTATTATTGAAAACAATGTCTAACAGCTGAATAAGCGAAGTTTTTCCACTATTGTTAGCTCCTGCTAAAATAGCAAAATTTCCATGATTTAAATTTATTGTACTCTTATTAAAGCGTCTATATCCCTCAATAGTAATTTTATCAATTCTCATAAAAATTCTCCTTTTCATAAAGAAAGCGTTACCAACAAATGTTGAGAAATAAACCTAAATATTAAAATTTAGGTTTATGATTCAGATCTTATTTCACCAGCCTCTTCATCTCATCAATACGTGCGACGGTCGCATCGTATTTGGCTTGGTAGTCGGCTTGTTTGTCGCGTTCTTTTTGGACGACTTCTGGTTTGGCGTTGGCTACGAAGCGTTCGTTAGAGAGCTTCTTGCCGACCATGTCCAGTTCTTTTTGCCATTTAGCCAGTTCCTTGTCGAGACGAGCCAGTTCTTCTTCGACATTGAGGAGGTCTGCGAGTGGCAAGTAGATTTCCGCTCCTGTGATGACGCTTGACATAGCCAGTTCAGGTGCAGGGATGGTTGAAGCAATTTCCAAGTGTTCTGGATTTGTGAAGCGTTTGATGTAGTTGACATTGCTGTTAAAGAAGGCTTCCAAGTCGCTATCGCTTGTCTTAACAAGGATCGTGATAGGCTTGCTTGGTGCTACGTTTACTTCCGCACGCGCATTCCGAACGGCACGGATCAAGTCTTTGAGGCTTTCAACACCAGTGTGGGCAGCAAGATCTTCAAAGGCTGGGTTGACAGTTGGGTATGCTGCTGTAACGATAGAACCTTCTGAGATTTGCCCAAAGATTTCCTCTGTCACGAATGGCATGATTGGGTGAAGGAGACGAAGGATCTTGTCCAAGGTGTAAAGGAGAACAGAACGTGTGATGACTTTCTCTTCTGCATTTTCGCTATAAAGGACTTCCTTGGTCAACTCAACGTACCAGTCCGCGAACTCATCCCAGATGAAGTTGTAGAGGATGTGTCCAGCTACACCAAACTCAAACTTATCAAAGTTTTCAGTGACTTTGCCGATAGTTTCGTTGAGGTTGTGGAGAATCCAGCGGTCTGTGACATTTCCAGCTTCCTTATTGACAACCTTTGCGACATTGGCAGTTGCTTGGTCAAGAGTCAAGCCTTCATTGTTCATGAGGATGTAGCGAGAGATGTTCCAGATCTTGTTAATGAAGTTCCATGAGGCATCCATTTTCTCGTAAGAGAAGCGGACGTCTTGACCTGGTGCAGAACCGTTTGAAAGGAACCAACGCAGGCTATCTGTTCCGTACTTATCAATAACATCCATCGGATCAATCCCATTGCCCAGTGATTTAGACATCTTACGGCCTTCCTCGTCACGAATCAGACCATGAATCAATGCATTTTTGAATGGCGATTTGCCAGTAAATTCCAAACCTTGGAAAATCATTCGAGATACCCAGAACGGGATAATATCATAACCAGTCACCAAAGTTGATGTTGGATAATAACGTTTGAAGTCTTCTGAGTCGACATCCGGCCAGCCCATGGTAGAGAATGGCCAAAGAGCCGAACTGAACCACGTATCCAAGACATCTTCGTCCTGAGTCCAACCTTCACCTTCTGGAGCTTCTTCGCCGACATATATTTCACCCTCAGCATTGTACCAAGCAGGGATTTGGTGACCCCACCAGAGCTGACGAGAGATTACCCAGTCGTGAACATTTTCCATCCATTGAAGGAAGGTATCGTTGAAACGAGGTGGGTAGAATTCTACCTTGTCCTCTGTATCTTGGTTGGCAATAGCATTCTTAGCCAATTGGTCCATCTTAACGAACCATTGAGTAGACAAGCGTGGTTCAACCACAACACCTGTACGCTCTGAGTGACCAACACTGTGGACACGTTTTTCGATTTTAACGAAGGCACCAATTTCTTCCAACTTGGCAACGACTGCCTTACGAGCTTCAAAACGGTCCATACCTGCAAACTCGAAGGCAAGCTCATTCATAGTTCCGTCGTCGTTCATGACGTTGACTTGCGGCAAGTTGTGACGTTGACCAACCAAGAAGTCGTTTGGATCGTGGGCAGGCGTGATTTTCACGACACCAGTACCAAATTCAGGATCTGCGTGTTCGTCTCCAACGATTGGGATCAATTTATTAGCGATTGGAAGGATGACGTTTTTTCCAATCAAGTCCTTGTAGCGTGGATCTTCTGGATTGACGGCAACGGCAACGTCCCCAAACATCGTCTCAGGACGAGTTGTCGCAACTTCAAGGGCGCGTGAACCGTCTTCCAGCATGTAATTCATGTGGTAGAAGGCACCTTCGACATCCTTGTGAATCACCTCGATATCAGAAAGGGCTGTGCGAGCTGCTGGGTCCCAGTTGATGATAAACTCACCACGGTAGATCCAGCCTTTCTTGTAAAGTTCGACAAAGACCTTGCGAACGGCTTTTGACAAACCTTCATCAAGAGTGAAACGCTCACGAGAGTAGTCTACAGAGAGCCCCATCTTGCCCCATTGTTCCTTGATGGTAGTGGCATATTCGTCTTTCCATTCCCAGACTTTTTCAAGGAATTTTTCACGACCAAGGTCATAACGGCTAATGCCCTCACCGCGCAAGCGCTCCTCAACCTTAGCCTGAGTGGCAATACCAGCGTGGTCCATACCCGGAAGCCAAAGCGTATCAAAACCTTGCATGCGTTTTTGACGGATGATGATATCTTGCAAAGTTGTATCCCAAGCGTGACCAAGGTGAAGTTTCCCAGTTACGTTTGGTGGTGGAATAACGATAGAATATGGCTTAGCCTTTTGATCGCCTGAAGGCTTGAAAACATCAGCATCAAGCCATTTTTGGTAACGACCAGCCTCAACCTCGGCTGGATTGTATTTAGGTGAAAGTTCTTTAGACATGTGTGTGTCCTTTCTCTATTATTTTCATTTTATTTTGAATCTGCTTAGCAACTTCTTCTGCAGACAGATTCGTATTATTTATTTTAAGGTAGTGGTGCAACTCATTCGGTTGGATTTGAGAATTTAATTGAAGGGTTTCAGAGATCTCTAAAATTTCTCTTTCAGATATCTCAATATGTCGTTTTAAGGGTTTATGCTTTAATCGATTCTCCGTTCGATTTCGCCGTAAACGCTCTTCAAGACTTGTTTCCAACTCAACAAACAGAATCTCTTGATGAAAGTTATCCAATAAATTCTGAATTTGCTTTAAATACATCAACTGGTACTGATTTGAAAAATCAATTACGTCTGTTAAAATCATCAACCTACGATTCCGAGCGCTTGTTTCCAGAAATGAAAAGGTAATCCCTCGAACAAACTCCCACATTTCCTCTGTAAAATCCTGATAGATTTCTAGTGCAAAATCTATAGCTTGATGGTTATAAAAGAGGGTAGCATTTGTCTTTCGAGATAGTTCTTGACCTATCGTCATTTTTCCTGATGCTGGAGCACCAATGATGAAAAGATGCATCAAATCACCTCCCACTCACTCCTCAGCAAGCCATATATCAGACTGTCACAGCGGTTTCCTTGAACATCCGTTCTGTCCCGGATGCGGGCTTCGAGGGTAAAGCCAAGTTTCTCTGCAACTCGTTGACTTTGAAGGTTATACCCAAAGCAAGTCAGTTCAATCTTGTGAAGATCAAGTTCTTTAAAAGCTAGGTCAATCAAGGCACGTGCCGCCTCTGGAACATAACCTAGACCCCAATAGTTTGGGTGCAAGGTATAGCCAATCTCCAGCACATCGTCTTCGTGTCGATGAGGAAAATCAACAGAGCCGATGATTGTATCAGTTCCTTTGACCACAATGCCGTAACCAGCTGGGAGATTGTCCTTTTCATTGCGTTCGGGAAGAATGTGCTCCAGATAATAAATCTCATCTTCCAAGGTCTTGACGGGTTGAAATGCTGCTGGGTAGGCGACCTCTGACAGACTAGCGTAGGCATAAATATCCTCAGCATCAGCTACTGTACGGACTCGTAAGACAAGTCGGTCAGTCTCTATTCGTTCTGGCAGTTCAGCTCTTGTCATCTTCCTCCCTCACTTTCTACAAAAAATCGCCCCTGCCATCTACATGACAGGGACGAATGTATTAATCCGCGGTACCACCCAATTTCGGGCAGAGCCCGCAACTCTCGTCTTTGAAGGATATACAAAGACACTTTTATTTCATTTTCATCCATCAGCAACCAGTTTTGACACATTTGTGGACTTCTCAGCACCGCCACTTTCTGTAAAATGTGGGATCCAAAACACCTCTAATGGCTTTATTTTAACAAGTTTTTGACGGAAATGCAAGGGGCAAGAAAAATTACTTGAACTTGATGCCGTTTTCTTTTAATTTCTTGATGGTAGCTGGGCCGATCCCTTTCAAGGCAAGGAGTTCCTTTTCAGTCCAGTTTTTAAAATCAGAAGCTGACTTGATGCCTTCATCATAGAAAGTCTTGGCGCGGTCGACTGAAAGTCCACCTAGGTTTGCTGCGAATTCTTCTACAGAGCTTGTAACCTTTTGAGCTTGCTCTTTAGTTGCTTCTACTGCTTGTTCCACTTTTTTAGAGACAACTTTTCCCGCTTCACTAGCAGATTTTTCTGCATGCTTCACAACTTTTTTTGTTTCTTCGACAACCTTGGTCACTGTAGTTGAAAATGCACCTGAACGGCGAAGGCTGTTTCTTAATTGTTTTTTACGTTGGAGTTTCTTTGACATGATAAAATCCTTTCAATAAAAAATCCCTGTTTTGACAAGGATTTAATAAAGATATTCTATCAAGATTTTGGAAAAAAATCAAGAAAGGAAACGAGATTGTTCTTAAAAATCTAGCCGTTTTTTCTTTCAATCTAATTCGACAATAATTCAACTTCTTGATAAAATATGCAGTAATGTGCAAGATTAATTCACATAAAAAGCTGATAAGGAGAACAATATGAATAATGAAAGTTACTTTGATGGTGGTCTTTTGAGCTAGGTTAGATATGCTATCCTAGCCATGATTATCATAGGCTTTACTATTGGAATCGCTACGCCTTGGGCAGTTTGTATGATGCAAAACTGGAAAGTTAAGCGCACTGTCATCGATGGACGTCGCCTCTATTTTGACGGAACAGGTTCTCGATTATTCAGGAACTGGATCAAGTGGTTCTTGCTCACCATCATCACTTTGGGCATCTATTCATTCTGATTGCATATCAAAATGGAACAATGGATTACCAAACACACACATCACGTATAAACAGAAAAAGTGCGTTCATACGCACTTTTTGATTTGTAACGATTAATAATTTCGCTCACCAAATAATCCCTCTGGTAAGTCATGGAAACCCTTGCCCGCCTTGAAATTTTCAAACTTACCAAGCAAGAACTGGTAAGCATCCAAGCGGCTTTCGTAGCGAATCATGGCATCTTTGGCACGCTCGTCTTGGTCTTCTTCGTAAACCTTTTGACTTTCCTTGTGCGCCATGTCGTTGATCATGATCTGGGTATTGACCCATGCTTCAAATTCCTTCATAAATTCCTGTTCGTAACTCATTTTTTCTCCTTATTCTAATCCACGGAAGTAGTCCGTATTAATCTCACGGTAGGGTTGGATATCCTGAACATACTCTAGCACGCCTTGGAATTCCCCGTTTTCATTGTGCACTGCGGCATAGGTGATGTGGACAAACTTGTCTCGCGACTCTGACTTGAACCACATTTCATACTTGTCCTTGACCCCTTCACGAAGACCTTTCATAACGGCCTTCACCTTGTCTAAGTACTTGGGCGGATGGCAGAGTTCTACATTGCGCCCGACTTGGGACGGTGTCCGTTTGAAAATCATCTCATCAGCTGGCGTATTGTCATTGTAATACTGGAAAATATCGTCTTTATTGACAAAAGTGATTTCCATAGGGAGGTGATTGAGGATGAGGTTGGCCTGCTCGACCGAGAGATAGCCATTGCCAAAAGCCTGTTGACTATGGCGGTCCAGCACTGCTTCCTTTTCCTTAGGGGTAAAGGTAATGGTAAACTGGCCTTCTGGCGTATCTATAACTTGCTGCACTTGGCCTTCAGCCGTATCTAGTTGCACGGGCTCCTCTGTACTCTTTTCCTCAACAAAACTCTGACGTTCTGGAACCCATTTCTCAGACGGACGGATAATGGCATAGCCGTAGGCATCGCTCTCCTCTGCAATCTGAATCCAGTCATCCTGAGTAAAGGACTCAAGGAGAATCATGAGAAGGATGGACTCTTCCTTGAAAATCATACTTTCAAACTCTATCGCAAAAGCTTCAAAATCTTCTTTTACACTGCTAATCGACACTTCTGGCAGTGACTTAGCTGTCGTTAGAGCTGTTTGAAAGAGTTCCCTGATCTGGTCATCCACTCCCCACATAACCTTTGGAGGTGAATCGTGTCCATAGCGCTCCATGATGGGAAAGAAGAGCTCTTCCTTGCGCTGATAGTGGATGTCAAATTGCCCCAAAAGTCCCATTTGACGGACCAAGCCCTTGCGCATCTCTGCCAGCATTTCCTCATCTTCCATAGACTCATAGGTATCCAACAGTCTCCGAATGCGAATCAAAGCTGCACGGAGAGCCAGATTTTCATCCTTGAAGACGCGAACTGGGTGGCCAGGGTGTTCAGTCTCCTCCACTTCGACGCCCTTAACAGCATTTTTAAAAAGATTGGCATGGACATCACAGAGCTCCATGACATCTTCAAAGGTAACACCTGAGTCTGAGTTCATCAGCTCGTGCTCCATGAGGGAAATCTCAATAGCTGAGACACCTGTAAAGGTTGCATCAAAACGCTCCTGAACCGACTCGGGAGAGGCGCCATTGTGCAATTCTAGCAAAATATCCCGTAGGATATGAATCCGTTCATCTGCCATTAGTCTAATCCAATCACTTCATAGCCGTTCGCTTCTAGCGTGCGGACAATCTTGTCCATAGGAGTTCCTTCAAGTTTAGAACCCTGCTTCAGCGATACTTTGCGACCGACTGTGTTGCGCATCAAGGGATTAGCAAGTGGTTTAAAACCCAGCTCCACTAGGATTCCCAAGACTTCTGGATGCTTGTCCACCACTTCTGCAACGGGAATTGACACATCGATGATATTATCCATGACGACCTCCATGTATGTTCTAATACTCTTCGAAAATCTCTTCAAACCACATCAGCGTTGCCTTAACGTAGGTATTGTGCAATTCTAGCAAAATATCCCGTAGGATATGAATCCGTTCATCTGCCATTAGTCTAATCCAATCACTTCATAGCCGTTCGCTTCTAGCGTGCGGACAATCTTGTCCATAGGAGTTCCTTCAAGTTTAGAACCCTGCTTCAGCGATACTTTGCGACCGACTGTGTTGCGCATCAAGGGATTAGCAAGTGGTTTAAAACCCAGCTCCACTAGGATTCCCAAGACTTCTGGATGCTTGTCCACCACTTCTGCAACGGGAATTGACACATCGATGATATTATCCATGACGACCTCCATGTATGTTCTAATACTCTTCGAAAATCTCTTCAAACCACATCAGCGTTGCCTTAACGTAGGTATGGTTACTGACTTCGTCAGTTCTATCCACAACTTCAAAACACTGTTTTGAGCAACCTGCGACTAGATTCATAGTTTGCTCTTTGATTTTCATTGAGTATAAAATGATTTTACTGCTTATATTATACCATATGGGAAGAGATTAAAAAACTAGCAGCGGAGTTCCTGCTAGTTTCTTTCATTTCAAGTTATTCCTTATCATCTGGTTTTGCGAGCCACTGGGCTACATCCATCAGCTTGTCAGCAAGCAGTACTTTCCCGAAACCTACTAGAGCATTGTCGTTTTTTTTCATGTTCTTCAGGACTTTGATGCTTTGCATCACGAAAAAGTAATTCCCGTAAGTCTTGGCTAGAATTTTAATGAATCCCATATTACCTTCCCTCGTCTAGCTGTAGTTTCTAGCTGATTGCTCTACCAGACTAGCTAGTTATTGATAAGAAATCATTTCATCTCACTCTTTCCAATTTCTATACTATCATACAAGTTGAGCTTTATAAAGCTTTTTAACAATTTTTTACTCTAGAGAGATTACCCCAGTATTTTTTATTGCCATTTCTCCACCAAAAAAGAGGGTTCCCCCTCTTTCTTAGTTCTTATCCAGATTGCGTAGCATCTCGTCAATCTTGTTTCCATATTCGATGGATTCGTCTTTGACGAAGGTCAAATCTGGGATTTTGTACAATTTCAAATTGCGACCAAGTTCACGTTTGATGGTACCAGTTGCTTTTTCAAGCCCGATTTGAGCTTTTTGGTTATCCGAAGCAAGGTTACTCAAAATGGTGTAGTAAACCTTGGCAACAGATAGGTCCCCCAGCATCTGAACATCTGTAATAGTCACACCTTGGACACGGGGATCACGGACTTTCTTTTGCAAAATCTCATTGACTTCACGCTTGATTTCCATGCCCACACGATCCGTACGGAAATGATTTGCCATGTTTCTTCCTTTCACTTTTATAATGAACCAAAAGCTAGGCCAGCAGACCTAGCTATTTTTAAACTCCTTGATTTTCAGTTCAAATTGAAACGAAGTTCAATTTGAAATCATCTGCTTCTTTCGCCGTGGTGAAAGTGATGGAACTGATTTATCAGTCCCATCACAGGGGATTTTTGAGACCCTAGGCTCAAAAATAAGCAATGAAACCATCGGTTTGCTTGCGTCCCTCCCCACCTAAGAAAGGAGCAAAAATCTTATCTCTTGACTTCTTCCATGACATAAGCCTCAATCACATCATCCATCTTGATATCATTGTAGCCATCAATCATCAATCCACCTTCACGGCCGTTTGTAACTTCTTTGACGTCATCTTTGTAGTGTTTCAAGCTTGCAAGTTCACCATCATAGATAACAACACCATCACGAATAACACGGACTTTAGAGTCACGGGTAACTTTACCACTCGTAACCATGAATCCACCAATGGTTCCCACTTTAGATACCTTGAAGGTTTCACGGATGATTGCTTCACCGATAACTTTTTCTTCGAATTCTGGGTCAAGCATTCCTTTCATGGCTTCTTCCATCTCTTCGATAACCTTGTAGATAATGCTGTGGAGACGGATTTCTACATCATCTTCTTCTGCTTGTTGACGCGCTTGTGGTGTAGGGCGCACATTGAAACCGATGATAAAGGCATTTGAAGCTTCCGCAAGAGTCACATCAGATTCGTTGATGGCACCGACCGCTGAGTGAACTATGGTAACTTTGACACCTTCTACATCGATCTTTTGAAGCGAGGCAGAAAGGGCTTCAACTGAACCTTGTACGTCGGCCTTGATGATGACGTTAACAGACTTGAGCTCACCTGCTTTAAGCGTATCAAAGAGGTTTTCAAGGCTGACACGTTGGGTTACTTGACGTTGCTTCATAAGAGCACGTTTCGCACGTTCTTCACCTGCTGCACGCGCAGATTTTTCATCTTCGTAAACGGCAAAGTGATCACCCGCCATTGGCGCTTCGTTCAAACCAGTGATAGATATTGGCGTTGATGGTCCAGCAACCTTAACACGACGTCCAAGGTCATTGGTCATGGCACGGACACGACCGAAGGTATTTCCGACAACGATAGGATCTTGTACATTCAGAGTACCTTGTTGCACAAGAAGGGTTGCGACCGCACCTTTTCCTTTATCCAAGCGAGCTTCGATAACGGTACCGATAGCACGCACTGTTGGATCTGCCTTGAGTTCTTGGATTTCAGCTACAAGTAGGACCGTTTCCAAGAGTTCATCGATATTTTGGTTGAATTTAGCTGAGATTTCGACAAATTCAGAATCTCCACCCCAGGCAGTTGACATGACACCGTGTTCAGCCAATTCACCGATAACACGTTCTGGGTTGGCACCTGGTTTATCAATCTTGTTGATGGCTACGATGATTGGAACGTTCGCTGCTTTTGAGTGGTTGATGGCTTCGATAGTTTGAGGCATAACCCCGTCATCCGCCGCTACAACCAAGATGGTAATGTCGGTAACAGAGGCACCACGCGCACGCATAGATGTAAAGGCCGCGTGTCCAGGTGTATCAAGGAAGGTAATCTTCTTGCCATTTTCCACAATTTGGTAGGCACCGATATGCTGAGTGATACCACCCGCTTCACCCGTCGCAACACGAGAATTACGAAGGGTATCCAAAAGGGTTGTCTTACCATGGTCAACGTGTCCCATGATGGTTACAACTGGTGGACGCTCAACTAATTCATCTTCATTAAGATAGCCATCTTCGACAAAGAAACGTTCGATGTCGGCATTATCCACTTCAACCTTTTGTTTGGCTTCGATACCGTAATCCACCATGAGGAGTTCAATGGTTTCTCCATCCAAGGATTGGTTTTGTGTGGCCATAATTCCCATCATGAAAAGCTTCTTAACGATTTCAGCTGGTTCACGTTTGATACGTTTTGCGATTTCTGCAACAGTCATACCATCTGTATATTCGAATTCTGTTGGCAATTCGTGGAACTTACGCTCTGTAACAGGTTTTGGAGTCTGATTACGATTGTTCTTGTTATTGCCTTTTTTGTTCTTCTTATTGTTATTCCAGTTACTATTTCTTTGATTTCTCACTTGATTTTGACTACTTCGATTCTTTTGTTGTTTTCTAGGACCATCTTCTTCGTGATCATAATCGTCACGTTCTTTGTCTGGTCGAGCTTGTTTTTTACGACGTGTATCCACTGGCGCTTCTTTCGCTACAGGAGCTACTGTTACGGCTGGCTGCGTTTGTTCAGCTAGCTTAGCAGCTTCTTCAAAGATTTCCTCTGGCTCCTTGCGTTTATTAGCTTGAGCCAAGGCTTCTTTGACAGCTTGCGATTGTTTGAAGCGCTCCTCGCTTGAGCGTGCGTACTCTGCATTTTGCTCTGCTTTTAGGGCTGCTGCACGGGCTTTAAAGTCAACACGTGGTCCAGCTGGTTTTGGCTGGAAGTCTTGTTGCTGACGGCGATTATTGCCACGATTCCCTTGACCTTGTGGTTTTTTCCCTTGGTCGTTAAAACGGCGGTTGTCGCGGTTCCCTTGACCAGGTTTACCACCATTACGGCCGTCGTTTTTCTGACGGTTGCCGTTTTGTTGTTGGTCACGGTTGTTGCCCTTGTTTTGTTTGCGTCTCTCTGCCTGCTCTTTGGCACGCGCCTCACGCTCCGCCTTGAAGTTTCGACTTTGTGGTCTCGCTGCCACTACTTTTTCTTCCTTAGGAGCTGCGGGTGTAGCTGGTTTACTTTCTTCCTTAGCAACAGCTGGTTTAGCTGATGCAGGCTTTCCCACCTTCTTTTCTACACTTGCTTCTGCCTTAGGAGCAGGTTCAGGCTTAAAGCTCGCTGCGATTCGCTCAGCAGCAGCAGCTTCCACGCTCGATGAGTGGCTTTTCACATCCAAACCTAACTCTTTTGCACGCGCTACAACTTCTTTACTTTCTTTTCCAAGTTCTTTTGCGATTTCGTACAATCTTTTCTTAGACAAATCATGTCCTCCTCTTCTATTCCATAAGAGACCTCATTTTCTTTGTAAATCCAGCATCTGTCACAGCCAAAACCTTTCTCGGTTTCCCGACTGCTATGCTTAATTCCAGTGTTGAAAACACGGTTATAACTTCTACTTGATAATAGTCACTTTTATCTTGAATCTTCTTGGTTAGATTGGGGCCAGCATCATGGGCCAGAAAGACTAGCTTGGCTTTCTGGTCTTGGATAGCCTTGACTACCAATTCCTCACCCGATATGATCCTACCTGCTCGTTGAGCAAGACCCAAGAGATTGCTTATCTTTTGCTTATTCAAGTCCTAACTCTCTTCTTTTTACTTTGTGATCCACATAGGCGATCAACTCGTCATAAAAGCTTTCTTCCACTTCCATGTTAAAGCTGCGGTTAAAGACTTTCTTCTTTTTGGCCTCTAGGGCTTCTGCATTGTCTAGCTTGATATAAGCGCCACGGCCATTGGCCTTGCCTGTCGGATCGATAAAGACCTCTCCTTCTTTGTTCTTGACAATGCGGAGCAAATCACGCTTGTCAATCACTTCGTTGGACACAACAGACTTGCGCAAAGGGATTTTTCTTGTTTTCATCTTTCCCTCCTCTAGCAGCTTTTATTCTTCGATCAATTCGTCCGCAGTTGCGTAATCAATTTGACCTGCTTCTTCCATAGCTTCAAACTCACTGGCAGACTTGATATCGATACGGTAACCTGTCAAGTGAGCTGCCAAGCGAACGTTTTGTCCACGACGACCGATAGCAAGAGAAAGCTTGTTATCAGGTACAACGACCAAGGCACGTTTGCTGTCATTTTCATCAAAGATAACTTGGTCAACCTCTGCAGGTGCGATGGCATTGTAGATAAACTCAGCTGGATCCGCTACCCACTCGATAACGTCAATGTTTTCTTCAACAGGAATCATACGGTCGCTCTTAGCATCATAACGAGCTGGGTGGAATTTGCTGGTGATTTTCTTGATATTGGCACCACCACGCCCAACGATTGTCCCGATAGCGTCCACATTTGGATTGTGGCTACGAACAGCAACCTTAGTACGGTCACCAGCTTCGCGGGCTACGCTCATGATTTCGACAGTTCCATCGTAAACTTCTGGAATTTCTTGCTCCATCAAGCGTTTGATCATTTCTGGATGGCTACGACTGACAAAGACGTTGACACCACGAGGGTTGTCTTCAACCTTATAAACATAGACTTCGATACGGTCATGGGAAGCAAAGACTTCTCCAGGGATTTGGTCTTGTTTGGACAATTGGGCTTCGATGCTGCCAAGATTGACATAGATGAAACGGTTGTCAAAACGTTCTACTGTACCAGACATGATTTCTTGTTCATGTTCTTTGTAAGTATTATAAGTGATGGCACGTGTTTGCTTGCGCATTTTTTCCATGATGGTTTGTTTTGCAGATTGGGCTGCTACACGACCAAACTCATCTGGCGCTTCTTCAAACTTAATCTTGTCACCAAGCTCATAGGCTGAATTAATGGCAAGGGCATCTTTCAAGCTGATTTCCAAACGGCTATCAAATACTTCGTCTACAACTTCACGGACAGTATAAACTGTAAAGTCACCTGTTTTTTCGTTAAAGTCGATGGCTACGCTATCAGATTGACCATAACGTCTGCGATAAGCGGAACGAAGCGACTCTACTACTGCGTCGATGATGTCTTCTTTTTTGATTCCCTTGTCTTCTTCCAAAATGCGGAAGGCCTCTAGCATTTCTTTACTCATGTTTTCTTCACTTTTGAATCCTCAAAAGCTATCCTTTCTTTTCTATAATTTTACTGCTAAACGTGCTTTTGATACTAAACTGTATGGAATTTGGACGGTTTTCTTACGCGTCTTGTCCATATACTCCACAGTCAACTCATCCTCTTCAAAGGACAGCAAGGTTCCTTCAAAGACTTTTTGCTTATCGATAGCTTGATAGAGCCCGACATGGATGTATTTTCCAACTGCTCCAGCAACGGCATCCTTGGTTTTCAAAGGACGTTCCAAGCCTGGACTGGTGATTTCTAGGAAATATTGTTCTGGGAAGGGATCGGGCTTGATGGTGTCTAGAACAGGACTGATGATTTCTGTCAAGTCTGCCGTGTCGTTCAAGGTAATTCCTTCGGGTTTATCTACAAAAATACTGAGAATCATGTCACTGCCAATCTTTCCATACTCGATATCCACGAGCTCGAAAGGTGCTTGGATGACAGGTTCTACAACTTCTCTGACTAATTCTACGATTGTTGCGATTGCGTCCACCTCCTCATAAGCAAGAGGCGAAGATATTTCCCCGCCTCTCTTTCTCATATTCTTACTATCAGTATAGCACGTTTGTCAATTTATGTAAAGCATTAGCACTCAAACAGCTGGTTTTCAAGCTATTTCTTAAAATTTTGCTTCAACTCGGTAGATCACTTGACCTTTGCTGGAGAATTTTTGCTCATACTCTGTCATGACATTGCCTTCAAAATCACTGGCATGCAAGTCTAGCCAAACCCCGTTCAGTTTCATGCCATACTGAGAAAAACTCACCAAGCTGTACTCAAACAAGCCACGATTGTCTGTCTTGAAATGGATTTCCCCATTCTCAGGCAAGATGCGCTTGAAGGTATCCAAGAAACTCTTGTAAGTCAAACGACGTTTTTCATGGCGTTTTTTAGGCCAGGGATCTGAAAAGTTTAGGTAGAGACGATCAATCTCACCGTCTTCAAAGTAGTCCGTCAAATCTGAACCATCTACCCACAGCAACTTGATGTTGGGCACTCCAACTTCAAGAACCTTGTCCAAGGCATAACTCAATACCGACTTTTGGATATCAATCCCGATGTAGTTGATGTCAGGATTTTGCTTGGCCATCCCGGATACGAAGGCCCCTTTCCCACTTCCAACCTCTACATGAATAGGATGATCATTTCCAAACAAGTCTCGCCATTTCCCCTTGGCTTCCAAGGGATTAAGGACCACATACTGAGGATTGGCCTCTAGTAATTCTGTCGCCCCTTTACGATTTCTAACTCTCATCTCTTCTTTCCATACTTGTCACGGAAGACACGCAAGGCATAAATCTCCCGGTTTACATTGTCTAAATCTTGATTTTCACAGTATTTGGCAATCTGGTTCAAGTAAGAATACTGACCATACCAATACAATTTATCTAACACTGTCTGATTGTACTTATAGCCGTAGTCTCTCAACCATTGGCGCCACTGATGATCTGGAATGTAGTGGCATAGCAAATGCGCCACATCAAACATACGATCCGTCAGGCGAACCGAATCCCAATCCACTAGATAAACAAGTCCACTCTCTGTCTCAATCCAATTACTATGGCGAAGATCCCCATGCACAATCGTTGCATGGTCTTCCCTAAAACTTGGAACCGTCTTACCTAGCTCAGCAATCACACTGTTCAAAAAGTGATTCTGCTTCAAGATTTCTGGAACTCCTTGCTGCCAAGAACGTAGCAAATCAACTGGTGTTTCCATGGTGTATCCCAAACGGCTCAACTGCTTCATCAAAGGACGCGAGCGGTGAAGGCGGTTCAAGATATTGATAATCTGCTTGCGATTCATATCGTAAGGGGTCAAGATTTTGCCCGTCAGCCATTCCTGAGCACACATATCACGGCCGTCTGGCAAACGACGAGTCCATAGTAATTGAGGAGCGATTTGTTCTCTGGCTAGGCCAGGTAGGATTGGAGAGGTGTTCATTTTTACAAAGACGCGCTTCCCATCAGGGTAGCTTCCCATATAAGCTTTGCCGCTCTTCCCAGGGATAGGGGTCAGCGTTAGCTCATTATCACCCAAGTCCATTTCTTTCCTCCGTATAAAGTTTCCTTACTATTCTACTAGTTTTTGGTCTATTCGTCAACCAATCTTTTTAGTTGGTAAGGCAAATAAAACAATTGTAGGAAGAGACTTGCTCCTACAAGAGCCAACAAGGCTATTTTTTCTTGAAAAACCACTGCTCCGACCAGCAATTCTAACAAAAGAACTGCACTTCCCACACCGAGTATGATCTGTTTCAATCCCTTTTCTTTCTTCCCTTTTTCTAGTGGAAAGAGCTGGGTCAAGTATTGGTAATCAAAGGCATGATAGAGGGCCAGTAACTGAAAGAGCAAGAGGTAATTAAATAGAACCACCACTGCCGTCGCGATCCAAGCTTGTTCGATAAAGACTAGAGCTAACAAGGATAGGAAGAGGAGGCGGAGACTGAGGGCAAAGAGGTCTCCATTTCGCAAGTAAGAACGAAGATAGAGATTTTGCCAAATCTTGCTCGGCACTTTCTGAACTACTTTAAGGATAAAATCCAGATAAGCGCGACGTTTGACACTATTGGAAACGCCCTTGACCTGAGTAAAGAGAGCAAAGAAACGAAGCAAGACCTGCTTGCGTTTGCTTTCTTGGGAAATGACAAAGTCCCAGTCGAGACCAGTATCAGTAAAAAATTTACTAGCTTTTTGGCGAAAGAGGAGATATTTCCCAGCTCCCAATAAAAGCACATAGATGAAAAAAACTGGCAAGCCATAGCCCATGGCTAAAAATAAGGGCGCAAATAAAAGCAAGAAAAGGGTCTGGACAAAAAGCCAAAAGACCAGTGAGCGCACTGTCTGCCCTTTGAGGTGAGACTTAACCTCCTCTTCACTGACTAAGAGAAAGAGCTTATCCGGTTCTTCCATATAGGTCGCGATTCCTCCCCAAGCCAAAAGTAAGACAGATACAATCCCCAAAAACAAGAGGATAGGCCAGTGATTTTCAGGAAAATGTTGCAAGAGTTGACTGTACTGGTAAGCTAGAAAACCGATGAGAACTAGCAGGAACAAGACAAAGTGGTCATTTAGAACATAACGGAGATAACCGACACACTCCTTACGAAAAGCCTGTTTTCGCTTTAAAAACAAGTCTTTCATAGCTCCTCCTCTTTGGTCAGAGCCAAGTAAATATCATTCAAACTAGCATCAGGCATGGCAAAGGCTTCGCGGAGTTGCTGGAGGTTCCCCTGAGCCCGAACCTCTCCCTTGTGGAGAATGACAAAGGCATCACACATCTTTTCTGCTGAGTCTAGCACGTGGGTACTCATGAGAATGGACTTGCCTTTTTGCTTTTCCACTTCTAGAAGCTGAATCAAGTCAGAAATGGCCAGCGGATCGAGGCCAAGAAAAGGCTCATCAACGATGAAAAGACTCGGATCTACGACAAAAGCACAGATAATCATGACCTTCTGCTTCATCCCTTTTGAGAAATGTACTGGAAACCAGTCTAATTTTTGATCCAAACGAAACATTTTTAACAAAGGTTCCACACGATCAAAAGCCTCTTTTTGCTCAATACCATAGGCCATGGCAACCGTCTCGATATGCTCTCTGAGGGTCAATTCCTCATACAGAGTAGGCGTTTCTGGGATATAGCCAATCTGCTTGCGATAGCTGGTCGCATCTTCTCGCAGGGTGAGACCATTAATCTTGATTTCTCCACTGTAAGGTGTCAACAGACCAATAATCTCATTGATTGTCGTTGATTTCCCAGCACCGTTGAGCCCAATCAAACCGACCAACTGCCCACTTTCAACTGTAAAGGACACATCTTTCAAGACAGGAACGTGAACATAGCCTCCTGTCAGGTTTTTAATTTCTAACATATTTTCTCCGAATCTGGTATAATGTAGCTATATTATATCAAAATTCAATACAGTAGAGGTGGATTTTATGTCAGATTGCATTTTTTGTAAGATCATCGCAGGGGAGATTCCTGCTTCAAAAGTATACGAGGATGAGCAGGTTCTTGCCTTTCTTGATATCTCTCAAGTAACGCCTGGACACACGTTAGTCGTACCAAAAGAACATTATCGCAATCTTTTGGAGATGGATGCAGCAAGTGCCAGCCAACTCTTTGCCCAAGTGCCACTAGTAGCTCAAAAAGTTATGAAGGCTACCAAAGCTGTCGGCATGAATATCATCGCCAACTGCGAGGAAGTCGCGGGTCAAACGGTCTTTCATACACACGTGCACCTCGTACCTCGCTACAGTGCAGAAGATGACCTTAAGATTGACTTTATCGCCCACGAACCAGACTTTGACAAACTCGCCCAAGTCGCTGAAACCATTAAAAATGCTTAAGGAGTTGCCATGAAACTATCCAATCTATTGCTATTTGCAGGAGCTGCAGCTGGAAGTTATTTTGTCGTGAAAAATCGCCAAGCCATTCAGGATGAAGTGCTAGATACAACTGACCGCGTCGAAGCTATCAAGGATGATTTGGATATCATCCAAAACAGCCTACAAATCATCGACCAACAAAAATCCCTTATCAAGGAATACCAAAAAGATTTAACCTATAAATTCAAAGTCTTGGAAAAGGATTTCCAGACTAGAATGGCGGTCCTCCAAGAAGAAAAACAAAAATAAGAAAGCCTCCAACTTTCCTTAAATCCATTTTGGGTTACTAGATTCGAACAGAAAAGGGAGGGAATGAAAATGAAACAGTCTTTAAAAGTTCTAGCGAAGGTCATCGCGATCCCTTGTGGCTGCCTTAGCCTTCTTGCAGTCCTGGCATTTCTAGTACTGATGAATCTTTTCAAGGCTTCACCGAGTGACATCCGTGAGGGGAATGAAACCTTAAAACAAATCTTTATCTCCCTTGATCTCCCTCCCGAGAAAGTCGAATCAGATGGACACTATCAATACGAGGGTGGAGGCTTAAATTTTTATGTTACTTTCTCAGATGAGGTTGTCAATAGCCACCCCGTCCTAAAAGAAAGTCCAAAACTCACCAAAAACCGACTCGAAGTCTATGTCCTACAGACAGGAGATATTTCCTACTATAAGGTGGGAGACAACTTGTTCAATCACGGTTTATTTCAGTTTTTAGAGGAGGAGAGCAAGAAGTATCTCCAAGAAATCGGGAAGACATTTAACCCTAATTACTCAATTCTCTTTTGGGATGATCAGGAAAGTCTTAAAAAGGGAATTGCATTCTATGAAAAAGCTTTGACTTTAGTGGATATTCAGGATAATTCGGCAATCAAGCATATTGATACTGTCACTGTGAAGCCTGGCAAGGAAGCGGAACTCAAGCAGCTCATCCAAGATATGGATGCAGCTGGCTTGCTCATTCAAAAGTATAAATAGTAGACTATCTGGAAAATGATTTTTCGACGCTAAATGTTCAATGATAACACAAAAAAGAGCCAATCGGCTCTTTTTACTTTATTCTCCTTCAAAGGCATCTTTTATGTGGTCAAAGAAGCCTTTTTTCTTTGGATTGACTTTCAAGTCACCTGCAGCTGCGAATTCTTTAAGCGCAGCTTTTTGGCGGTCGTTCAAACCTGTCGGAGTCACGACATTGACAGTCACGTATTGGTCACCAACGGCACCGCCACGAAGGCTCGGTGCTCCCTTACCACGTAGACGGAATTTCTTGCCAGTCTGAGTTCCTTCTGGAATGACCAATTCAACATCACCATGCACGGTTGGAATTTCCACAGTATCACCAAGAGCTGCTTGGACAAAGTTGAGGTTCAGATTGTAGAAGATAGTGGTTCCTTCACGTTCAAACTTATCACTAGCTTCTACTGAAACCACCACATACAAGTCACCATAAGGTCCACCGTTAAATCCTGCTTCACCTTGACCCGCTAGGCGGATTTGTTGGCCTGTTTCCACACCCGCAGGGATCTTCACATGTACGCTATGAGCTTGTTTTTCATGACCTGTTCCGTGACAAGTTGTACATGGATCTTTGATTTCTTTTCCGCGACCATGACAGACATCACAGGTTACTTGGCGGCGCATCATACCAAGCGGAGTCTGCGTATCGACGTTAATAACACCAGCGCCATGACAGCGTCCACAAGTGACTGGACTTGTCCCTGGCTTAGCACCAGATCCATTACATGTACGACAGCTTGCTTCACGGTTGTACTTGACTTCTTTTTCAGTTCCGAAGATAGCTTCTTCAAAGGTCAAGTTCACACGGTACTGGAGGTCATCCCCTTGACGAGGAGCGTTTGGATTGCGTGAAGCTCCGCCTCCCCCGAAAAAACTTGAGAAGATATCTTCAAAACCACCGAAGCCACCTGCTCCGTCAAAACCGCCAAAGCCACCGGCACCACCAAAGCCACCGTTGGCACCTGCAGCACCATATTGGTCGTAGGCTGCACGTTTTTGGTCGTCACTCAAAGTCTCATAGGCTTCTTGAACTTCCTTGTACTTTTCCTCAGCGCCAGGCTCCTTGTTGATATCTGGGTGGTATTTTTTGGAAAACTTACGATAAGCCTTTTTGATCTCGTCTGCCGAAGCGTTTTTTGACACCCCCAGACGATCATAAAATTCTGTATTATTCATAATTTAATACCTTACTTTTTTACAATCTTTTAATATTATATTTTTGCAAATCAATCTTATGCCTTCCTTCAACAAAATTTCCTTCAAAATCTTGTCCAAAGAAAAGGTCATAGACTTCTTTTCCTGCACGTCGACGTTTACGAGGTTTTCCTTCAGAAATAATATCTTTTAAATCCTTACCTTGAATTTGAAATTTAATATCTTCACCATTAACATTAGTTATAAAAATTTGCTTATCTTCATCTTGTAACTTATCAATAGTATTTTTTCCGATAGTAAACCAAGTTGTCCAGTTCAAACCATCTTTTATAGCGTCATCTTCATAATTTTTACTATAGCGAATATTCTTAGTTGGGACACCAAGTTCTCTAGAAACTTTTGTTTTAACAACCTGTATTGGATTCTCTTGTTCATCTTCATTTTCAATGAGTGAACTACTGGAAGAATTAGAAGAAATATTTGAGGATTTTTCTTGTGATTCTGAATCTCTTTCTTCACTCTCTATACTCTCTTCATCTGTACTAATTTTTTCTCTTATAAACCTGTAATAAATGTTTAAAAATTTATCTCGTGGCTTCAATACTTCCTGCTTCTGAGTATACTGATTGTCCAAACTTATTAGAAAATCCTCTATCTCAATACCAATTTTTCGCACTTCTCCTTTATTTTTATATACTTCTAAAAGTTCATCTACATTCTGTAACAACTGCAACTTATTATCATAATGTGAATCTTCAATCTCAGAATCCGATATTTTCTTATAATGAAACCAAGAATATACTGTAGGAATTCCAACTATCATCGCCACAAAAAACTCGGCTGAAAAAACTATAGACAGCATCTTAAAATTTTCTGTTTGGAGACTATCAATACAAAAAGAACTAGCAACATATAGCGCTATGAAAACTAATTCAAAAAGTATGATTTTCCAATGACTTTTTAAAAAAAGAAAGATTCTTTTCATAACATTATTCTCTCTATTTTACCGAAAAACAGAGGCTGGGTTGCAACCTCTGGATTTCTTCTTATACTTACTAGTTTAAGTTTTAAAAATCAAACTAGTAGTGCTGAATTGAGCACGCCCTAACCTCTTGGTGAAAAAGATAAATCTTCCTAGAAACTAGAGTTTCTGCGTCAGATTTTCTATTTTCACTGTGAGGTTTTAACGGGCTTTGCATCTTACTTTTCAGTAAACTCTCCGTCTACGACGTCATCGCCTGCGTTTCCTGTTGCTTGTGCGCCTTCTGCTCCTGCTTGAGCTTGTTGTGCTGCTGCGGCTTGTTCGTAGAGTTTAACAGCAAGTCCTTGAGCTTTTTCGTTCAACGCTTCAAGTTTTGCTTTCATTTCATCCAAGTTGTTGTCTTCTTGAGCTTTTTTAAGGTCATCAAGGGCAGCTTGGGCAGCATCACGTTCTGCATCAAAGCCTTTACCTTCAGTTTCCTTGATGGTCTTTTCAGTCGCAAAGATGGCTTGGTCTACTTCGTTACGAAGATCTACTTCTTCCTTACGTTTCTTATCTGCTTCAGCGTTTGCTTCTGCATCTTTCATCATACGGTCGATTTCTTCGTCTGTCAAACCTGAGTTCGATTGGATGACAATGGTTTGTTCTTTTTGAGTTCCAAGATCTTTGGCCTTAACAGATACGATACCGTTCTTATCGATGTCAAATGTTACTTCGATTTGAGGAATTCCACGAGGTGCAGCTGGGATATCTGTCAATTGGAAACGCCCAAGAGTCTTGTTATCTGCTGCCATTGGGCGTTCACCTTGAAGAACGTGGATATCAACGGCTGGTTGGTTGTCTGCCGCAGTTGAGAAGACTTGTGATTTAGATGTTGGAATAGTAGTGTTGCGATCGATAAGTTTTGTAAATACTCCACCCATTGTTTCGATACCAAGTGATAATGGCGTTACGTCAAGAAGGACAACGTCTTTCACATCACCAGTAATCACACCACCTTGGATGGCAGCACCCATGGCAACTACTTCATCAGGGTTTACTGATTTGTTTGGTTCTTTACCAGTTTCAGCCTTAACAGCTTCTACAACGGCTGGGATACGAGTTGAACCACCAACAAGGATGACTTCATCGATTTCTGACAAGCTCAAACCTGCATCTGAAAGGGCTTGACGAACTGGAACTTTTGTACGTTCTACAAGATCACGAGTCAAATCATCAAATTTCGCACGAGTCAAAGTCATTTCCAAGTGAAGAGGTCCAGCTTCACCCGCAGTGATAAATGGCAAGCTGATTTGAGTTGAAGTTACACCAGAAAGGTCTTTCTTCGCTTTTTCAGCTGCATCTTTCAAACGTTGCATCGCCATCTTGTCAGTAGACAAGTCAATACCGTTTTCTTTCTTGAATTCTGCTACCAAGTGGTCAATGATTTTTTGGTCAAAGTCGTCACCACCGAGTTTGTTGTCCCCTGCAGTTGACAATACGTCAAAGACACCATCACCCAGTTCAAGGATAGAGACGTCGAATGTACCACCACCAAGGTCAAATACCAAGATTTTTTCTTCTTTGTCAGTCTTGTCCAAACCATAAGCAAGAGCTGCTGCAGTTGGTTCGTTGACAATACGTTCTACTTCAAGACCAGCGATTTTACCAGCGTCTTTTGTAGCTTGACGTTGTGCATCATTGAAGTAAGCAGGTACTGTGATAACAGCTTTAGTTACTTTTTCACCAAGGTAATCTTCAGCGTAACCTTTCAAGTATTGAAGGATCATAGCTGAGATTTCTTGTGGAGTGTATTCTTTTCCGTTAGCAGAAACTTTTTCAGAAGTTCCCATCTTAGATTTGATAGAGATAACTGTATCTGGGTTTGTAACTGCTTGACGTTTTGCGGCATCACCAACGATGATTTCACCGTTTTTGAATGAAACTACAGATGGAGTTGTGCGGTTTCCTTCTGGATTTGCGATGATTTTGCTTTCAGTTCCTTCAAGAACTGCAACTGCTGAGTTTGTTGTACCTAAGTCAATACCGATAATTTTAGACATGTGTTTTTCTCCTTAAAATTTATATTCTTTCTTTTTGATACTCTTCTTAGGTGGCGGCGCCGTCAGAGCTTGACTCGTCAATCTCTTTGACTAAACTTTGAGCCTAAGGTCTCAAAGTTTGCGCAAATAGCGCCACGGCGAAGAGTATCGTCTTTTGTTCGCTTCGCTCACTATTGCAAAGCTGAGCTACTTTTTTATCTTTCTTTCATAGTTTATTGTCATTTCGGACAAAATTTTTAAGCTCTATTGCCTAGTTATAGACTACCACCATGGCTGGGCGTAGAATGCGGTCATGGAGTTTGTATCCTTTTTGAAAGACTTGGGCGATGGTATCTGCTGGATGTTCATTGTCTGCTGGGAGAGTTTGGATGGCCATATGATAGTTATGATCAAATTCGCCGTCAGCTGCGATTTCTTCGATTCCTTCTTCTTTCAAAGCGTGAATCAAGCTCTCTTGCACCATCTCCAATCCTTTCTTCACATCATCTGTCAAACCTTCAACTGCTAGTGCACGTTCTAAGTTGTCGAGCGATGGTAAGATTGCTTTTGCTAGGTCCTGGCTACGGTAACGTTGCAAGTTTTGACGTTCTTCATTGGCACGGCGCTGGATATTTTGCATTTCCGCATGAGCACGAAGGTATTTGTTTTCGAACTCATCCGCACGTTCATTTGCCAAGTCCAACTCAGACTTCTCAGGAGTTGTTTCTTCAGTTGTTTCCACAACTTCCTCTTCTTTTATTTCTTCGTTTTTTTTATCTTGGGCCATTTTCGCCTCCTTTAATGATTTCAAAATTAATTTACTTCGTAATGATTACTGCTGAGGTAGCGATAAAAATCTGTCAACTTCATGGTCAAAACACGATTGACCACATTGACTTGGTTGACCAATCGCTGGTAATCCAGATTGACCGGACCGATAATCGCTAGAATTCCAAAACCTCGATAAGGAATGAGGAACTTACTACTAATAACCGCTAGGTCTGCTAGACAGGACTCTTGACTGTCTGCAACACGGACATTTTGCATCTGATCTTCATGCAAACCTTCACGAATCTCCAGAGCCACCTTTTGCGGTTGGTCAAAGAACTGATAGGCTGCTAGATTGGCAAAATTCAAGAGATTGACTTTGCCCGACACTACAATGTTTTCGTTGAACATTTCTTTAAAAATGTGTTCAAAGAGATCCATGACATTGTCCGTTGTTGTGAAGTAACGCTGGATAATCTGCGGAATCTCCGTTCGAATCTTGTAGTGAATATCTAGAACCGTGTGACCGAGGAAACGTTCCTGAATGATGCTCTTCAGTTTCAGCAAATCTTCCTGCAAGAAGTTCCTTGGAATCAGAAATTGACTGGTAACCGTTCGCGACTCGTCTAGGGTGAATACTGCCAAGGCTGTATGTTGCCCTAGAACAACGATATCAAAAGCTGTCAACCGTTGCCTGCTCGGCTCAACATCCAGCGCCACTACCGTACAGCCACTCAACTCTGTTAGTAGATTAGCAGCCTCTTGCAGAATATCCTCTAGCTTGAAGAATTCCTGATCAAAGGCTTTGACAATCTCATAAACCTCATTTTCAGCCAGTCGGTCAAAATCCAGTGAGTGTTTCACATAGTACTGAAAACCAGCAACACTTGGCATCCGACCGCTTGAAGTATGAGCCTTCTCAAGCAAACCCTGCTTTTCTAAAGCCGCCATATCATTACGAATGGTTGCACTGCTAGAGTTAACAGACTCTTGCAAGGCTTTGGATCCGACAGGTTCGTGCGTTTTGGTAAAGATGTCAATAATCAGATTTAAAATATCCTGCTGACGCTCTGTAACCATCTCATCACTCCTCTCTGTCTGATCAATTAGCACTCAATACACTCAAGTGCTAACTCATGATTCTATTATACACCCTTGAAAGATAATGTCAAGACAAAAACCCAAAAAATTAGCACTCTTTTCCCAAGAGTGCTAAAAATCGGTCTGAGGACCTAGAAACTTATCTTTCATCTACTTGGTATTTCCTTTTAAGTCTGTAATATCCATAGATCAGATAAGAAATCAGGAAAGCGTATAGAACAAAAATAATGAAGAAAGATATAGAAAGATCTTCTCTAAATAAACTCATACAGACAACAAAACCACCTAAGAAAGTAGCTGTACATGAACGAAGTCTAGACCGCATAACTTCCCACCTGAGCCCCTTATTCATATAGACTTGATCCTCCGGAAGTAAATCAGAAGCTGATTTACGAAGAATTGAACAAAAACCTGTTTCTATCGATTCCCAACCTCTATTTTTAAAATCTTGCAGTTCATGCTTACACTTTTTAAGATTGCGAGAATCATAGATATGATAGATGACATCATCTGGTTGGCATTGTTAAAAATAGAAAAAACCAAAACGACTAGTTCTATAGCTCCAACCTTTCAAGTGCATCTCATGCAAATGCTCTTCTTCCTTGTCCAAATCGACAATGGTGAAAATCCGAAATTGTACTTTGCTATTCATTGCCTGACCTCCAAATAAGAAAACAAGTATTGTTTCAACTATCAGATAATTCTTTCCACTTTTGGAACAATCTCCAAAAAATATAAGAAATCTGAATCACAAGAGCAAAAAATAAAACACAATCCATGATAGTAAGCAAAAATACTAGCCCGCTAAAAACGTCTCTTTCACTGAGCAACTTTAAGAACAACGGAATCAACATTGACAAGAAAAACAAAACAGGAAGCAACCGCAGTCTTAAAATCCGATGAACCATATCTAACTTCCCAGTAACATCATTATAAATTTCAAACTCTGCATCCGATTCAATCTCAGAATGTGCCTTTCTAAAATAGGAAAAACTATTGAAGTCTGTAATATGCTCCCAGCCACAGTCTTTAAACAGTTGCAAATAAGAGGTTCTCTCTGATGTTCTCATTGGGTAAAAATCCAACTGATAAGACACTTGTTCAGGCTGACACTTTTCAAAGGTATACTTAACTGCAAACAACAAGATAGAATAGCTTACTTTCCTAAGTTTCCAGCCTTTAGCATGTATTTCTCTAAAGTATAGAGCCTCCCTATCATAATCCGCAATGGTAAAAATTCGGTAAACACTTTTCTTTTCCATCATCCTTCCTCCCGACTATTTCTGTAAAGTCGTTCAATACGTTTCAATTCTATCTCCAAAACTTTTCGTCCCAAATCTGTTATCTGATAAATTTTCCGTTTTTCCTCTTCTCGGACAAAGAAAATCAAGTCATCCTTTTCCATCTTTGACAAGGTCCCATACATGGTCCCTGGACTAATCGAAACTTGCGAATCTGTCATCTCCTTGACCTTTTGTGTAATACCATATCCATGGTTCTCCTTCTGTAGACAAAACAAGATATAAAAACCCGTTTCAGTCATGGGAAGGTAAACACGCCTGATCTTATCTGTTAATTCCATTTATAGGCACCTCCTATTCAGTTCGATATATCGCACTTCGTTATATAGAATATATCACAGCTCGATATAAAACACAAGAAAAAAGATCTGGGACAATAGTCCCTTATCTCCAAAAAAAGCAACGGTTTTGTGCCGTTGCTTTTTTGTGGCAAAGAGACTTTTGTCCCAGCCTCCTCAATTGTTTTTGGATCGTCGAGCAAGACGCAGTGGTTGAGTGGGCTCTACTACGCTGATTTCATCAGCTTTTACAGCCCTACTCAACTGTGCGGAGGTGGGACGACGCAAATCTCCTGTTAGCAAAGATATTTCTTTAACTTTCCGTATCTATCCTCCAGCTGGCAGCTGTTTTTCTTTCTTGGATAAACTTACTATAGATACCTTGTTTGGCTAGTAAGTCTTGATGTTTTCCTTGTTCGACAATGCGGCCTTGATCCAGCACTAGAATCTGGTCTGCATGCTCAACCGTCTTGAGTCGGTGGGCAATCATGATAATGGTCTTATCTCGAGTCAGAGCCCGAATAGCCTGCATGAGGGCTTCTTCGTTTTCTGGGTCAACATTGGCTGTTGCTTCATCCAGAATGATAATAGGCGCATCCTTGATAATAGCCCGTGCGATGGAAATGCGCTGACGCTCACCTCCAGAAAGACTAGCACCTCCTTCACCGATCTTGGTATCATAGCCATCAGGCAGTGAGAGGATAAAGTCATGACAGGCAGCTTTCTTAGCAGCCTCTATCACTTCTTCTTGACTGGCCTCTGGCTTCCCAAAACGAATGTTATTGGCAATGGTATCCTCAAAGAGATAGACGCTTTGGAAGACAAAGCTGAAATTACGAATCAGGCTGTCATAGCTGTAATCTCTAACATCATGTCCGTCCAGACTGATACTGCCTTGATCCACATCCCAGAAGCGGGCGATGAGGTAGCAGAGCGTTGTTTTGCCAGAGCCAGAAGGTCCGACCAAGGCAGTTGTTGTTTTTTCGGGAATGGTGAGGGAAACCTGGTCAATAATTTTCTTATTTCCATAAGAGAAGCCAACATCTCTCAGCTCAATCTGGCTGCTCTTAGGTTCAATGTCCTGACCACTGATGTCCATCGGCTGGATAGCCAAGACTTGATTGACCATATCAACCGACAGATCAACAATGCGCAGGAGAGAAGAGAAAGAGCCAACGCCGTCTAGATTTTCATAAATCATAAAACCACTGACAATCATCATAATGGTTACCAGCAGTTCCATACTGCCATTGAGATAAAAATAGATAGAGAAAAGCCCCATAAAGAGACCGGTCAGCTTGGTCACTATGCCCTGGAGGGCAATGTAAGGTGAGGTCACGAGTGTCATTTTGGTATCTAGCTGACTCTTGCCTTCAATAGCCTTGGACAGCTTCTTAGCAGAACGGTTGACCAGATTGTAGTTCTTAACTTCAGCAATCCCTTGGCTATACTCCAAAACAACAGCTACTAGGTCCGTATCTGCCTGATACTTGTCATCAGAAACCTTACCAACTTGCCAACGCATGAGGGTATTAGGCAGGAGAAAGAGAATGAGACCCACCAAGAGAACCAGACCAACCCGCCAATCATATAGAAAGACCAAAATAGTGATGAGACCAGTCGTCAGAAAGCCCTGCACAGTCATCATAACCACTCTGGTAGCTACATCAGACAGTCCTTCCAGCGTATTAGTTGTAACACTGGTAATCTTGCCCAAGCTATTTTGATTAAAGTAACCCATGGGTAGATAGCGCATGTGCTCGGCAATTTCAATCCGCTTCTGAGCACAAGTGTGATAGCCCGCTTCCGTCTGCAGCATGGTGATTTTCAGGGTAATCCAAACGTTTAGCACAGTGGATACCAGCATGATTCCTAGAGCCAGCCAGAAGGTCTGCATAGAGAGATTCTTCTCAATCAGTCCCATAAGAACTAGGCCGATTGCTGGGATACGCAGAGCGATGATAAAGGACTTGATGATGCCCAGATAAATGGACTGATAAAATTTCTTACGGTCCTCTGCCGTACAAAAATCAAAGAATTTCTTCAGTATATTAAGCATGGGTCAGCCCTCCTTCCATCTCACCACTATCCCTGGTAGCAATATGGGTCCGCCACATGGAAGCATAAAGCGGACTAGCTGCCAGCAACTCTTCATGCCGACCCCTAGCTTCAATCCGACCATCATTGACCAGGACTATCTGGTCTGCACTCATAATCGTAGACAGCCTGTGGGCAATGACAATCAAGGTCCGTCCCTCAATCAGACGAGCTAGACTGGACTGAATCCGTGCTTCATTTTCCGGATCTGTATAAGCAGTCGCTTCATCCAAGATAAGAATCGGCGCATCCTTAAGCATGGCACGGGCGATGGCAATCCGCTGACGCTCCCCACCAGATAGATGACCACCGCCAGAGCCTACCTGAGTCTCAAAGCCATTTTCCAAGTTCATGATAAAGTCATAACAGCCACAGCGACGGGCAATCTCGATGACATCTTCATCAGAAGCTGCTGGATTTCCCATCCGGATATTTTCCATAATAGTCTCATCAAAGAGGTAATTATCCTGGGTCACGTAAGCAATCTGCCGGCTGTAATAGTCTAGCGGAAGCTGGCGAATGTCCAAGCCACCATAAGTAATCTGGCCAGAAGTGACATCCCAGAAAGAAGCTAGAAGCTTGGCAATTGTAGACTTACCTGAGCCAGATGGCCCAACTAAAGCATTGATGCTACCAGTCTTAATATCTAACGAAATTCCATGTAGCACCTCCTCTTCATTTGTATAACCAAAGCTGACATTCGTCATGACCAGATCCCTTCCTTTTGGAAGTTCTCGCAAATCCTGAGGTCTTTTCAAATCAGGCTTTTCCAAAATATCAATGACTTGGCCAAAAATAGTCCCGATTTTCCGTAAATCGTCCATGTAACTAGCCACTAAAATCAGAGGAGTCAGAAGACTGAGCGAAAGAATAATCATCAGAATGAAATTGCTGGCAGTCAAGCTACCTTGCAGATAGAAATAACAGCCAGCCGGCAGCAGAAAGAGCAAGCCTGATGGCAGAAATGCAGTCACAATGCCCATCTCCAGATTGAACTTGTGCATCCACTCAATAAAGCAATCTGCTCCTTCTCTAGCAGCCGTCACAAACTTATCGTAAGAAAATTTTTCCTTGCCAAAAACCTTGATAACCTCAATCCCATTGATGTATTCCACCGCTGTATCATTGAGTTTTTTGGTCTTGACCAGAGTATTTTGATAGTCAGTTTCGCTATTAGCAACCATTCGTATATATGCCAGCGCCACGACGGGAATAGTCAGGAGAGACAGCAAGGTCAGCCGCCAATCGATAACCAGCATGGCAATGAGAACAATAATCGGACCAAAAATCCCAGCAGTAAACTCTGGAATTAGGTGAGCCAAGGTCGTTTCGGTCGCATCCACCCTCTCAACGATAATGTTTTTATAGCTGCCTGATGACTGACTAAGCACTATACCTAAAGGCAACCTTGCTAGCTTATCTGTCAAGCGGTGCCGCATTTCTGCTAGAATCTTAAAAGTTGCCGTATGTGACAGCATGGTGGAAATACCGTGAAATCCCCAGTAGCCAATCCAAGCCAGAGCCACCCAAGCCGACTCTTGCAGGTAGAAATCCCAGTTTTTATTGCCAGCCAAGAGCTGATTAATCATTCCGCCAATAAAGAAATAAGGCAGAAATCCTGAAATCACAGAGGCAAAGGCAAAGATTAGACTGAGCACAAAATATATCTTATGAAGGGAAACAAAGTCCCAGATCCAAGCAAGAACAGATTTTTTCTTCATAGAATTTCCTTCTTTCTATCAAAAACCAAGCAAACCTCCCCAGTCAAACAAGTCCATGATGGAATGGCAAAATTCCAGCGCCTGCTCTTGGGGCCAGTCTTGAGCCAAGGGCTCAAATACAGCTGTGTAATAAGCTGTCATGCACGATCGCAGAAACTCGTGTTTGACCAAATGATTGATTTTCCCCTCTTTGTAAGCCAGCTCCAAATAGCGATAAGTCTCGTTAGCAGCCAAATGAGGCAGACGCATCCTGAAGTCCGCTTGCGAAGAACCCTGAGATTTAAAGAGCAAGAGCTGCATAATATCCTTATACTTATAGAGAATCCGCATCAGGGACTGGAGATCCTCTAAGCGATGTGCCCACATGTCAGACAGGTGTCCCTCTTCTAGAAAAGCATAGTCACGTCGCTTCTGATCTTGTCCATACTGGTCTAAGGCTGTCAGAGTAGGCTCAAGCAGAGCAGTAAAGAGACTGTCCTTACTCTCATAGCGCTTATAAAGAGCCCCAGTCGTCAAGCCAGCAGCGCGACAAATTCTCCGCAGTGAAGCATCCTGATAGCCATAAACCAAGAACTCACTCCTTGCGCTTTCCAAGATTTTTTCGTTTAACTCATCTGTTTCTTTTTTCATGATTTTAATTCGATAACACCGTTATCGCCTTTCTTCTTTTATTATAAATTCTGACAATTTAACTGTCAAGGAAAAACAAAAAAAGGCCGAAAAATATTTTCATCGGTCTAGTTCTATACCTTATCCTCTTGTAAACATGACAAAAGAGAGTGGGACAGAAATCGGTAATTCGTTAGAATTCGATTTCGTCGTCCCGCCTCCGCACAGTTGAGTAGGGCTGTAAAAGCTGATGAAATCAGCGTAGTAGAGCCCACTCAACCACTGCGTCTTGCTCGACGATCCAAAAACAATTGAGGAGTCTGGGACAATAGTCCCTTTGCTACAAAAAAAGCAACGGATTTGCCGTTGCTTTTTGCATGATTGCGACAGTCTTGCTAAAATAGAATTGCTCAATAAACCATTTAGAAAGGCTATCCCACGCATATTCACTATAACACAAATCAAACGACTTTACCACTAGAAATCCATTCTTTCTTGCCACAAGATCATCTTGTCTTTACCATTGAAAAAGTGGTGAATGCCTTGGAGGATCGTCACTTCCAGGCTTTCTATCATACCTTCGGTCGCCCGTCTTATCACCCTAAAATGCTTGTAGCTACTCTACTATTTGCCTATTCACAAGGGATTTTCTCTGGACGAAAAATTGAAAAAATGATGATTGAAAATCTCGCTATGCAATACCTAACAGGACAGTTGCTTGTCAGCTACCGCACCATCAATCGATTTCGAGTCGCTAAAGGGATGGAAGAACTCATTCGTGATCTTTTCATCGACCTCAATCTTCGTTTAAAAATGGAAGAGTTAGTGACCTTAGATTGTCTGTTTATTGACGGGACTAAGATTGCAGCCAACGCCAACAAGTATAGTTTTGTTTGGAAGAAAGCGACAGACAAGTTTTCCGCCAAAACTTCAAGAACAGATACAGATCTATTTCCAAGAAGAAATCACTCCCCTTATCCATCAAGCTATTAGGATGGATGAAGAAGAGCCGATTTCTTCAGAGCAGTTGATTGAATTCGCTCAAGTCCTTGAAGAAGAATTGGAAAAACTGAACCAAGACATTGAGGAGACACCCCTTAAAGGAGAGGACGAACGTAAAACCCAACGTCGTAAACTCAAGAAAGTCCTGCGTAAAGTCAAGGATGATTTTTCAGTACGTGCTGAAAAGCATGAGAGCTATCAAGAGATATTTGACGGGCGTAACAGCTTTTCTAAAACAGATACAGATGCCACTTTTATGCGGATGAAGGAGGATCACATGAGAAATGGACAACTCAAACCTGGCTACAATCTTCAAATCGCTACTGAAAACCAATTTGTGCTTCACTATGATGTCTTCTCAAATCCGACAGACACAAAGACTCTCCTGCCCTTACTTGAAACTTATCCACATGACCTAAAGACAGTTGTCGCAGATGCTGGATATGGAAGTGAAGAGAACCTTCTTCGTTTAGATGAAAAGGAGGTGAAGCATCTGATTAAATATGCCATGTTTGATCAGGAACAGAAGAAAGGGTATAAACAGTCGGCTAGAAACTTAGCGAATTGGCACTATGATAACAAGGAGGATAGCTATATACATCCTGATGGCTGGTGCTATCGTTTTCACCATATCAAACATCAGAAAACACAGACGGACTTTCAACAGGAAATCAAGGTTTATTCCGCTGATGAACCTGAAATAGCCCCTCCAAAGGGACTATATATCAACGAACGTTATCAACACTTGAAAGCTAAAGAATGTCAGGCGCTTTTATCTCCTGAAGGTAGACAGATTTTCGCTCAACGCAAGATTGATGTGGAACCTGTCTTTGGGCAGATAAAGGCTTGTTTGGGTTACAAGAGATGTAATCTAAGAGGCAAACGTCAAGTAAGAATTGACATGGGATTGGTACTTATGGCCAATAACCTCCTAAAAAACCCAACTAATCGCTTGATTAGTTGGGTTTTCATTTATGAAATTGAATTCCTTTGTTTAATCTTTAATGATTAAAACATTAGTCTTCTTTTTTCTTGCGTGCCACAAGACCAAATCCGCTCAATACTCCAAGAAGTCCAAGAGCTGCTAGGCTAGAGTGATCTTCTGTACCAGTATTAGGTAATTCTTTGGTTGCTTTAGTCGGTTTTTGTTGAGGGGCAGTAACAACTTTTTCGTAGACATGTTCAGTGTCGCCGTTTGGAAGTTTCTTAGTCTCTACGAAGCGGTAGCCTGGAATGTCTTTCTTAGGTTGTTCGCCATCTTCACTTGGATATCCTGGAATGTCGTTGCCTTCCTTATCCTTGTGACTGGTCTTCACTTTTTCGTAGACATGTTCAATGTCGCCGTTTGGAAGTTTCTTAGTCTCTACGAAGCGGTAACC
>NZ_LNVF01000015.1:0-23563 GCF_002093545.1 Streptococcus oralis subsp. tigurinus
TAGTTATAGTGCCCTGCACATTGGTTCGTCTTGTTCAGTTTTCAAAGGTCTTTGTCACTCAATCTCTCTCAAGCGGCAACTATATTAGTATATCACAGCTAACTCTCTCTGTCAACACTTTTTTGAAACTTTTTTGAACTTTTTTCATCAAGTGTTCCATCCGCAACATACCATAGTCCGTACGGGATTCGAACCCGTGTTACCGCCGTGAAAAGGCGGTGTCTTAACCCCTTGACCAACGGACCTTGAGCTTTTCAACTCTTTCTATTATACCTACTTTTCCTCCTTTGTCAAGAACTTTTTTCCTCTTTATCGAAATTCTTTGAAGACGGTTGAGAGCTCCCTCAGAAGTGCCTTGCGTCCTCTGAAGACTTCTCCTCCCATGAGACGGTCCACTAACTCTTGTTTTTCCTTACTCTGCTTTGATTTGTAGTTCTTTAGAAGCTCGTGAAAGAGATAATAATCATCCAGTCTCAGCCCTTTTTCTCCTAAACGATGACTAATCTCGCTCACTTCCTCATAGGGTTCTTTATCGAATCGTCGCTTGTGACTCTCCTGTTTACGGATGTAATCTAGGATACGATTTCTAAATTTTGTTTTAAAGCAGACATATAGGCGGTGACGTTCACCTGCTAGCAACTCTGGATGGTGGTTGACTAGCTCATAGAGGCACAACATACCTTCCTGGTCCCAGTCCCCTTTCTCCCACAGATGGAGGTGATATTCTTTGCGGCACTTATGGACAATCCCTTTGCTTTCCTCATATAATTCTTTTAGATTCATAGACCTCTCCTTTCTGCATTTAGTTTAACAAAATGCATCAAGCCTTTGATCTACTTCTCCTCTTCTGTACTTCTCGTTGCCTCAACTGCATACAAAAAGAGAGGCATGGCCTCTCTGGGGTTATAATTCTGCAATTTGGTTTAGGTTTACTTCTGCAATCGTATCATTACCAAACATAGAGATAATCATCTTCACTTTATTGTTATCAATTTCGGTAATTTTACCTGTGTAGTCTGCAAAAGCGCCATCAATGATGCGGACAGTCTGGCCAACTTCAACGTCAATATCAAACTCTTGAACAGTTTGTCCCATTGAAACCAGAATATCACGGATTTCTTGTTCCAATAGCGGAGTTGGTTTTGATCTGTTGCCGTGGGATCCGACGAATCCTGTTACGTTCGGTGTGTTTCGAACAACGAACCATGCTTCATCGGTCATGACCATTTCTACAAGGACATAACCCGGAAAGCGATTCTCTTCAATTTCTTTTTTCTTTCCATTTTTCTCAACTTGCACGGTTTGTGTTGGAATCTCAACGCGTAGAATATTATCCAACATGTTATACGTTTGTGCACGTTGCAATAGATTTTCTTTTACCTTATTTTCATAGCCAGAATAAGTTTGTAGAACAAACCATCCTTTGTCAAAACTATCCATGATATTTCCTTTCATAATAGAAGAAACTAGCAGAAGTTCTCCGCCTTTCTTCTAAAAAATGTTAATAAATCGAATCAAACCTGAAACAATCAACTGGTCAAAAATGTAAATGATGACCACAAAGAAGGCTGTGTATTCCATAATAGAGCGAAAATCTCTCCAGCTTTCCTTGCGAGTTGGCCACGTTGTTTCTTTAAGAAGTTTAAAAATATCCTTAATAAAACCCATCGTTCTCTCCTATCTCGTTTCTCTATGTGTCGTATATTTCCCACAATGTTTACAAAATTTATTTACTTCTAGTCGTGTTGGCTTGGGGTTCCCACTAGTTTTGATTGAGTAATTCCTTGAACCGCAAACTGCACAAGCTAGGCTTGCTTTTTTTAGTGCCATAACGCCTCCATCTTATCTATTATAACAAGAAACCTAGGCTTTGACAAGCCTCTTAACGAAATAGATTAAGGAATGAGTCCCATATTGTCTGGGCTTTTTCTTTTATCTTAGCTTCTGAAATCGCACGTCCCGCTTCATCTACAAGATTTTGTGCACGGCTACGAATATCCGCTATCGGATCCTCCGACTGGTTTGCCTCATTTTCAATAGCTTGTTTTTTAGTATTTTCTGGTTCAATCCCATTTTGTTTATAAGCATTCTCAACTGTAAAAGTGCTACCTGGAGTGTAAGGCAAAATGGTATTAGCCATACTTCTAAAGACGTGGGCTGCTCCATTTGATGTCGAACCTGCCAGATAATGGTTTTCATCCGTCGTCGGGAAACCGAGCCAGTGGGTAATTACCACATCTGGAGTATAGCCAATCACCCACTGGTCACTAGTATATACTGAATTAAAAGCAGCCTCAGTAGTACCTGTCTTTCCAGCCATAACATAATCTGTTGGCGACGAACTAATTCCTGTACCATTGGTAAATGTTCCTAGCATCATGCTGGTCATTTTATCGGCTACCGACTTATCAATCACTCGTTTTTGGGAATTTTTATGACTCTTGATGACCTGGCCACTGGCATTTTCAATACGAGTGATAAAATGCGCTTCAGGCATCAGACCTTCATTAGCAAAGGTTGCATAGGCTTGCGCCATCTGGAGGGGATTCGTCTCTACGCCTCCACCGAGAGCGACTCCAAGAACTCGATCAACATTTTCCATATTCAGGCCAAATCTCTCCCCAGCGTCAAAAGCTTTGTCAATACCTAATGCATTTACAGTCGCAACTGCCGGTAAATTGAGTGATTCAGCCAAAGCCTGATACATAGGTACTTCTGGAGATGTCTTAATGCCCGCATAATTGTCCACTTGATAACTATCGTACTGCATCGTATGATTATCCAGTTGCTTGTTTAAGGCCCATCCTGCTTCTACTGCAGGTGTATAAACGACTAAAGGTTTAATGGTTGAGCCCGGGCTACGCTTAGACTGAGTGGCATAGTTGAAATTACGGAAGCCTGGTTTGTCATCGCCAGCTACGCGGCCAACAACGCTACGTACCCCACCTGTTTTAGGCTCTAAAGCAACACTACCTGATTCGGCGTGTGTTCCGTCTTCTGCCTTTGGAAATAGTGAGGTGTTTTCGTAAACAACCTGCATGTTGGCTTGGTAGTTTTGGTCAAGTTCTGTATAGATTCGATAGCCGTTGTTGACAATCTCTTCTTCTGTGAGATTGTACTTGGAAACCGCTTCGTTAACAACTGCATCAAAATAGGACGGATAACGATAATCTGAAACCTTCCCTTCATACTTATCTTGCAGTTGAGAAGCCATATCTGTTCCAGCTGCTTCGGTCTCTTGATTTTTATCAATATAACCCGCTGCAACCATATTTTGCAAAACAGTATCCCTACGATTGGTTGAAGTTTCAACAGAATTTAATGGATTATACAATTCTGGTCCCTTGAGCATCCCTGCTAGAGTGGCCGCCTGATCAAGCGTTAGTTGTGAAGCCGATACACCGAAATATTTCTTACTCGCATCTTCAACACCCCATACCCCATTTCCAAAGTAGGCGTTATTGAGGTACATAGTAAGGATTTGCTCCTTGCTGTATTTCTTTGTCAACTCTAAGGCAAGGAAAAACTCCTTGGCCTTCCGTTCAACGGTCTGGTCCTGGGAAAGATAGGCATTTTTCGCCAACTGTTGAGTGATGGTAGACCCCCCTCCAGAACGACCTGCTGTAAGGATGGCTAGAAAGAAACGACCGTAGTTAATCCCATCATTTTTATAGAAGGAACGGTCCTCTGTCGCGACAACAGCATTCTGCAAGTCTTTGCTGATATCTGCCAGCTCAACATAGGTCCCCTTTTGACCGGATAGGGCTCCTGCCTCTTTTTCTTCGCGGTCAAAAATCAGAGTTCGGGTTTTTAGGGCATTTTGTAAGTCATTGACATTGGTAGACTTGGCTATCGCAAACAAGTAGGTTCCTACCAGTAAACCAGCACTTAACCCTAAAATGATGACAATCTTTGTCAGATGATAGCGACGCCAAAATTTCCGAATTGCCCCTACTTGTGACAATTTTTTTCTATCGCTCCGAGAACGACGCATACTAGTAGAATCCGACTCCGCCGATTCATTCGTTTCTTTTTTAAAGAGAGAAAGAAACTTCTCAAATAATTTATCTAATTTCATGCGTTTATTTTATCATCTTCACCATGGGAACTCAAGAATTTAGCTACTCCCTATCCAAATAGGGCTTTTTTTGTTACAATATCTGTATGCAATTCATATTTACATTACCCGAATCCCTGCCTCAAATGACGGTCAAACAATTTCTAGAGGAACAACTCCTCATCCCTAGAAAAATCCGTCACTTTTTGAGAACCAAGAAGAACATCTTAATTAACCACGAAGAAGTTCACTGGAACGAGACGGTGAAACCAGGGGATATTTGCCAATTGACTTTTGACGAGGAAGACTATCCCAAAAAGGAAATACTTTGGGGAAATCCAGACCTCGTTCAAGAAGTTTATCAGGACCAACATCTTATTGTCGTCAACAAACCTGAGGGTATGAAAACTCACGGTAATCAACCAAACGAAATCGCCCTTCTCAATCATATCTCTGCCTACGTTGGACAAACTTGCTATGTCGTTCATCGTCTAGATATGGAAACCAGCGGGCTAGTGCTTTTTGCTAAGAACCCTTTTATTCTTCCCATTCTTAATCGCTTGTTGGAGAAAAAAGAAATTGCTCGCGAGTACTGGGCACTCGTAGAAGGACGAGTGGAGAGTAAAGAACTTGTCTTTCAAGATAAAATCGGGCGTGATCGTCATGATCGCAGAAAACGAGTAGTAGATCCCAAAAATGGGCAATACGCTGAAACACATATCAGTCGATTAAAGCAATTCCCAAATAAGACTTCTCTGGTTCGTTGCAAGCTAAAGACCGGTCGAACGCATCAGATTCGTGTTCACCTCTCTCATCACAAACATCCTATCTTGGGCGACCCTCTCTATAATAGTAAATCAAAAACAAGTCGGCTTATGCTTCATGCCTTTCGCCTTTCTTTTACCCATCCACTCACCTTAGAAAAATTGAGTTTCACTGTTCTATCGGATACTTTTGAAAAAGAATTAAAAAAGAATGGATGACATTATCATCTATTCTTATATATACAAAAAAGCAAGGCTTTCTGGCCTTGCTTTTTTTATCGACTCAAGAATTATTTAGCGATTTTTGCAAAGTATTCAAGAGTACGAACAAGTTGTGAAGTGTAAGACATTTCGTTGTCATACCATGAAACAACTTTAACCAATTGTTTACCGTCAACGTCAAGAACTTTAGTTTGAGTTGCGTCAAACAATGAACCGAATGACATACCTACGATATCAGAAGATACGATTGGATCTTCAGTGTAACCGTATGATTCGTTAGAAGCTGCTTTCATAGCTGCGTTTACTTCATCAACAGTAACGTTCTTTTCAAGAACTGCTACCAATTCAGTTACAGAACCTGTTGGAACAGGAACACGTTGAGCAGCTCCGTCCAATTTACCGTTCAATTCAGGGATAACCAAACCGATTGCTTTAGCAGCACCAGTTGAGTTAGGAACGATGTTAGCTGCAGCAGCACGAGCACGGCGAAGGTCACCTTTACGGTGTGGTCCATCAAGAACCATTTGGTCACCAGTGTAACCGTGGATAGTAGTCATCAAACCTTCAACGATACCGAAGTTGTCATGAAGAGCTTTAGCCATTGGAGCCAAACAGTTTGTAGTACATGAAGCACCTGAGATAACTGTTTCAGTACCATCAAGAATATCGTGGTTAGTGTTAAATACAACTGTTTTAACATCTGATCCACCAGGAGCAGTGATAACAACTTTCTTAGCACCACCAGCGTGCAAGTGTTTTTCAGCAGCTGCTTTAGTAGCAAAGAAACCAGTTGCTTCAAGAACGATTTCTACACCGTCGTTAGCCCAGTCGATTTGTTCTGGATCACGTTCAGCAGAAACTTTAACGAATTTACCGTTAACTTCAAATCCGCCTTCTTTAACTTCTACAGTACCGTCGAAACGACCTTGAGTTGTATCGTATTTCAACAAGTGTGCAAGCATCACTGGATCTGTAAGGTCGTTGATGCGAGTAACTTCAACACCTTCTACGTTTTGGATACGGCGGAAAGCAAGACGACCGATACGTCCGAAACCGTTAATACCAACTTTAACTACCATTAGTGATTTCCTCCTTATGAAAATCCTGAAAATTTTATTGTGAAAAGAGTAACTTGGATCACTACAAATCACCTTTCAACGAACCTATTATATAACTATTTGAGCTTAATTGCAAGTGCTGACCTTGATTTTCTATGTCAGTTTCTTTTTGATAGGATGCCTCTGTAATTTCTTTCTCTACTCATAGCGTAAGGATTCCACTGGATCCATTTTGCTAATCTTACGTGCTGGGAAGAAGGCAGAAATATAGCCAAGAAACAAAGCAAAAATGAATGTCCCTAAAATAGAGAGAAGATTTAATTCAAAAACTTTAGAGATTGATGGATAGAAATGGTGAACAATAACATTCGCTAGACTTCCTATCCCTTGAGCAATGATGAAAGCTATAAACAAGGCAATTCCTACAATCCAAAGAGCTTCGTAGATAAAGATTCCTTTCACATCTCTATTTTGATAGCCAACAGCCTTCATGACACCGATTTCCTTAGAACGTTGCATGATATTGATATAAATGATGATGCCTATCATAACTGCTGCCACCACAATCGCTTGTGAAGAAAGTACAATCAGCAATCCCTGAATGACACGAATAAAGGTAATCACAATATCAAGAACGGCCTGTTGAGAAAGAACTGTATACTTCTTATTTTTCTGCAATTCTTCTGTTACTGTTTTCGTACGAGATGGGTCTTTAAGCTCCAAAATAAAATAGGATACGGCCTTTGTGAATTCAGCTTCTTTTAAAATCGTTTCCATCTGCTTGGAAGCCATAAAACTATTACTATCTTCTGTATCATCTTCGTCATTGATGACACGCACAATATGAGTCTGAAAACCTGCCAACTTGCTACCTTCAGCAGCATTTTCTACAATGGTTGCCGATACTGGTTTGCCAATCACATCACTAGCCGTCAGATTGTTCCCGGTTTGTTCATTCCAATTTTTGAGCAAACTCATCGGAATCGTTAATCCCTGCTCGTTAACATCCGTATAAAGAGAGCCTGCTAGCACTTTTTCTTTTTCATTGCTACTAACAGAAATACTTGTATCTTCATATAAACTCACGATTTGAGCATAAGAAGGCAGGGCTTGGCTAAAATCCACTTCGTGTCCGTCTATGCTGATCTTTGACATGGTCATACCAAAAGGACTCTCTAGATATTTAATATTTTCTTTCCCAATCGTATCTGTGATATAGTTCTTATCATCTTGGTTTAGAAAACCTCTGCCAGCAACACTAGTATTCAGTGCAATCTGAACTTGGGAAGGAAGCTTGCCTCCGTTGGTATTTTCATCAATCATCGAAATCAAGGCATTTCCTAGACCAAAAGAAATCAACACGCCTACAAAACCAATCGAGGTTGCTACTGCAATCAACAAGTTACGCCACTTTCTTTCCATAAAGTTACTTAAAGAAAGCTTGAATTTATTTTTAAAGGATAATCCTTTATTTTTTGACTTCTTCAACGACTTCACCATCTTTCATTTTGATAATCACATCTGCATATTCAGTAACCTCCGGGTTATGAGTAACAATCAGTACTGTTTTCCCTGCTTGGGCCAAATTTTTGAACACTTCCAAAACCATTTCCTGAGATTGAGAATCGAGTGACCCAGTTGGCTCATCAGCTACAATCATATCTGGTTGATTTACCAAAGCACGTGCAATGGCTACACGTTGCTTTTGCCCGCCAGAAAGCTGTTTTACATTCTTAGCCATAAAAGGCTCCATCCCTAGACTGAGAAGTTGCTCCTGAGCGATCCTTGTCATTTCTTTATCCGATAAATCTTTGACATAGAGAGGCAACTTGACATTATCCAGAACAGATTGATGGGGGATGAGATTGAAGTTTTGAAAGACAAACCCAATGTTGTCTTTGCGAAATTGAGTCAATTCAATCTCCGATAGTTCTCTGAGAGACTCCCCTTTAAAATCTAAAACTCCCTCGTACTCCCTATCTAAACCGCTGATAATATTTAATAGACTGGTTTTGCCACATCCTGACGGACCATAAATCGCCGTAATTTTTCCTTCTGCAATCTGTAGATTAATATTTCTTAGAGCCTGCTCTTTATGTTTGCCGTCCAAAGCGTAAAATTTTGAAATATTTTTCATGGATAAAATAGACATTATAATCTCCTTTAATCACTTGTGTTATCGTGTACCGATACAAACTACAATAAACAATGCTAATATAAATTAATCTAACAGAATCAGATTCAAAAAAATTCCTTCTTTTTTCGAATCCATTGTAACAAAAAAGCGACATTTCCCCAATGACAGAAATGTCACTCCTATAAACCTTCAACGATATCTTTCTAGATCCTCGGCCCATTCATTATCTAAACTAACAATTAACTTCTCATTGCCAAACATTCTCGCCATCATTTTTGCTTCTTCATACTTTTGTTTGGCTGTTTCATAATCCGTCTGAATATAATATTTCCACTCCACCATCAAGACAATCGGTTGTTTTTGAAAATCTCGTGTTTTTTGCCCTATTTTATTTAAGGTCTCGACTGCCCTCTTAAAATAATGAAGCAACCCCATAATCTCTATACAAGTTAAAGAAGCTAACAAGGAGTCTCTAAGTAAGTCCAAACAATCGAACTCTATCTTATCAACCTGAGAACTTAATTTGTCATGAAAATAAAGAATGGTTTCATGCTCAGATTCTTTTATCTCACCCACATTTAAACCATCCATTAACTGACAGTTGAAATACAGTCTCAATTTCAACAAGTCCTCGGCTTTATATACATCTCTGGATAGTAAGTCTCGTAAACCATTCTCAAGCACACTATCACCATACAAGGAATTACCAGTCGCTCTCACTGCATCTATAGCTTGAAGACAATCCACTACCACTTTCTCATCACGTGGCAAATCATCATAAAAATATTCAAAAATCTCATCAAAATATTCTTCCTTCTGTTCCTGTAACTCTTTATCTCCATAGTCAGGATGATGAAGAAGAAAGTATTTTAATTCTTGGTAACGCTTGGGTAATTCCTTATAGTCTGGCATCAGAATATAGGTTGGAATATCTAGCCTATTCGCTATATATTCTAGTGTTTTTATCGTAGGACGAAATTCTCCCTTTTCAATGCGCACCAACTGACGAACGGATAATTCAGACTCATCTCCACAAAAAACTGGACGACTAAGACCTTTCTCCTCTCTAAGGAGTCTTACCTTTTCCCCTAAATCATTCATCTCTTACATTTCTCCCTCGGCTCAATACAAAAACTTTGATAGTCAAACAAATATATGCACTTATTATAACATTTTTCAAGAAAATGTACAAAAAAGAGACAGGATAACTCCTGCCTCTAGGCTGATAAACGATTATTTACGACGTCCTGGACGTTCTGCATAACCATAGTAAGCATCTGCCATGATTTCTTCCATGTCAGCTACCATTGGTAAGCGTGGGTTTGCAGGTGAACATTGATCTTCGTAAGCAAGTAAGGCAATCTCATGCAAGCTGTCTTTCCAAGTTTTTTCATCGATACCAAAGCCTTTGAAGTTCATTGTGATTCCAACTGCTTCACCAAGATCGTAAACTGCTTTGGCATAAGCTTCAACCGCTTCTTCTGGTGTTGAGCAAGGAAGACCTAGCATACGAGCGATATCTTGGAATTTTTCATCAGCTTTCCAGTAATTGTACTTAGGCCATGTTGTAGTTTTAGATGGACGAGTTCCATTATAACGGATAACATAAGGAAGTAAAATAGCATTTGTACGTCCGTGAATGGTGTGGTGAACAGCACCAATCTTATGCGCCATTGAGTGACTCATTCCAAGGAAGGCATTGGCGAAGGCCATACCAGCCATTGTAGAGGCATTATGCATCTTTTCACGGGCTTCTGGGTCAGCTGTTTTTACAGATTTTTCCAAGTATTTGAAGACTAACTTGATGGTTTGAAGAGCAATACCATCTGTATAGTCATTGGCAAAGTTAGAAGTATAAGCTTCAGTTGCGTGTGTCAAGACATCCATACCTGTGTCAGCAGCAATAAATGCTGGAACAGATTCTACCAAAGCAGGGTCAACAATTGCAATGGTTGGTGTCAAAGCGTAGTCAGTGATTGGGTATTTCCGATTGTTTGCCTTGTCAGAGATAACTGCAAACGGTGTTACTTCTGAACCTGTACCAGATGTTGTTGGAATACCGATATATTGTGCTTTCTTACCAAGTGATGGGAATTTGAAGGCACGTTTGCGGATATCCATGAATTTTTGAACGAGGTCACCGAAGTCAACGTCTGGCTGTTCATAGAACATCCACATACCTTTAGCTGCATCCATTGGTGAACCACCACCAAGGGCAATGATAGTGTCTGGTTCAAACGAACGCATTACTTCAACACCACGACGAACTGTTGTGATATCTGGATCTGGTTCAACATCTGAGAAGACTTGAATCGTGACTTTGTTTTTACGAAGATTCAATTGGTCAATCACACGTTGTACAAAACCGAGTTTTTCAATTGATTTATCGGTAACAATCATGACACGTTCGATACCTTCGCAAGTTTGAAGGTATTGGATTGAGTTACGTTCGAAGTAGATTTTTGAAGGAACTTTAAACCATTGCATATTATTTCTACGTTTTCCTACTTTCTTGATGTTAAGAAGGTTGATAGCGGATACGTTATCACCAACTGAGTTGTGTCCATATGAACCACATCCAAGTGTTAATGATGGAATGAAGGCGTTGTATACATCACCGATACCACCAAAGGTAGATGGAGAGTTCCAGATAATACGCATTGCCTTTATTTCCGTACCGAAACGTTTTGCAAGAGCTTCGTCTTTTGTATGGATAGCAGCTGAGTGTCCTAGACCATTAAATTCAACCATTTGACGAGCTTTTTTAAGTCCATCTTCAGTATCTTCAGCTTTCAAAACTGCAATAACAGGTGATAATTTTTCACGAGTCAATGGTTCTTTAATTCCAACTTCTGCACATTCAGCAGCCAAGATATTTGTACCTTCTGGTACTTTGAATCCTGCTTGCTCAGCAATCCATGCTGCTGGTTTACCAACGATATTGGCATTTAGTTTAGCACCAGCACAGTTTTTGCTGTTTGCTTTAGCTCCAAAGCAGAATTCTTCAAGAAGAGCTTTTTCTTTTTTGTTTACAAAGTAAGTGTGGTATGACTTGAATTCTGCAACAAATTCGTCATAAACTTCTTTATCAATGATAACAGCTTGTTCTGACGCACAGACCATACCGTTGTCAAATGATTTAGACATAACGATGTCATGAGCAGCTTGACGAAGGTCAGCAGATTTTTCTACATAGGCAGGAACGTTTCCGGCACCTACCCCAAGAGCTGGCTTCCCACACGAGTAAGCAGCCTTAACCATAGCATTCCCACCAGTTGCGAGGATAGTCGCAACACCTTCGTGGTTCATAAGTGCCCCAGTTGCTTCCATAGATGGCTCTGTAATCCATTGAACACAGTTTTCAGGTGCACCGGCTGCGATGGCTGCATCACGAACGATTTGTGCAGCATGAGCAGAAGATTCTTGAGCTGATGGGTGGAAGGCGAAAACAATTGGGTTACGTGTTTTCAAAGCAATCAATGATTTGAAAATCGCTGTTGAAGTGGGGTTTGTTGTCGGAGTGACACCACAGATTACACCGACAGGCTCCGCAATCTTTGTCAAACCTGTAATTGGATCATCCTCAATAACTCCAACTGTTTTAACTCCACGCATATTGTTCACTACGTGCTCACAGGCAAATAGATTTTTTGTTGCCTTGTCTTCAAATACTCCACGACCAGTTTCTTCAACTGCATGTTGTGCAAGGATACCGTGCGCGTCAAGTGCTGCAACCGAAGCTTTTGCCACGATATAGTCAACTTGTTCTTGGTTCAACTTGCGCATTTCATCAAGCGCAACCAAGGCTTTTTTAACGAGACCGTCGACATGCTTTTCAGCAGCAAGTTGTTTTTCCTCTGGTGTTACTGTTTTTTTATCAGCCATATTATCCTCCATAGCCTTTAAGGATTTCATCCTTTGTTAATTTTTTCACAAGTTTATTATAACTCTTTTTTTATGCTTTGTAAACAGTTTCATAAGCATTTCACAAAGAAATTTTCTGATATTGTGATTTTTTTCTCAATATAGCTATGCAATAGAGTTTTGGCCGGATGATTGTGAAATTATGGAGAAAATTTTTTTATTTCACAAAGTTTTTCTAGTTGATAGTTATTTACCGAATTTAATCACAGAAAGCGCTTTCTTTCTCGCTTTTAAAAATAGCCTCCTCATCTGGAGACTACTGTTTTTGTTGGAAAACGCCTTGTTTAAAGGTTCCTTCATAGACAACTTCTTGCTCTGTCGTCAACTTTCCTTGACCTTCAGCCTGGCCATTTACAAAATCACCTTCGTATTTCCAGCCATCTTTTGATTGGAACGTTCCTTTTCCATTAAAGGCTCCATTATTGAAATCACCTGTATATTGGTCCCCATTTTCAAAGGTCATGGTCCCCTGACCATTCATTTTCCCTCGTACCAGGGTACCATCATAAACAAGTGCACCACCATCAAGTGTCAGGACACCCTTTTTGGGTGTATTTAGTAGAAATACCGAAAGGGCACAGAGTGCAATTACGACTACTGCAATGAACTCTAGCCTAGGGCGAGTTAGGTAAACTCTATACTTTTCATAGATTTGTTTAAGCTTTTCCATTGTCACTCTCATTTTCTAATCGATCTAGCCAGCTTTTACAGCCACTTGTGATGCGAGCATAGGTTTCCTCAAAATCTCCTGTATACCAAGGATCTGGAACACTTTCAGATGCAAAAGGGTAGATCTTATGCTGCAATTCCTGAGGACACATTTGACGCAGATCTGAAACGTTTGAAGCATCCATCCCGATAATGTAATCAAATGACTCAAAATCTTCTCTACGAACCTGGAGTGATGTTTTGTCTTTGTCATAAGGAATCTGATATTGCTGGAAAATCCCTTGCGTTCCCTTATGAATCGGATTACCATGTTCCCAAGACGAAGTCGCACGACTCTCAATCTGGTAATCGCTCGTCATGGATTTCATCACAAACTCTGCCATGGGGCTACGGCAGATGTTTCCTAAGCAAACAAATACTATTTTTCTCATCCCTTCTCCTCTTACTTCATAGAAAAACGGGAGTGATAGGTCCCGTTTTATTCTTCGATTGCTCCACTTTCGTCAACAACTGTTCCTTCTGGTGTCACAGCCTCTTTGAGCGGCAAAACGGTCTTGATAGCAGCCAATTCAAAAGTCAAATAAACGCCATCTACATCAAGTACGATTGTTCTCTTCTCAGTGTCTACTTCATCCACTGTTCCGTAAAGGCCACCAATTGTAATAACTTCATAGCCTTTTTGAAGCTTGTTCAAGCTTTCCATACGCTTTTGCGCTTGTTTCTTTTGAGAACGTTGCATAAAGAACATCAAGGCCATCATACCTACAAGCATGATTAAAAAAGTAATATTTGGATTCATTGTTTTCTCCTTTGTCTTTTACATAGGACTACTATATCAAATTTCAGCTACTTTTACAAGGTTGTGCCTTACTTTTATGATGATAAAAAAATCAGAGCTTTCACTCTGATTTCTGCGATTATTTCAAGTTTTGAACAACTTTGACTAGATTTTCAACTGTAAATCCGTACTCCGCCAATACTTTTGGTGCTGGGGCAGATGCTCCGAAGGTATCAATTCCAAGAACTGCACCATCAAGACCGACATATTTGTACCAGTTTTGAGTTGCACCCATTTCGACTGCAACACGACGGCGGACTGCATTTGGAAGGATTTCTTCCTTGTAAGCTGCATCTTGTTTATCAAAGACATCTGTAGATGGCATGCTGACTACGCGGACTTTTTCGCCTTGGCTAGCCAATTCTTTGGCAGCTGCGACAGCTAGATTGACCTCTGAACCTGTCGCAATCAAGATCGTGTCAAAATCTACTGCATTTTCATAGACGACATAGGCACCTTTAGCAACCTTATCGAAGTCTGTTCCCTCTTCTACAGTCAAGTTTTGACGTGTCAAGACAAGGGCAGTTGGTGTTTTCTCACTTGTCACTGCAAGGTACCAAGCCGCTTGAGTTTCACGCGCATCTGCTGGGCGGAAAACATTTAGATTTGGCATAGCACGAAGACCGGCTAAGTGTTCAACCGGTTCGTGAGTTGGACCATCTTCACCAACTGCGATCGAATCGTGGGTAAAGACATAAGTCACAGGAAGTCCTTGTAAGGCTGACAAGCGGACAGCCGCCTTCACATAGTCAGAGAAGACGAAGAAAGTACCACCGTATACACGAAGTCCACCGTGAAGGGCCATCCCGTTCAAGATCGTTCCCATTGCAAATTCACGAACACCAAACTGAATGTTGCGGTTCAAGCGATTAGCGTCGTCTTGAAGTCCGTCCGTTTTGATATAAGTCATGTTTGAGTGAGCAAGGTCAGCTGATCCACCTAAGAAAGTTGGTAACTTGGCAGCTACAACATTCAAGGCATCCTGACTTGAATTACGAGTGGCTTGAGAGAAGCCGTTTTCTAGAGCTGGGAAGTCTGCTGGAGTAACTTTAACTGGATCACGTCCGTCGATAATAGCTTCTACTTCTGCAGCCAGTTCTGGGTGAGCTTCTTTATAATCTGCAACTAAATTTGTCCAAGCTTGATAAGCTGATGCGCCACGGTCTGCAACATTTTTTTTGAAATCAGCATAAACTTGTTCTGGAATTTCAAATGGTTCATAGTCCCAACCAAGCGCTTGGCGAGTTGCTGCAGTTTCATCTGCTCCAAGAGGAGCACCGTGTACCGCATTGGTTCCTTGTTTGTTTGGAGAACCGTATCCAATAACAGTCTTCACTTCAATCAAAGATGGTTTGCCTGAAGCTTTAGCTGTTTCGATAGCAGCATGGATCGCTTCCAAGTCTGTCCCATCTTCAACCAAGGCTGTATGCCAACCGTAAGCATTGTAACGGTCACGAACACTTTCTGTGAAGGAATCTTTTGTCTCACCATCCAAGTTAATGTCATTTGAATCATAAAGAACAACCAACTTGTCAAGTTTTTGCAAACCTGCATATGAAGCCGCCTCGCTTGAGACACCTTCCATCAAATCTCCGTCGCCACAGATCACATAAGTATAGTGGTCAAAGATATTGAAGCCTTCGCGGTTATACTTAGCTGCAAGGAAACGTTCTGCTTGGGCAAAACCAGTAGCAGTAGAAATCCCTTGTCCTAGAGGACCAGTTGTAGCGTCAACCCCTGCAGTATGGCCAAATTCTGGGTGACCTGGTGTTTTTGAACCCCATTGGCGGAAGTTCTTGACTTCATCCATGCTAACATCTTCAAAACCAGAAAGGTGAAGAAGGGCATAAAGAAGCATAGAGCCGTGACCTGCTGAAAGAATAAAGCGGTCGCGGTTGATCCAGTTTGGTTGAGCAGGATTGATCCGAAGTTGTTTTGTAAAGAGGCTATAGGCCATTGGAGCAGCCCCCATAACCACCCCTGGGTGACCTGAGTTTGCTTTGTTGATGGCGTCAATACCTAGAAAACGAATTGCATTAACAGATAGATTTGACATAGAATTTCCTTTCTCTTTGAGGTGATTAATGAATCACACATCCTATTTTTCTATTATATGAAAAAATGCATAGAATAGCAATAAAACAATTTGCGTTCATCTAACACATTTGATTTGTCTATCCCCTCGTCACTTCATAGTACGGGAGCAAGCGAGTATAAGCGTCTTCTAGCTTCTCCAATATCACTTCTACTGACTGATTTTCAATGAAGGAAACATCTGACTTGACTAAGACTTTACGAACTTCCTGATTTCTCAGCTTCTCTCGTAAAGTACGACGATTTTCTTCATTAGCCTCCACCTTATGACTTTCCCCATTTGAGTAGACTAGATAATAAATTCCTTCTACCGCTGGAAGCTCTAAAACCTTGGCTTGCTTGTCTAAGGTCTGTTCATCTTTCTTTCGCTCGATGAAACTAACTTCCAAAGAAATCCCAAAGTCAGCAAGTGTTCCATACAAACGAAGAGCCATCATAGGTTCTGTCACTTGTCCGTCTCTCTGTAGATAGGCCCAGAAATGTGGCCGTAAGCGTTGTGCTTGATTCATCCACTGGCTAGTCTGTTGGAGTTGCCATTCTGAATGACTTGCTTGAAAGGTTTTGGCCAATTCTGTAAAAGACTTCCGAGCCTCTTGGCCTTTGTGACGCAATTCCAGCATCTTTTCTCTTTCATCACCAGCTTTATCAGGATTACGATACTGGACCCCTGCAAATGATAGATATTCTCTAACTGCTTTCAGCATATCTGAATCTTTCCTTTCCTAGCAAAAAATCAGGATGAACCTGATTTTACTTTGCTTATTCTGCATCTACGACAACATAGCGATTTGGCTCGTCACCCTCAGAGTAACTCGTCACGCCATCCATGCGTGAAATAATGCGATGGATTATCTTGCGTTCGCTATTTGACATTGGATCTGTTTGTTGGCTACGTCCTTCTTCTAAAACGCGAGTCGCCAATTTTTGAGCATAGGTTTGTAACACTTCTGCACGGTGTTCAACATAATCATTGACGTTAATCGTAATGTAGAAAGTTCTCGAATAGCGATTATAAAGATAATTTTGTGCCAAGAGTTGAAGGGCCTTCAAGACTTTTCCATGATAGCCGATAATACGGCCTGGTTCGTTGGTGTCAATTTGAAGATTGATGGTACGACGATTGTAGTCGCTCGAAATCGTACCTTCAACATCCATATCATCCACAATGGTTTGAACGTAGCTAGCTACTTCTGTTGCCACTTGTTCGGTATCATAACTTGGCTCTACTTTTAAGCCCAAATCTTCCAACGATTGGCTCGCTACTTCTTGCGTTTCAGCTTCTTTTTCTGGAGCAGGCTTAACTTCCTCAGTAGCATCTTCTGCTTGCAGTTCATTTAAAATTGAAATATGACCTGTTTCTTCCAAAATCGTGCTGGCATGTTTTTCATTTTTCAAGATTTCAGCCTTGACCTCTTCAGAGACACCTTGGCCTTCTTCTTCAATTTTCTTGATGGCTTCAACCACATATCCCAAATCAACTGTCGCTTCGCTGACGGTTTTCACTGGTTCATTCTTTTCATTAACTTCTTTTGGAACCCCTTTAATGGCCTGCTGATTGGCTTTGATCACTGTCGTTTCACTAATCGCTTCGATATCAACTTGAGCCGGCTTCTTACCAAACAAGCCTAAGAACCCTTTTTTCTCTTTCGAAACGACCTTGATGTGGGCCTTCATTCTTGGAATGTCTAATTCTTTCAATCCTTTTTGGATTGCTTCTTCAACCGTTGAACCTGTAAATAATACCATTACAAGATTCCTCCTTATTTTTTCTTTTTCTGTGCTTTTTTCAAGGCTTTTCTCTTCTTACCTTCTAAATTTTTTTCTGCTTGCGCCACTGCTTCTCTTTCAGCAATAATCTTAAAAGGATTGTTCAAGAAATAGGTTTGCAGAACTTGATAAGCATTAGATACAGCCCAGTACAAGGCTACACCACTTGGGGCGGAGATGGCAAAAACAAAGATCAATACGGGCATACCATACATCATCCCTGTCGTAGCTCCACTTTTTTCGGACAAAGCTTTATTCGATAACCAGCTACTCAAGAAGGTAAAGACTGCCGCCAAAATCGGAAGGACAAAACTTGTATCTACTCCTCCCAAATTAATCCATAAAAAGTGACCTGTTTTCAAAAAGTCTACTCGACTCAAGGCTTGAAAGAGCGCCAAGAGAACCGGCATTTGTATTAAAATCGGCCAGAGAGAGGATGAATGCTTGATCCCTAACTCTTTATAGACCTTCCGCATTTCCTGGTCTAGCTTAGTTCTACTTTCCATATCGCGACCCAGATATTGCTCTCGCAAAGCCTTGATGCGTGGTTGAGCCTCTTGCATTTTTCTAGAGGCAACCATCTGAGTCTGAAAGACTGGTAATAGAATCGTCCGAATCAGGATTGTAAAGAGGATAATCCCCACTCCGATACTAATGTCAAAGGACAAAAAGCGGATAATTTCAGCAAAAAAATAGACGAATTTACTCCAAAAATCTGTCGAATCCGCTGTTATATCGCTAGCTGTACTATTTGTTGCACAGGCCGTCATGATAAACAAGGACAAGCCCAACAAACTAGTCAACTGTAGTTTCTTTTTCACTCCCATTTCCTTCCTGATAAATCTTTGATAACTTTAATACGTGGAGTAGATTTTTCTCCATCTCTGCATATTCCAAGGTTTCCACCCCTTTTCGGGCAATCACGACAAAATCGACATGCTCTACCAAACTCCCTTTTACACTTTGTAGAATGTGTCGGATTCGTCTCTTAATTTGATTTCTGGTAACTGCATTCCCCAGCTTTTTGCTGACGGACAGTCCTACTCGAAAATGGTTTTGCTGGTTTTCCAATTGATAGACAACAAATTTTCGATTGGCAAAACTCGTTCCGTCCTTGAAAATCGCCTTAAAATCTTTCTCTCTTTTTACACGAAAGCTTTTCTTCAAAACTCAACTCCATCTATTAAATTACTACTATTATACCATATTTTTTGAAAAAGCCAATAACAGCAAGGTTTTAGACATTTTCTACATAAAAAAAGCTGGAAAATCTCTTTCCCAACTTCTTTTCACAATCAAATTTTACGTGTATTTACTTATTTTTTCAAGCGCTCAACATCGCGTGCAATCACCAATTCTTCATCTGTTGGAATAACCAAGACACGTATTTTCGCTTCGTCCGTTGAGATGTCTCCCGTTACACCAAAGACATTCTTTTCTGGATCTACATCACAACCAAACCAAGAGATACCTGAAATGACATCCTCACGGAAATTTGCTGCATTTTCACCGATACCTGCTGTGAAGATAATCGCATCTGCTCCATTTAGGACTGCAAGGTATTGACCGATATGTTTTTGGATGCGATCGACATACATTTCATAAGCCAAAGTCGCATCATGGTCTCCTGCTTCCATGGCAGCCATCACATCACGCATGTCGCTTGACTTGCCCGAAACTCCCATGAGCCCTGATTCACGATTAAGAACGCGACTAATATCTTCTGGGGTATTAAAATCCTCTGTATATTGCATGAGATAAGGGATGATAGCAGGGTCAATATCTCCTGTACGAGTTCCCATCATCACACCTCCAAGTGGTGTGAATCCCATAGAAGTATCCACAGACTTCCCTCCCTTAACAGCTGTGATAGAAGCCCCGTTACCAATATGGCAGGTAATCAATTTCAAGTCTTCTAGAGGGCGGCCCAAAAGTTTCGCTGCTTCTCCCGCGACAAACTGGTGACTTGTCCCGTGGGCACCATATTTACGAACCTTGTTGTCTGTGTAGTATTTAGTTGGTAGAGGATAGCGATAAGCCTTTTCTGGCATGGTTGTGTGGAATGAGGTATCAAATACGACAACACTGGTAATATCTGGAAGCAATTCCTTAAATGCGCGAATTCCAGCTGCGTTAGCTGGATTGTGAAGAGGGGCCAATAATCCCAATTCCTCAACTTTTTCTAACACGTCTCCCTCAACAACTGTTGATTCCTTGAAATATTCACCACCTGCAACGACGCGGTGTCCGACACCTGTAATCTCGTCGTACCCTTTAATGATGTCAAAACGAATCAAGTCATCCAATAAAATTTTAACGGCTTGTGTGTGGTCTTCAATATCAAGAATTTGTTGCTCCGAACGACCGTCAAATTTTACTGTTGAAATGGAATCTTTCAATCCAATACGTTCAATCAAGCCTTTAGCCAAAACTTTTTCCTCAGGCATTTGATAAAGTTGCCATTTCAAGCTTGAGCTTCCTGCATTGATTGCAATTGTTTTTGTCATAAGATGATACCTCTTTTTAAGCGTTTTCATCTATTATAACAAAATCTCTTTTATATTTCAGTACCTTTGCTCCAATTTTGAAAATTTTCTTTAAAGGGCAACAAAACTGACGGATCTTGCAAGCTAGTAAGAGGGTAAACAAAGGGTTCTATTTCCTTGTCTCTTTTCTTCTGTAAGACAAAAATACTTTTAGCTTGGCTTGCAGTTGAGAAAATATCCTCTGGCAGAGCGATGATAGCAGCCAGACTCACTTCGTCTTTGAGCCACCCTTTTAACAAATCACTTTGAGGACTGGTCAACAAGTCGCTCGGAGCTAGAAAAATAGCATAGCCATCTGACTTGAGATACTTTAGACCTTGCTCCATGAGCAAATGGTGGGCATAGGTATGCTCTTGACTAGAAGACACTTGATAGCGTGAAGCGATGGCATCGTCTGGGTAATAGCCAACAGGCAAGTCACTGATGACCACATCGCTTTCTTTAAGCATTTGCGGACGAACGGCATCTCCTTGGACAAAGCCAGCCTGCAAACCAATTACATCTGCCATGCTAGCTGCCAAATCAATCAGCAAGTCATCCACTTCAATTCCCAAGTAATCCACTTTTTTAGCAAGAGAAGTCAAGAAAGTAGCACCCAGAATTCCCATTCCAGAACCTATTTCGAGGATGCTAATTTCCTCTTGATCAAGCAACTCTTCCACAACAAATACCAAAAGGAGGGAAATGGCATCTGGTGTAAACTGGTGATTGGCCTGTAAAGGCTCCGTTTGTCCTGCCTTCATCAAGAGAAACTGGTAGGTCTTGAGCCATTCTTCTTTGCGAAGCGCTAAACGCTTAAGGGCCTGATTGTTCTCCTTGACCCGATTTAGCTCAGTTTCACCATCCAGATAAATGCTGTTTTGCTCCACCAGGGCGTCATAAAAGTTGGTCACCAAATCACTTTGGATGACTTGGACATTCTCTAGTAAATACGTATAAGCTTGTTCTATTTTTTCAAAATCCATATTCCTATCTTATCAAATTTCCCTTCTTTTTTCCATCCTTATAGAAAAATCACTCCCTGACTAGGCGAGTGATTTTTGGGCTACTGTAAAAAAGAGTTCTGAGTAATTTCCTTGAAACAGGTCTTCAGCACTGTAAAGAATCTGACTATCAATGCTCGAAAAACCAAACTGGGCGAGCTTATTTCCCAGTTCAGGCAATTCAAAGCCATGATGGTTGGTATCTGTCTTGACAAAATCAGCGATGAGGACTTGTCCATTCTCCCTAAGGTGATGGTGAAACATGGCAAGAGTCGCATCTAGATCAGGTATATGATGAAGAACTCGACTGACAACAATCAGGTCAAATTGTTGCTCCAAAGGATTCACCAGTAAATCCTGTTCCAAAAACTGGATATTCTTGATGTCTTGTTGCTCTGCTTTCAAACGGGATTGCTCCAGCATTTTCTCCGAGATGTCTACAAGGGTAACAGACTTGGCCTGCTTAGCTAGAGGCAAGGCTAACAGACCCGTCCCACCACCAAAGTCCAGTATTTCCTTGTCTGATAGAAGAGCAATCTGTTTTTCAATTGCTTGACAAACCAAGTTTGCAAGAAAGATATTTTTGGGCGAATCAAAGGTTTCTGCTTTGTGATTAAAATCGTGTTTCATGCTTTTAGTGTAACACAAAGAAGTTGAATTGCCTAGGAATTGGCTTTCTTTTCTGCCTTATCTTCTGTTTTTTGTTGATTTTGTTCTGGGTTTGAATCAGTCGCTACCTCTTCCTTTTTAGCTGTTTTCTTTTCTTGGGTTTTCATCGGAGGAAAGAGAAATTCATAGTTGCCCTTATTCATATGAACACTTATTTCAAAACCTGTTTTCGTATTTTGATAAGTAACTTTTCCCAGGTTAAAGACTCGTTCTCCACTTTCTTGCTCAGCCTTATCCTTACTTCGCTTGGCCATGGCAAAAGCGATCAACTTTTCTTTGTTTAGGGCAAAGTCTTTGTGATGAGCTACTTGCCGATTCAAATAAAACTGTAACAAAAGGCTAAAAATGGCTGCCATGGTGACTGCATATAAAAGAACGCCTGCCTTAACTTTTTGTTTTTTCCACACGATAGATGAACTCTCTTTCTAAGCCCTTTTGAAATTGGAAACGAAAGCGAACCAATTGATTTTCCTCTGTAATTTGAGCTGATTTGAGTCCATAAACCATAGGTTGGTAGCCCCTTCCGCTGGTATCCGTCTTTCGAAAATCATCCGATTTAGACTTCCCTATAGAGATATCCTTACCATCCTGTTTCATGTAGAGGCGATTGCCTTCCACCTTTTCAAACTGCGAACGCTCTAACTCTGCCTCCAGCTGGTCCACAAACAAGAGCCACTCCTTTTGCTCGCTTTGCTTCTGGTAACGAACTTCTGAAATGAGGAGCTGACTCATAGCTTGAAAAAGGAGCAAACCTCCGCTAATGACGATAAGGGCAATCAGCGATTCTAAAAGAGTGAAGGCTCTTACCTTACTGCTCTTTAAGATCGAGCAATTTCTCTGAACCATGGTAGACCTCCAATCCTTTTTCACTAGCAAATACCTGAATCTCAACTCCATTTATGTTTACCTGATTTTGCCCTGTTTGCAGAGCCATCTTCGCCACACGCAAGACTTCTTCCTTTTGCAAGATTTCTGCCTCTAACCGTCGATTTTGTTGGATTTGTCCCAAAAGAAGGGTCGCAATGCTGGCAAAGATAGCTAGAGCGACCAACGCTTCCAGTAAAATCACTGCCTTAATTTTTTGTTTCCTTAATGCGTTTAATTTTTCCATTTCCTAGATATAATTGATAGCGAATCGCTCCTTTGCTGGTTTGAAATTCAACCTTAGCCAGAGACGAATTTCCTCCAGCTCGATCAAATATAATGCTTTTTCCTGATGGTGCCTGGATTCCTTTTGGAACGGTCAAGTTTTGATTGCCATTGCTGATCGTCTGTCCATCTAAGTTCAGACTGTTTTTTTGTTGACTGGCTAGACTGCGTTTTTGCGTTTCCCGATAGAGTTCTTCAAACTCCATAAAGAAAATCTGCTCCTCCACCGCTGCAAAACTGGACTGAACTGAGCCGGACAAGCCCAAAGCAAGGATACTCACAAGTCCCAAAACCAAGAGACTTTCTAACATGGTAAAGGCCTTAATCTGCAACAGTTTGACTTGTTTTTTGTTTTGCATGGTATTCTTTATAAGCCTTGGCTTGCTCAGCTGTGATGCGACCGTCCGCCTGTAATTTGCTTAAGCTAGCATCATCATTTTTATCCAAACGATAAAGTTCTGCCTGACTTTCCACGACCTTGACAACAGCAGCTTTTCCTTTATCATCTACGGCATCCTTTTGCTTGGTCAAATTAGGTACAAAGAGCAAGAGAAGAACGCTGATGATGAGTAAGACCACTAACATCTCAAGTAGCGTATCTAAAACTCTCATCTAAAGAATACAATAAAACCGCGGGGTATTGCCTGCGGTTTTGTGTAATCTATTTTAAAAGTTTTCCTTTCGTT
>NZ_LNVF01000016.1:0-22268 GCF_002093545.1 Streptococcus oralis subsp. tigurinus
GTGAGCTGTGAGCTGTGAGCTGTGAGCTGTGAGCTGTGAGCTGTGAGCTGTGAGCTGTGAGCTGTGAGCTGTGAGCTGTGAGCTGTGAGCTGTGATTGCTTTCATACCAATCATTCCTTTACTTTTTGATAGTTCTATTATATCAAAATTTCTAAATTTTGCATATTTGCTTTCCCTGACGGACAGTCATGTATAAACCACTTAGAAAATATGGTTTATGATTACATCTATACTAAATGAAGTACATTTTGAATTGGAGAAGTCTGTCCTATAAAAAGACGATTTCCGCTTGGAAATCGTCTTTTTTTGATATTCTTGCAAATACGATATCTTGTGGTTGGTGTAAACTGGTATATAGCTCCCTTATTTTATTTATCAAAACCTTGTAAGTTTTTTTGGCGCTCTTCAGTTTGACCCTTGGCATCCAATTTATTACCATTGTAAACAGTGCTTTCCCATGATCCGTACATTGGGTTAGGGAAAATGATGAATTTCTCACCAAACTCTTTTTGTAATTCCTCTAATTTTTGGTCGCGCTCAGTTTCAGAGGTCTTTGAAAACTCTGCAAAGTCCACAAGATTGTCTCCTAGTAGCATGACTAAGTTGGTTTTTTCTTGGACTGCTTGTCTACGACCTTCTTTAGATTTGACGCCTTTTTCTAAGAACATGAGATGATCGCGGCTTTGTACAGGAATTCCTTCATTTTCTAGGTTTTTGATCGTATCATCTACCTGATCTATCGTGCGATCAGATACATAGTAAATTTGGACACCGTTTTGGTCTGCAAATTGGAGAAAGTCTTTAGCACCTGGTACAGCCTTGGCTGCGGCTTTTTTTACCCAGACATCCCAGTTTTCTGGGGTAAATGCTGTTCCGTCTTTGACATTTTGCGCTTGATAAGGGCTATTGTCTAGTACGGTTTCGTCTAAGTCTAAAACGATAGAGTAGGGTTTATCTGTCTGTGTTTTTAGTAGTTCTTTTAAACGATCAGTAGCGACATTGTAACCTTGTAGATAGAGTGCCTTGGTTTCAGCTGCTTTTTGATACCAAAGAGTTGACATAGTGTTCTCTCTTGAACGCAACTGATCATAGGTCATTGTAACCTGATTATCAGATGTACTACTTTGTGTTGTCTGTGAATTTGCCGAATTTGTGCCACAGCCAGTCAGTAAAATGACGGAAGCAAGTGTAGAAGCAATTGTAATAGTAACTTTGGATATTTTCATAATCCCATCCCCCTAATAATAGTCTATTAATATTGTAGCGTTTTCATGGGATTTGTGCAAGGAAATATCGAGAGAAAATAAATTTTTCAGTAGTAATTTGGTATTAGGATAAAATTATGTACTTAATTTTGGAATGAAGATGGATATAAAAAAATTCAATCGGCTTGATAGAAAATCTATATCAACTTCTTTTTGAAAAATAGATGAAAATAAAGTGAATCTTTGAAAGGCTAGTAACATCAGGCTTTTCAGGGATTTTTTTCTTTATAGATATAAAAATTTCCAATCGAGTTGATAGTCAATATATATTGGGAAAAGGGGAAAAGGAGTGGTAAGATGGTTTCAATCCAAATGGAAGGAGAGAGGTATGGCAAGTAAAAGAGATTTAGTCTTTAGAGCGATTCGAGGCGATGAAGTGGAAAGAGTTTCTGTGGGATTTTGGTTTCATTTTGTAACACTCGAAGAAAAGGGGCAGGGATTAAATAATCCACGTATCTTTCAAAAGAGTGTTGAAGGGCATCGCAGCTATGTGGAAAGGATTCGTCCTGATTTTGTCAAAATTATGAGCGACGGTTTTTTCCTTTATCCAAGTAATGTCTATAATCCTAAGATTGCAAGCATTCAGGAGCTGACTTCTATTGAATCGATTGGTGAGGAACACACATGGATTCAGCAACAGGTGGAAGTGGTACAAGCGATTCGAGAGACCTTTATCGAAGATATTGCTTCTTTCTACAATCTCTTTGCAAACAAAACTGCTCTGGAAAATATTCTAGAAGGCCTAATCGTAGCTCGTAAAGTTCCCAAGGAAGAAGCGCTCAAACGTGCAGAATCTGCCTTGGGGAAAGTTGGTTTACTGGCCTACAAAGACTACTACCCTTCCCAGCTATCTGGAGGGCAACAACAACGAATAGGAATTGCGCGTGCTATTGCCGTCAAGCCCGAGGTCATTTTGCTGGATGAACCAACATCAGCACTAGACCCTGAGTTGGTTGGAGATGTTTTGGATGTTCTGAAACAGTTGGCGGGAGAAGGTGTGACCATGGTGGTCGTCACGCATGAGATGGGATTTGCTAGAGATGTCGCTAACCACGTTATTTTCATGGATGGAGGCCGTATCGTAGAGGAGAATAATCCCCACGATTTCTTTAACCGTCCACAAGAAGAACGAACCAAGCAGTTTCTGGCTCGTATCTTATCAGACGCTAGCTATAGTGTAGAATATATGATTTGATAGATAAGTGTATCATAAAAAACAACACCCCATGACTAGAAGATTCTTCTGACCATGGGGTGTTTTCTCTATAGGAGGGCTAGGTTATTTCTTTTTCTTGTTTTTTATCAACCATCCAAGTCCGAGAAGGGCAAGGATGCTGAATCCAGCAAGGGCAAGGAGGGATTTGCTCTCGGTTCCTGTGTTTGGAAGGACTTTCTGAGAAAGAGCCTCTGCAGCAGTTTCATGAGTTTCAGGATTGGCTGTTAGGTTTTGAACTTGGCCTTGTTCTGGTTCAACTTCCAAGCTAGAAAGATCAAATTCTGGTTTTTCTTCCACAGCTGGGGCAACGATAGCACCACCTTGAGACAAGCGGAGAACAACGGCAGTGAGAGCGTTCAATTTCAAGCCTTTTTCAGTCCATTCGAGACCTTGAGGTTTAGCGATTCCTACTGGTCCAGCTTGATTTTCATCTGCCAGGACTTCAGCCTTTCTCAAGTGAGCAAAGGCAGTTCCCAAGTTGAATTCGCGAGCCTTATCATCCGCATTGACAAAGACTGCGTAGATATCTCCATTTGGAGCTGTGATTTGGTAGCCGATGACCACGTCTTCTTTTTCAACACCATTTTTTCCTGGGACAGTAATGAGTTGGACGCGTTCTTTGATATCTTGTAGACTCTTGAGTCGGAAGGCATCTGTCGATTGACGAAGGGCAATCAAACCTTTCATGTAGTTACGGCTCTTGACATTTTCAGGGAAAGCTTTACCATCTGTTGCCTTGGTCCAATCAAACTTGTTGACAGCATCACTAGAGTCGTAAGAGTCATGGATAAAGTAAGGATAGACAAATGGCTTGCCGTCCTTGTCGCGCAACAAGTGAGACTTGTTTGGAACCTTATCTTCAGGAACAGGAGTCTTGTAGGCTGGGTCAAGGAATTGTTTGGTACGTCCATATTCCTGACCAGAGTGGATAAACGGAGTTCCTTGAGCAGTCAAGACCATGAGGTTTCCAAGTCGCAAACGGCGATGGATCTCAGCGTAGTTTTCCGCCTTGCTTGGGTCTTTTTTGATAGACTGGGCAATGATGTCAAAGAGTGTCAAGTTATCATGGGCTGCGATATACTGGATAACATCTCCGGGACTGTCTGCTTCAAAGTTAGTTGGTTGAGCAATCAGATTTTTAAAGATGGTATTGATATCGCGTTTTCCACCTGTGATAAAGGCAGGTTGGCCTTCGTTTGGATAACCAGACTTGAGGTTGTTACGGATATCATCTGAAAAGACAGCGACAGTATCGGTATGTTTCATCCAATCTTGGTCAGCAGGTTGTACAGGCGTATTTTCATCACCAGTATAGGTTCTCCAGCCTTCACCTAGCATGATAAGGTTTGGATTGAGGGCGCGTGCAGCCTTGTAAGCTTCTTCGATTGAAGCCGCATCGTGATCACCCATCATATCGAAACGGAAACCATCCACTTTGTAGGTTTCGACTAAATACTTGATGGAGTCTACCAAGACACGCTTAGACATGTAGTGGGTTGTTCCCAAACGGCCACCTCCAAAGCTAGTACGAGGAGTTCCGTCTGCGTCCATAAAGTGGTAGTAGTTTGGCTCTAAGTCTTCAAAGATGTCGAGATTGGCAGTATGGTTGTAGACCACATCCAAGATAGCCCCCATACCACGTTTATGGATTTCGTTGATGAGATTTTTGAATTCGGCAATTCGTTTTTCTGGATCCTTAGGATTGCTAGAGTACATACCAGTCAAGGAGAAGTAGTTTTGAGGGTCATATCCCCAGTTGTAGTTGCTGTTGCTTGAAGCATAGGCAGACAAACGTTCATGGTTCTTCAATTCATTGACAAAGTAGTAGGACAAGACAGGAAGGAGTTGGATATGGGTCACACCCAAGTCTTTGAGATAGTCTAGTTTTTCGATAAAGGCTTCAAAGGTACCAAATGGCTTGGTCAAGTCTTTTGCGATGGCAGGATCCGAAGTGAAGTCACGAACATGGGCTTCATAGATGACAGCATCTTCTCGCGATTTGAAGTTGCGAATCTTACCGTAGGTCAAGTCTTGTGGACCTAGTTTAGATGGGTCCACAAAGGCAGCTTTAGCAACTTTATGGGCAGCATCTGTTTTTGCTAGGTCACTGTTCCAAGCTGCTAGTGACTTGGCATAAGGGTCAAGAACGAGAACGGTTTTACCTTGGCGCTCGATCTGGTAGTGGTAGTAGTAGCCAGTATAGTTACTGATGCCGAGACCAGAGTTTGTGTCCAGAGTTTGTTTCCAGGTTCCTTTTTCTCCTTTTTCAAGGGCGACAGTTCCGACTACCTTTTCAGGGTCTTTCTTGTCATAGACAACAACGGAAACCTTATCAGCACTTGGAGACCAGAGGGTGAGGTCAACACGCTTGCCATCTTCTTTTAGAGTTGCGCCGAGTGGACCATCGTAACTGTAGGACTCATCCTTGAGGCGCCAGCTTGAACGTGTGGTAAAGCGGTCTGAATTGTAGCTGACAGTGTACGAGTGTTGAGTGTCAGAGAAGTCGCCGATATAGGTCACTTTCTTACCAGCTTCATCCACTTCCACGTCTGTGATAGCTACTTTATTCCCTTGGTAATCAGTGATGCCGGAGTGTTTGAGGATATCGTCTTTCTTAGCTCCAACTAGGGTAGAAAAGCTGCTTTCGATACGAGACTTAGCCACGTGTTGGGCACCAGTCATGCGGATGTCGTGTACATAGTAAGGGTTGGTGTAGATGGTTTCGTCATCATCTTTAAGGAAGATTTGGCTGTGATTTTTTAGATCAGTGAATTTATAATCCTCTTTTCTGATTTTCACATCATCGCCTTTCTTGCTTTCGTCTAGTAATAAAAATCCAAATTCTCTTGCAGCTTCATTGAGTGGAATGTCAATGTAACGGCCATGTTTTCCAGTTGCAGTGAAGTCTGTTCCGTCAGGCCATTCTCCACTGCTTGGATTCTTGACATCGCCCCAATACCAGAGAGATTTTTTGTCATAGTTCCCGTCGGTGCGATAGTAGTTGGCACGGACAGTTCCTGCTGGTTGAGGACGGTAGTTGTATACCTTATAGTTTTCATCTAGCCAAGCCTCATTCATTTTTGGAGAAAGGCGCTCTACTGAACGGTCTCCAGTAAGGTTATCCCCTTTAGTATTGTTGATGAGGAAGCTGACCTTCTTGGCTTGATCATTCTTAAGTTTGACATCGAGATAATAGCCGTAGTCATCTTGCTTGGCATCCTTGAAAGACTTGGCTCCATTTGGCCAGTTTTCAGAAGGTTTTTCAACATCGTCCCATGTCCAAAGACCTTGAGAATCCTTGTTTTCCTCAGGAAGTTTTTTCACATGAATGCGGAAGTAGTTGTCTTCGATTGGTTCTTCAGAACTAGTGTCTGCTTGTGGTTTTTGATCAGAACTTGGCGTCGAAGTGCTAGTATCTACTTTCTCTTCTTTGCTGTTGGGCTGGCTTGTAGTAGCGTCTTCTTTTTTAGGTGTTTCAGCTGCTAGAGCAGTGTCAGTTGCTAGGGCTTCCTTTTTAGTGTCAAGGGAAGCGTTTGCATTCTTTTGTTCAGAAATAGGCGTTTCCTTTTGAGTTTGACTCGTTTCAGTCTCAGTAGGGGCCTTGGTCACAGCGCTAGTATTTTCCTGAGTTTGAGGAAGGTTTTCGTTAGCTGAAATAGTTGGCATTGCAGCAGAAAGCAAGACAATGCTGGCACCAATAAGGATAGAACCAGTTCCGTTCTTCAAGGAACGGATACCATAAATCATTTTTTTCTCAGTTTGAGATGGGATCTTTTTCATCACAATTCTCCTTGTGTAGTTGTTCCCTAACAGTATAGCACGAGGTAAATATTAGTGCAAGCGTTTTCCTAATTTTTAAGAGAAAATATAATGCTTCATTCTCTTGAAATTTTAAAATAATATATAGGAAAAGATTGTTTAAAAAGTAGTAAAAAAACCTTGAAAAATCTGGCTAAATAAGGTATAATATGAGTAATCATTTGTCGTAGGTTTTGTCTGAAATATTGTCCAGACAAGGCTCACAGCAGTTAAATCTTCTGAAAAAGTCAGATTTAGCTGCTCTTTTTGTGCTTTTTTTCAGGTTTTTGAGTGCTTGTAACAAAGATTTAAAGATTCTGAAAATTCATCAAAGGGACACGGTGATAGGGGTTTTTAAAACCATATGACGATTAGAAAAGCCTGATTGATAAGGCTTGGAATTTATTTACAAAGGAGAATCATCTTGGCAGGACATGACGTTCAATACGGGAAACATCGTACCCGTCGTAGTTTTTCAAGAATCAAAGAAGTTCTTGACTTACCAAATTTGATTGAAATTCAAACGGATTCATTCAAAGATTTCCTAGACCACGGACTTAAGGAAGTATTTGAAGATGTATTGCCAATTTCAAACTTCACAGACACAATGGAGTTGGAATTTGTTGGCTATGAAATCAAGGAACCAAAATACACGCTCGAAGAAGCTCGTATCCACGATGCTAGCTACTCAGCCCCAATTTTTGTAACCTTCCGCTTGATCAATAAAGAAACAGGCGAAATCAAGACTCAAGAAGTCTTCTTTGGTGATTTCCCAATCATGACTGAGATGGGTACTTTCATCATCAATGGTGGTGAACGTATTATCGTTTCTCAGTTGGTTCGCTCACCAGGTGTTTACTTTAATGACAAAGTAGACAAGAACGGTAAAGTGGGTTACGGTTCTACTGTTATCCCTAACCGTGGAGCTTGGTTGGAACTTGAAAGCGACTCAAAAGACATCGCTTATACTCGTATCGACCGTACTCGTAAGATTCCATTTACGACCTTGGTTCGTGCGCTTGGTTTCTCAGGTGATGATGAAATCTTTGACATCTTTGGTGATAGCGAATTGGTTCGCAATACTGTTGAAAAAGATATCCACAAGAATCCAATGGACTCTCGTACAGACGAAGCCTTGAAAGAAATTTACGAACGCCTTCGTCCAGGTGAGCCTAAAACTGCTGAAAGCTCACGTAGCTTGCTTGTGGCACGTTTCTTTGATCCACGTCGCTATGACTTAGCAGCCGTTGGTCGTTACAAGATTAATAAAAAATTGAACATCAAAACACGCTTGCTCAACCAAACCATCGCTGAGCCATTGGTAGATCCTGAAACCGGTGAAATTTTGGTAGAAGCTAATACAGTTATGACTCGTAGCGTGATTGAAAGCATCGAGCACCACTTGGATGGCGACTTGAACAAGATTGTTTATATTCCAAACGATGCAGCTGTTTTGACTGAACCGGTTGTCCTTCAAAAATTCAAGGTTGTTGCGCCAACGGATCCAGACCGCGTCGTGACCATCATCGGGAATGCCAACCCTGATGACAAGGTTCGTGTTGTAACTCCTGCGGATATCCTTGCTGAAATGAGCTACTTCCTCAACTTGGCAGAAGGTATCGGACGTGTGGATGATATTGACCACCTTGGAAACCGTCGTATCCGTGCAGTTGGTGAATTGCTTGCCAACCAAGTACGTCTTGGACTTTCTCGTATGGAACGTAATGTCCGTGAACGCATGTCTGTTCAGGACAATGAAGTTTTAACACCACAACAAATTATCAATATCCGTCCTGTAACAGCTGCAGTTAAAGAATTCTTTGGTTCATCACAGTTGTCACAGTTCATGGACCAACACAACCCGCTTTCTGAGTTGTCTCACAAACGCCGTTTGTCAGCCTTGGGACCTGGTGGTTTGACACGTGACCGTGCTGGATATGAAGTACGTGACGTGCATTACACTCACTATGGTCGTATGTGTCCAATTGAGACACCTGAAGGACCTAACATCGGTTTGATCAATAACTTGTCATCTTACGGACACTTGAACAAGTATGGATTTGTTCAAACACCATACCGTAAGGTTGACCGTGAAACAGGTGTTGTGACCAACGAAATCGTTTGGTTGACAGCCGATGAAGAAGATGAATTTACTGTAGCACAGGCTAACTCTCGCCTCAACGAAGATGGTACTTTTGCTGAGAAGGTTGTCATGGGACGTCACCAAGGGGTCAACCAAGAGTATCCAGCAGAAGTAGTTGACTACATGGACGTTTCACCAAAACAGGTAGTTGCCGTTGCGACTGCATGTATTCCTTTCTTGGAAAACGATGACTCCAACCGTGCCCTCATGGGTGCCAACATGCAACGTCAGGCTGTGCCGTTGATTGATCCAAAAGCACCTTACGTTGGTACTGGTATGGAATACCAAGCAGCCCATGACTCTGGAGCTGCGGTTATTGCTCAGCATGATGGTAAAGTTACCTACGCAGATGCGGACAAGGTAGAAGTTCGCCGTGAAGATGGTTCCCTAGATGTTTATCACATTCAAAAATTCCGTCGTTCAAACTCAGGTACTGCCTACAACCAACGGACTCTCGTTAAAGTTGGTGATGTCGTTGAAAAAGGCGACTTTATCGCTGACGGACCTTCTATGGAAAATGGAGAAATGGCGCTTGGACAAAACCCAATCGTTGCCTACATGACTTGGGAAGGTTACAACTTCGAAGATGCCGTTATCATGAGCGAACGCTTGGTGAAAGACGATGTCTACACATCTGTCCACCTTGAAGAATACGAATCAGAAACGCGCGATACAAAGCTTGGGCCTGAAGAAATTACTCGTGAGATTCCAAACGTTGGGGAAGATGCCCTTAAAAACCTTGACGAAATGGGGATTATCCGTATCGGTGCTGAGGTTAAAGAAGGCGATATCCTTGTAGGTAAAGTAACGCCTAAAGGTGAAAAAGATCTTTCAGCTGAAGAACGCCTCTTGCACGCTATCTTCGGAGACAAGTCTCGTGAGGTGCGTGATACTTCTCTTCGTGTACCACACGGTGCCGATGGTGTCGTTCGTGATGTTAAGATCTTTACACGTGCAAATGGAGATGAGTTGCAATCAGGCGTTAACATGCTGGTTCGCGTCTACATCGCTCAAAAACGTAAGATCAAGGTCGGAGATAAGATGGCCGGACGTCACGGAAACAAAGGGGTTGTCTCTCGTATCGTTCCTGTAGAAGACATGCCTTACCTTCCAGACGGAACTCCAGTTGATATCATGTTGAACCCACTTGGGGTACCATCACGTATGAATATCGGTCAGGTTATGGAGCTTCACCTTGGTATGGCAGCACGTACTCTTGGTATCCACATCGCGACACCAGTCTTTGACGGAGCAAGTTCTGAAGACCTTTGGGACACTGTTAAAGAAGCAGGTATGGATAGCGATGCCAAGACAATCCTTTACGATGGCCGTACTGGTGAACCATTTGACAACCGTGTATCAGTTGGTGTCATGTACATGATCAAACTCCACCACATGGTTGATGATAAATTGCACGCGCGTTCAGTCGGGCCTTACTCAACCGTTACCCAACAGCCACTTGGAGGTAAAGCTCAGTTTGGTGGACAACGTTTCGGTGAGATGGAGGTTTGGGCCCTTGAAGCCTACGGTGCGTCAAATGTCCTTCAAGAAATCTTGACTTACAAGTCTGACGATATTAACGGACGTTTGAGAGCTTATGAAGCTATTACAAAAGGAAAACCAATTCCAAAACCAGGTGTTCCAGAATCATTCCGAGTTCTTGTGAAAGAATTGCAATCTCTTGGTCTTGACATGCGTGTCCTTGACGAAGATGACCAAGAAGTGGAACTTCGCGACTTGGATGAAGGAATGGACGAAGATGTCATCCACGTAGATGACCTTGAAAAAGCCCGCGAAAAAGCAGCCCAAGAGGCTAAAGCAGCCTTTGAAGCTGAAGAAGCAGAGAAAGCAACAAAAGCGGAAGCAACAGAAGAAGCTGCTGAACAAGAATAAGCAGTTCACTTAGAATAGAAAGGGAAGAAATAGTGGTTGATGTAAATCGTTTTAAAAGTATGCAAATCACCCTAGCTTCTCCAAGCAAAGTCCGTTCATGGTCTTATGGAGAAGTCAAAAAACCTGAAACAATCAATTACCGTACCTTGAAACCAGAACGTGAAGGACTCTTTGACGAAGTCATCTTTGGTCCTACAAAAGACTGGGAATGTGCTTGTGGTAAGTACAAACGCATTCGTTACAGAGGGATTGTTTGTGACCGTTGTGGGGTTGAAGTAACGCGTACAAAAGTTCGTCGTGAGCGTATGGGGCACATCGAGTTGAAAGCTCCTGTATCTCACATCTGGTATTTCAAGGGAATTCCAAGCCGTATGGGCTTGACCCTTGATATGAGCCCTCGTGCCCTCGAGGAAGTTATCTACTTTGCGGCTTATGTGGTGATTGATCCTAAGGATACACCACTTGAGCACAAGTCTATCATGACAGAGCGCGAATACCGTGAGCGCTTGCGTGAGTATGGTTATGGATCATTCGTTGCCAAGATGGGTGCCGAAGCCATCCAAGACCTTTTGAAACAAGTAGATCTTGAAAAAGAAATTACTGAACTCAAAGAAGAGTTGAAAACAGCTACTGGACAAAAACGTGTCAAAGCCATCCGTCGTTTGGATGTTTTGGATGCCTTTTACAAGTCTGGAAACAAACCTGAATGGATGATTCTCAATATCCTTCCGGTTATTCCACCAGACCTTCGTCCAATGTTGCAGTTGGATGGTGGCCGCTTTGCCTCATCTGACTTGAACGACCTTTACCGCCGTGTTATCAACCGTAACAACCGTTTGGCTCGCTTGCTTGAGTTGAATGCACCAGGTATCATTGTTCAAAATGAGAAGCGTATGCTTCAAGAAGCGGTTGACGCTTTGATTGACAATGGTCGTCGTGGCCGACCAATCACAGGACCAGGTAGCCGTCCGCTGAAATCATTGAGTCACATGCTTAAAGGGAAGCAAGGACGCTTCCGTCAAAACTTGCTCGGTAAACGTGTTGACTTCTCAGGACGTTCCGTTATCGCTGTTGGTCCAACTCTTAAGATGTACCAATGTGGTGTGCCACGTGAAATGGCCATCGAACTCTTTAAACCATTTGTGATGCGTGAAATTGTCGCTCGTGACATCGTGCAAAACGTTAAAGCGGCTAAACGCTTGGTAGAACGTGGAGATGAACGTATCTGGGATATCCTCGAAGAAGTAATCAAAGAACACCCAGTCCTTTTGAACCGCGCACCGACCCTTCACCGTTTGGGTATCCAAGCCTTCGAGCCAGTATTGATCGATGGTAAGGCCCTTCGTTTGCACCCGCTTGTCTGTGAAGCCTACAATGCCGACTTTGACGGGGACCAAATGGCCATCCACGTACCGCTTTCAGAAGAGGCTCAAGCAGAAGCTCGTATCCTCATGCTCGCTGCTGAGCACATCTTGAACCCGAAAGATGGTAAACCAGTTGTTACCCCATCTCAGGACATGGTTTTGGGTAACTACTACTTGACGATGGAAGAAGCTGGTCGTGAAGGTGAAGGAATGGTCTTCAAAGACCGTGACGAAGCTGTCATGGCTTACCGCAATGGTTATGTTCACCTCCACTCACGTGTTGGTATCGCGACAGACAGCCTCAATAAACCATGGACAGAAGAGCAAAAACACAAGGTCTTGCTTACAACAGTTGGTAAAATCCTCTTCAACGACATCATGCCAGAGGGTCTACCTTACTTGCAAGAACCAAATAATGCGAACTTGACAGAAGGGCTCCCAGCTAAGTACTTCTTGCCACTAGGTGGCGATATCAAGGAAGCCATTCGCAACCTTGAACTCAATCCTCCATTCAAGAAGAAAAACCTTGGAAATATCATCGCTGAGATTTTCAAACGTTTCCGTACAACAGAAACTTCCGCATTCTTGGACCGATTGAAAGACTTAGGCTACCATCATTCAACACTTGCTGGATTGACAGTGGGGATTGCTGATATCCCAGTGGTTGAAGACAAGGCTGAAATCATCGAAGAATCTCATAAGCGTGTAGAACAAATCACAAAACAGTTCCGTCGTGGTTTGATCACTGATGATGAACGTTACAATGCCGTTACAGCTGAATGGCGTGCAGCTCGTGAGAAATTGGAAAAACGCTTGGTTGATAATCAAGATCCGAAGAACCCAATCGTTATGATGATGGACTCAGGAGCCCGTGGTAACATCTCGAACTTCTCACAACTTGCCGGTATGCGTGGTCTGATGGCCGCTCCGAACGGACGTATCATGGAATTGCCAATCCTTTCAAACTTCCGCGAAGGTTTGTCAGTACTCGAAATGTTCTTCTCAACTCACGGTGCCCGTAAAGGTATGACCGATACGGCCCTTAAGACAGCCGACTCAGGTTACTTGACTCGTCGTTTGGTTGACGTCGCCCAAGACGTTATCATCCGTGAGGACGACTGTGGAACAGACCGTGGTCTCTTGATCCGCTCTATCGCAGAAGGAAAAGAGATGATCGAGTCTCTCGAAGAACGTCTCAATGGTCGTTACACTAAGAAAACTGTTAAACACCCAGAAACTGGCGAAGTTATCATTGGTCCAAATGAGTTGATTACAGAAGACAAGGCGCGCGAGATTGTCAATGCTGGTGTGGAAGAAGTGACTATCCGTTCCGTATTTACATGTAACACTCGTCATGGTGTCTGCCGTCACTGTTACGGTATCAACTTGGCGACTGGTGATGCGGTTGAAGTTGGTGAAGCAGTTGGTACAATCGCTGCCCAATCTATCGGGGAACCTGGTACACAACTTACAATGCGTACCTTCCACACGGGTGGAGTTGCCTCAAATACCGATATCACTCAAGGTCTTCCTCGTGTCCAAGAAATCTTTGAAGCCCGCAATCCAAAAGGGGAAGCGGTCATCACAGAGGTCAAGGGACAAGTTACCGCCATTGAAGAAGACGCGTCAACTCGTACGAAGAAAGTCTTTGTTAAGGGTGAAACTGGCGAAGGTGAATACGTCGTTCCATTTACAGCACGTATGCGTGTTGAAGTTGGAGACCAAGTTTCTCGTGGTGCAGCATTGACAGAGGGTTCTATCCAACCAAAACATCTCCTTGCTGTTCGTGATGTCTTGTCAGTTGAAACTTACCTTCTCGGTGAAGTCCAAAAAGTTTACCGTAGTCAAGGGGTAGAAATCGGTGACAAACACATCGAGGTTATGGTTCGTCAAATGATCCGTAAAGTCCGTGTCATGGATCCAGGTGATACAGATCTTCTCATGGGTACCCTTTTAGACATTAACGATTTTACAGATGCTAATAAAGATGTCCTTATCGCAGGTGGGGTTCCAGCGACTGGTCGCCCAGTTCTTATGGGAATTACCAAAGCCTCACTTGAAACAAACAGTTTCTTGTCAGCGGCTTCCTTCCAGGAAACAACTCGTGTCCTTACAGATGCGGCCATCCGTGGTAAGAAAGACCATCTCCTTGGACTCAAGGAAAATGTTATTATTGGTAAGATCATCCCAGCAGGTACTGGTATGGCTCGCTACCGTAATCTTGAACCACAGGCAATCAATGACGCAGAATATCTGGCTCCTGAACAAGAAAAGACAGAACTTGCTCCAGTAGATGAAACTGTGGAAATCCAATCTGAAGAAACTGTAGAATAAAAGTAAATAAGAGAACCTTCGGGTTCTCTTTTGTTTGGCCTCTTTTTCAACTGTAGTGGGCAACATATAACTAAGCACGAGAGAGAATCATATTGGTTCTTTCTTTTGTAATGTTGAAAGCGACAAGAATTTTAGTTTTAATGTTTTTAAAGTTTCAAAAATCGAATGCATGACGTCTCATGTTCTTGACGAGCGTGTTGGTCGCCTCCAATTTTATTTCGAGCAATTCTGTGGTGCTTTCATTATAGTTTTTCTGCTACTTTTTGTCTGTGTTTAAAAAGCTCCATAATATCTGAGGAGATGTTATCCACTACAAATATTATAGAGCTAAAATGAATGAAAAAGGTAGATTTTTCAAACTGTTCTTGGTATAATATTCAATGCTTAAACTGCTATAGATATGCTATATTTATAGGCATTTAATTACTATCTAAAAATAATTTTTTATTTTCAATATTGGAATATCAGATATTCTAATATAGATTGGAGTGGATGAAATTGATGGATAATACGAAAACACTACAAAAATTAACGGCTTTATTCTTAGTTTTTATAATGCTGTTTGGGATAATTGTTCCGAACACTGTTGTTTTTGCAGAAGGAGTATTAGCTAAAGATACAATGACAGATGTCAAAAAAACTGGTAATGAAACTAAAGAAAAGATAGCTCCTGAGGATCAAGCAGATAAACAGGACAATAAAACAGATTCTAAAAAAACTGATAAGGAAGCTGAAGAAAAGATAGCTCCTGAAGAACAAAAAGATAAGCAGGAAACTAAAGATGAAACAAAAGAGGATGAGTCAGAAGTTAAAGAAGAAACAACTAAGCCTAAATTTAATCAATCTTTAACGAAATCAGTTTCTTTGAATCCCGGAGCTCCAATGGATAATGGTAAACTTATGGTATATGATGACAATCATAAGATTAAAGATACATCAAATGGAGATGGAACATCAGTAAATCCATATAATTTGGCAACTATGACGGATACATTGTTTACCATAAACTATACTCCTTTTTTCCGTACAAAAGATGATGGGAGTAATGAGTTTGGAGATCAAAAAATTGTTGTCGATTTACCAACTTACGGATTTAAATTAGCGAATCCCGGAATTGAAGGAGTTCAGTTTGAAAAAATTACATTGCTTGATGCAAGGGGGAATGTAATACCATTAGATTCAGCAGCACAAACTAATTATGATAAAGTTACAAAAATTATCTATGATATCAATGATAATTTCCTTCGATCTTTGGGCGGAGGTTCAAGTTTGGTATTTAATATCGCCTTTAATAGACGTAGTTTAACAGATGAAGAATGTAAAAAGTGGATTGCTGAAGGAAAACTTGAAACAAAACTGAATGTTACTGCCTGTGAAGGAGAAAATAACACACCGATTAATAGTACAGGAAATTCATCAGAATATAAATGGAGAATGTCACCAACAAATTATGACGATCCTAAAACTACAGTAACAGGAAATCGTCATCTAAATGCAAGTAGTCTGGCGAAGATTGCGAATTCTGGATTCATAAGATTTTATGATACAGATCCTGCAAGTGGTCCATTTACTGGTAACAAAGATTACTATTATTATAAGCAAGGAACAATTCATGACGCGGATACTCCTCTAATGAGTTTAAAACATATCAAGGTTTATGTTCCGAAAAATGGAAGTGTTGAAGGAAATTTCATTTTACAAAAATTACAAATCAGAAATGGTTTATATGATTTAGATCTTGCTTATTATGCCAAGGTCAGTGAAATGAAAAATGATGGTGATGGTAAGGGAAATTACTATCTCATAACACCAAGGAAACCTCTCTATAATAATGGAAGTGACCACAAATGGAACGATGCATTTACAAAGGGATTTTCACCTATTTGGCAAGTTCCTGATGGAATCGACAATATTGGTTCAGATACTTTATATGAAGCTACAACACCTGAATTTGTTTTTGAAACTCCAAATGGAACAGACGGCAAAAAGGAAGTTGTTATCAGCGCTGATGGACAAGGCGTAAAGATTAAAACTATGAAAGCTAATACTGTCGATGGATATGAAATTCATAGTTTTGCTGGACCTGGATATCAACTTTATAAAAATGCTGGAGGATTTTATACTGCAAATGCAGTTTCTGCAGATGCAAAGTATTCTGATGTTGGCTATACACGTTTAAGTAATGAATATTATATTCTAAAAGATGCCAATGGAGAATGGAATGAGTATTTTCCAAAGAATAAAACTGGTGCAACAGTTGAAACTTATGAATTTCCTGAAGAAATTCAACCTACTGCATGGAAAGGAACTGCTCAAACATGGAATACAGATTCTTATAAAGTAGCAAAAGTAGTTTATACTACAGCAGATGGTAATGAACACACAGCAGATGTAAATTCACCTGTTCATTTAGCAAATAAAGTCCATAATTTTCCTGAAGTTAAATTTGACACTTCTGGTGGAAGAGTAACTAAAGTTGAAGTTCATTGGGAGTACTTAAACAATGATACTTTTAATGCAAGTACACATTTTGCTGGTAACTATAAGGAAAATGTTAGAAGACAGTCATTTGCTCAAAGTAAATTTGATATTTATGTTACACCTACAGCTACAGGACATTTGCAGATAAAATATTCTGCAAAATCTACTGATCCAACTGCGGATGCAAATGATAATTTTGATTATGAAGCTAATAAAGCTGTGAAAAGTCCTGTTAATAATGTGAGTGGAAAAGCAAAGGATGATTTCTTCTGGACAACTGTAACTCAAAAGAAATGTACATCTTTGAAAGCTGAGAGTACTGGTGATAGATTAAAGGAAAATGTATTATATCCAAATCAAGCGGAGAATGGAACTTTTTATGATACTTGGAAATTGTTCTTTGATTATGGAACGAAGAAAGAATTTTCTCCTGTAACGAAAAATCCAAGAATTGATTTGACAGTGGGAACTTTGAATCTCAAAGGACTTGATTCTAAGGCTGACAAAACTGGACTTTTGACTGGGAAATTTACAGCAAATAAATCCTTAAGTGGTTGGAAAATTATTTATAAAACTGCGGATAATGTACTTGGAATAGAGGGTACAGAAAAAGTATATAATATTGGAAATATTGAAGATGGAACAAAAATAGACCTTGGAATTAATAGGGATATTGAACATTTATCAAGTATAGTTTTAACTTATGATGGAGTATATAATATTGAGCCATTTGCCGATAAAGAAACAGGAGAAGCAGTATTATTTTCCAATATTGAATATGAACTTAGAAATACTGATTTTAAAGGCAATCCATTAACTATAGAAAAGGAAAAAGGTGCATGGTATGGTCCAAATTACTTTGTTCAAAATTTAGAAGGCAAATATTATAATGAAAGTTGTAGCGATGGAAATCATATTCATGATGCAGGAAAAGGGCAAGACTTTGGTGGTAGAACATGGAATAGTATAAAACTACCGCAACGTTATGGTATTCTTACTAGAACTTACATCGTTACAAATAAGACTGCCGATAATGTGATTGAGCCTTCAGGTAATGATACAAATAATTCTATTTCTCAATCAGGAACAAGTACTCAAAAGGTTAAATTTAATACAAAAGCTTACGCTTATGCTATGAACTCAGACATGCCCGAAGCGGGTAAGATGCCTTATGGAATTCCTGAATCCGCTTATGTAGAAATAAAAGATAAACAATTTGCTGCAGATGTAGATAAGTGTAAGTTTTTAGGATTTGATAATGCATCTGGCAATGTTATTATTAAACAAGTTACAGATGCTGATGGTAGAGTATGGATTAAAATGTCTATTACAGAAGCGGGCATACAAGCTTTAAATAGACAATTTAGAGAAATTACTAAGAATAAAGCTTTTTCTTACTATTATTACTACAATGATAGTGTACTTAAATTTATGGAAGATCCAGTTGTCATTGCACTGAAGAGTTTTAGATACACAAGTGTTACATCTCCAGGAGAAAATGAGCATCGTCCATATGGAATGGTTTATTATGATATGAGCCCACTTGAAACGAAGCTGGATGGAAGTAAAAATGAATATTATAGCCATGCAAAGCTTGAAGGAGATTTATTCCAACTTTCTGAAAATGCTGCAAAAGCTCTTGATGCTACGAAGGAAAAGAAATTATTTGGAATTGATTTGAGCAAGGTGGAAGTTGTTGTATCCAAGAATACGGCGGTAGGATCAAATATATTCCCTGGGAAATATGATAATATCGTCTATGGAACAGCGGGAAGTAAATTTCCTACACAGACTTTCTATCCAGATGAAAGAGATAATTTACGTGGAGACTTCTTCGTTCAAGCTCCAGACTCAGATGGATTTAAGGACTTTAAGGCTATCTTAGAAATTCCTAAAAAGGATAAATCTATATCCTATACACAAAATAATGAAACTGTTCAAACACCAAAAACACAAGTGGATATGTATTTGACTGGTGAAGTTGAGGTAATGGGAGATAGTCGTCCTGGTAAACAAGAATTTAGTTATAGCATAGATGGTGGGAATACATTTATTTCTGCAGCGGATGTAAAAGATTGGGGAAAAGTAACCCATGTTAAACTTGATTTGGGAGAACTTCCTAAAGGTAGTCAAGTAAATATTAAATTACCACTTAAGACTCATGAAAAAACTACTATTGATGAGCTTGAAGCATACATTGGTGGAAGTTTTGAAACGACTGATTACACAGGAGTTAAAACGAGTGGATATATAAATCCTGCAAAATATATTTATGGGAATTATGCAGTTATTTCATCAGATGTATGGTGGGATAAAAATGAAAATGGAAAACTTGATGAGGGGGAAACAAAAGCAAAAGGTGTTAAACTTGAACTATATTCTCCTAATCATGATATGACTATTAATAACAAGTTAATTCCTGCTAATACTTTTATTCATAGTTCAACTACAGATGAAAATGGAAAATATGAATTAAAGAGTTTTATGAATGAGGCTGGTCAATGGGTAAAAGTTACGATGCCAGATGGCGAAACTAAACTAACATTGAAAGCAAATCATTCTGATATGGAAGAAACAAAAAATTCTGACTTTGATAGAACAAGCTATATAACAGCTGAATTACCTGAATTAGTAAAAGAAAAACCTCTTGAAATTATAGGTTGCGGACTTATAAGAGTACCCAAGATAAAAACAGAGCCTGTTAAGATACATGTTGGAGAAGAGTCAGAAGAAGGAGCGGCAAAAGCTGTTGCAACAAGTGATCATCCTACTGTATCTCCTGAATTAAAATATATTGAGTTGCAAAATGATGTGGCTGATGTTGATGGTGGTGGTAAAATAAGAGGAAAGTCTACGGGAAAAATTAAAGCTGAAGTTACAACAACAAACACATTAGCTAGTAGCGATCAGGCAATACCTGAAGATACCGTAAAGGCGGAGTACGATATTATTGTTTATGGAAAGGTAAATTATAATAAAAATCACGCTGATGTAACTGGAGAAGCACCAAAGGATAATAACGAATACTATCCATCCATTACAGAAAATGGAAATGATGCCGATACTGATAAGGTAACTGTCTTAGATGCAGGTACGATGAAACGATCTGGATATCTCTTCAAGGGATGGAATACACAAGCTGACGGTAAAGGCACTATGTATTCAAAGGGAGATACATTTAAGACAGGAACAATTGATAAAGATGTAGAGTTATATGCAATTTGGTCTTTAATATGGGCACCAATGGAAATTCCAACCCGAGCGATCACGGCCACAAAAGAGTGGCAAGGGTCAGATGGCAACAAGATCGACGCACCTGTAGACAGCGTCACAGTCGAACTCTATAAAGACGGCGTGGCAACCGGTACTGTACAAGAGTTGACCAAAGACAACAATTGGACAGCCAGCTTTGAGAAACTGCCAGTATCTGCGACCCTTGGTGGCGAAGTTCATCAGTACACCGTCAAAGAAGTTGGAGAAACTTCAAATAGCATTTTACTTGCAGGCAAATGGTATGGAGTCGGTTACGCAGGAAGCATGAAAGAAGGCTTCACCATTACCAATAAAGAAAAGACTCCGTGGGCTCCAATGATCCCACCAACCAGAGATGTTAAAGTGACCAAAGAGTGGCAAGGGTCAGATGGCAACAAGATTGACGCACCTGTAGACAGCGTCACAGTCGAACTCTATAAAGACGGCGTGGCAACTGGTCAAGTACAAGAGTTGACCAAAGACCACAACTGGACAGCCAGCTTTGAGAAACTGCCAGTCTCTGCGACCCTCGGTGGAGAAGCTCATCAGTACACCGTCAAAGAAGTTGGCGAAACGTCAAACAGCATTTTACTTGCAGGCAAATGGTATGGAGTCGGTTACGCAGGAAGCATGAAAGAAGGCTTCACCATTACCAATAAGGAAAAGACTCCATGGGCCCCAATGATCCCACCAACCCGAGCGATCACGGTCACAAAAGAGTGGCAAGACTCAGATGGCAACAAGATCGACGCACCTGTAGACAGTGTCACAGTCGAACTCTATAAAGACGGCGTGGCAACTGGTCAAGTACAAGAGTTGACCAAAGACCACAACTGGACAGCCAGCTTTGAGAAACAGCCAGTCTCTGCGACCCTTGGTGGCGAAGCTCATCAGTACACCGTCAAAGAAGTTGGTGAAATCTTAAACAACATTCAAGTGACAGGCAAATGGTATGGAGTCGGTTACGCAGGAAGCATGAAAGAAGGCTTCACCATTACCAATAAAGAAAAGACTCCGTGGGCTCCAATGATCCCACCAACCAGAGATGTTAAAGTGACCAAAGAGTGGCAAGGGTCAGATGGCAACAAGATTGACGCACCTGTAGACAGCGTCACAGTCGAACTCTATAAAGACGGCGTGGCAACTGGTCAAGTACAAGAGTTGACCAAAGACCACAACTGGACAGCCAGCTTTGAGAAACTGCCAGTCTCTGCGACCCTCGGTGGAGAAGCTCATCAGTACACCGTCAAAGAAGTTGGTGAAATCTTAAACAACATTCAAGTGACAGGCAAATGGTATGGAGTCGGTTACGCAGGAAGCATGAAAGAAGGCTTCACCATTACCAATAAAGAAAAGACTCCGTGGGCTCCAATGATCCCACCAACCAGAGATGTTAAAGTGACCAAAGAGTGGCAAGGGTCAGATGGCAACAAGATTGACGCACCTGTAGACAGTGTCACAGTCGAACTCTATAAAGACGGCGTGGCAACTGGTCAAGTACAAGAGTTGACCAAAGACCACAACTGGACAGCCAGCTTTGAGCAACAGCCAGTCTCTGCGACCCTCGGTGGCGAAGCTCATCAGTACACCATCAAAGAAGTTGGCGAAATTTCAAACAACATTCAAGTGGCAGGCAAATGGTATGGAGTCGGTTACGCAGGAAGCATGAAAGATGGCTTCACGATTAGCAATAAAGAAAAGACTCCATGGGCTCCAATGATCCCACCAACCCGAGCGATCACGATCACAAAAGAGTGGCGAGATTCAGATGGCAACAAGATTGATGCACCTGTGGACAGTATCACAGTTGAACTCTACAAAGACGGCGTAGCAACAGGCAGTGTACAAGAGTTGACCAAAGCCAACAACTGGACAGCCAGCTTTGAGAAACTGCCAGTCTCTGCGACCCTCGGTGGAGAAGCTCATCAATACACCGTCAAAGAAGTTGGCGAAATTTCAAACAACATTCAAGTGGCAGGCAAATGGTATGGTGTCCGTTATGAGGGAAGCGTGAAAGAAGGCTTCACGATTACCAATAAGGAAAAGACTCCATGGGCACCAATGGAAATTCCAACCCGAGCGATCACGGTCACAAAAGAGTGGCAAGACTCAGATGGCAACAAGATCGACGCGCCTGTAGATAGTGTCAAAGTAGAACTCTACAAAGACGGCATAGCCACAGGTCAGGTACAAGAGTTGAAGTCAGCCAATAACTGGACAGCCACCTTTGAGCAATTACCAGTATCCGCGACTTTGGGTGGAGCAGCTCATGAGTACACCATCAAAGAAGTTGGCGAAACGTTAAACAACATTTCACTTGCAGGCAAGTGGTATGGAGTCGGTTACGCAGGAAGCATGAAAGAAGGCTTCACGATCGCCAATAAGGAAAAGACTCCATGGGCTCCAATGGAAATTCCAACCAGAGATGTCAAGGTAACAAAAGAATGGGAAGATTCAGCTGGTAACGATGTATCTGCGCCTGTAGATAGTGTCAAAGTAGAACTCTACAAAGACGGCGTAGC
>NZ_LNVF01000017.1:0-17500 GCF_002093545.1 Streptococcus oralis subsp. tigurinus
TAAAAACCTGATAGATAAGGTATTTGTTAAACCTGGCATCATTGATATAAATTGGAGAATTTAGGTCAGAAAAATAACAAATTTAGATACTCTTGTTTCTACCAGAGTGAAAGCTTTAACCTGGGCTTTTTTTAAATTTGTCATGAGTTTTTTCATTTTAAAAATTTACCTCCATATTTTGATACATGGGCATAAGCATTGCCGCATAAAGTAAAACGATAATCAGAGCCACAAAGATAAAAACCAGTGGCTGTACCAGATTCATGGTACGATTAACTCGGGTAAAAAAGGCTTCCCAAGTTTTTTCAGCATAGATTTCCAACTCACTCCCCAGCTTGGACTTGACTTCCCCATACTCTATGATGAGACTCAACTCCTTTTTAAAGAAAGGATAGGTCGCTATGGTTTGAGAAAATTCGCGGCCATTTTGCAGGGCTTGAGCCAAATCTTGACCGATTTCTTTAAAGAGCTGAGAACCCTGTTCCTGCATGATCTGAAAAATCTGCATCAGCTCCATCCCCTGTGAAATCATATTGCCCCATTCACGCGCGTAATAAGCCGTCAAATAAGTCTGGACAAAGATTCCTAGAAAGGGAATCCGTGCTAACATTGAGAAGACCCGCATCTTGGAACTTCTTTTGTAGAAAGTGAGGGCTAAAAGTACAGATAGAGCGCAAACCAGCACTAGTCCCAGAAAAATTTGTGGCAGATTACCGATGATTTGGGTAGCGATATTGCTACTGTCCAGTTGAGGCAGCAAATAGTTCCTCAACCCCAGCATGATTAGCAGGAGAAATCCCAGCAAAATCAGGGGATAGGTCGCTACTTCAATTAACTTCTTCTTGACCTTGGACAGATTATCCAGATATTCTTCTATCTTTCCCAAACTCAGATGGAGATTCCCATGAACTTCAGCTAGAGATAATTGGGTCACAATGGCACTTGAAAAGCCCAAACTTTCCATCATTTCTGAGAAGGATTTCCCCTGAGACAAGCCTTGGTGCATCTGGGCTACATAATCCTTTTCCAGCAGGGCACTTCTGCCCAAGAAAGAAATAATTTCCACCAAATGAAAGCCACTGGAGAAGAGGTTGTTAAACAAGGTGATGATTTTCTTCTGCTTAGCTGTAGCTAATTTTTTCCGTTTCAGCCTGAAGACTTGTGATATGTCCATCTTTAAGAAGCTGATCAATCTGCTCATTCCAGCTAGTTGGCTGGTGTTCTTGATAGTCTTTGTTTGCAAAGTCAACGATTCCTCCTCCCCCGATTAATCTCTGGTAGCAGACTCCTTGCAGAACAACTGCTAGTTCCTCCTCCGTCACACCCAACTCCAGAAGGCGTTCATAAACACCTCGGATACTCTTGGCATGAATGGTTGAAAAGACTGTCGCCCCTGTCAAACTGGCTCTGACCACTGCACGCGCCGTCTCACTATCCCGAATTTCACCGATAATCAAGAGGTCAGGACGATGCCGGAGAGACAGTTTGATCAGATTTTCATAGGTCAAGCCAATCGCCTCATTCAACTGCAACTGGAGCATGTCGTCCTGCTTGATTTCGACAGGGTCTTCGATAGACATAACCTGCTGCCCCTTAAAGAGGGACTTGGCCAATTCGTGCATCAGAGTCGTCTTGCCACTACCGACTGGACCTGCAAAGAGATAGAGGCCCCGTTGCCTGTACTGCCCACCCAGTTCGTTCATATCCTGAAACCAGAAATGTAGCTCCTGCTCCTCATCGTGCAACAAACGAATAACCAAACTCTCATGTCCCCGATAATCTCCCACGGTAGACAAACGCAGAGAAGACTTCTTCTCCCCATACTGATAATCGCAAGAGCCCAGCTGACTGCGCCTCTTCTCTCCTACGTTCATACCCGCCACAAACTTAAAATGACTAATCACAGCAGCTAAAACATCAAACTCATAGGAGTCAACTAGACACCGCTCGTCTCCAACCCGCATGTGAAGTTCATAGGACTTTTCCTTGGGGATAAAATAGATATCCTGAGCCTTCTTTTCTTTCGCAGTAGCAATAATTTTCTGTGCAATTTCTTGTACCATACCGCCCTCCTTATCTAACTATTCGCAAAAAAATAAAAAAAGCAACTTAAAAAGTTACTTTTTTATCTCCATTTCATACGGCAAGAACGGTGTTTTTCTTGACCTGTTTGTTTTTCATAACCTGGACGTAGCTTTTCATCGGGGATGACTTGCTCATCCTGTAAAAGTGCCAAAGAATGATACTGCTGCAAATACTCATTACACTCATCACACCAGCGTTTATCAGCAGGATCCCAAAAAATAGTCATCAAATCACTCCGACTCTTATAAAGAGGATTCTTCTTTTCCAGCTCAAACCAGCATGATTTATAATATTTTAGAGCATCATAATACTTGTCAAAAGATTGACTCATGATGACATCTTCTTCCCAACCTTCTATGAACCACCACGGTTCAAAGTCCCCATACATTTCTATAACACGATACATTCTTACTACTTCCTTTGTACCGTATATTATATCTAATTTTTTAATACAAGAAAAGGATTTTGCTTGTTTCCCCCATTAGAAATTTCTTTAATCCTATTATTTTCATCTGATAATAAAAATAGGAGTCCCTTATTGACCCCTATTTTTTATCTTCTTAGGCTTGGTAACGTTTCACACCATCTAGATAGGTAGCTACCAATTCCAAATCTTTATCTAGCACGATAAAGTCAGCATCGTAGCCTTCACGGATTTGTCCACAGACATCATCAATGTGAACAGATTTTGCTGGGTTGAAGCTGGCCATCATGACTGCTTCATGTGGATTCGCAATGCCCCATTCAACCACATTCTTCAAACCATCTTTGAGTTTGAGGATAGAACCTGCCAAATTGCCTGTAGATTTGAGGCGAGCAGTTCCATTGGCAACTACTACCGGGAATTCTCCCAACATGTAGTCTCCATCTTCCAAGCCACCAGCTGTCATACAGTCTGTGATAAGGGCAATATTTTCAGTTCCTTTTTGTTTGAGCAAAATGTCACAGGCCTTTGGATCTACGTGGTGACCATCACAAATCAATTCTGCGTAAGTATGTGGCAATTCATACATGGCTCCCACCATACCGAGCTCACGGTGAGTCAACCCACGCATCCCATTGTAGGCATGTACCCAAACGCTTGCTCCAGCATCGACTGCTTTTTTAGCTTCATCAAAAGTCGCATTTGAGTGTCCAAGAGCAACCGTTACGCCTTCTCCAGTGATAGTTCGTACAAAGTCTTCTACACCTTCGCGTTCTGGCGCAAGGGCGATTTTATTGAGCAAGCCATTGGCAGCTTTTTGCCAAGCACGAAACTCATCCATACGAGGGTCTTTCATATAGGCAGGGTTTTGGGCTCCCTTGTATTTCTCTGTGAAATATGGGCCTTCAAAATAGATCCCACGAATCTTGGCTCCACTTGCTTCCTGGTAACGAGCACCGATATTTTCAGTTACCGCAAGCAACTGCTCGTAAGAGGAAGTCAACGTCGTTGGCAAGAAGCTGGTAACACCCGTGCTAAGTAGTCCTTCACTCATTGTATGAAGGGTTCCTTCAATGTTATTATCCATGACATCCACACCGCCAAATCCATGAATGTGGGTATCCACAAGTCCTGGTGCAATGCTATAACCGGTATAGTCAATCACCTCAGCTCCTTCAGGAATCTGTTCTACATGTTTTCCAAACTTACCATCCACAAGTTCCAAGTAACCGCCACGACGAACTCCGTGTGGGTAGAAAAACTGATCCGCTTTAATATAATTAGGCATAATGATAACCTCCTTGATAGATTGATTCTAGAATTTATTATGTCAATTACATTATAAACCTTTCTTTTTCATTTGTAAATGGTATAGACCTATTTTCTAGAGATATTTTAAAAGAGCTGGATATCTCCAACTCTTTGATTTTATTTTGATTTCACAGGTAGTTCTTGAGCGGCCTTAACAGCAGCTGCAATCGTCTCTGCGTAAAGTTTAGCACCTTCTTCAATCATGTTGCTATCATTTCCAAAGTGGACTTGGTCAGTTCCAGCCCAGATTTCAGGGTGTTCCTTAGCGACCTTATTCCAGTCAGCGATGCTCACATATGGATTCTTTTCAGCTAATTCTCTCGCATAAGCCGCATACTGCTCCACTGATGCATAAGTGTCCTTGCTCTTGTCTCCCTCATAAGGTGTCACCAGTATCAGATGGTGTCCTTTCGGTAGATTGTTCACGATGCTGTCCAAATCATTCTTATAGCCTTCAGGATTGTTGACCCCCGTTGCAATGACAACTGTTTTTAAAAGCGCCTTGTTCTGGCTATTATTGAGCATGATGTCATTGGCTTGCTTGGTCGTTCGACTAACCTGGGCATTGATATTTGCATCAGGAAGTGCCTCTTTTAAGGCTGTATTGGCACGTAAAGTCACTGAATCCCCAATCAGACTCGTTCCCTCAGAAATTCCCAGGCGACTGGCTTCAGCTTGTTCAGCAAGAGTCTTTGTTTGTCCTATATTGGTCTGAGCTTGCTTGAAACCATTGACCATCAAGTCTGTCTCAAAAGCTCCAACTTGAGGAGCCATAGCTATGATAATCAAGGTAAGTAAGGAAAGGACGCCCACAACACTAGCACTAATGGGTTTAATATGATGCAGTTTAGTGATTTTTCTAACCAAAGCATTGGTCTTACCAGCAATCAATGGCTCAATAATATAGAAGGATAAGATAGCGAAGAAATAGGAAAAGATAACGGTTAAAATAACAGCGGGCAGATTGCTCATCAACTGAGAAAAGATAATATAGAAAGGCCAGTGGAAGAGGTAAACCGCGTAGCTGGTATCCGCTAAAAATGTGATTATACGAGGTTCTTGTATCTCAGGCGTTTTCTCATGCAAAACACGCGCAGCAAAAATCATGGTCACTGCCGCTAAACTTGCTAGCAAGAAGCCAAATAAGTACGCAAACAGGTAGGTGAACTTGACAAAAAAGGTCAAGAGTACTAATACCAAGAGACCTGCAGCAAACACCAGTAGATTCTGACGAAGATCCCACGTTCGATCAAACTGCTTGACTAAATCGCTCGTCTGACGAACCCCTACAACTGTCGCTAAAATGCTTCCTAAAAAGAAGGGATAGACATGGGTTAAACTTGAAAAGTAAACAGACGAATGGGAACTAGCCATTAGACTACCAATAAACATGGAGAAAAAGCTAATGATGAAAGCTCCCGCAGAAAGAAGAAAGACCATCCCTCTCAATTGACTACTAGATTTTGAACGTTTCGATAAGAACCAAACCGCCAATCCCCAGAGAATATAGTAGTGAACCTCAACAGCTAGACTCCAGTTATGAACAAAGAGATGCGGAATGAACTGGGATTCGTAACTTCCCCCTGTTAACATCTCATAGAAGTTGGTCATGAAACCAAAAACTCCCGCAATCTGACCGCCAATTCCAGCAACATAGTCTTGGCGAACTAAGAGGGTAAAGGGCATGGTCACCAAAACCATCAGAACCACAGGTGGTACGATGCGGTAAAACCGTCTCTTAAAAAAGCCCAGTAAATCAATCTGGCGTTTTTTCCCAAATTCTTCTAAAAGGAGGGCAGTGATCAAAAATCCTGAAAAAGTGAAAAAGACATCTACCCCAAAGAAGCCTCCAGGAAAGATTGTTTGAAGGAAGTGGTACAAGAGCACCAAAAGTAAACCTGTAATCCTAATCAAGGAAAACCATTTAATACGCATACGAGTTTATTCCCCACTCAATTAGATCGTAAAAACATCTAATTTTTATTCCATAATACACCTTATTTTATCAAAAAAAGAAGAAAAATCCTAAGAGAAAACTTAGGATTTCAGCATTCTATTTTTACACTTTAGAAATTGCGTCCTGACTTGTTGTAGCCATATTTTTCCACAAAATACTCACGGAATTCCAAGAGATTGTCATCCATGATGGCTTGACGGACCTGCTTCATCAGGTTGAGCAAGAAGTAAAGATTGTGGTAGCTGGTCAAACGGATACCGAAGGTTTCATCAGCCTTGAGTAGGTGACGAAGATAGGCGCGTGTGTAGTTCTTACATGTGTAGCAGTCGCACTCAGGATCCAATGGCGTAAAGTCCTCAGCAAACTGGGCATTCTTGACAACCAAACGCCCTTGGCTGGTCATACATGTACCATTACGAGCGATACGAGTCGGCAAGACACAGTCAAACATATCCACCCCACGAATAACCCCGTCAATCAAACTATCTGGCGCTCCCACCCCCATCAGATAGCGAGGTTTATTTTCAGGGAGAAGTTGGGTTGTGAAGTCCAAGACTGCATTCATTTCCTCATGCGTTTCTCCAACGGCTAGTCCACCGATAGAGTAGCCTGGGAAATCCATGCTGACAAGGTCATGAGCTGACTGACGACGAAGGTCTTCAAATCCTGCCCCCTGCACAATTCCAAACAAGCCTTGGTCCTGTGGACGACGGTGAGCCTTTAAGCCACGCTCAGCCCAACGGCTAGTACGTTCAATTGATTTCTTCACATAGTCATAGGGTTGATAAAACTGCGGACACTCATCGAAAGACATCATGATGTCTGAGCCCAGATTGTTCTGAATGGAGATGGCCTTTTCTGGCGATAGGAACATCTTGGAACCATTGAGATGGTTTTTAAAGGTTACTCCTTCTTCTGTGATATTTCTGCTATCTGCTAGGGAATAAACCTGAAAACCACCACTATCCGTCAAGATTGGCTGGTCCCAGTTCATGAACTTGTGGAGACCGCCTGCGCGTGCGATGAGTTCGTCTCCTGGACGAAGCCACAGATGATAAGTATTAGAGAGGATAATTCCTGATCCCATCTCCTTCAACTCCTCTGGTGACTGGGTCTTGACAGTAGCTTGGGTCCCAACCGGCATAAACATAGGTGTCGGGAAGGTGCCGTGAGGGGTGATGATTTCTCCTAGACGAGCTCCCGTGTGTTTTTCTTTCTTAATCAAACGGTATTTGATTGGTGAATCTGACATTTTCTACCTCCGAAGCTGGGAAAAACAGTCCCAGTTCATACTTTGTGCCCAAAGGCATACTGTATGATTTTATCAAAAAAACTAGGAACTGTCACGAACTATGGTATAATGAGAGAATGAAATACCCAAAAATTGATTTAAAAACCATTCGTCTGCAGACTAGGCAATTTCAGGCTGAAAATCCCCGCCTCCTTCTGGTCTATCTCCTTCCTAGTATGCTGGTCATCTTGTCAGGCTTTCTCAACCCCTTGGCTCGTCTCCAGGAAAGTGTTTTAGAGCAATCCTTTTTCAGCATGCTGGCACAAGTGCTCCAAGCCTATCTCTTCCCGTTAGTGGTTTCTTTTATGAGCACGATTTTTTTAGCAGGTGCTGCTTTTGCGACACTCCGACTCCTCAAGGATCCTGATACGGAACTTTCAGTAAAATCAAGCCTGGCCCTCTTTGCTGAAGAGCGCTTCTCGCAAACCTTCCTAACTCTGCTCCTCAAACGTTTCTACCTCTTTTTATGGAGCATTCCAAACTTAGTAGGCGTTTATTTCCTCTTTTATAGCAATCTCTTGGCTAGGAGATTTGTTGCCCTACATCCAGAATTTCCAAAACTAGACCTCTCATCCGTTGAAACGGAGCAATTCCTTCTGACCTTTGGACTCTACTTTTTCGCGAGCCTCATCTTGATGATTGTAGGAAATGCCCTCTATATCCCGCAACATTATGCCTACTCGCAGGTAGAATTCCTCCTCTGCGATACTCTAGATTTAGGACAGGCTAAACCCCGTCAAATCCTGAAAACCAGCCGTTTCTTGATGAAGGGTTACAAATTTCAACGCTTTGTCCTCGACCTACAACTACTCCCTTGGTACTTCCTCAATTGGATCACTTTTGGAATTGCTAGTTTTTCAATCCTTCCCTATATCCAAAACAATCATATCTTCTTTTACAGAGTCCTACTAGCCCGTAAACGTCGAAATGGATAAGAGCATACAAAAACCAGCGTCGTTCAGGACGCTGGTTTTCTTATTTCAAAAGTAACATACTCAGCAGAGTCAAAATAGCAGGCCCACCTTGCTTCAGAATAATCTTCTTATCTGCTGTTAGAGAACCGTAGGTCGCTGCACCAAGCACAAATAAAACAAAGATGGTCACAATTTCCAAACTTTGTGAGAAATAAATCCCGTACAAGAGAAAGACCCCTATCAAAGCATTATAAATTCCTTGATTTTTAAATAATGAACTCACTGAAGGACGAGCCAGTTCTTCCTTATCCACATTAAACACGCGACTAGTAGTATCTGATTGCGTAGCTACACTTTCCAGATAAAAAATGTAAAAATGCTCGAGGGCAACAAGGGTTGCTAAAATTGTGGTAATAATTGACATCGTTTTCTCCTTAAAATTCTATTTTTTCTAGACCTGACACTAGTTTCGTCAGTAAAGTTGTTAGCTCTTTCTGCTCGGCTGTCGATAAGATGCTCTCCATCTGTTCCTTCACTCGCAAATGATGTTTAGGCGGACTGACTAAGAGTTGATTCTTGGCTTCTTGGGTTAATTCAACTAAGACTTCTCGCTGATTGGCCGGATTACGCTTGCGACTGACATAGCCCTCTGACTCTAGTATCTTAAAATGACGGGTCAAGGCCGCCTGGTCGATTTGCAACTTCTCCTGAACGGCAATCTGGTTGCAGGGTGACTGCTGCAATAAAAACTGCAAGATTTGATAGCGGGTCAAACTAATTCCCAATTGTTTCTCAAAGAGTTGAGTAATCATCTGATCTGTTAAATGGAGCTGGTACAGTAAGTCGTTAATTTTTTTCATTTCTACCTCCTTGCGTACACTTGATTTATCAACTATTGACTTATCAAGTATATTACAGAAAGATTAAAAACGCAACCATTTTGCTTACTCACGAAAAATAGCCTCTTGGTTTCAATCCCAAAAGGCTATTATTTCTATATTCTAGATAAAATCCAGCACTAACCTACCAAATCTGCTCGAAGGATTTCTCCCTCTTTATCAATGACAACTTCGATGGCATGGCCTGCAAAAATTTCCTCGCTATCATCATAGTAGAGGGTCAATTCCCCGTCTTCGTTGATCGATAGTTCACTCAAGGAAAGAGAGTTGGTAAAATACTCTTCTGTTAACTCCACATCATTTTCATCTGAATCTATCCAGTCTTGAGCTGTTTCCCACAGTTCTTTGACAATATAGTCTTTAATCCGAGTATCTTGAACTTGGAAAGTTCCCATAAATTTCTTTAGATCATCAAAAGAACCTGGAGGGAGACTTTCATCTGCACTCGCAGCAAAGATAGCATGAATCTTACCACCCTCGTAAGTGATAAATCCTTCAAACCAAGAATAGGCTCTGTTTAAGGTGAATTCGCCAATATCGTCTTGAATGATGACCGGTTTTTGATAGGTTTCAATCAAGGTCTCTAACCTAGAGTCTGAGGATTGGTCATCTAGGTATTCCAGCAAGAGGTAGCAGTTATTAGCTACTTCTGACATATATGGCTCTAACTCCATGAAGGGGCGTTTTTGACATTTGATATGATGAATTTTGTAGGGTTCAAAACTAAAGCCCCATCTCTTTTCTTCAAATTCCTCAGGAGTCAATACCCATTCCAAACGTCCCTCACGTTCAGAGAATTCCTGGGTTGCAACATTGACACTAGCTTTAAAATGAACGGACGGCATTTTACAACCATCTTTTAAAGAAGCGGCCCCAGTTACATTTTGGAGGGTAAAAATCAAGAATTCGACAATTTCACCACAAAATTCCTCTTCAAAATCATCTCTTGTTTTCTCAAATGGAGTTTTTAATCGATTTGTCATTCACTTCATCCTTTCTCTCTATGCTTAAAAGCGTTAGCATAGTTTTGTAGTCGCTTACATTTTAACATGTTTTAGATTTTATTTCACTTATCAATACTATTTTACACAAAAAGAAGCTACACTTTTAAATGTATAGCTTCTTATTATTCTTAATTCATTGATACGTGAACGTGGTCATAGTGATTTTCGGTCACACTACCACGGTCTGGCATTGGATTCCAAGTGTAGGCAGGTCCATATTTACTATCATATGGAGCATAGAAACGTTGTTTCCAGATGATGTAGTTGATACCACGGCTAGCCATATTTTGAACCGCGTATTCCGCGATTTGATCACCAAGTGCTGAACTCACTGGGACCATAAAGTCGATGGCCAATCCTTTACCATGGTCTCCACTGTCACCAGGACGGTAGCCGCTAAAGGATGTAATTCCAAACAAATTGGCAATTTCTTCTTTGAAGGCTGCAGTTTGTGGTTGAAGACCAGCATTCTCAGACTTAGCTACAGCAAGTCCTGCATAGTCAGGAGCCGCTGGAGCTGAATAAGTTATTGAAGGAGTTTGGCTTTGCTCTGCTTGATAAGTCGAAGTTGCAGTGTCAGAAGTTGCTGTTGATGCTGCTGTTTCTTCTGCTACACTTGTTCCTGTTGTATCAGCAGGTGTTTCAGTTGCTGGAGCAGCTGCTGCTGGGGCTTCTGCTGGAGTCGTTGCTGCCGTTTCTTCGGTAGCTGGAGTCGCCACTTGTGGAGCTTCTTCAACTGGACTAGTTGTTTCTGCTACTAGTGCTTCCGCTGGAGTCGTTTCAGCTGTTTCTTCAGCTACAGATGTTTCTGTAGATGGTGTCTCTTCAGCAACTGTCGCTGTCTCAGAAACTTCTGAACTTGGCGCTACTTCTGCTGGTTTTTCAGTCTCAATTGCAGTTGGAGCTTCCTCAATCGGTTGAGAAAGGTCTTCTACTTGAACTGTTTGTTCATCGACTGTCACTTGATTCGTCGTCAAATCAGCTGTCGCAGTCGTAACTTCTTCACTAGCATCTGCTTGAGGAGCTTGGATTTCAACTTCCGTTACCTCTTCTTCCTCATTGACAGTTGTGGTGAGGACAGTATCTGGGAAAATCAAGTCCATATTGGTGATTTTGTTCAAATTTGCAAGAACTGTGACATCTACACCCAAGGCTTCTGCAATGGTGCTCAAGGTATCACCATACTGTACTGTATAGCTTGTTTTGTTGTCCGTTTTAGTCAAATCGTTTTGGATTTGGTCAACACTACGTGCAGTCCAAAGGACTTCTTCTGCTTGAGTTGCCAATACTGGGGCAAATGACAAGGCTACTGTTGAGACTAAAATCATTCTTTTCTTCATTCGTTCATATTCCTTTCAAGTGAGTACCTGTCTATCATAACACAAAAAAAGCTGAAAAAAAGCCCTCTCGGGCCTATTTAATAGAACTGTCTATTCCTTGTAACAAACTCGATTACTTGAAATAGTTTGTTAGGTCTCTGTCACAAAACTGACATAATCTTCTCGTTACTTACTCTCAAAAATATGAGGAATATCTGCTAACTCTTGAATTCTGTGATTGCCTTCAAAAGAAGATTCTAAAAAGTTGATGCTTTGAATTTCGCTATTCTGGGCAAATTCCACATCCAAAGTCCGGTCTCCTATATAATAGGTGCTCTCAGGATCCAGCTGATACTTGTCTAGCAGATAGTTAGCCGCTTCTGGATGAGGCTTGCGCTCAAAGCCACTCTGACTGGTTAAAATCTCTGTAAAATAGGATTCCAATCCCAGATCCTTTAGAATAGTAAAAGCATTGTCCCCTTTATGAGTGTAAACAAAGTTCCGAATCCCTACTTGGTCTGCCCAATTCAACACCTCACGCGCACATGGCATCAAGACTACCTGGGCATTCTTCTCAGCCAGACTCTGGGCACGCACCTGATTGAGCACTTCCACATCCAGTTTTCTCTCTTCTGACACCTGCACAAGCAAATCCTGCACAGAATACTTGAGGATAAACTCTCTCACTTTCTCCTTATCATAAGGAATAGAAAACTGAGCAAAGGTCTCCTCAATCCCTGATAAAATCGCTTCGTAAGAATCCACTAAAGTCCCGTCTAAATCCCAAATAAAAGCTGTTTTTTGCATTTTCTATCCTTTCAACATCATATAACGTTGGTAACGGTAACGTAGAAATAACCAACGGAAACCATTATCCAAAAGAGTCCCTGCCCAAATACCAGGCAAGCCCCAACCAAGAACAATGCCCATCAGATAAGCTGTCCCAATACGGATACACCACATCCCTATACTTGTCGCATAAAAGGGAAGGCGAGCATTTCCCAATCCCTGCCAAACCGCCGTATAAATAACTGTCCCTGTCGCCATGGGAGTCCCTAGTAGTGAGAACAGTACCACCAAAACGCTAGCTTCAACCGCTAGAGGATTGGTCGTATATAGATGAGTCAGTGGTATCCCTAAGGCATAGATACTAAATGTCAAGGGCAACATGAAGAGCAGAGAAAGCCAAAAGGTTTGTTTGCTCAAATTATCTACTCTTTTCCAATTATCCTCTCCAACTGCTCGAGCCACCAGCATGACCGTTGCCGTAGCGACGCCAAAGGCAGGCATATAGTTAAACTGGGTCAAAACCTCCCCGATTGCATTTCCCGCTACTGCCTCCGTCCCAAAAGAAACGACCAAAGCAATGATCACTACATCTCCAGCCCTCATCATAAGCCGCTCTCCAGCTGCTGGCAAAGCCAAGGTCAGTAAGTCTTTATCCAGTCCAAAAGTCGGTTTCGTATAAGGCAGTTTTAATTGTGACCACAAAATCACAAGACCAACCAAACGAGACAAGATAGTCCCCCAAGCAACACCCGCTATCCCCATATCAAGGATAAAAATAGCTAGACTGGAAAAGAGAATATTCAAGGCATTGGATAAAAGACTGACATAGAGGGGGAGACGAGGATTATGCGTTGCACGAATCAAGGCTCCTAAACTGGTCATTAATCCCAAGAGAACAATCAATCCACCCACCAAAGATAGATAGAGTCCTCCACTTTCGGCCACATCCTGTTCAGTACCCAAAAGTCCTATCATCTCTTGTCCAGCGAAGATAGACAAAGCTCCTAAAAGGAGACTTAATAGTAAAGTAATCTTCAACGCCTCAGTCACATGATAGGCTAGCTTAGACTGATCCTTCTGCCCCAAACTTTTTGAAATAACGCTGGAAATAGCAGCTCCCAAAGCGATGAAAATCGCCTGGTAAATCGTGATAATATTGCCAGCCACTGAAACACCCGAAATAGCGATTAAGCCCAAGTGAGCGACCAAGTAACTGTCCACCATCCCCATGAGCATCTGTAAAAAGTTTTCACCCATAGCTGGCAATGCAATATTAAGAATGTCTTTATTTTTCTTAAACAATCTCTCCTCCTGATGAAAAGAAACTCAGTTGGTTTCCCAACCGAGTTTACTCTCTCTGTCTTAAAGTCCTAGATAAGCCTCAACCGCTGCTTGCATGTCAGCAGCTGCCACTGTTGTTTTATGACGAACTGGAGCCGTTTCTAGGCCATCAACTGCTGGTGGCACTGCCACTCCTGAGATTTCATGTAATTGAGTCAAGGCTTCAAAGTCAGTCAAGCCTGCTTTTCCTGTTACCGCTTCTACGGCAACCACTGGGAACTTGTATGGACTAGCTGTTGAAGCAATCACTGTCTTAGCCGCATCGCTAGTAGCCGCTTGGTATTTTCTATAAACTGCTGAGGCAACAGCTGTGTGTGGGTCCTCGATGTAAGCATCTGTTTGATAAACACGTTTAATTTCTGCCGCAGTTTCTTCCTCAGTCGCATATTCAGATGCAAAGAGACCCAGAATCTCTGCATCAAAGTCTGTCAATTCATATTGTCCTTGTGTATTCAAGGCATTCATGAGTTCAGTTGTCTTAACCGCATCATTCCCCAAAAGATGGAAAATCAAACGCTCCAAGTTTGAAGACACTAGGATATCCATGGATGGGCTAGTTGTGACCTTAAACTCACGTTTCTTATCGTAAACACGTGTTTTAAAGAAGTCTGTCAAGACATTGTTGTCATTTGAAGCACAGATCAATTTACCAACTGGTAGGCCGATTTGTTTAGCATAAAAGGCAGCCAAGATATTTCCAAAGTTTCCAGTTGGTACTGTGAAGTTGACTTTTTCACCAGCTACAATCTCACCAGTCTTAACCAACTGAGCGTAAGCATAAACATAATAAACAATCTGTGGTACCAAACGACCAATGTTCATAGAGTTAGCTGATGAAAACTGTAGCTTATTAGCAGCCAATTTTTCACGAAGTTCCACATCGTTGAACATGTGCTTCACGTTAGTTTGCGCATCGTCAAAGTTTCCATCAATGGCTACAACATGGGTATTATCTCCAGTCTGAGTGGTCATTTGCAACTCTTGTACCTTGCTGACACCATCCTTTGGATAAAAGACGATAATTTCAGTTCCAGGCACATCCGCAAACCCTGCCATAGCAGCTTTTCCAGTATCACCAGATGTCGCTGTCAAAATGACGATTTTGTTCTCCAAACCATGCTTTTTAGCGGCCGTCGTCATAAAGTATGGCAAGATAGACAAGGCCATGTCTTTAAAGGCGATCGTTGAACCATGGAACAGTTCCAAGTTGTATTGCCCATCCAGTTTCACCAATGGCGCAATAGCTGGAGTATCAAACTTGCTATCGTAGGCATTGTTGATACAGTAGTCCAACTCCTCTGCAGTAAAGTCATCTAAAAATGCTGACAAAACTAACTTAGCAACTTCTTGGTAAGAAGCATCTTTCAATTTTTCAAAGTCCAAATCGACCTTTGGATAAGAAAGCGGTGTAAACAAACCACCATCCGTCGCCAAACCTTGCAAAATAGCTTGGCTGGCAGTTACTGTATTATTGGCATCACGCGTTGATTGATAAACTAATGTCATGAATCTCTATCCTTTATCTATAGTCTCTTCCATTATATCATGATTTTTCAGAAAATTCTCGCTTTATAGCAAAAATTATAATCCCAATTTGTCTCTCAAGGGCTGTAAATAGGCCATTTCTTGCTTACCTCTCTTCTCCAGTCCTTCCTCAGCTAGAAGGAGTAAGCCTTTTGAAAACTCGACAATTGCAGTTTCTTCCTCATCTGTGAGCATTTTCTTAGAAAATTGTCGCCTCAATGACTTGTAATCACGACCAAATGTGGTAAAAAATGGCGCAGATTGCAAGTAAGCTTCTAACTTATTTAAATTAAGCAACAAACCCAAATGAAAAGCCGTCGCAGCAAAAGTACGATTCAAGGGTTGCGTACATACACTACGAAACTCAATAGTACCTCGAGTTGTTAAATCTTGGTACTGGTAACTACGGTGAGTTTGGAAGTCCTTCTCCTGAGGATAAAGAAGGATCTCCCTCCCATCAAGGGCGAAGGCATGAATTTTCGGAGTCCCTAAGTAATCTTTTGCTCGAATTGGATAAAAATAATAGGTTTCGCCATCACGTTCCGCAGTAAAGATTGCAGAATGATCTAGATAATCAAAAAAATCATTCTCGTCTTTGAAGAGTCTGGCATTGACGCCTACATTTTCAGCATAAATCCCGTGTATAGACTCTTCCCAAAAAATATCTCTCGAAATTTTGGTATCCCAATCTTCCCCTGAAAACTCAGAATTGGCAAATAAAAAGGCTTTGGCAGTTTCAATCTGGTTAAATGCATTGATTACACGCAAATAGTTAGACTTTGAAACATCCAATTGAACTTGACTTCCACAGATAAAAGCACCGTATTCCGGGTAGTCGTGTAAATCCGTCCCTAGAACAGTTCTGCTCAACTTCAAATAGTTCATTAACATCTGATAACGTGCATAAGCAACCGGTTGATTATCATTTTTATCCCAATAAGGATGGATTCCAGAACCAATAATTGCATGATTTGCTTTACTCAGCTTTTTCTGAATCAGATCCATATAATCTCGAAAACGCACTTCAACCTCTTGGATGGATTCCGCCCTACCAAAGGCAAACTCGATAGTTGAATAGGAGACTTCGAATAAGATAGTATCTTGGCTAACTGGATCAAGTAACTGAATTGGATTTCCAAAGTCATCTACTTTTTCAATCGTAAAACCCAGAACTGATGGTAAATACCGAAAGAGATTCTTAACAACTTCACTATCTGTAGCATTACCCTCTAAATTGATAACAGGATACTCCAGCTCAATTCACACAAATAAATCAGGTTTCTCTTTTATATTTTCTAAGTAGCGTTTCTTAAGCAAATCAATCGAACGAGACATCAAACACCAACACTTTCATAATCAAAATAAATTGTGAATAAGTAATATTATACCAAAAATCTAAGCAAAAAAGATTAGAATGGCACTCAAAAATAAGGCTCTATAATATTTGTAGTGGGTAAATCCCCTATGGATATTATGGAGCCTATTTTTGTGTGATAAATTGTAAAATATAGTGCAACAAAAAACTCATAGCGTTTCATTGGTGTAAACTGTAAGTAACCACACAAACTATCATCCGAAATTACTTTCTTCGCTACGATAGAATCGTTCGCTGTCAGGTGAAAATCATTACGATGGATATGTTTAGTCCTTACTATGGCTTAGCTAAACAGCTTCGCTTTCGAATTTCTAGGCTCAGGCTCATTGAGGAGAATCTAAAGTAGGTTCATCCTCTTTTTCAGACTGTCTTTAAAACCTTCCTCAAAGACAAAGAGAAAATCGTCAACGCTCTTCAGTTACCCTATTCTAATGCAAAATTGGAAGCGACTAATAATCTCATCAAACTTATCAAGAGAAATGCCATTAGTTTTAGGAACTTTGAAAAGTTCAAAAACGGATTTTCATCGCTCTCAACATCAAAAAAGAAAGGACGAAATTTGTCCTTTCTCGATCTTAGCTGACTTCAACCCACTACAGTTGACAAAGAGCCGTAATTTTTAGTAACCCAAGCAAATACAGATAATCAGATAAAAGAAATGACAAGGCCTAGAAACCTTGTCTTTATTACTATACCGGCGGCCGGGGTCGAACCGGCACGTCCTTGCGGACACTGGATTTTGAGTCCAGCGCGTCTGCCAATTCCGCCACGCCGGCAAATAGTAACTGGGGTAGCTGGATTCGAACCAACGCATGAGGGAGTCAAAGTCCCTTGCCTTACCGCTTGGCTATACCCCAATAATATAAAATAGGCGAGTGATGGGGATCGAACCCACGCATGCCAGAGCCACAATCTGGTGTGTTAACCACTTCACCACACCCGCCATAATTTTATTAACACGGGCAGTAGGAATTGAACCCACACTGAAGGTTTTGGAGACCTTAGTTCTACCTTTAAACTATGCCCGTAACTAAAGCAATGGAAGGGGAGGGATTCGAACCCCCGAACCCGAAGGAGCGGATTTACAGTCCGCCGCGTTTAGCCTCTTCGCTACCCTTCCAAGTTATAAATAAGATATGGCGCGAGACGGAATCGAACCGCCGACACATGGAGCTTCAATCCATTGCTCTACCAACTGAGCTACCGAGCCAAATTGCGGGAGCAGGATTTGAACCTACGACCTTCGGGTTATGAGCCCGACGAGCTA
>NZ_LNVF01000018.1:0-10072 GCF_002093545.1 Streptococcus oralis subsp. tigurinus
TTGCAGATAGTCCAACTGTATAGCCACGTTTGACCTTGCGATAGGCCTTCACGTTGGAATCGCTAGACATATTCTGCCACTCGTCAATAATGAACACATCACACTCAATAGACTCACCACTTGTAAGCCTGTTCTGCAATCTGCGGTCCGTCATCGTTTCTAATTCAAAATCAGTGTTGTATCCTAGATTTTGATAAGTGCTATTCCATCCGTTCAGGATAGCTAAACGATTATTGATAACCAGGACTTTTTTTGCTGACTTGTGCTTTGCTATTTCAAAAGCACAGATGGTCTTACCACGCCCTCCATACGCCTCAAGGAAAATCCCAGGGCAATTACGATCGCTTCGTTTAACTGCTTCAGCTTGCCATTTGCGTAATTCGATTGCCAATGTCCACAATCACCTCCTCGATGTCATTCCGTTGAGCATAAAATAGTCCAAGCCTTGCAGCTGCCCTCACATCATTGTGATGGCTTTTTTCAAAGGACCATAACCCAAGAGCTTTCAGCAAGTCATTTGGTATATCTGTCTGATAACCTGCGTTACGCTGCAGAACCAAGTCCGGATAGCAAAGTTCAATGGCTGCAATAGTTTCTACAACCGAGTTGTCCCTGGAATAATCATTGTCCCTAACTTCGAATTTTTCAACGACCACTATGTCGAATTCAAGACTACGACCAATCTCTTTGAACCAGGCTTTGAAGTTTTGGGCACCATAAGGGACCACCCAATAATCAACCAGCTTTGCATTATCCAATAGCACAATTCCTGTTGTACTGGTTTCAATTTTGTTGCTTGATGGATCAATTGCTAAAATCCTCATTTGATCACCAACTTCTCTGTTCGAATGAGTTCCGCACCTTTGACTTTCTTGCCAGATTTCAGCAACTCTTTGAGTGTTTTTTTGTCCGGTGAAAGCGTCACTTTTTTTGTAAAATATTTTTTCGGAAGGTCATCTTCGTTGACCTTGACTGATTCTGGATTCTTAGCAACTTTTATAGTAAGAGCACCGCTCTTAACTTCGGTTTGCCCCGTGACATTCATAGCTGTCATAATGTTATCCTTCACATAATCCAGCTTTTTCTGTGCTGCCTGTTTCTTCGCTTTGAAGCTTTCTTCCTCAGCCTTGTACATGGCCACGTCGGCTTCTAAGTTTTTGATAACATGGGCATATCCTTCCGCTTTCTGTTCAAATTGTTCTTGCCAATCGATGGCCTCAAGCGTGTCTGCTTTTGTTTCATCATCGATATCCAATTGGTAAATTGTCAGGAACTGCCCTGTTAGTTCGTATAAACTAGCCATTTTTTTCTACCTCTCTAATTTTGTTTGTAAGTTTTGTTAGCCCAATACCAGATTTAGTCAAATCAGCATTGGACGTAAATAAATGATTTTGATTCATTCTAGCAATTTCGTTTTTAGATAAACATGCCAGGTTTGAAATATCATAGTTTGTTTTATCACCGTCCAGGAAAACGATTGAATGCCCTTTTGGTATCGGGCCAAAATTGTCCTCCCAGACCTTGCGATGTTTCAAAACCCATTGATTAGGTTCTCCGATTTTTTCTTTTGGATAACCGTCTGTTGTATAGTTAATGGTTCCGACAGGAACATAATTCGGAGGTCTATTACCCTTTTTGAACTGCCCACTGTTTTTTGGCATATTGGGATACTTCTTCCCCTTATTGTGAGGAGTCTGACCTTTCTCGAATCTTCCCGTCAAACCACTATGTAGATTATTATTTCTCCGATAACTCTTAATCTGTTTCTCAGTCAGTGATAATCCGAATTTTCGGTTCATTTCATTGGCGACATCGCGAGAAATCTTATTTTTTTGGATGGACACAAGGTAGTCGTGTTGCTCCTTAGTCAGCAATCTACCTTGATATACTTTTCCAACTGGTAACCCTAAACGTCTGCGTACTTCTCCTATTTGAGTCTTGGTATAGGTCGTACCAAATTTCTCATTTAGTAACCTGGTTACTTCAGGAGTTAATCGACCAGGGCATATCTCGTACATGTACTCCGTGTACTCATCCTTCCAGCAAAGCGATCGGGGCATTGACTTCACCTACCTTGTCTTTGAATTTTTCGGCATCTAGCGCCAACTGGCCAGCTTGAAGGATTTGGCCAGAGATAGCGACCATCTGTTTTGAACGTTGAAGCTCGGTCTTTAATTCATCAGCAGTAAGATCCCTGTCGTCCAATGCTTCCAACTGAGCGAAAAGAGTATTGGTTAAATCTGATAATTTATTTCGAACCATCTACTTAGTCACCTCTTTCATCAATTTATTAGCTTCTTTGATTAGCAAACGCATAACGTTGCTATCCGTTTCTTTTTCTGCTGCTCTTGTCAACATATCCACCCACTCACGTCTAGTATCATTCTTCCAATCAACCAACTCAGTGAGTGCCTGTGTATGGTTATAGTAAGGCGAGTAGTCGTATGACTTATCTTCCAAGCGAACGCATCTACCTGCCTTGATGTCTTTGGCTAAGTTCGCTCTCACATTACTATTTGTTGTACCAACAGCCTCGGCCACTTCATCATATGAGGCAGCAGGGTGCTCTCTATAATATTCCCTGATTCGTTCAGCTTGAGTCATGTTTCTACTCCTTAACTAGCCCTACAGGCGGTTCTACATCATAAGTAAATTGTTTGTCTGAATTTCTCAGGTTCATCCGTGCGACATTACTCGCTATTTGCTGACGCTCTTTTTGCTTCATTTCAGCGTGGTCATCCAGCGTATTTACTAGCGACCATAGACCGATTCCTACGATTGTTATCAGGTAAATGTATTCCATCATTTTACATTCTCCTTTTCCTTGTAGATTGCTACGATTTTTTCAAGATCAGCAATACGCTGATTGGCATTTTGAAGTTTTTCTTGTGTTTCAATCAGTGATTGATTTAGGTCCAGAGCGACCACTCTCCAGTCCAGATTGGTTTCTTCGACCTCTTCCGAAAAGTAGTTTTTAATTCTTGTTAGTAGGTTCATCCGACTGACCTCATTTTCTTGCTTTTCACCATTTCTTTTTTCCAATCTCGACTGCCTCTGTATTGCAGGTAGGCATCAAAACCTTTAATCGTGACAAGTTGGCCATCATTCCTAAGATGATTCTGTTGGCTAGGTAGCTTCTTCATCTCGCGTCTCATGTCTCCCGCTTGTCGCTTTGAGCATCCAAAGATGTGTTCTAATTCTTCATCATTAGCAGAGACTTTTTCAATGATCACATCTTTAATTCTTACAATTTCAACTGCTTCCATTTTTGCTCCTTTCGTGATATAATTCAGTTAGTTATTTTGATATGCGCCTGACTTCTGTTAGGTGCTTTTTTGTGCTACTCAATCCCATAATCTTCAATAACCTGAAGAATGAAACTGTTCGCTCGTGGACCTTTTGTCGTCCCACTTAGAATGTTTGTTACTTCCTGTCGCTTAAAGCCGTAAGCAACCGCTAGAGTTGTCTTTTTAATGCCTTTCTCTTTTAAGAAAGCATTAACCTTTTCACGACCGTTTGCGATATCTGGCATATGCGTTCCTCCTTTTTACACTTTATGTAAATAAGAAACAACTAAATTTTTAACTATTTTTCTGCATTACACTTGACAACTCACACCAAATTGGCTAAAATGAAAGCATAATAAAAACAATGATAAATCTATAAATACCGTTCGCCAAAACATTTTTATAATTTATTTTCTTAGTTGTTTTTTTAGTTATTTCTTACTTACAAAAAACATTTTACACCATTTGGGATAATTAGTCAATCTTTTTACACCAAATTTGTTAAATTTTTTTGTAATGTCTTAGAAAGGTTGATTTAACAATGTTTGAGACATTTGAAAAAATTAAAGAATTAGCAAAAAAGCGTGGAAAAGCTCTTGGGCAAGTCGAAGAAGACTTGGGTTATGGCAGAAATACACTGTATAAGATAAAAAACTCTACGCCAAATGCTGAGCGTATCGCAGAAATTGCTAACTACTTCAACGTATCCACCGATTATTTACTCGGACGGACAGATAATCCTGCTATTGCAAAGGATGACAAGGAAAATGCATATCTTGGTCCAGCTGAGACTGAACTTGTCGCAGCGTTCAGAAATCAGACCCAGAACATGACCGAGGAAGAAAAGGTTCGTTTTAATAAGGCGATTGAAAGCTTGATGGTAACTGCTAAAACCCTGATGGACGATGACAGTAAGTGGAGGTAATTATGGCTAGAGAAATTATTTCCCGTAGACAGTACATCCAACACTGGGATTACGCCGTCCCGGTGATCGAAGCAGTTTCTCGACAGAATAATATTCCACTTGAACAAGTTACTTTTCAGCACATTATCCGTTACTTTGAACAGACTTACAACCTTCATTTTATCTTCTTTGAAAAGGACCCGTTTCCTATGCTTCCTTCAGCCGGTCTACTTGGGTCTGAATACATTAGATATCGAGGGCTTGTCAATCATCCAGATGTTACCTACTTGGATGATATCATCTGTAAACACAATGACGGCTTTACCATTTATAGCAAAGAAAAAGAAAAGTACCTTGTTTATATCAATCAAACACATATCAAAAGACGGGTTATCTTTACCATTTTGCATGAATTAGCCCATATTGCAGCCCATTTTAGCACGGGCCGTTCTGATGAGGTCGCCCTCGCTTGCGCTAACAACTATCAGAGCAATCCGCTAGAAATAGAGGCTAACGCCATGGCCTCTCTCTTTTACATCAATAATGAGCGCATGGTCTGGCACCTCAAAAACAAGCACTCATACGAGCAAATTAAACAAGCAAATACAATCAGCGATAACGCCCTTTTTAATCGATTAGTTGATTTTGTTCATTATCGGATATTGAGCTATGATGAATATTTGTTGGACGATCAACAGCAACGACGAGTAGCTATTGACCTCGTTACAAAATATAAACAAGGGAACAATATCTTACAACAATATTATGATATTGACGTGTAATGTTAAAAGCAGATGTGATAGCTGGTGCATTGTGGCAAGGTATTGAGAAAAATAAAAAACCATAACCTCGTCGGCTATGGATAAGAAAAAAAGAGTATAAAGGATTTTAAATAGTTATTATTTTGGAGGTTATTATGAAATTTTGTCCTGAATGTGGCAATCCAGTAGAGGGTTACAAGTTCTGTCCAAATTGCGGTTATTCTATCGCTAACCAAGAACCGACCGAACAACCTCAGCCGGTCAATAAACCGGCTTCTCCATCTCCTGCTCCACGAAGCAGAAAAACGGACAAAGTCGGACCACTTGAGATTGATAGATATAATCGTACCTATCGTATTCATGGAGCTCAAAAAGCAAAAGGTTCTTCTGGATTGGTCGGAGGAGCAATTAAAGGCTCGGTAAAAGCAGGGCTTGCAATGGGAACGATGGGATTGTCTTTGATACCGTCCTTGATCAAGAAAGATAAGAATGACACAGATTGGTATTCGTTCGAGGATTTAGTATCGTACGAATTGATTATCAATAATCAAACTGTTGTTTCTGGAGGAGTTGGTCAAGCATTGATTGCAGGCGCTATGTTTGGTGCGATTGGCGCTGTCGCAGGCGGTATTGTTGCGAAAAGAAAATCAACTTCTAAAATTTTAAACATGACAGTCCGTGTAACCTCAAATGACTTCACTAAACCAGTCGTATTTATTGACTTGATTAGAAAGTCAGTAAAGAACACTTCGAAAGAATACAAAGAAGCCGTCGAGAACGCTCAGCGAATCATGGGAGCATTGGACGTTATCGTTCATAATTCGTAAGTAAAAAACCCCCACACTCGCAAAGTTTGGCGACTCTGAGTGTGAGGAACTTACGTATAAGAAACAACCATTCAAAAGGTCGTTTTCTTATACCCATTTTAACAAAAAAGTGAGGTAAACGCAATGTGGATGGAAGAACTTCCCAACGGAAAATACAAATTTTTTGAGCGGTATAAAGATCCATATACTGAGAAATTAAAAAAAGTTTCAGTGACCATGGAGAAGAAAACTCCCCAGGCAAGAAATCAAGCTGCTATCTTGCTGCAGGAAAAGATAAAACAAAAGTTAGGAGAAAAACAACATTTTGTTTCTGATATAACTTTTGAAAAACTATATGAGGAATTCGAGGAGAATTGGAAACACGGTGTTAAAAATTCAACAGTCTATGCTTCAAAAAATGTAAAAAAAGAGATTTTAAAGCAGATAGAGGGCGACTACCTAGTTAGAAATATTGATAGACGTTTATTACAAAAAGTAATAGATCAACTATTACAAGACGGGAGATCTCATAACTATGTTTCTAAAATCAAGTTCAAGCTCAATCAGATAATGAAATTCGCTATCAGAATGAATTATATTGATACAAATGAAATGCTATTTGTTGAAACGCCTAGAAAAGTAATTACATCCGACGAACTCAGGAAGAAAAACACAAAATACTTAGACCAAAAAGAGTTTAAGTTATTCATCCAAAATTTAAAAGACGAGGCCCTATGTGATTATCGAATTACAAAGTATATCCGAATAGCTAAAGTTCTTTTTCTTACTGGCATGAGGTATGGAGAACTGGCAGCCTTAAACTACAAGGAGGATATAGATTTTTCTAAAAAGACTATTCACATCAAGCATACATACGATTTCAGACAAAAAGAGAGAACTACACCAAAGACAATCAAGTCCGATAGGGTTATAACAGCACCTCAAAAAGTGTTAGATATTATCAAAAAGCAAATAATAGAGAATGCGACAAATGGATTTGATACAGATTTTATTTTCATCAATACTCTAGGAGAACCAATAACAAATGCCAGGGTTATTTGTGCATTGAAAAGACATGGTCAAAAAATCGGCATAGAAAAAAATATAACTACACATACATTTAGACATTCTCACATATCCCTACTTGCTGAGCTAGGCATTCCTTTGACTGCCATCATGGATAGAGTAGGACATAGCGACTCAAAGACCACACTAGAGATTTATTCCCATGTCACTCAAAAAATGGTATCAGACATATCTAGTAAGTTAGAAAAGATAAAACTATAAATTATGCCCCTCGCCTGCCCCTTTTTATCATATAAGACAAACAAAAACCCTTTAAAGTGTTGATATTAAAGGGTTTTTAAATTGTACGAAAAAAGAGCACACAATTCACATCGCTTAGGGCTGCTGGATTCCTCCCCTGACCCGCTTCACGCAGAACTGTTGCTCCACTATTTATTATACCACATTCCCTTCTATTTTTAAAGAGAAATTATTTTTTCCGTCGATTTCGGAAAAAATCCTGCATAATCGCTGCACAGTCATCTTCCAAAATTCCCGTTTCTACCTCTACACGATGATTGAGACGCTCATCTGTCAAAATATCGTACAAACTTCCAGCTGCACCAAATTTCTGGTTTTTAGCCCCATAAACTACGTTTGGAATACGGGCAAGCCCAATCGCCCCGCTACACATGACACAAGGTTCAATGGTCACAAAAAGCGTACAATCGAGTAGGCGCCAACTCTCTTCACTCGCATTCGCATTCTCTATAGCCATGATTTCTGCATGCATAACCGCCCGTTGCAACTCCTCGCGCGCATTATGCCCCCTACCAATGATTTCTCCATCCTTGACAATCACACAACCAATTGGAATTTCATCGTGTTCTAAGGCAATCTCAGCCTCTCTCAAAGCCTCTCTCATAAAGGCTTCTTTTTCTTCAACTGTATAATTCATCGTTCTTCTCTTTTTCTACTTGTCGATTTTATTATTATATCATGATTCTCAAGACAAAAAAAGCCACCCAATGGGGTGACTTAATAGGGAGATTATTATGAAAAAGAAAAGTTTAGGATTTTGCTACAACAAGTTAGGAGGTCTTCTTGTAACTGTCTATAGTATACCCAACCTCTCTTAAACTAATCTTAAAAATCTCCTATGACCAAACACTTTCTAAAATATTGGTTTGTTCACGACCAGGACCTACTGAGAATGTTGAGATGCGAACACCAACCAACTCACTTACACGACGAACATAGTTGCGTGCATTTTCAGGAAGGTCTTCTAAATTACGGACTCCAGTGATGTCTTCTGACCAACCTGGCAATTCCTCATAGATAGGTTTGCAACGTTTCAACTGCTCGAGGCTAGCTGGATAGTAGTCAATACGTTGACCATCAAGATCATAGGCCACACAGATTTTCACTGTATCCAAACCACTCAAAACATCAATAGAGTTCAATGAAAGATTGGTAATACCAGATACACGACGACTATGGCGCATCACAACTGAGTCAAACCAACCCACACGACGTGGACGGCCAGTTGTTGTACCGTATTCATGACCTACTTCACGAATGCGATCCCCTACTTCATCAAATAATTCAGTTGGGAAAGGTCCATCTCCTACACGACTTGTGTAGGCTTTACATACACCTACAACCTTGTCAATCTTACTTGGACCAACACCAGACCCAATTGTCACACCACCAGCGACAGGGTTTGACGACGTAACAAATGGATACGTACCTTGGTCAATATCCAACATAACACCTTGCGCACCTTCAAAAAGCACACGTTTGCCATTATCAAGCGCATCATTTAAGATAACAGACGTATCTGTCACATACTGCTTGATTTGTTGGCCGTACTCATAGTACTCTTCAAAAACATCATCAATTGAAATAGGAGTACTGTCATACAATTTTTCAAACAGACGATTCTTTTCCGCAAGATTGCGTTCCAAACGTTCACGGAAAATATCCTTATCCAAAAGATCAGCAATACGAATCCCAACACGAGCAGCTTTATCCATATAGGCTGGACCAATACCCTTGATAGTTGTCCCAATTTTATTGTCGCCCTTAGCTTCTTCTTGTAGACGGTCTAATTCAATATGATATGGCAAAATGACATGCGCACGATCCGAAATGCGTAAATTATCTGTTGTCACACCTTCATCATGAAGATAGGTCAATTCTTTTACTAGAGATTTAGGGTTTACAACCATCCCGTTCCCAATAACAGAAATCTTTTCGGGGAAGAAAATACCTGATGGAATCAAGTGTAACTTAAATTTCTTGCCATCAATCACAATTGTGTGACCAGCATTGTCACCACCTTGATAACGAGCAATCACTTCTGCATTAGCTGAAAGAAAATCTGTAATTTTCCCTTTACCTTCATCACCCCACTGGGTACCAACAACAACAACTGAAGTCATAGTAAAACTTTGTCTGAGCCGTGTGGCTCTTCCTTTCTCATATACATGGCAGGAGTCTCACCTGCAATTATATCTTACAATTTATTATAAGAAAAAAACACTATTTTATCAAGAAGAAACACTAGAAAAGATTTGGAATTTCTGTAAATTATAAAAATCCTAACCTTAAATTTTAAATAAAATCCTTAAATTCACAAATTCAATGCTGATTATTGTTCGTGATAAATGATATATATGAAACTCACTAGTTTAGAGTAGTGCCTTCTAGCAAGAATTTATCTAAATACAAGCGATAGGCCGTCTGAAAATGATATAAATAAAAGTCTTTAACACTTGTAATTCTAAATCTTATCAAGTAATAAAGTAAAAAACGAAGATGAAGTGATTCCCACTCAGCACGACTCTGACCTAAAGAAGCATATTCTTGTTCAACTAATTTCAAAAAGACAAATGCTCTATCATAAAAATTTTGAAGCATATAAAAAATCCCTTTCTTATTATTAACACTAGTCTAACAAAAATAAGAACTAAAAAAGCTTCAAATCCTATAAAAGTAGAATTTAAAGCTAAACGGACTAAAAATAAAATATAGAGGCATTTATAGATGAAAAAATTAAGTTTTGAATTTTGAGAAGTTTACTTTATTTATAAAATAAAAAACGTTCGATTGAACGTTTCTAATAGTACTCCGCCAGTAGGACTCGAACCTACGACATCATGATTAACAGTCATGCGCTACTACCAACTGAGCTATGGCGGATAAAAGCTAAGCGACTTCCATATCTCACAGGGGGCAACCCCCAACTACTTCCGGCGTTCTAGGGCTTAACTGCTGTGTTCGGCATGGGTACAGGTGTATCTCCTA
>NZ_LNVF01000019.1:0-9043 GCF_002093545.1 Streptococcus oralis subsp. tigurinus
GCCGTGAAAAGGCGGTGTCTTAACCCCTTGACCAACGGACCTTGAGCTTTTCAACTCTTTCTATTATACCTACTTTTCCTCCTTTGTCAAGAACTTTTTGAGAATAGCTTCATTTTTTTATTTTAGCATCTATCTTTTATAACCGGATACCTTATTTTACACTCTTCTTAATCAACTTCACGACTGCTTCTGTCCGTGCAGTGTGGGGAAACATATCAACTGACTGGATATACTGGAGATCATAAACTTTTACCAGTTTAACCAAATCTCGCGCCAAGGTCGAAACATTGCAAGAAACATAAACCATTTTTTCCGGTACATAGGTTAGGATGGCATCTAATAACTTGTCATCTAATCCCGTTCGAGGAGGGTCGACTATCAAGACATTCGCTCGGTAGCCATCACTTTAGAACAAAAAAATAGAGGTCGAACCTCTCTAAATTTAGGCTCTATAATTTCTGTAGTGGGTAAAACCACTGTAGGAATTATGGAGTCTAATTTGTTGTAGAAAAAAGGCCCATAAGACCTATAATGAAAAAGTGACCAAACCCTCATTAGAAAGAATCTTATGGAACAATTAAATTTTATCACAAACATACTTGGAATTAATGACAAAAATATTATTATCTTAGATTATCTTGATACTGGAACGAATAAAGAAGTCATTGCTAAGCTCGATTATCCTGCCTCTAAATGTCTCAACTGTCAAGGACAAATGGCTAAATATGACTTTCAAATAGAATCCAAAATCCCCTACCTCGAATGTGCTGGCTACAAGACTCTCATTCGATTGAGAAAACGCCGTTTCCGCTGTAAAGACTGTGGAAAAATAGCCGTCGCAGAGACTTCCTTAGTCAAGAAGAATCACCAGATCGCAACCATCGTCAAACAGAAAATCACTCAAAAATTGATTGAGAAAGTCCCTATGACAGCTATCTCCGAAAGTTTATCTGTCTCCACTTCGACAGTCATTCGTCAGTTACATAAATTCAAATTTAAGACTGATCTTAACCACCTTCCAGAACACATGAGTTGGGATGTGGAAACAGTCAGGGAAGTGACTGTTTCAATCGGGAGATGAAGATGAGCTTCATTGCGCAAGATTTTGATAATCTCAATATCATCGCTGTTCTTGAGAGAAGAACACAAGCTGTTATCCGAAATCTCTTTCTTCGCTATGAGCGAGCCGTTCGCTGTCAGGTAAAAATCATTACGATGGATATGTTTAGCCCTTACTATGACTTAGCTAGACAACTTCGCTTTCGAATTTCTAGGCTCAGGCTGAAACAGTCTCCCAGACTGTTTCACTCCCAAACGCTAAAATCGTTCTCGATTGCTTTCATATTATCCAGCATCTCAGTCGAGCAATGAATCGCGTACACATCCAAATTATGAATCAGTTTGATAGAAGACCGCACGAATATAAAGCACTGAAACGTTACTGGAAACTCATTCAACAGGATAACTATACGCTGAGCAGTAAACGATTTTATCGTCCAACATTTCAGTCGCATTTAACCAATAAAGAGATTCTCGAAAAACTTCTCTCTTACTCTCAAGATCTTAGAGATCGCTATGAACTCTATCAGCTTTTACTCTTTCATTTTCAAGAGAAGCACGATGACTATTTCTTCGAATTGATCACAGGGTCCATTTCTTCTGTCAATCCAATCTTCCAGACCATTTTTAGGACCTTTTTGAGAGATCAGGATAAGATCATTAATGCACTTGTACTTCCCTACTCAAACGCAAAACTTGAGGCCACAGATATCCTCATCAAAGTCATTAAGCGAAATGCTTTTGGCTTCCGGAACTTTGAAAATTTTAAAACGAGAATTCTCATTGCTTTTAATATCAAAAAGGAGAGAACCAATTTGGTCCTCTCCAGGTTGTGACTTTTTATCAACCCACTACAGTTGACAAAGAGCCGATAAAAAATAGTCCAGAACAAATGTTCTGGACTATTTCCTTTCCAATTACTTCCTAAGAACTAACTGAAAATTAACTCTCTTTTAGAGATTATTTATTTTTACGGCTTACAAAGTACAATCCACCAGTCACTGCTATCAAAGCAAGTCCTGCAACTACTGCTGCGTTAGATGCTTTTTCACCAGTATTAGGAAGTTGAGGTTTTGGATCTGGTTTTCCTGGTTCATTTGGTTTACCTGGTGTTGGTTTTTCTGGAGTATGTATATTTGTAACATTCATGCCATCTTCTTTTGCTGTGTACCCATTCACAGTACCAACTTCTTTGACAGTGTACTCGATTGGTTTACCATTTGCGTAACGATCAAGGTCTGTAAACTCGAAGGCCCACTCGTTGTCTGATAGAGCAGTTGCCTTTGTAACAGTTACAGTCTTACCAGTTTCTTTACCGTTGGCAAGAAGTGCTACAGTAATTGAGTCTGGACGAATACCGTCTTTGTTATTAGCATCATCCCAGATCTTCTTACCTTTTACAGTAATTTTCTCTGGTGTATGTTCGTTAGTAATCGTATACTTACCGTCTTTTTCTGGAGTAATTGTTGTTTCGTATGATGCAACAGCCACTTCTTTGACAGTGTACTTGATTTCTTGACCATTCTCATACTTAGGAAGTTTCTTAGATTCGAACTTCCAGCCAGTTTTTTCTGATACTTCAATCTCTTGAACGACTTCTTTATCGTTTTTAAGAATTTGAACTTTCACAGATGTTGTACGTTTGCCGTCTTGGTTGTTGTTATCTTTCCAAACCTTAGTTCCTGAAAGGATAACTGTATCTGGATTGTGAGTGTTAGTCACTACTTGACCAGTTACAGAGGCTTCATAACCAGCTGGTACATCCACTTCCTTGATTGAGTAAGTGATTTCTTTACCAGCTTCGTATTGTGGAATATTTGTGAAGGATGCTACCCAAGTGTTGGCATCTGTCTTATCCTTAGCTGTCAAGGTCAATTTCTTACCTTCAACGGCTACTGGATCAGCATCTCCTACTTTTTTATAAAGTTGAACCGTTACTGACTCAGGACGTTTACCGTCTTGGTTGTTCGCATCGTTCCATACTTTTGTTACTTTGTAGTCGATTGCTTTAGGAGCATATTTGTTTGTGATGGTAAAGTCTGTAATCGTAGATTCGTATTCTGCTACGGCTTCTTCCGTTACAGTGTATTTGATTTCTTTACCATCTTTATATTTTGCTAATTTCGTGAATTCGACAGTCCAAGTTCCGTCTGCGGCTGCTTGAACTTCTTTCGAATCAACTTTCTGACCGTCTGCTAAAAGATTGATTGTAATCTTAGTTGGACGTTTGCCGTCTTGGTTATTCGCGTCATCCCAGTTCTTAGTTGCTTTAATGTCAACTGTTTCTGGTGAATAGCTATTTGTGATGGTGAATCCTGATGCAGCGTCACCAGTAACCTTAGAAGTGTAACCAGGAACAGTTACTTCTACTACAGTGTACTGGATAGGTGTACCGCCCTTATCAGCATCAAGATCTGTGAAGCTTCCAGCCCAACCGTTTGCGGCATTAAGTTCAAGTGTTTTACCAGTATCTTGACCATCTGCAAGCAATTTAACTGTGACAGAAGTTGGACGTTTACCATCTTGGTTGTCCTTATCATCCCATGCTTTCTTCACAGAAACTTGAGTTTTGGCTGGTGTGTATTTGTTTGTAAATACAAGATCTTTTGCTTCTTTTGAAGCTGTTGCTTTCAATTCAGTTGCGCTTACTTTTTCAACCGTTACTTCAACTTCTTGAACTGTCTTATCGTAAGTGATGCCTGTTTCAGTTCCAGCAACTTCTGAGATGGTGTACTTGTGAGTTCCCACTTGGCTCTCATCATATGAGATTGGTGAGAAGGTCACTGTTCCGTCGGCAGCGTTTGTCACTGTTTCAACAACAGTTCCGTCTTCTTTCTTCAATTCGAAACTGTATTTACCAGCTTCAAGATTTTTACCTTCAAGAACTTTCTTAGCTCCAAGAGTTACACTTGTAGCTCCTGCTGGAGTGTATTTGTTTGTAAATACAAGATCGTTCGCTTCTTTTGAAGCAGTTGCTTTCAATTCAGTCGCGCTTACTTTCTCAACCGTTACTTCAACTTCTTGAACTGTCTTATCGTAAGTGATCCCTGTTTCAGTTCCAGCAACTTCTGAGATGGTGTACTTGTGAGTTCCCACTTGACTCTCATCATATGAGATTGGTGAGAAGGCCACTGTTCCGTCGGCAGCGTTTGTAACTGTTTCAAGCTCTTTGTCGCCTTCTTTCAGAACAAAGCTGTATTTACCAGCTTCAAGATCTTTACCTTCAAGAACTTTCTTAGCTCCAAGAGTTACACTTGTAGCCCCTGCTGGAGTGTAAGTGTTCTCGAATGCTTTTTCATCGTCGTAAGTAACAGTTGCTTCAAGGGCACCTTTACCATTGTCCGCTACAGTAACTGTAGCAGTGATTGTTTTTGTGTCGTACGTGATGCCTGTAGCAGTTCCAGTTTTTTCAGCAATCTTGTAAGTGAAAGTTCCAGCTTTATCGAATTCCAAGGCTGAGAACTTAACGTTTCCATCTTTGTCATTCTTGACTGTTTCTTTCACGTTACCATCTTGGTCTGTCAAAGTAAATTCAAACTCATCGGCTTTCAACTCACGACCAGTAAGTGTTTTCTTAACTGCAAGAGTAGCTGAAGTTTTTGAAGCTCCGTAGCTGTTGTTAAATTCTTTGTCCGCTGGGTATGTTACGTTAGCAGTAAGATTTCCTTCACCATCGTCTGTAACTTCTACTATGACTTTAACTTCGAGACTATCGTATGTTACACCGTCAATAGTTTGTCCAGCATTTGTTTCAACGATAGTGTACTTGTATGTACCAGCTTTAGTGTATTCGATTGGTGCAAATACGACCTTACCATCAGCAGTGTTCTTCACTTTTTGAACTTCTGAGCCATCTTCGTCATTCTTCAAGACAAACTCAAACTCATCAGCTTTCAAGGTACGACCTAAAAGGGCTTTTGTCACTTCAAGACTAGCTGAAGTTTTCTTAGTTGTGTATGTGTTGTTAAAGGTTTGGTTATTATCCTTATAACTAGTTTTGGCTTTAAGTTGGCCAGAACCGTCATCCGTTACTTCAATAGTTGCAGTAACTTGATGTGTGTCATAGGAAATACCACCTAGATTCCCTTTTGTTTCGCTAATAGTGTAAACATAAGTACCCGTCTTAGTAAACTCTAAAGCTCTGAAGTTTACTTGGCCATCGGCTGTGTTTTTCACCGTTTCAACAGTCTTGCCGGCTTTGTCTTTCAAGACAAATTCAAACTCGCCTGCCTTTAGCTCGCGACCAGTCAGCTTCTTAGTTACAGAAAGAGGAACGTTCACTGGCTTGGCTGTATATTTATTTTTAAAGACAAGCGCTTCTGGACTTCTAGTGATGGTTGCTGTTAGTTTACGTCCAAACGCTTTCTCAACTTTGATTTTGACTTTAAATTCTGTCTTGTCATAAGTTACTCCAGCTTCTTTTTCGTTATCTGCTGGAATGACCTCACGGACAACATAGTCGTGTTCTCCGACTTCATCTTCATTAAAGGTAAGAGGAGTGAAGGTGATACTACCATCCTGCTTATTGGTAACTGTCTCTACTTCCTGCTCAGTGCCATTTGTAACTTTGAAAAGTTTAAACTGATACTTATTCGCCTCAAGTGGCTTCCCTTCTAATACTTTCTCAGCAACAAGTGGAACTTGAATAGGGTCAGCAGGAATATATGTATTGGTGATAGTGAAGCCAGTGTTGGCATCACCTGCGATCTCACTCTTAAAGTCTTCTACTGGAACTTCTTTTACAGTGTAGTGGATCTTACCGCCATCTGCATTATACTTCGGCAAATCTGTGAACTCACCTGACCAGTTGGTTGCGGCAGTTAACTCAACTTTTTTCTCACTCTCTTTACCATCAATAACTAGTTTAACTATTACCGAATTTTTCTCAGGTCCATTCCACTTTTTATTAACTTTTACTGTAACTTTTTCTGTATTCGTATTTGTAACGATAAAGCCTTTATCTACATCCCCAGTTATCTTACTATCATAGTTGTTAACTTTTACTTCAGCTAAAGAATATTTGTACTCATGACCGTCCTCAAGGCTGTACTTCAACAATTTGTCAAAAGTATATGACCAGCCTGTAGTTTTATCTAAGGTTACCGTGTGATCTGCATCATTCACTACCTTGCCGTCAACCAAAATGTTAAAAGTTGCGGACTCAGCTGCTGGACCAATCCACTTTTTCTCAATCGAAATCTTCTTATAAGCCTTTAGAACCCAAATACCAATAAAGTGTACATCTGCACCATCAATGGTCTTTTCTTTTTCTGTGTACCCCTTGAAAACCCATGTTCCTTCTGGAACGGTGACTTCCGTTTGCTTGGGCTGATCTGGTGTTACGGTTGTCCCATTTGGAATTTTTGATACCTTAGGTGGTGTTAGATCAGTTACCTCTTTAGGTAGAGACATTCCTGGAGTTCCGCTTTGGAACTCATGTGTTTTATTGTAAAGGAGAGTTGTTTTGACCTTATTAGAAGGGACTAGGACATTATCAACTTTCAATGTTACGGTATTTTCGATAACACCCGATGTTTTCTGCTCTACTTTTTCATTTGTTACCGTATTATATGTAACTTTTATCGTATCAGCTCCACTTGCTCGCTGAAGATACTTTTCTGCCATTTTAACAGTAACGGTCTGTCCTGATACAGTAACAGTGTAATCCGTATGTTCCGTCAAAACCTTGCCATCTGCTTCGACTTTAAGGTCTTGATAGGTTAGTCGTTCATCAAATGTATCAATCAAATCTAAGCTGTCAAGTGAGCCAATAACATCTTTTCCGGGTGTCGGTACCTTGAAAGTTCCCGTATAAGTGATCTTCTGTCCTTTTTTAGCTGGAGCTTGTGTGGGGTCAACCGTTTTAACTGGTGCCGGAATCTTTCCTTCTACAAAAAGTCCAAATACTGCTGAGCAGTAGGCAGTTGACTGGTAGCCAAATTCTAAACTATTGTTAACCGAACGAACAGCTAGACCACCAACATTGTAGGAAGCATCGCCGTCTGTTCCTTTAGTAGCTCGCCAAATTGTTTTGTCGCCACTTACTTCTTTTTTGAGAGCATTTGCGGTATTCATTACCGTCTTATCTACTTGGGATGTATAGTTTTTAATATAGAATGATTCTGTCCCGTCAACAGTCACATCCACATCAGATGGGACCATTACAAGCTTCAAATCCGTATTTGATCCGTCTGAATATTTCAGCTCGGCCGTTACATCTGCGTCAATCCAATAGGCATGGTCAATTATATCATTATGGGCTGCATCCACATATGGGATATTTCCAAGTTCAAATGCCCCATTTTCCCAAATCTCTGAAACATTAAAAAACTGGACATTTTTCTTAGTAGGATCCTTCAGTGATGCTTCACCTAGTGTTGTATTATTATAATGAACTGTCACACGATTAATGGTTAGATAAGCATCAACCTTTTTTCCATAAACCTCACCAACATTTGAAAATTTTAATTTTAAAGGTTGTTCAAATACTTGAGTGCTTTTATTGGTTTTATCAACTTTGAGGGTAAAATTCTCCATAGGTTTATGATAAATCTGACCACTTAAAGATTGGTAGTAAGGATTATTCAATCGTGCTTGATTAACAGCATTCGATTTTGAAATTACCTCCATATTATTCACATTTAAGTTAAATTTATATGTATCTAAATGTGCAAGGTCAGTATTATCTTTAATTTCTTGCACAGCAAAAAAACTTTTAATCGGTAATAAAAGGAATGTTAGAATAAGACATAGCATTCCAATAATAATCTTTTTATATTTAGTTTTGAATTTCATTGTCACTCCTAAAATATTTACAGCAAAAAATGATACCTAAGATTATTGTAACAGTAAAAATAATTTTAAGCAATAAGTTTGTTACTAAAAAGGTTAATCTTTTCAAATTTTATTAAATAAAAATATATCTACAGCATTTTTGCTAATTTAGCTTTGGATACAGATTAATAATCCTCTCAACATCCCGTATGTTTGACCTAGTTCTTGATAATCTCTAAAAGCTGTTACGCCCTTCAAATGTCTCCTGATAGTTCTAATATTTTTCAGCACGTACTGAAAAATCATCCTTGACTTTACGAAGGACTTTCTTGAGTTTCCGACGCTGGGTTTTACGTTCATCCTTTCCTTTAACGGGTGTCTCCTCCATGTCTTGGTTCAGTTTTTCCAATTCTTCTTCAAGGACTTGAGCGAACTCGGTCAACTGTTCTGAGGTAATCGATTCTTTTTCATCCAGCGCAATCGCCTGATGGATCAGGGGAGTGATTTCTTCTTGAAAATAGGCCTGTATCTGTTCTTGAAGTTTGGCGGAAAACTTGTCCGTTGCCTTTTTCCACACGAAACTATACTTGTTGGCGTTGGCTTCAATCTTCGTCCCGTCAATAAACAAGCAATCTAAGGTCACTAACTCTTCCATTTTTAAACGAAGATTGAGGTCGATGAACAGATCACGAATGAGTTCTTCCATCCCTTCAGCGATACGAAAACGATTGATAGTACGATAGCTGACAACCAACTGTCCTGTTAGGTACTGCATAGCGAGATTTTCAATCATCATTTTTTCAATTTTTCGACCAGAGAAGATCCCTTGTGAATAGGCAAATAGAAGAGTAGACACAAGCATTTTAGGGTGATAAGACGGGCGACCAAAGGCATGATAGAAGGTTTGGAAGTGACTATCCTCCAAGGTATTCACCACTTTTTCAATCGTAAAGACAAGATGGTCTTGTGGCAAGAAAGAACTGATTTCTAGTGGTAAAGTTGTTTGATTTGTGTTATAGTGAACATGCATGGGATAGCCTTTCTAAATGGTTTATTAAGCAATTCTATTTTACCAAGGCTATCGCAACCATGCAAAAAAGCAACGGGAAATCTGAACTGCACCCCAAAAGTTAGACAGAAAAAATCTAACTTTTGGGGTGTTTTTACTATGAAATTAACTTATGATGATAAAGTTCAGATCTATGAACTT
>NZ_LNVF01000020.1:0-906 GCF_002093545.1 Streptococcus oralis subsp. tigurinus
TGCGGTTGGTGAAACTATTGGGACTACAGCCTATGCTAGAGAAGATGATAGCAAAAAAGGGATGGATGGTAGTCAAGTTACAGGTGCTGCATCCAGCTACGCCCGAAAATACGCCCTAAACGGACTTTTTATGATCGATGACAATAAGGATCCTGATACGGATGAATATCATAATCAGAATAGCCAAGCAGGCCGTACGTCGCAAAAACCAGCTCAAAAACCAAATAGCCAGCAAGAGCAACCGGCCAATGCTCCAGCTAAAAGTAACGGAGCCAAAACTATTACGGGAGCACAGGCTAAAGCCATTCGGACAGAACTCAAAAATATGGCTGAAGCTACAGGGAGTCCTGCTGCAACAATTGGAAAATGGTTCATCGATAAAATGGGTGTTGATAAACCTGAAAGCATTCCAGCTGATCGATTGAAGGAAGCTCAGAAGATTATCGCAGATGCGAAGAAAGCGAGAGGCATTGAGTAATGGGATATACGGAACTGGGGCGCAAACGTCCGATTGAATTACAGAGTGCTTATTATGATAAGATCCTAGTTTATCAGCATCAAGGTGAGATTTGGGGTGTATGTTATAAGCACGGAGAAATTGATTGTGTTTACAACTACACTAAGAACGATTTCTTTTGGCTTGAAATTTCAGATATGTCCTTAAAAGAAATTGTTACTAAAATTATCAAGCCTTTGAAGAGAAATAACCCTGGATTATACTCATTTCATGAGAGTACGTTCAGTAGAATTTTGGAGGTAATAAAATAATGATTAACAATGCTGTACTTGTAGGGCGCATGACCCGTGATGCTGAACTTCGCTATACTCCTCAAAATGTAGCAGTTGCGACTTTTACTCTTGCAGTAAACCGTACATTTAAGAGTCAAAATGGCGAGCGTGAAGCTG
>NZ_LNVF01000021.1:0-907 GCF_002093545.1 Streptococcus oralis subsp. tigurinus
CAGCTTCACGCTCGCCATTTTGACTCTTAAATGTACGGTTTACTGCAAGAGTAAAAGTCGCAACTGCTACATTTTGAGGAGTATAGCGAAGTTCAGCATCTCGGGTCATACGACCTACGAGTACAACATTATTGATCATTATTTTATTACCTCCAAAATTCTACTGAACGTACTCTCATCAAATCCGTATGATCCTGGGGAATTTCTCTTCAAAGGCTGGATAATTTTAGTAACAATTTCTTTTAAGGACATATCTGAAATTTCAAGCCAAAAGAAATCGTTCTTAGTGTAGTTGTAAACACAATCAATTTCTCCGTACTTATAACATACACCCCAAATCTCACCTTGATGCTGATAAACCAGGATCTTATCATAATAAGCGCTCTGTAATTCAATCGGACGTTTGCGCCCCAGTTCCGTATATCCCATTATTCAATACCTCTTGCTTTCTTTGCATCTGCGATAATTTTTTGAGCTTCTTTTAAGCGAGAAGCTGGAATGTTCTCAGGTTTGTCAACACCCATCTTACCAATGAACCAGTTCCCAATTGCAGCAGCTGGGCTACCAGTAGCCTCAGCCATATTTTTGAGTTCTGTCCGAATGGCTTTAGCCTGTGCTCCTGTAATTGTTTTGGCTCCGTTACTTTTAGCTGGAGCATTAGCCGGTTGCTTTTGCTGGCTATTTGTTTTTTGAGCTGGTTTTTGCGATGTACGGCCTGCTTGGCTATTCTGATTATGATATTCATCCGTATCAGGATCCTTGTTGTCATCAATCATAAAGAGTCCGTTTAGCGCGTACTTACGTGCATAGCTGGATGCAGCACCTGTAACTTGACTACCATCCATCCCTTTTTTGCTATCATCTTCTCTAGCATAGGCTGTAGTCCCAATAGTTTCACCAACCGCAT
>NZ_LNVF01000022.1:0-760 GCF_002093545.1 Streptococcus oralis subsp. tigurinus
GCGACAGCCATGTGGTTTATGTCTACAAGAAGAAAACGCCAGCTCCACAACCGAAGACTGGTAATGTGGACGTGAAATACATTGACGAAGACGGCAATGTGTTAGAAGGTCCAACGCAAGTGAAGACCAATGCCCCAGTGGGCGAAGACTATACGACTGAGCAAAAGACCTTCGACGGTTATGAGTTTAAGGCTTTGTCATCAGACTCAGCTCCAGCCAATGGTAAGGTGACGGAAGGCGACAGCCATGTGGTTTATGTCTACAAGAAGAAAACGCCAGCTCCACAACCGAAGACTGGTAATGTGGACGTGAAATACATTGACGAAGACGGCAATGTATTGGAAGGTCCAACTCAAGTGAAGACTAATGCCCCAGTGGGCGAAGACTACACAACAAGTCAAAAGACTTTTGACGGTTATGAGTTTAAGGCTTTGTCATCAGACTCAGCTCCAGCCAATGGTAAGGTGACAGAAGGCGACAGCCATGTGGTTTATGTCTACAAGAAGAAAACGCCAGCTCCAACTGTACATCCAATTACTTCTTTTGTAGATACTAAGGGGAATACATTAATTCCAAGCGAAGATGGCGAACAACCTAAGAAAGACATCCCAGGTTACCGCTTCGTAGAGACTAAGAAACTTCCAAACGGCGACACTGAACATGTCTACGAAAAAGTGAAGACCAGTCACAAGGATAAGGAAGGCAACGACATTCCAGGATATCCAAGTGAAGATGGCGAACAACCTAAGAAAGACATCCC
>NZ_LNVF01000023.1:0-370 GCF_002093545.1 Streptococcus oralis subsp. tigurinus
TAGAACTCTACAAAGACGGCGTAGCCACAGGTCAGGTACAAGAGTTGAAGTCAGCCAATAACTGGACAGCCACCTTTGAGCAATTACCAGTATCCGCGACCCTCGGTGGAGCGGCTCATGAATATACCATTAAAGAAGTTGGTGAAAGCTTAAACAACATTCAAGTGGCAGGCAAGTGGTATGGAGTCGGTTACGCAGGAAGCATGAAAGAAGGCTTTACGATCACCAATAAGGAAAAGACTCCATGGGCTCCAATGGAAATTCCAACCCGAGATGTCAAGGTAACAAAAGAATGGGAAGATTCAGCTGGTAACGATGTATCTGCGCCTGTAGATAGTGTCAAAGTAGAACTCTACAAAGACGGCGTAGC
>NZ_LNVF01000024.1:0-201 GCF_002093545.1 Streptococcus oralis subsp. tigurinus
TAACCGCTACACTACGGGACCTATATGGGAGTTAACGGGATCGAACCGCTGACCCTCTGCTTGTAAGGCAGATGCTCTCCCAGCTGAGCTAAACTCCCTCGAGCTAAGCGACTTCCATATCTCACAGGGGGCAACCCCCAACTACTTCCGGCGTTCTAGGGCTTAACTGCTGTGTTCGGCATGGGTACAGGTGTATCTCCT
>NZ_LNVF01000025.1:0-201 GCF_002093545.1 Streptococcus oralis subsp. tigurinus
CGACCCGCACGAAAGGCGTAATGATTTGGGCACTGTCTCAACGAGAGACTCGGTGAAATTTTAGTACCTGTGAAGATGCAGGTTACCCGCGACAGGACGGAAAGACCCCATGGAGCTTTACTGCAGTTTGATATTGAGTGTCTGTACCACATGTACAGGATAGGTAGGAGTCTAAGAGATCGGGACGCCAGTTTCGAAGGA
>NZ_LNVF01000026.1:0-200 GCF_002093545.1 Streptococcus oralis subsp. tigurinus
AGAAAAAAGATGCCTTATATGAATTGGTTCCGCAGGAAGCCATTCGCCAGTCAGCTGTTTTCCTACTTTTTGTTGGTGACTTGAACCGAGCTGAAAAAGGCGTAAGCCTCCATACAGATACTTTCCAACCCCAAGGAGTGGAAGGTCTCCTCATCACCTCTGTGGATGCTGCGCTTGCTGGTCAAAATACCTTGCTTGCA
>NZ_LNVF01000027.1:0-201 GCF_002093545.1 Streptococcus oralis subsp. tigurinus
TGTCGTTGCCTTCCTTATCCTTGTGACTGGTCTTCACTTTTTCGTAGACATGTTCAATGTCGCCGTTTGGAAGTTTCTTAGTCTCTACGAAGCGGTAACCCGGGATGTCTTTCTTAGGTTGTTCGCCATCTTCACTTGGATATCCTGGAATGTCGTTGCCTTCCTTATCCTTGTGACTGGTCTTCACTTTTTCGTAGACAT
>NZ_LNVF01000028.1:0-200 GCF_002093545.1 Streptococcus oralis subsp. tigurinus
GACCCGCACGAAAGGCGTAATGATTTGGGCACTGTCTCAACGAGAGACTCGGTGAAATTTTAGTACCTGTGAAGATGCAGGTTACCCGCGACAGGACGGGAAGACCCCATGGAGCTTTACTGCAGTTTGATATTGAGTGTCTGTACCACATGTACAGGATAGGTAGGAGTCTAAGAGATCGGGACGCCAGTTTCGAAGGA
>NZ_LNVF01000029.1:0-200 GCF_002093545.1 Streptococcus oralis subsp. tigurinus
ATGTCTACGAAAAAGTGAAGACCAGTCACAAGGATAAGGAAGGCAACGACATTCCAGGATATCCAAGTGAAGATGGCGAACAACCTAAGAAAGACATCCCAGGTTACCGCTTCGTAGAGACTAAGAAACTTCCAAACGGCGACATTGAACATGTCTACGAAAAAGTGAAGACCAGTCACAAGGATAAGGAAGGCAACGAC
>NZ_LNVF01000030.1:0-301 GCF_002093545.1 Streptococcus oralis subsp. tigurinus
AGAAGTTGGAGAAACTTCAAATAGCATTTTACTTGCAGGCAAATGGTATGGAGTCGGTTACGCAGGAAGCATGAAAGAAGGCTTCACCATTACCAATAAGGAAAAGACTCCATGGGCCCCAATGATCCCACCAACCCGAGCGATCACGGTCACAAAAGAGTGGCAAGACTCAGATGGCAACAAGATCGACGCACCTGTAGACAGTGTCACAGTCGAACTCTATAAAGACGGCGTGGCAACTGGTCAAGTACAAGAGTTGACCAAAGACCACAACTGGACAGCCAGCTTTGAGAAACTGCCA